>CAIOVE010000092.1 GCA_903861645.1 uncultured Hyphomicrobiales bacterium
AGCCGATCTCGCTCGAAACGCCGATCGGCGACGAGGAGGATTCGCATCTTGGCGATTTCATCGAGGACAAGAACGCGATCCTACCGATCGACGCGGCGATCCAGTCGAACCTGCGCGAGACCACGACGCGCGTGCTCGCCTCGCTCACGCCGCGCGAGGAGCGCGTGCTGCGCATGCGCTTTGGCATCGGCATGAACACCGACCACACGCTGGAAGAGGTCGGCCAGCAGTTCTCGGTGACGCGCGAGCGCATCCGCCAGATCGAGGCGAAGGCGCTGCGCAAGCTCAAGCATCCGAGCCGCTCGCGCAAGTTGCGCAGCTTCCTCGACAACTGATCCCCGTCTCGACGCGGCCCGGGCCGCGTCGGCCGCGGCGTGCAAAGCCCTGGTAACGGCGCATGTCCGACGTAGTCGCCATCTCGCCGCGCGCCTATCGCCTGACCATTCTCGCCATCGCGGCGATGGTGCTGGCGATCATGATCGGCGAGGCCCTTTATGGCTATCTGATTGGCTCGCGCTTCCTGCTGCGCGACGGGCTTGAATGGATTTACGACGTTCTCATCTACGGCCTGTCGGCGGCGGCCTTCGGTCGCGGCGTCAGAGCCGAGCGTCTGTCAGCTTATGCTTCGGCCGCCGTGCTGGCGGCGGCGGGCGTCGAGACGGTTGTCCAGATCGTCTGGACCTTTATTGATCCGCCTGACGTCGAGACATTCGGCATCACCCTGTCGGGCGGGTTGACGACGCTCGAAGCGATGGCGGTCGCCGCCGCGCTCTGGCGATTTCGTCGCGCGCACAACCCGGTCATGGTCGCCACGTGGCTGTCGGCGCGCAATGACGTGGTCACCTCGGCGCTGTCGGCCGGGGTCACGGCTCTTGCGCGGCTGGCGCCCATGGCGGGGCCGCAGATGGCGGTCGACGCCTTCGGCGCCTTTCTCTGCTTTCAGGCTGCCTTCGTCACCGCGCGCGAGGCGCGCGCCGCGCCAACCGTTGAATCCGGTGACGTTAATGCCTAACTTGCCCGCATCGGCGTTCGCGGGGCAGGCTCCATGTCATTCCTGAAAAAGCTCTTTGGCGGCGGCAAGGCGGAGGCGCCGCCGCAAGCGGCCAAGACCCTTGATTATCAGGGCTATCTGGTGCGCGCGACGCCCTTCAAGGAAAACGATCGCTATCAGGTCTGCGGCGTCATCAGCCGCGAGATCGACGGTGCCCTGGAGGAAGAGACCTTCATCCGCGCCGACGCGTCGCCGCTGTTCGACGACGCGGTCGAAATGACCTTCTTCAAGGCGCGCCAGATCATCGATCTGCGCGGGGGCGGCATGCCGAAGTAAGCCCTTCGCCGTCATCGCAATCCTCTTCCGGACCCCTCCATTTCCCGAGAGACCGCCCGCATGAACGACATCTCCCCGGAAAAAGGCCAGCCGCGCGGCAAGCTGACGGTGCGGGCCATCGCCATGCCCGCCGACACCAACGCCAATGGCGACATTTTCGGCGGCTGGGTCATGTCGGCGATGGATCAGGCGGGCGGCATCGCCGGCGTCGAGCGCGCGCAGGGCAGGGTGGTGACCGTGAAGGTTGATTCCATGACCTTTATCGCGCCGATGAAGGTCGGCGACGTGCTGGAGGTTTATTCCGATGTCGAAAGCATCGGGCGGACCTCGATGAAGATTCACATCGAGGCCTGGGCGCAGCGCTTCATGACGACCCATCGCGACAAGGTGACGGACGCGACCTTCACCTTCGTCGCGGTCGGCGACGATGGTCGCCCGCGGCCAATCCCCGTCAAATAGGCCTTGTTGAAGGCTCGCGCCGGCGCGCGGGCGGCGCTTCCCTTGGCGATCCCTTTTGCGTATGAGGGTTTCTCCCTCGCGCGCTTCTTGCGTCGCCTGGGCCGGTAGCTCAATGGTTAGAGCCGGCCGCTCATAACGGTCTGGTTGCAGGTTCGAGTCCTGCCCGGCCCACCATTCATTTATTTGTTATCGGGGCGCATGATGTCGCCACGTGTCTGGCGCGCGCGGGCGACGGCGCGTACAAGCCCCTTGCCTCAAGCCCCAGCGTCATTCCCCATGTCGGTTCCGCGCTATTCGTTCCTGATTCCCCTGATCGTCGGCTGTTCGCAGTTCATGCATCAGTTCGACGGCGTGGTGATCGCGACGGCCTTGCCCTCGATGGCGCAATCGATGGGCGAGGACCCGCTGCGGCTCAATCTGGCGATCACGTCCTATCTGCTGTCGCTCGCCGTTTTCGTGCCGATCAGCGGCTGGATCGCCGACCGCTTCGGCGCGCGGCGGGTGTACATGCTCGCCATCGCCATCTTCACGCTCAGTTCGGTGTTGTGCGGTCTGTCGCAATCGCTGACCGCGCTGGTGGCGGCGCGCATCGCTCAGGGCGTCGGCGGCGCGATGATGACGCCTGTCGGGCGCGTCATCGTGCTCAAGACGGCGCCGCGCGCCGATCTCATCAAGGCGATGACCTATGTGACGATCCCCGCCGCGCTGGCGCCATTGCTGGGTCCATCCGTCGGCGGCTTCATCGTGACCTATTGGTCCTGGCCGTGGATATTCCTGATCAATCTGCCGATTGGCCTGTGCGGACTGGCGCTGGTCTATTTCAAAATTCCCGATGTGCCGTCCGAGCCGCCGGCGCCGCTGGACGTGACGGGCTTCCTGTTGCTCGCCGTGTCGCTGGCGAGCCTCGTTTTCGGTTTCGAGGCCATGGGCCGCGGGCTGCTGCCGACCGCGCTGATCGTGGCGCTGCTCGCGGGCGGCGCCCTGTGCGGCGGGCTTTACATCGCGCTGTCGCGCCGCGCCGCGCATCCCATCATCGATCTTGGCCTGCTCGACGTCGGAACGTTTCGCGCCTCGCTCACCGGCGGCGCCCTGTTCTACATGGGCACGACCGCGATGGTTTTCCTGCTCGCGCTGCTGTTGCAGATGGGCTTTGGCTATTCCGCCTTCGCCGCGGGCCTGACGACGCTCGCGGGCGCGGTGGGTTCGTTGCTGACGCGCTTCATCGTGCGCCCGGCCATCGGCGCGCTGGGTTTCCGGCGCCTGCTGATCGCCAATGGTTGCGTCATGGGCCTGTTTCTCATCGCGTGCGGATTCTTCCACGCCACGACGCCCTTCGTTGTCATTCTCGTGGCGTTGTTCATCGGCGGCCTGTCGCGATCGAGCCAGTTCACCGCCGTGCAGTCGCTCGCCTACGCGGACATGCCGCGCGACAGGATGAGCCGCGCGACGAGCTTCGCCGCGATGACGCAGCAACTCGCGCAAAGCTTCGGCGTCGGCCTCGCCGCGCTCGTCATTCATCTGAGTCTTTCGTGGCGTGGCAAGCCAGACCTCGTCGCCGCCGATATCGCGCCGGGGTTTTTCGCGATTGGGCTGATATCGCTGGCCTCCGTGCTGGTGTTCATGCGATTGCCGCCAGAGGCGGGCGCGGCGCTGGGATCAAAAGGGTCGCGCGGCGGCGAGGCCGAACGCTGACGTTTCGCGCCTGAAATTTCCTGGCGCGGGGTTGCATTGCCCGCGGGATCATGCATTTTTAGCTCTCTAAGAAATAGCGCCGATCGCAATTTCGGCGCGTCGACAAATTCAAGAGGAGGAATCGCGTGCAGCGAAACGTCGTGACAATCGCGGGTTGCGAAATCGAGGTTCACGAGGATGGCGCGGGCGCTCCGTTGCTGTTCCTGCATCCGGGCAGCGGGTTTCGCGCGACCGACGCCTATGTGTCGATGCTCGCCAAGGGGCGCCGGCTGATCGCGCCATCGCATCCGGGTTTCGGTTCTTCGTCCCTGCCGGGCTGGATCGACAATGTCGACGACATCGCCCACATCTATCTTGAATTGATGGATCGCCTTGGCCTCGCCAAGGTCGACATCATCGGCTGCTCCATCGGCGGCTGGATCGCGGCGGAAATGCTGACCAAGGCGCCCGAGCGTTTCGGCAAGGTGGTGCTGGTTGGTCCCGTGGGCGTGAAGACAGGCCCTTACGACAAGCTCGACATTCCCGACATTTTCGTGCTGCCGCCGCCCGAGGTGGCCAAGCTGATGTTCCATGATCCCGCGAAGATGGCGCCTGACCTGACGAAACTCAGCGACGCCGAGCTCTCGGTGCAGGTGCGCAACCGCGAAACGCTCGCGCTGCTGGTCTGGGAGCCCTACATGCACAACCCGAAGCTGCCGCACCGGTTGCAGCGCGTGGCGTCGCCAACCCTGTTCGTGCGCGGCGCGAGCGATGGCGTGGTGAGCGCCGCCTATCTCGAAAACTACGCGAAGCTGGTGAAGGGCGCGACGACGGCGACCATAGCCGCGGCCGGGCACGCGCCGCATGTCGAGCAACCCGACGCCTTCGCCAAACTCGTTCTCGATTTCCTCGGTCGCTGACCGACACGGCGCGCGCGTCGCGTCGAACCCGTTCGCATGGAGCATTCAGATGCAAGCCTGGCATTTCAGCGAAACCGCCTATCCCTATCTGCCGCCGCAGGACTCCTATCCGTCGATCCGCGTCAGCCTGCCCAACCAGAACTATGATCCGGTGAAGGGCGCCGCGCTCTGGGATCGGTATCTGAAAGAATGGCAGATCGCCGACGAGGAGGGGATGGAAGTGATGCTCAACGAGCATCACCAGACCGCGACCTGCGTCGATCCCGCCGCGCCGCTGGTGCTGGCGACCCTCGCGCGGCTGACGACGCGCGCGCGCCTGCTGATCCTCGGTAACCCGATCGCCAACCGTCGCCAGCCCGTGCGCGTCGCCGAGGAAATGGCGATGTGCGACGTGCTGTCGAAGGGTCGCATCGAGGCGGGCTTCGTGCGCGGCGTGCCTTATGAAATTTCGCCGGCCAACAGCAATCCCGTGCGCATGGGGGACCGCTTCTGGGAGGCGCTCGATCTCATCGTGAAGACCTGGACGTCGCACGATGGTCCCTTCAGCCACGAGGGCCGGTTTTTTCATCATCGCAACGTCAACATCTGGCCGCGCGCCTATCAGAATCCGCATCCGCCGGTGTGGGTGTCCACCACCAGCACGGGCGGCGCGGCGGAAGTCGGCGCCAAGGGCTTCGTGCAGGCGACCTTCCTCACGGGCTTCGAGGCGACGCGCAAGATTTTCGATTCCTATCGCGGCGCGTGGCGCAAGGTTGGTCGCGGCAACGACGTGCCGAACCATCGGCTCGCCTACGCTGCGCTGGTCTATGTCGGCGAGACCGAGAAGGAAGCGCACGAAGGCGCGGAAAAACTGCTGTGGTACGTCACGGCCAACAAGGTCGCGCCGCAATACGCCAACCCGCCAGGCTATGTGCCGGTTGCGGCGAATGTCGCGATGATGCGCGGCGCGGAACATCCGCTGAGCGCATTCGCCAAGGGCGCGAGCGTGGAAGCGGCGATCCGTTCCGGCTTCATGTTCGCTGGCACGCCCGATCAGGTCTACAACCAGATCAAGCGCCATTACGAATATGTTGGCGGTTACGGCCACTTGCTGAACATGGGGCAGGCGGGCTTCCTCGAGCACGAGGATTCCGTCAAGGGCATTCGCAATTTCGCGCGGCATGTCTATCCGCGGCTGCGCGAGGAGTTCCCGAACACGCGCATTTCCGGCCAGTATGGCGACGTGCCCCCCGAGCCGCCGGAGGCGCATGTGTTGCGGTCGGCGACGAAGGCCGCGACCGGGCCGCTCTATTCGCAATTGGGCGGCGGCGCGGCCTGACCCCGACTCGCGCGATGGGCATTCGCCAATTGCCTATCGCGTGAAAGTGGATAGGCTCATGCTTCAAGTGGTGGGAAACGCGAACGTGGCGCGGTCGGATCGGCGATCCGCCCGCCGCGCGAAATAATTGGGGAGGGATGTCATGTCGAAGGGTCATCATGTCAGGTTCGCCGAGCGCGCGGGCGCGCGCGTTGTCGCCGGCGCCATCGTCGCGTTTTCGTCCGCGTCCCTGCTCGTCAATCAGGCCGCCGCGCAAGCCAAGCCGCCCATCAAGATCGGATTCATCGCGCCGACGTCGGGCGGTTTCGCGCCATCGGGTGAAGAGTGCATCCTCGGCGCGAAGATGTATTTCGAGGAAATCGGTTACGAGGTCGCGGGCCGCAAGATCGAATTGATCGTCGAGGACGAGCAGGCGCGTCCCGATGTCGGTCTCACCAAGGCGCAAAAACTCGTCGAGCGCGACAATGTGCAGGTGCTCATGGGCGTGGTGAGCTCGGCCGTCGCGTTGGCCATCAACGAATACGCCCGCGACAAGAAAGTGCCACTCATCCTGTCCTGCGACGCCGGCGCCAATGAATTGACCATTCCTGGCCCGCTGGCCAATCCGACCCTCGTGCGCACCTCGCAGAACGGCCGCACGCCGTCGGCCGCGGCGGCCGATTTCATGATGAAGAAGGGTTGGAAGAATATCGCCGTTCTAGCGGCCGATTACGCCGGCGGCTTCGACACGATCGGCGGCTTTGGCGCGGCGCTCTGCAAGCTCGGCGGTAAGATCACGCAGGAGCAATATCCGCCGATCACCAACAATGATTACGGCCCCTATGTGACCAACCTCGACCAGAAGGCCGACGCGGTCGCGATGTTCCTGCCGGGTGGCGGCGGCCTGCGCTTCATCAAGCAGTTCGTGGAAATGGGCCTGAAGACGAAGTTGCCCGTGATGGATATCTATGGACAGGCTGTTTACGAGCCTTTCCTGCCGCAGCTTGGCGATTCCTCCATCGGCATCTACTCGACCCTGCATTATTCGTCGGCGATCAAGACGCCAGCCAACGAGAAATTCGCCAAGGCCTATTTCGAGCGCACCAAGCATCAACCCAGCGACAACGCGCCGGACGGCTGGGTGGGCGCCAAGGCCTTCGCCGACGCGGCCAAGGCCATCGATGGCAACGTCGAGGACACCGCCAGGTTCATCGACGCGATGAAGGCCGTGAAATTCGACTCGCCGAAGGGCCCCATCGCGCTCGACAAGTATGGGCAGGTCATTCAGTCGATGTATGTGCGGCAGGTCGAGAAGGTCGGCTCCGACTATGTCAACACGCCCGTCGCGACCTATCCGAACGTCGATCAGTTCTGGCCGCTGAGCTTCGAGGAATTCGAATCCTACAAGTATCGTTATGTCGATCTGAAGGGTTCGCTGACCAATTGCGGCAAGGTTCTCGAAAAGAAGTAACGCGCCGCGCCGCGATCACGTGACGCGTGGTCGCGGCGCTCCGTTCGAGGACCGCAACCGATGATCTGGATCATTCATACGCTGAACGGCGTGTCCCTGGGGATGCTGCTGTTTCTGCTGGCGGCGGGCCTGTCGCTGATCTATGGATTGATGAAAATCCTCAATCTGACGCATGGTTCCTATTACCTCGTCGGCGCCTATATCGGCTCGACGGTGATCGAGAAAACCGGCAGTTTCGCGCTGGCGCTGATCGTCGCGCCGCTCGCCGTCGCTCTGCTGGGCGTGGCGATGGAGCGTTTTTTCCTGCGTCGCTTTCATCTCGATGAACTGCCGCAGACGCTGCTGACCTTCGGCTTTCTGTTCATCATCGCCGATCTCTGCCTGTGGATCTGGGGCGGCGACGCCATCCTGCTGCCGAAGCCCGCGTTGTTTTCAACGTCCATCGCCATCGGCGGCAATTTCTATCCGACCTATCGCCTGTTGCTTATCGTCGTCGGCTTCGCCGTCGCCGGCGTGCTCTGGTGGTTTCAGGAGCACACGCGCATCGGGGCCATGCTGCGCGCGGGCGTCGATGACGCGGAAACCGCGCGCGCGCTTGGCATCGACGTCTCCCTTCTTTTCACCGTGGTGTTCGCGGTTGGCGCCTTTCTGGCCGCGCTCGGCGGCGTGCTTGGCGGCCCCATCATCGGCGCCAGTCCGGGCGCGGATTTCGATGTCATGCTGCTCGCCTTCGTCGTGGTGATCGTCGGCGGTCTTGGCAGCCTGCGTGGCGCGTTGGTGGGCGGATTGCTCGTCGGCCTTCTCGACAATTTCGGCAAGATATTCTTTCCTGAATTCGCTCTCTTCACCATATTCGTGCCCATGGCGATCATTCTCTCATTCAGGCCGACGGGCCTGTTCGGACGGGCCTGATGCGTCGCCTCCTCCTGCCATGGGCGCTGGCCGCCATCGTCTTCGTCGCGCTGCCCTACATCGTGCCGGACTACTACGTTGGCCTTGTCACGAAGATGCTCATCTTCGCGCTGTTCGCGATGAGCCTTGACCTGATGATCGGCTATGTCGGTCTCGCCTCGCTGGGGCACGCCGCGTTCTTTGGCCTCGGCGGCTATACGGTCGGCCTGCTGGGCCTCAAGGCCCACGTCAGCGAATGGATCGCCTTGCCGGCGGGCGTTCTTGTCGCGACGCTTGGCGGCGTGCTGTTCGCCTTTCTCGCCTTGCGCGCGCGCGGCAGCTATTTCCTGATGATCACGCTCGCGCTCGCGCAGGTGGTGTGGGGCATCGCCTTTGGCTGGCGCACGCTGACGGGCGGCGACGATGGATTGCCCGGCATCAAGCGCCCGACGTTCTTCATCTCGCTCGCCGACCAGACGGCCTTCTACTATTTCGTGGTTCTGCTGGTTGGGCTTTCCGCCATCGCGCTGACGATGATCGTGCGGTCGCCATTTGGGCTCGCCCTGCTTGGCATCCGCGAAAGCGAGACGCGCATGCGCGCCCTTGGCTTCAACGTCTGGCGTCACCAGTTCGTCGCCTTCGTGTTCGCCGCGGCGTTCGCTGGATTGGCGGGCGCGCTGTTCGTCTATCAGAACAAGTTCGTCAATCCGGCCTTCCTGCACGTGGTCATGTCGGCCGAGGCGCTTATCATGGTCATCCTTGGCGGCGTCGGCACGCTGCTCGGGCCGGCGATCGGCGCGGGGCTGATCATCTTCCTCGAGGATTTCATCAGCTCGCAGACACAGCGTTGGCTGCTCATTCTCGGCATCATCTATGTCGTGACGACGCTTTTCGCCCCGCGCGGGTTGATCGGTCTTTATCGCGATTTCGTGGCGCGGAGGTCGAAGCCATGACGGCGCTCGTCATCGAGGACGTGGCGAAGAACTTTGGCGGCGTCAGCGCGCTGCGGGGCGTGTCGCTGTCGCTGGAAGCGGGCGAGCGGCTCGTCATGCTGGGGCCGAACGGCGCCGGCAAGACAACCCTGTTCCACACGATCGCCGGCACCATCATCGCGACGTCGGGGAAAATATCCCTGTTCGGCGACGACATCACGAACATGCCGCCGGATGCGCGCGCGCGCCGCGGCCTCGCGCGCACGTTCCAGATCACCAATCTGTTCCCGAGCCTCACGGTGTTGCAGAACATTCTGCTGGCGATTTGCGGCGCGCGGGAGATCACCTTCCAGTTCCTGAGATCGATGGAATCGCGCCGCGACTTGCAGGCGAGGGCGCGCGAGTTGCTGGAGCAATGGGGCCTCGCGGCTTCGGCCGACCAGACCGTGCGCAATCTTTCCTATGGCGAGCAACGTCAGATCGAGGTCGTCATGGCGCTGTCCGGCGAGCCGCGGCTGTTGCTGCTGGATGAGCCGACGGCGGGTCTGTCGCCCGCGGAAACCTTGCGCGTGGTCGAAATGGTGCGCAAGTTGCCGCGGAACATGACGATCCTCATGATCGAGCACGACATGGATGTCGCCTTCGAGGTCGCCGAGCGCGTCGCGGTCATGCATCAGGGTCGGCTGATCGCCGAGGGCGACGAGGCGGCGATCCGCGCCAACAAGCAGGTCAGCGATATCTATCTGGGATTGGAATGATCCGATGCTGGTGGTCGAGGATATCCACGTCAACTATGGTCCCAGTCAGGTGCTGCACGGGGTGACGCTTGAGGTGAACCCCGGCGAGGTCGTCGCGGTCATGGGGCGCAACGGCGTTGGCAAGTCCACGCTCATGCGGTCGATCATCGGGCTCACGCCCGCGCGCGCCGGACGCATCGCCTTCAAGGGCGCCGACGTGACGAAGTTGCCCGCGCATAAAATCGCGCGGCTCGGCATTGGTTACATGCCGCAGGGGCGGCGCGTGTTCCCTTCGCTCACGGTGCGCGAACACATGCAGGTCACCGCGCACGCGAGGCCCGGCAGTCCATGGACCTTCGAGCGCATGCTTGAATTGTTTCCCAATCTCGGCGAGCGCCTGGAGCAATCGGGCTCCAAGCTCAGCGGTGGCGAGCAAACCATGCTGGCGGCGGGCCGCGCGCTGGTGGCCAATCCCGATCTGTTGTTGATGGACGAGCCGACCGAGGGCCTGTCGCCCCTGATGGTGCGTGAACTTGGCAAGCTCGTCGGCGTGCTGAAGGACACGGGAACGCCGGTGCTGCTGGTCGAGCAGCAACTGGCCTTCGTGCTGAAATACGCCGACCGCGTATACATCCTGTCCAAGGGTCAGGTGGTGCATCATTGCAAGCCGTCCGAACTCGCCGACGATCACGACATCAAGGCGCGTTATCTCGGCGTCTAGGCCTGTCGCTTGACGGGGCGCCGGGGCGCTCCTAGCGTTCACGTTCAAACGCCGATGCAAAATGGCGCATAAGGGAGGTTGACGTGTTCCTGCGCGATCACTGGTATATCGCGGCGTTCCGTCGCGATGTCGTTGGCAAGCCGATGCGCAAGATCGTGCTTGGCGAGCCGATTGTGATGTACCGAACCGCCGACGGCGAGCCCGTCGCGCTGGAGGATCGCTGCGTTCATCGCGAGGTTCCCCTGTCCATGGGCGCCTGTCTGCCCAATGGCTCGCTTCAATGCGCCTATCATGGCATGGAATTCGATCGCCACGGACGTTGCACGCATATTCCCGAACAGACCCGCATCCCGGCGGAGGCGCGTGTGCGCGCCTATCCCGTTGCTGAAACCGGGGAGTGGACATGGGTCTGGATGGGCGATCCGGCGCGCGCCGATGCCTCCCTTATTCCGCCCTATCCTTGGTTCCAGCGGCCGGGCTGGAAGACCCGCGTCGGGCATATTCATGTGGCCTGCAATTACAAGCTGCTCGTAGACAACCTGCTCAACATGGCGCATCTGCCCTTCGTGCATCCGCGCACCATCGGCAGCGAGGGCGTGGTCAAGGACGCGAAGGTGACCGTCGATCGCAAGTCGATGGGCGTTCGTCTTTCGCGCAAGATGTACGACATCGAGCCGCCGC
>CAIOVE010000093.1 GCA_903861645.1 uncultured Hyphomicrobiales bacterium
ACTCACGCCGTGATCTCGAAAAAATCGCCCATAGCCTCAACACAAGGCCGCGCGCCTGCCTCGGCTTTCAAACCCCCGAGGAAGTCTTCTATAATGAAATCCAGAGGCCGGGTGTTGCGCTTCAAATTTGAGACCGCCCTCATATGAGAGAGCATGTTTCAACCTCCAAAAATCGAGATAAATAAAATTCAAGATATAGCAATTCGCGACAATTTCAATTGCTGCGCTGCCCGAAATTTAAAAAATGCGATGCTTTAAAATAAATACCCATGAGCATTGTTCGGGTTGGAGAGCTAAGTTTAATGTTTCTTTTGTTCCCACCGCCAGTTCCAACCTCAAGGGCTAGATATCAACGCTTGCATTCAGCTGACCTGATTACAGCCCCTCACACCCGCCCCTTCGGCGTCAGGCCGAGATAAACCTGTCCGATCAGTTCGTAATTCGACTGATGCGCCTGTCCCTGCTGCGAGGCGCTGTTGATGTCGCGAAAGCGCCGCTCGAAGGGTTGCGCGACGAAGATCGCGGTCGCGCCCGCCGCGTTGTAGAGCGTGTCGGCGACCTCGCGCGCCTCGTTCATGGCGTAGGTCGAGGCGAGCCGCATGTCCGCGCGGTCGCGTTGCGTGAAGGCCTCGCCCCTGATCGCCTGATCCCACAGGCCGCCATAAATATCCTGTACCATGGCGCGCGCGGCGCGCAGGCGCGCCGTGCATTGCGCCACCTTCGACTGGATGACCGCGTTGTCGCGCAGCAGCACCTGAAAGCCCGTCGACTGCGGCGCCTTCTCGCCAGCGAGCGTCATGAAATCGCGCAGCATGGAGCTCGCGACGCCGAACGACACGCCCGCGAAGGCGAGGCCAAACATGTTGAAATTGCTGAAATAGGAATAGAGCGGGCTCTCCACGCGGCGGTCGGCGTCGGCGTCGCGGGTGAACGTGTATTCCTCTGGCACGAAGAGATCGTCGAGTTCGTAATTGTCGCTGCCCGTGCCTTTCAGCCCCATCACCTGCCAGACGTCGGTGATTTTCGCCTTCGATTTCGGCAGGAGCATCGTGCGTTCGCTCGGTCGCCCATCCGGGCCCTTGGCCGGCGTTCCATCCTCGTTGAACACCGCGCAATGGGCGCCCAGCCAGTGCGAATGGCGGCTGCCCGAGGCGAATTGCCATTTGCCGGTGACGCGATAGCCGCCCGGCGCGATGACGGCGCGCGCCGCGCGCGAATTTGGCCCCCACGCGACGACCGACGTCGGGCCGCCGAAAATCTCCCGCGCGACGGCGGGGTCGAGATAGGCGGCGACGGTCGAGACGCCGCCCGCCTGTCCAACCGCCCAGCCGGCGCTGGCGTCGCCCGAGGCGACCGCCTCCACGGCGGCGAAGAAGGTGAGCACGTCGACTTCCTCGCCGCCGACGGATTTCGGCACGAGCATGTGAAACAGCCGCGCCTTGTGCAGCGCCGCCAGCAGGTCGGCGGGCAACTCGCGTTCCGTCTCGATGCGTGGCGCGGCGGCGGCGATCATCGGCGCGAGTTCGCGCGCGGCCCGGTCGTGAATATTATTCGTGGTGTATCGGCTCGACATGTTTCCGCCCGCGTATGTTTCGCGCATTTAATCAACCGCGCGATCCCCCGGCAAGCGCCGGGCGGTGTATGATCGCGCGCGGGACGCGACTCCGGGAGGTTTTTCATGCCCTATTCAACGCGCAATGGCTTGCGCATCCATTACGAGGTCCATGGCGACGGTCCGCCCATGGTGCTGGTCCACGCCAATCCGTTTGACCGGCGGTTGTGGCTCTATCAGGTCGCGCGTTATTCTGCGTTCTTTCGCGTCATCGCGGTCGACCTGCGCGGCTACGGTCTGTCCGACAAGCCCGATACGCCCTTCACCCTCGCCGACATGATGGCCGACGTGCTCGGCGTCTGCGACGACGAGGGCGTTGATCGCGCCGTGTTCATGGGCGTCAGCGTCGGGTCGGGTATCGCCATGCTGACGGCGCTGGAGCATCCCGCGCGCGCCGCGGCCATCGTGCTCGTCGGCGGCTCCAGCAACGGGCCGAGCGACGTTGAGTCCATCGTGCGCGGTTTCGAGCAGGCGACGCTTGGCGATTATCTGATGCGCCTGATGCGTGGCTACGTGGCGCCGGGCTTCGCCGACACGAAGCTGGGCCACTGGCTGCTTTCGCGTTTCGTCGAACGGGCGGACACTTTGTCGGCGGCCTGCATCGCGCGGATTTTCCGCGCGCGCGGCTCGTGCGACATGACCGCGCGGCTGCCGGGGCTGAAGGCTCCCACGCTTGTCGTCAATGGCGAACACGACAATTCGCTGGCGCGCGGGCGCGTTACGGCCTCGCTCATTCCCGGCGCGCGCCACGCCATGTTGGCCAACGCCGGCCACGCCTGCGTCATCGAGGATCCCGACGCGTTCGACGCGGCGGTGATACCGTTTCTGCGCGACGCGGGGGCGTGGCCCGCCGCTTGACGGGCGCGCCCGTCGACGCCCAGACTGCGCGCATAAAACACGTGGAGGAAACCATGACTTTCCGGCAATTCGCGCTCGGTTCGACGGCTGTCGTCGCCCTGTCGCTCGCGGCGCTTGCGCCCGCCGCCGCGCAGGCGCCCGATCCCGCGATCAAGATTGGCGACGCCGATCTCGGCGGCGTGGTCACGGGACCGAATGGTCCGGAGGCTGGCGTCTGGGTCATCGCCGAGACGACGGATTTGCCGACGAAATTCGCCAAAATGGTCGTCACCGACGACAAGGGCCGCTATCTCCTGCCGCAACTGCCCAAGGCGAATTACAAGGTCTGGGTGCGCGGCTATGGCCTCGTGGATTCGCCCAAGACGGACTCCGCGCCCGGCAAGTATCTGAACCTCGCCGCGACGCCCGCGCCGAACGAAGCCGCCGCCGCGCAATATTATCCGGCGATCTACTGGTTCGCGATGCTCAAAATTCCCGACAAGAGCCAGTTTCCCGGCACGGGCCCGGCGCCCGCGGGCAATGGCATGGCGAAGAACCAGCCCAGTCAGGAAAACTGGCTCGACGGCATCAAGAGCAATGGCTGTGTCGGCTGTCACCAGATCGGCGGCAACGGCACGCGCGTCGTGCCGAAGGAGTTCAACGTCTTCAAGACCTCCGCCGAGGCGTGGGAGCGCCGGATACAGTCCGGTCAGGCGATGACCAGCATGACCCAGCAGATCGGCCGCTTCGACACGCAGGTTGCGCTGGCGAATTTCGGCGACTGGACCGATCGCATCGCCAAGGGCGAAACGCCCTTCGCCAAGCCCGAGCGACCGCAAGGCGTCGAACGCAATGTCGTGGTCACCGAATGGGATTGGGGCCGCGAGAAGATGTACATGCACGACGAGATTTCGACGGACCGTCGCAATCCCACCGTCAACGCCAACGGCAAGATTTATGGCTCGCCGGAATATTCGACCGACGATTTGCCCGTGCTCGATCCCGTGACCAGCACGCGTTCGTCGATCACGGTGGGCGTGCGCGATCCCAAAACGGAATCCGCCAAGAACGATCTGATGGCGCCTTCCGCCTATTGGGGCGAGGAGCCCATCTGGGACAGCCAAACGAACACGCACAATCCCATGATGGACCAGAAAGGCCGCACCTGGTTCACCACGCGCATCAGGCCCACCGCGAATCCCGCCTTCTGCAAGGCGGGTTCGGATCACCCGTCCGCGAAGTTCTTTCCCCTCGCGGGCTCGGGGCGGCAGTTGTCGCTGTGGGATCCCAAGGCCAGCAAGTTCACGCTCATCGATACCTGCTTCGGCACCCATCACGTGTCCTTCGCCGAGGACGCCAACAACACGCTTTGGGCGTCGAGCGGCGGGGCCGGCGGCGGCGCCGTCGGCTGGTTCAACACCAGGGTATTCGATGAAACCGGCGACGAGCAGAAGGCGCAGGGCTGGACGCCGATCGTCATCGACACCAGCGGCAAGGGGCCGTCGGCGCCATGGACGGAGCCCGGCAAGCCGCAGGAGCCCGGCAAGAACATGCGCCTGAACGCCGGCTTCTATGGGGTGTCGCCGGCGCCGGATGGCTCCGTGTGGGGCTCGGTGCGCACATTCCCCGGCCAGATCATTCGCGTCTGGCCGGGCGCCAATCCGCCCCAGACCACGATTTCCGAAGTCTATAACGTGCCGTGGAACGTCGCCGATCCGGACAAGCAGGGTTACGGCCCGCGCGGCATGGACGTCGACCGGCAGAACCGCGTCTGGGTGCCGCTGTCGAGCGGTCACATGGGCGTCTTCGACCGACGCCTGTGCAAGGGACCGCTGAATGGCCCGACCGCGACGGGCGACCAATGTCCCGAGGGCTGGAAGCTCTATGCGTTCCCCGGTCCGCAGTTCAAGGGCGTCGCCTCGAAGGGCAGCGCGGAGGCCGCCTATTACACATGGGTTGACCAGTTCAACACGTCCGGCCTCGGCGCCGACACGCCCATGGCGACGGGCAACGAGAACGAGAGCATTCTCGCGCTTGTCGACGGCAAATGGGTGAACATGCGCGTGCCCTATCCCAATGGTTTCTACGCCAAGGGGCTTGATGGCCGCATCGACGACCCCAACGCCGGCTGGAAGGGCAGGGGCATCTGGACGACGACCGGCACCCGCGCCCCCTTCCACATGGAAGGCGGCAAGGGAACGCTGCCCAAGGTGGTGAAAATCCAGATCCGCCCGGACCCGCTGGCGAACTGAGCTAAAGGTCCATGGCGCGGGCCGCGTCGCGGCCCGCGAGATACGCGCCGCCCGCGGTCATGGCCCCGCCGAAGTCCGCGCCGCCGGTCGCCTCGCCGGCAAAATAAAGCCGGTCGGCGACGGGGGTCGCCAGCTTGGCGCGCGCGTCGGCATGTCCTGGCCGCGCGTGCGAATAGCAGCCCATGGAATATGGGTCGGCACACCAGCCGTGCAGCGCGCCGCCGGTGAAGGCCTTGCGCGCGTCGGCGCCGACGAGGCGAACGAATTCATCTAGCACATGGGCGATGGCCTCGCGCTCGCCGCGCGCGACGATCTCGCGCGCGTGATCGCCGCCAAACAACGCCACCACGATGTCGCGATTGAAGGGCCAGCATTCGAAATCGAAGGAGGCGCGCGGCCCGAGCCTGTCCCACAGGTCGCCGCCCGCGGGCAGGCCAAACCGCGCGCCATTGAATTTGAGGCCGAGTTTCGTCAGCGCGCCCATGCCGAGGCCTTCGAGCCCCTCAAGCGTCGTCGCCGGCAGGGCGGGGGTGAACCTGATCGAACCCGCCTTCAGCACGCCGACGGGAACCGTCACGATCGCCGCGCGCGCCCGCAACCGCCCGGCCGGGGTGTCGAGCGCCACGCCTTGTCCGCTCCAGTCAATCGCCGTGACGGGCGTCGAGAGCCTGATATCGAGCCCGTCCGCGTGGCGGCGCACCAGCGCGCCATAGCCGTCGGGCAGGATGAGATCGTCGCCGGACCAGAGGCGCGCGTAATCCAGCGCGGAAATATGCTCGGGTTCGTCGCCCAGCGCCATGCGCGCGATGGCGGCCCCGCCGCCGCGCTCGTCCTCGGGCAGGCCCGCCACGCGCTCCACGATGGAAATGTCGGGCACGGGGCCCTCGTCCGTGTCGAGCAGCTTCGAAACGGCTTCCATGCCGCCGCGTTGGCCCCGGCGGGAGGCGAGTTGTCCATTCTCGTAAAAACGTGAAGGCGCGTTCAGCGTATCGCTGTTGATGGTTCGCGCGCCCAGCGACGCCGCGATGTCGCGCCACGGGTTTTTCTCGGCCCAATGGATGTAGATCGCGCCGGCGTCGAAGGGCGCGCCGAGGCTTGTATCAGTGAATACGCGCCCGCCAACACGGTCGCGCGCTTCCAGGATGACGTATGACTTGCCCCGCGCGCGCAGCGCGTGGGCGGCGGCAATTCCCGCGGCGCCCGCGCCGACAATCGCGACGTCGATGTCGAAGACGGTCGATTGCGCCCGCAAGGCGCGCGGCAGCGCGAGCATCCCGGCGAGCCCGGCGACGACGCCCCGGCGCGTCGCGCCCGCAAGCCGATGGTTAAGCAAATCCTTGTCGACCATGTCCCGTTTCGCCAGCGGTTTTCACCACGCACCTTTTTGCCGGCCCATTGGGGCGTTTGTTTGAACGCGTGAACTCACGCGCTGTCGCGCCTGGGCGTGACGTTCTTCGCCAGCAGGCGCAGATATTCCTCGCGCACGACATCGGCGCCATGCAGGCGCTCCAGTTGGCGCACGGTGAAATGGCCGCGCGCGATCGACTGGAAATGGTCGATGAAGGCGTAATTGACCGCCGCGCCGCCCAGCGCGCCCAGCAGCGGCACCGCCTGCGCCGCGACCTTCTGCGATACAACCACGCCAAAACGCGACGCGATCATTGAAATCAGGCGCACGATCACGGGCGCCGCCCGCCGCGCCCGTCGCCATCGCCAGCGCCTTGTGGCGCAGGTTCATCGCGCCGCCGCGCCGCGCGCCAACGCCGCGCATGGCGACATGCAGGGCGGCGCGCAGCGCGAGATTCGTGGCGCGCGCGGCGACCGCGCGGGCGCGTTCGGGAACAAGATGCGTCGCGAGGTCGATCTGCCGGCCCACGAGGCCGGTGATCCGAGCCGCGAGACTGACGTTTTCCAGGCTGTCGACGGCGCGCGCCAGCGCCGCGAGTTCGTCGGGCCCCAGCCCCTTGCCGGGCGGTATGATCGTGACGTCCATGTGATCGAAGGTTCCCCGGCGAGCGCCCTCTATCTGGGGGTGGCGGGCGGCCCGCGCAAGCCGCGTCGCGCCCGGCGCGACGACGCCGGTCGAGGTCGTTAACCCGCGGTCGGACCCCGCGTTAACCACCTTCGGCCCGATTTCGGGGCCGCCATGGTTGCCGTTGTCTTGACCGAAGCCGTCCGCGCCCCGCGAACGCCCGGCCGGGCGGCCCGGAAATGGTCGGCGGCGCGCGATGAACCAGCAAATTGCGTCAAATTTTACGCAATCCATTTATACATGGTTATACTTACCGACGCGGAGATATAAATTAACGCGATTGCCTAGAATGCGATAAGTCTACTTAGATCGACCTCAAATCGACGCTGGCACAGTGGCTCCAACACAAAGGGGCGTCTGATGTTTGGCACGATTTGCAAGGGGCTTGGCCTGCTGGTTCTGGGGGCTCTCGTCTATCTCCCGCTACAGGGCGCGACGGAAGCCGCCGGCACGAATGTCGGTTTCATCGCGGTGGGCGGCAAATCGCTGGTTCCCTACGGCTGGGTCGACTTCTGCCAGCGCTACAAGGGCGAATGCGACGGCAAGCCAACCGAGGCCGCCGACGTCAACCTGACGCCCGAGACCATGAAGATCATCCGTCAGGTCAACAGCTGGGTGAACACCAACATCAAGCCGAAGTCCGACATGGAGCACTGGGGCGTCGTCGACCAGTGGGACTACCCGACCGACGGCTTCGGCGATTGCGAGGATTACGCGCTGCTGAAGCGCCGCCTGCTGATCGACGAGGGCATGCCCCGTCAGGCGCTGCTGATGACCATCGTCAAGGACGAACACGGCGAGGGCCACGCCATCCTCACCGTCAAGACCAACAAGGGCGAATTCATTCTCGACAACCTGGCCTCCGAGGTGAAGCCCTGGACGCAGGTTCCCTATCGCTTCGTCAAGCGCCAGTCGCAGACCGACCAGAACACCTGGGTCGATATCGGCGAGCCGACCTCCGCGCCCCTCGTCGTCTCGCGCTGATATTTCCTTCGAGCCTATCAAGGCCGGGCCCAGCGCCCGGCCTTTTGTTTGTTCAACCGCCGTTCATCCAGACTTTGCGATAAGAACATCGTTCGCGGCGCGAACTGTCGAAACGGGCCAGACCGTCGATTGACGTAAGGCTCTGCTTGACATTAGCTTCCGCTGGCAGGCCGATTTTGGCCGCTTGCGCGAATTTTGGGAGACTAAATCATGTTGATCCGCACCGCCTTTGGCGCGACCCTGGTGGGTATCGGCCTGAGCCTGACGAGTTTTTCCGCCGCGCAGGCCCTAACGATGAAGGAATGCAGCGCCAAGTATCAGGACGCGCAGAAGTCCAACACGCTCAACGGCATGAAGTGGAATGACTTCCGCAAGGCGCAGTGCGGTAGCGACGCCACGGCGCAGCCAGCCGCGGCGACCGCTCCCGCCGCGCCTGCCGCGGCCCCTGCCGCGGCCCCTGCCGCCGCTCCCGCAAATCCGCTGAAGCCCGCGCCGACGGCCGCTCCCGCCGCGCCGAAGCCCGCGGCCGCTCCGGCCGCCGCTGGCGCCGCCGTTTTCCCGAAGGGCATCGATCCGAAGTACAGCACGCTGTCGGCGGGCAAGGGTCGCCAGAAGACCTGCGTCGATCAGTACAACGCCAATAAGGCCACCAATTCCAACGGCGGCATGAAGTGGATCGAGAAGGGCGGCGGATACTGGAGCGCCTGCGACAAGGCCCTCAAGGGCGCCTGATCGCCGCGGCACACGGCTGAATAAACCGCCCCGGATGGCCTGGCCATCCGGGGTTTTTCGTGGGAATGGCGCTCAGATATAGGCCTTGGCGGTGGTCAGCACGCCGGCGACGCCGAGCGCCAGCGCCGCGTACCACGGCCAGCGCGCGCCCTTGGTGATGATGGAAACGGTCGCGATGGCGATCGACACGTGCAGCAGGGTGACGGCGAGCGTCAGGATGTGATGGCGCCCCTCGTGCCGCTCGGCCTCCTCGCCCTTTTCCTCGACCTTCTTTTCGAGTTCCTCGGCCTTTTTCTGGATCTCGCGCGATTCCTCGTCGTTCTTTTTCGCGCCCGCGCCGAGGATCGCCTGCTTGTCCGGGTTGGTCACGTCGGCGATCTCATACATGTTTTTCTTGATGCTCTTGGCCTGAAAGAAGGCCCACTGGTCGCTGGCCTTGTTCTGGAAGAGCACGGATTCGTTCTTGCTGGTGATGGTCGCCGCGGTCTCGACGGATTCGAGACTGCCCACGCTGGCGGCGATCACGGCCAGCACCGCGATGGTCATGGCGACGGTCGACATGAAAGGGTCGCCCTCGTGGGCGACGTGCTCGGCGTGCTCCATATGTTCGAAATGTTCGGTGGGCGATTCGGACATGTTCTGATTCTCCTCGCGGTAATGGGCAAAACATCAATGGCGGCGCATAACTTGGCCAACCCCCGGCGAAACTTGGCCGGTTTGGGCGCGCGCGGCAACCCGCGAGCCGGCGTTGGCTGAAATGGTCTGGGGACAGGTCGCCGCCTAAATGGGCCGGCGAATGCGTGTCAGGCTTCGTCGTTAGAAGCGGGCGCCGGAATCTCGGCGTTATAGGCTTCGAAACGCGTCTCCTCGATCGCCAGCAATCGCAGGATGGCGTCGCGCTGGCCGTCATTGGGCGCGTCCGCCGCGAGCAAGCGCAGGCGAAGCACCTCTTGCGCGTTGGTGAACTCCTCGCCAAGCGCGATCAGCAAGGCCTTGCGTTCCTCCGCGGTCGTGGCGGCGGAGGCCAATCGCCGGTATTTTTCGATATTTTTCTGGTTGGCGAACAAGCCGATGTCCATGACGCGCCTCTTGATGAATAGCCGCGCTATTGCGCGCTCGCCACGGGATTATTGCGATGCGGCGCGGGCTCGATACCCCCGGAAAATACTCAAGACGTTGGGAGGTGGACGGGGCGCTTTTGGACCCGGGCGGTGGCGCGTTATCGCCGCGCGGGAGAAAGCGACGTCGTTCGCGACCCCGCCGCCGCGACCGCTTCAAGCCCCGGGTAATCAAGCACCCGAACGCCGTTCGGGACGACGACAATCAGCTTCTCGCGGGCGAATTTCGTGATGGTCCGGCTGACCGTCTCGACGGTGAGGCCAATGAAGTCGCCGATATCCTGTCGGGTCATGGGCAGACTGATGTAGGCTGACTGACCATTGATGCGCATCCAACGATTGCGCAGATTGATCAGGAAAATGGCCGTCCGCTCCACCGCGTTGCAGCGTCCGAGCAGCATCATCTGATCGTGAGCCTGCGTCAGTTCATGCGTCGTTTCGGCGTAGAGGCGATGCAGCAGGCGTGGCTTTGAATTAATAAGATCCGAATAGGCGCGGCGCGATATCCTGCATGTGGAGACATAGCCAAGCGCGTCGGCCGTATTGGCGTATGTCCCGTCGATCGACAGGCCCAGGAAATCACCGGGCATGGCGAAGCCGGAAATCATGTGACGACCGTCCGCCAGGGTGCGATGCAGCCGCACGACGCCTTCGGTGATGATATGAACGTAATCAGCGGCAAGGGTTACCGCGAAAAGCGTGTCCTTGTGGCGATAGTGGCACTCGACCACGATGGAATCGAGTTCGCCGAGTTCATCGGGTTTCAGGCTGTTGCAGGCGCTCAGCCCTTCCACGGGACATTTCCGGCAACTTCTCGCGAGCAAGCTGGCGAGCGAGTTGGGCATCGCATTATCCGGGCACGAAAGCGTCGCGCCCTTCTTCGATACAGCAGCCTCGGCGACTAACGGTGCTTCGCTTGCATTGCGCCTGATGGTGACAAGCATGACGATTCCCGGTGGTGTCGGCCGGATATGACCAATGCAACGAGTACGGGCGGGCTCCCTTTGGCGCTAGGGTGGGAAACTACTCAGATGGCCCGGGCCGATTTGACGGTCCCTCTAAATGGACCTTGGCTCGGCGGCATTTGTGCACGGTTTACTGTCGCTTTTGACCTTGACCGGCATGGCGCACATGAATTTTTCATCGGCGGTTTGTTCTAAATGGAGAACCCTGCCGTTCCTTCCGAACATATTTCAATCGGGATACCTTGGCTCATAAGCGGGCTAGCCGATGGTCCATTGGCAATTAGCGCGGTTGTGGTGATCGCGCTCGCGGCTCTGGCCGTTTACGCATACCGCAAGCGCGGCCGGACATGATCCACCTAGCCCGACGAACCCGGACGCCGAAGCATCCGGGCAGATCTGTCTTCCTAGGCCGCCGCTACTCCGCCGCCTGCGCGGTGACGCCGCTTTCCTTCGCGAGTTCCGCCCGCAGCGCCCGGCGCGCCTGACTGAGCGCGTTGTCGGCGCGGATGCCGAGCAGCGACCGGTCTGGATTATTGTTCAGCCGCGCCTGCTGGCCCTCGATAATGCCGACGTCCTCTATGAAGGTGGGGTTGATCTCGCCATAAAGCTCGACTGTCGCCCGTGGATCGTCCTGCCGGTAGCCGTTGGCTGCCGACCAGAAATAGATGCAGGTCGTCTCGGTGACGGGCGTGATGGCGTGCAGGATGCGCAGATGGAAACCGTCCTGCTCGCGGTTCTCGCGCGCGCCCTTGCCGACGTCGAGCGCGCCCGACCACTGCACGACGGTGGAGGGCACGACATATTCGAACTCCTGCCAGCGATCGACCTTGCCCTTGAAGCCCGCGCCCTTGACGTAGGTTGGCGGCGGAATGGTGTCGTCCATCCAGCGGATGTATTTGGCCCCGTGCTCGGTGCGCTCGATGTCCATCTTCGCGTTGACATGCGCGTTGGGATTGCCGCCGATCGTCTTGGTGTGGACATAGGCGAGATGCGTCAGGTCCATCAGGTTGTCGATCATCAGCATGTAGTTGCACTTGATGTGCATGACCTCCTTGCAATAGGGCCATTTCGCCGTGTCGTCGTGCCAGGGGTAGGGGACGATTTTGCTCTCGTCGGCGAGCGCGGGATCGCCCATCCAGATCCAGACGATGCGGTTCTTCTCGACCACCGGATAGGAACGCACCTCCGCCATCGGCGGAATGTTGGCCTGACCGGGAATTTCGACGCACTTGCCGGCGCCGTCGAAGACGAGCCCATGATAGCCGCACTGGAGGCCATTTTCGACAACCTTGCCGTAGCTGAGCGGAGCGGCGCGATGGCAGCAGCGATCCTCCAGCGCGGCGGCCTTGCCAGCGCCGTCGCGGAACAGCACCAGAGCCTCGTTCATGATGGTGCGGGCGAGAACGCCGTTTTCGATCTCATCCGGCCAGCACGCGACGTACCAAGCGTTGCGGACGAACGGTTCGATTGTCGTGTCTTCCATCATGGCGACCTCCCCCAATTTTATTTGGGGGAGGCTAGCGCGGTCGCGCGGCGACGGCAATCGTCATTTGGCCCAACGAAAAACGCCCGCGCTGGGGGCGCGGGCGTTCGAGGGATTCGGGAAACGGCGGGTGCTCAGGCCTTGGAGCGCGCGGGCGTCGGCAGGCGCGGGGGGTTGTCGAGGCGCCGGTCGAGATAGGCGCCGACCTCCGCGATCAGCTCGTCGACGCGGTTCTCGAAGAAGTGGTTCGCGCCGGGCACGACGGCGTGCTCGATCACGATGCCCTTCTGAGTCTTGAGCTTTTCGATCAGGCCCATGACTTCCTTGAGCGGCGCCACACGGTCCTGATCGCCATGCACGAACAGGCCCGACGAGGGGCAGGGCGCGAGGAAAGTGAAATCGAAGCGGTTGGCCGGCGGGGCGATGGAGATGAAGCCCTCGATTTCCGGTCGGCGCATCAGAAGCTGCATGCCGATCCAGGAGCCGAAGGAGGCGCCGGCGATCCAGCAGGCGCGCGCCTCGGGGCTGACGCTCTGCGCCCAGTCCAACGCGGCGGCGGCGTCCGACAACTCGCCCGAGCCGTGATCGAACCCGCCCTGGCTGCGGCCGACGCCGCGGAAATTGAAGCGCAGCACGGAAAAGCCGCGCTCCGCGAAGGCGTAATACATGTTGTAGACGATCTGGTTGTTCATCGTGCCGCCGAACTGCGGATGCGGATGAAGAACGACCGCGATGGGCGCGCCGCGCTGCTTGGAGGGATGATAGCGTCCTTCGAGTCGTCCGGCGGGACCGGTGAAAATCACCTCGGGCATCTGAACTCCATCTTCTCTGGCCGCGCGGCGAAAACGCCGGCGCTGGCCGCTGATCCAGCAAAACGAACGGGCGAGACCGCCATCCGGTTGTTCTTGACGGGCGTGGGGGGCGGCGCCTACATCGGCGCGGTTCGCGTCGAGCGGCCTTGTAGCATGCCGCCCATGGCGAATTGCAAGCATTTTGGCGGTCTCGAACCCGCGTAAACCCATTCGGATCGTCGATACATGACAGGCGGCGCCGGCCCGGCTCATCGGGTCTACCTCGACTACAACGCCTCCGCGCCGTTGCGGCCCGCCGCGCGCGCGGCGATGACCGACGTTTTGGCCCAATCGGGCAACGCTTCCTCCGTGCACGAGGAGGGCCGCGCCGCGCGCGCCGTCATTGAGCGGGCGCGGGCGGATATCGCCGCGCTGCTGGGCGCCGAACCCCGCGCGGTGGTGTTCACGTCGGGCGCGACGGAAGCCGCGAACGATCTGTTGAGCCCCTCGCTGGGCGACGTCGGGGGATGCGCCGACACGCTGCTGGTCGGCGCCAGCGAGCATCCCTGCGTTATCGCCGGGCATCGATTCGCGCCCGATCGCGTCCGGGTTATCCCGGTCGATGCGGCGGGTCGCATCGATCTCGACGCCCTCGCGGCGGCGCTGGAGACGATTCCCGGCCGGGCGCTGCTGGCGCTTCAGGCCGCCAACAACGAGACCGGGGTCATCCAGCCGGTCGCCGAGGCCGCGCGTCTGGTCCACGCCAGGGGCGGACTGGTGGCCTGCGACGCCGTGCAATGGGCGGGGAGGGGCGACTGCCGCCTTGAGACGCTCGCCGTCGACGCGCTGTTCATCTCGTCCCACAAGCTTGGCGGCCCCAAGGGCGCGGGGGCCATCGCCTTCGCCCGTGCGGGACTGCACATTGGCCAGCCGCTGATCCGGGGCGGCGGACAGGAGCGCGGCGCGCGCGGCGGCACCGAAAATACGCTAGCCATCGTGGGTTTTGGCGCGGCGGCGCGCGAGGCCGCCGCGACCATGGAGACCGAATATATCCGTCTGGCGCGCCTGCGCGAGCGGCTGGAGGAGCGTCTGCGCGCGGAACTGCCCGAACTCGCCATTTTCGGCGGCAAGGTCGCCCGCCTGCCCAACACCAGCGCTTTCGCCTTGTCCGACCTGACCGCGGAAACGCTGCTGATGGCGCTGGACATGGCGGGCATGGCGGTGTCCTCCGGCTCCGCCTGTTCGTCGGGCAAGGTGCGCGCGTCGCACGTTCTGGAGGCCATGGGAGTCGAGCCCGCGCTGGCGCGCGGCGCCCTGAGGATCAGTTTTGGCTGGGCGTCGAGCGAAAGTGATGTCGATCGCTTTTGCGAAACGTTCCAGAAAACGGTAAGAGACATTCGCGCGCGGCGGGCAAGCCTCGCGGCGCGGACATAGTCTGAGCCGGCGGGCCTTGAACCCGCGCCGGGTGAGGAGAAGGTAATGGCGGCCGTCCAGGAGACAGTCGATCGGGTCAAATCCGTCGATGTCGATGCCTACAAATATGGATTCGTTACGGATATAGCGTCCGACAAGGCGCCGAAGGGGCTGAACGAGGACATCGTTCGCTTCATTTCCGCGCGCAAGGACGAGCCGGAATGGCTGACCCAGTGGCGGCTCGACGCCTACCGACGCTGGCTGACCATGGATGAGCCAGATTGGTCGCGCGTGCACTATCCGCCGATCAATTATCAGGATCTCTATTATTACTCCGCGCCGAAATCGACGCCGGGCCCGAAGTCGCTCGACGAGGTCGATCCCGAGTTGCTGCGCACCTATGAGAAGCTCGGAATCCCCCTGCGCGAACGCGAAATTCTGGCGGGCGTCGAGGGCGCGGGAACGCGCGTCGCCGTGGACGCGGTGTTCGATTCCGTTTCGGTCGTCACCACCTTCAAGGAAGAACTCGGCAAGGCGGGCGTGATCTTCTGCCCGATTTCCGAGGCGGTGAAGACGCATCCCGAACTCGTGAAAAAGTATCTCGGCTCCGTCGTGCCGACGACGGACAATTATTTCGCCACGCTCAACAGCGCGGTCTTTTCCGACGGCTCGTTCGTCTACATTCCGCCGGGCGTGCGCTGCCCGATGGAATTGTCGACCTACTTCCGCATCAACGAGCGCAACACCGGCCAGTTCGAGCGCACGCTGATCATCGCCGACGCGGGCTCCTACGTGAGCTATCTCGAAGGTTGCACCGCGCCCCAGCGCGACGAGAACCAGTTGCACGCCGCGGTTGTCGAACTGATCGCGCTCGACGACGCCGAGATAAAATATTCCACCGTGCAGAACTGGTATCCCGGCGACGCCAACGGCAAGGGCGGCATCTACAATTTCGTCACCAAGCGCGGCGATTGCCGCGGCGCGCGCTCGAAGATTTCGTGGACGCAGGTGGAGACCGGCTCGGCCATCACCTGGAAATATCCGTCCTGCATCCTGCGCGGCGACCATTCGCGCGGCGAGTTCTATTCCATCGCCATTTCCAATGGTCGCCAGCAGGTCGACAGCGGCACCAAGATGCTGCACCTCGGCGAGAACACGTCGAGCCGCGTCATCTCGAAGGGCATCGCCGCGGGTCGTTCCGACAACACCTACCGCGGCCAGATCTTCGCGCACCGCAAGGCGAAGAACGCGCGCAACTTCACCAACTGTGACTCGCTGCTGATTGGGCAGGAGTGTGGCGCGCATACCGTGCCCTATATTGAATCGCGCAACGCCACCGCGCAGTTCGAGCACGAGGCCACGACGTCGAAAATCTCCGAGGACCAGCTGTTCTACTGCATGCAGCGCGGTCTCTCGGCGGAGGAGGCGACGGCGCTCATCGTCAACGGCTTCGTGCGCGACGTGTTGCAGCAATTGCCCATGGAATTCGCCGTCGAGGCCCAGAAGCTCATCGCGGTGAGCCTCGAGGGGAGCGTGGGGTGATGGGACATATTTTACAAGTGAACCTGCCTGACGATCTCGACGCCGAAGTAAAATCGGCCGTGGCGCGCGGGGAGTTCGCGTCCGAAAGCGAGGCCATTTGCTCGGCTTTGTCCGATTGGCGCGCCGAACGATTGGTCAAGGAGATGGGCGTCGATGAATTGCGCCGTCTCTGGGACGAAGGCGTCGCGAGTGGCAGGGGCGAGGGTCTCACCATGGATGAGATCAAGGCGCGGGCGCGTCAAAAGGCGCGCGGCTGAACAATGCGGTTGGCGCGAACGCTTCGCGCCGAGCGCGATTTGACGGAAATCTGGATTTACATCGCTGGAAAAAGCGAAAGGGCCGCCGACCGAATGCTCGATGAATTGCAGCGACGCTCTGACAGTCTGTGTGACTTCCCTTATCTGGGTCGGTCGCGTCCGGAGATTCGTGACGATGTTCGTTGTTTGACCGTCGGCTCCTATCTCATTCTCTACCGCCTCAATGAAAACGAGGTCGCGGTCGTCCGCTATGTGCACGGACGCCGTGACCTTAAACAGGTGATTTGATGCTCGAAATCAAAAATCTCCACGCCGAGATCGATGGCAAGAAAATCCTCGATGGCGTCAACCTCGTCGTGAAAGCGGGCGAGGTCGCAGCGATCATGGGGCCGAACGGCTCGGGCAAGTCGACACTGTCCTACGTCATCGCCGGTCGTCCCGGCTACGAGGTGACGGCGGGCGAGGTATGGCTCGATGGCGAGAACATTCTCGAAATCGACCCGCACGAGCGCGCGGCCAAGGGCCTGTTTCTGGCGTTCCAGTATCCGCTGGAAATTCCGGGGGTCACGACCATGACCTTCCTCAAGGCCGCGATGAACGCGCAGCGCAAGCAGCGCGGCGAGGCGGAACTGTCTACGCCCGACTTCATGAAGAAGGTGCGCGCCGCCGCAGATCGTCTCGGCGTCAAGCAGGAGATGCTGCGTCGCGCGCTCAACGTGGGCTTTTCCGGCGGCGAGAAGAAGCGCCTCGAGGTCTTGCAGATGGCGCTGCTGGAGCCGCGCTTCGGCATCCTCGACGAAACCGACTCGGGCCTCGACATCGACGCGCTGCGCATCGTCGCCGAGGGCGTGAATTCCCTGCGTTCGCCGGAGCGGTCGTTCCTCGTCATCACCCATTACCAGCGCCTGCTCGACTACATAGTGCCCGATACCGTGCATGTGCTGTCGAAGGGCCGCATCGTGAAAACGGGCGGCAAGGAACTCGCGCTTGAACTCGAAAAGAACGGCTATCGCGATTACGTCGCGACGGCCGCTTGAGGAACGCTTCGTGGCGCCGGTAACGCAACTCAAGACTTTGGCCGAAACCGCCCTCGCCGAGGCTTACGCAGGGGCGCGCGGCGCATCGCGCGCCATTGCCGAGCGCGACGAGGCTTTCGCGGTTTTTGGCGCGCGTGGGCTCCCGTCGCGCCGCGTCGAGGCCTGGCATTACACCGATCTGCGCCGTCTGCTGGGCGAGGCCTATCCCATGGCCACATCCGCGCCCGCGCCCATGCGTGGCCCGCGCATCGACATCATCGATGGCGTCGCGCCCGCCGATGTGGCGACCCATGCGTGGCCCGCGGGCCTGCGTGTCCGCGCGCTGCGCGATGTTCTCGCCGCCGATGACGCGGCCATGATCGCGCGGCTCTTTCCCGAACAGGGGTCGGGCGACGCCACGGTCGCGCTCAACGCCGCGCTCGCGGCCGACGGTCTCGTGATCGAGGTCGAGGCCGGCGCGCGGATCGACGAGGTCGTTGAAATTCATTTCGCCTCGGGCGGCGACGCGCCGCGGTCCGAGTTTTCGCGCGTGTTGATCGTGGCCGGCGCGGGCTCGTCGGTGACCCTCGTCGAGAGCCACGCCTCCGGCGCGCGCGTCCAGCGTAATAGCCTTTTCGTGTTCGATGTCGCCGCCGGCGCGACCATCGAGCATGTATTCATCACCGATGATCATCACGCGGAGATTCACGTCGCCACGTTGATCGCGGAACTCGCCGAGGGCGCGCGCTTTCATTCCTTCGCGTTGATATCCAGCGGCGCCATGCTGCGGCGTCAGTCGTTCGCCCGTTGCGCGGGCGAGAACGCCGAGCTCGCCTTGCGCGGCGTGTCGCTGTTGTCGGGCAAGCAGCACGCCGACAATACGCTCGTCATCGATCACGCCGTGCCGCACGGCCAGAGCCGCGAGCTCTTCAAGCATATCGTCGCGGGCGAGGCGACGGGCGTCTTTCAGGGCAAGGTCATCGTGCGGCCGCACGCCCAGAAGGTCGACGGCGGCATGAAAAGCCAGACGTTGCTGATCTCCGCGGACGCCGCCGTCTACAACAAGCCCGAGCTTGAAATCTTCGCGGACGATGTCGTTTGCGGCCATGGCGCGACCATTGGCCAGATCGACGCCGACCAACTGTTTTATCTGATGGCGCGTGGCCTCCCGCGGGCGCGGGCGGAAGCTCTACTGCTCGAGGGGTTCGCGCGCGAGGCGATTGAATTCGTCGTCCATGAGCCAACACGCGAGCGGCTTGAAGCGGCGCTCGCCGCCTGGCTCGACCGGAGACCATGATGAACGACAACGTCACGCCATACGATGTGATGAAGCTGCGCGCGGATTTTCCGATTCTCGCGGAAATGCCCTATGGCAAGAAGCTCGTCTATCTCGACAACGCGGCCTCCGCGCAAAAGCCGCGCGCCGTGATCGATCGCATGGTCCATGCCTACGAGCATGAATACGCCAACGTGCATCGCGGTCTGCATTATCTCGCCAACGCCGCCACCGAGGCCTTCGAGGGCGCGCGCGAGAAAGTGCGCTTCTTCCTCAACGCCGCATCGACCGACGAAATCATCTTCACGCGCTCGGCGACCGAGGCGCTGAACCTCGTGGCGGCCTCCGTCGGGCAATCCATCGGCGAGGGCGACGAAATCATCCTCACGATCATGGAGCATCACTCCAATATCGTGCCATGGCATTTCCTGCGCGAGCGCAAGGGCGCCGTCATCAAGTGGATTGGCGTCGACGAGGCCGGCAATTTCTCGCTGGAGGAGTTCGAGCGGGCGATCACGAAGCGCACGAAATTCGTCGCCGTCACGCATATGTCGAACGTGTTGGGCACGGTCGTGCCGGTCAAGGATGTCATCCGCGTCGCCCACGCCCATGGCGTTCAGGTGCTCGTTGATGGCTCGCAGGGCGCGGTTCATCTCGACGTCGACGTGCGCGATCTCGACGCGGATTTCTACGCCTTCACCGGCCACAAGGTTTACGGCCCCACGGGCATCGGCGTCCTCTATGGCAAGAAGGCCTTGCTCGAAGCGCTGCCGCCCTTCAATGGCGGCGGCGAGATGATCGAGACCGTGACCACCGAGCGCGTCACCTATAATTCGCCGCCCCATCGCTTCGAGGCGGGCACGCCGCCCATCGTGCAGGCCATCGGGCTGGGCGCCGCGATCGATTACATGCTCTCCGTGGGTCGGGCCAATATCCGCGCGCACGAGAACGCGCTGCGCGATTACGCCCACGAGCGGCTCGGGCGCATGAATTCGCTGCGCATCATCGGCCAAGCGCGAGACAAGGGCGCCATCGTGTCGTTCGAGATGAAGGGCGCCCACGCGCACGATGTCGCGACCGTCATCGACCGCTCGGGCGTCGCGGTGCGCGCCGGCACCCATTGCGCCATGCCCTTGCTCGCCCGCTATGGCGTGACCTCGACATGCCGCGCATCGTTCGCCATGTATAATACCCGCGAGGAGGTCGACGCCCTCGTCGAGGCGCTCGCCAAGGCCGAAGCCCTGTTCGCGTGAGGAGAAAGCCATGACCGAAGGCTACGCCCCGGAAAGCGATATCCAGCCCAACCGTCCCGCGATGGAGTATCCAGCGCAGGTCGCGCCGGAGGAGCTCGACCGGCTGACCGAGGATCTGATCGCGGCCCTCAAAACCGTGTTCGATCCGGAAATCCCAGTCGACATCTACGAACTCGGGCTGATCTATCGGGTCGAGATTGACGACTCCCGCTTCGTGACCATCGACATGACCCTGACCGCGCCCGGCTGCCCGGTTGCGGGCGAAATGCCGCAATGGGTCGAGAACGCCGTTAACGCCGTGCAGGGCGTTTCGGGCGTAAAGGTCAACATGACATTCGATCCGCCATGGGATCAGAGCCGCATGTCCGAGGAAGCGCGGGTCGCGCTGGACATGTGGTGATGGGACCGCGGATGACTATATAGTTTTCGTACTGCGTCGCCGGACCTTGAACCCGGCCGAAACAGGAGAACCCCATGGGAAGCGCTAAATCCCGCTTCAAGGTGATGACGCTGACCGACGCCGCCGCGGCGCGGGCGCTCGAAATGATGGCCAACGCCGAGCGGCGCGACGCCATGTTGCGCGTCGGCGTCAAGAACGGCGGCTGCGCCGGCATGTCCTACACGATGGACTGGACGGATAGCGTCGAGCCGCGCGACGAACTGGTCGAGGACAAGGGCGTCCGGATCGTCATCGATCCCAAGGCGGTGCTGTTCCTGCTGGGCACGGAGATGGATTTCGAGACGACCAAGCTGTCGTCGGGCTTCGTGTTCCGCAACCCCAACCAGACCTCGGCTTGTGGCTGCGGCGAAAGCGTCGCGATCGAGCCTGCCAAGCCCGAGGCGCTTCAGGCCTCGCGCGCGTAACGCCAGGCGCCTTGCATCCGGCGCCAACGCCATGTCAGCAGATAATCGCGCACCGTCGTCGGATAGATCGCGATCACCGTGCCATAGGCGCCCATGGCCTCAAGCCCGGCCATCAGCCTTTTCTCCGCGTCCGCCCGATGCTCGGCGGTCTTGCCCTTCCAGCCACGCCGCAGGTGGATGGAAATGGCGAATGCCGGCAATTCCATCCATTGCGTCGTTGGACGACGCGCCAGCGTTGCCGCGACGATGTCGGGATTGAACGACAGGATGGCGTTGAAGGCGCTGACCTCGAAATCGGCGAGGCTCGCTGACTGGAATCGCTCGAAAAGCCTGGGCGCGCGCTGCCGCTCGCGATCGGCGGTCGCCAGATCAATGAATATCCGGTCGAGGCAGGCGTTATAGGCGTCCTTTTCGGCGCCATCGGGCCAACTCGCCAGATACGAACAGGCCCGCGGCAGGGCAAAATTGGCGACACGGGGGTCATGCAGAATGGCGCTGACGAGGTCGTCCAGCCCATCGTGATCATCCGCCTCGATCTTGCGCATGCCGGACGCCAGAAGGGCGTGCGCGGCTTCCGGCGCCACATGGCTCGCGTGCGACTGTGCTTGTCGTTGCGCGGACGATGTCGCGGCGAATTGCGCATCGCTTTCGATCTCGCTGAACGGGGTCAGGAATACGGCGGCCTCTTCGCGCTTTTTTTCCGGCGCGGGCGCCGCGTCCACCATGGGCGACTTTGCCTCGGCGACGCGCGCGACGGGAGCGGGCGATTTTTCCAAGACCGGCGCCGCGACCTCGGCCGGTTGGTCCATGGCTTCGTCCGGCCCGGATTCCACGTGGGCGCGCGCCAGTTTCTTCAGCAGGCCGCCGGGCGCAGGCAAGGATGTGACGCCATCCTTCAGGCGCGCGCGTGCCTCCGCCAGCACGACTCGGGCGTCGCGCTTGGGCTCCTCGACCGGAATCGGAATCGCGCGGCCAATAGCGCGCAGTTCGCTGACGGAATACCCCATGAAGACTCGGCTCGACCTCTAAGTGTCTGTCCGGAGAGATCATGCTGGATTGCATAGCTTTATGAGCATAAGCCTTATTGACGCGAGGCGCAGGAACGCG
>CAIOVE010000094.1 GCA_903861645.1 uncultured Hyphomicrobiales bacterium
CCTCTCGGCTAACCAGCCAAGTCCCGCACTCACAAGAAGTGGAGAAGGAAAGTTCGACGCCCGCAGCTCGTGGCCGCGTCGCCGTTGGTGAGGCGTATATACGTCCCGCCCCGGAGAACTGTCAACGAGCTTTTTGGGAAATTTTCGTTTTTTTCATCGCGCCGTCACATCGCGGGCGGCGACCTGTGGACAACCCGCGCGCCGCAACCCGAATTCCGCGGCCAGACAGGCGTTTACGTCGGTTGGGACCAGCGATATTCAAATCATATATCGAATGCGCCGCATGGCGCGGCCGCAAATAACGAGGAAATCGGTCATGCAAGACAGGGTCCGCCAAGCTCTCGCGCCAACCCGCCCCGAAATCGACGGTTTGCCGCTCAGCTCCAACGCGACCATCGTCGCCGAGCTCTTGGGCCATGGCGGTGAACGCGCGCTCGATATCGGCTGCGGCGATGGCAAGTTCACCCGCTCCCTCGCCAGGCTGTTCGCCAACGTCGGCGGCGTGGATGTGAAGGAGAAGAGCATCGCGGCCGCGCGCCAGGGCGCGACATCGGCGGGACTGACCATCGATTTCCGCGTCGCCAGCGGGCAGGAACTCCCCTACTCCGACGGTCATTTCGACGCCGTGGTGTTTTCAAACAGCCTGCACCACATGCCCGACCCCGCGATCGCCTTGCGGGAGGCCCTGCGCGCGCTGCGGAATGGCGGGCTGCTATACATCATGGAGCCCGTGCCATCGGGCAATTACCACGAGGCGACCAGGCTGGTGAACGACGAGACCGAGGTGCGCACGGAAGCCTACGCGAGGCTCCTCGAACTGCCCGGCGTCGTCGAGGAACGCGAAATCATGTACCGGGCGCGTCGGACCTTAGCGGATTTCGAGGAGTGGAAAGCCGACCAGATCGATCGCGACGCAAGGCGCAAGGCGCGCTTCGACGCCCAACCGGACAGGGTTCGGGCCAGCTTCGTCGAGGCGGCCGATCACGAGGACGGGCGGCTCGCCTTTGATCAGGTGTTTCGGGTCAATCTGGTCCGCAAGTCGGCGGCATAAGTCGGGCCGGCGCGCGTCAGCCGAACAGAGACGGCGCGCGCATGCTCCCCATCAGATACCAGGCTGAAAAGCCTCCGGCGATCAGGCCCGTGATCACGAGCCGCACCAGCCAGAAGCGCGCCGGCTGTGGCTCGGGCATCTCATCCGCGAATATGAATCGACGACTTCCCATGTAAGTCCTCTGAAGCCAGACCGCTCGTCAGCCCGACTCAGACAGGGCGGCGGCGCGGACGCAATCATCTTGACGGCGACAATATCAACGAATTTCTTAAACGCGCGCTAAGCCCGGCGCCGAAACGCACGACTTTCCCGGCTTTCTTGGGTTGCTGGCGCGCTAGCCCGCCTTGCGCCCGGTCCCGCTGAAGCCCTCGAACAGCAGGCGGCCTATGTCGGGGATGGGCTCTGGTTCGCCCGTCTCGCGATTGACGAGACGCCCGTCGATCAACAAATGCGCGTAGCCGTGAACCGTGGTCCAGATCAGGTTCGCGATGTCCCGCCAGGCGTCGGCCTCCACGACGCCAAGGGCGCGAGCCACGGATCGCGATGTCTCTTCCAGGAGGGTAAAGGCCCTGCAAGCGGCCTGCGCCAACTCCAGGTTATCCTGATCATAATGATCCCGGGAAAACATCAGCCTGAAGATCGCCTTGTTTTGCAGGGCGAACTTGACGTACCCCCGATTTATCGCGCGCACCTGCCCGAGTGGATTTTGCGCCGAACGCGCGCATTCCTCCGCCATCGTCGCGGCGAAGCGCGAATAACCAATCGTGGCGATCGCCGTCACGAGACCCTTGCGATTGCCGAAATGATGCTTTGGAGCGGCGTGCGAAACGCCAGCGCGGGCGGCGGTTCCACGCAATGACAAGGCAGCAACGCCGCCCTCCTCAAGCACCTCAAGCGCGGCGGTCAAAAGGGCGCTGCGCAAGTCGCCGTGATGATAAGGACGGGTTTCGACCATTCCCGAACTTAGGAATAACCGGGGGGACTGTCCATCATACTAAACGGGGGACAAATTTTTACGCCGTAAAGATTGCCATGTCAATCACGCGGTTCGCCGCCGAAAACCGCTGGTTCAGGCGTCGACCGACGCGCCGCGGGCGAAGCCCTCGAAGAGCACGCGGCCAATATCGGGCGGTGGATACGGCTCCCGCTCCCCGGCGCGCGACATGCGCCCATCAATCACTAGATGCGCGTAGCCATGAGCCGACGTCCAGATCGCCGTGGCGATGCGCCGCCAATCCTGATCGCCCGTCGCGCCAACGGCGGCGGCGATCGCGCGCGAGAGGCTCTCGAGGTGCTGATTGGCGCTCACGACCGTGCCGCGCAGGCCTTCGTCGCCAAAATCGAAATGCGTCCGCGAAAACATCAGGCGAAACAGCGCGGGATTCTCGATGGCGAAACGCGCGTAGGCGCGATGCGACGCGCGCACCTGCTCCACGAGATCGGCGGAGCTTTCCGCCCTGTCTTCCGACATCATCGCGTCAAGGCGTCGATAGCCGTGCGCGATCACCGCGCCGACGAGCCCCTGCATATTGCCGAAATGATGCTTGGGCGCCGCGTGCGAAACGCCGGCGCGGGCCGCGGCGGCGCGCAACGAAAGGGCCGACAGGCCCTCCGTATCCAGAATCTCCAACGCCGCCCTGATCAAGGCGCCGCGCAGATCTCCGTGATGATAGCGCTTCTGCTCTTCCATGCGGGAATCTTAAGGCCGGGCCACACGCCTGTCCACGCACCACGACGGCGGCATCAGGCCATCATTTGCCGAACGCCTTGGCGACGCGTTAACCAGAGCAGGACGCCGCATGGAAAAACGCCGGTCCATGGACGGATGCGCCGGGCCCATGCCGTGTTTGAGAAAACCCTCGCCCGAAACGGGGCGAACATCGACCTGAAAATTCAATCGTCTGTTTTTATTCAGTTTTTTTATTCATCTCCAGGCGTGCGACGCGCTCGCTGTCCCAAAGCGGCTCGGCAAGGACGCGTGCCCGCCCGGGCCAACCCCGCATTCCCTAAGCGTCGCTTAATTCGCCCCGAAGCCTCCACGCGAAAGCGGGAACGATGACTTAAGGGAAGACCTGATATTGACGCCGTCAAGATTGAATATTGACGACGTCAACATTCATTCCCTCCGGCAATCACCCAAAGACAAGGGGCGAACATGGAACTGATTTCATTCCTCAGGCGGTCCACCGACCATTTTCGGCATTGCCTGCGAGACGACCGCGGCCAGATGGCGCTGCTGTTTGGACTGGCGCTGGCGCCGATCGCGGTCGGCATCGGCGCGGCGATCGACTACACGCGCATGAACGCCATCAAGACACATCTGCAAGCGGCCGCGGACGCGGCGGCCCTCGGCGCGACCGCCTCGCTCACGCAAGGAAGCACGGTCGCGCAAGCCGAGGCGTTGGGACAGCAAATCTTCCGCGCCAACGCGCCGAAAAACTCGACGATGTCGAACTGGATGGACAAGACGAGCTATGGCGCGCTGACGATTCAATCTTCCTTCTATGCGCAGACCGCGACGACGCTGGTGAATTATCAGGGCGCGCCGCCGACGATCTTCAGTGGCGTCCTCGGCACGAGCGCGGGATCGCTCGAAATCAAATCCGCCGCCCAGGCCACGACGGGTTCGGGTTCCGGCGCGCAGACCTACGCCGGCGTGGGCACGATCGACGGCGACCCCTATGTGACCGGCGCCGACGGCGTGTTTCACGACATGATGTGCACCGCGGGCGCCGGCGCCTGGTACAACGTGCTCAGCGACGCGGGCATTCAGGTCAACGCGTCGTGCGATCCCTCGATCGCCGGCGCCGAATGGCAGGTGCTGTCGGGCTTTTCCGTCATTCTGAACAACCATGTCATCACGCTGACCGCGCCGCGGCCCCAGATGGTCAACGGGAAAGAGAATTACGGCGCCGCGTGGTACGGACAAATCACCATCGATGGCGTCAATTATCCCGCCGTGATGGGGTCGGATTATTCCCACCCCAATGTCACGAACTACCTTGGCGGACAGGTGCAGACCTCGATATCGGATACCGCATACGCCTACCTCGGCGACAACTGGGTGACGGTGACGACGCCCACCTACATCATCAGGATGACATTCGATTACCAAACCTTCGCCGCCGGCGACATTCGCATCACCGCGAAAAACGCCGGCCAGTGCGGCGTTCCCGGCGGCATACTCGGCGGCCTGCTGGCCGGATCGTGGGACGACAACACGGATGATTACACCATGAGCGAAGCGACCGCGAAATCCTACCAGTTCTACTGGCGGGGGTGCGGCGCGCAGAGCTCGCCGCAAACAGCGCATCTCATCCAGTAACAACGCCCTCTCGACGAGCACGACGAGACGTCCCCGTTTCCATCCCATCGCGCGGCTCCGGTTATCGCCGGTCGAAGGCGCGCGTCCATGAACAGGAGTCATCCAATGATCATACAGCCGAACAAACACGCGCGCGCGCCACGGACGATCAAGTCGACTGTCTTGATCACGAGCGCCAGTCTGATGCTCGCGTCGATTTTCGCCGCGCCCATCGCCACGGCGGGAACGCGTCAAATCGCGACGTGTCAGGAGATCAAACTGCGGTGCCTCGCGCATGCCGAAAAGGCGACGGCGCTCGCGCAAGGCCGGAATGCGTCGCAAGCCGGCCCGGCCGCCTCGAGCCTATCCGCGGGCAAGTGCCTCGACGACTTCAACGTCGCGATCAACACCGGCGTCTGGCCGGGACGGCATGACGCGCCCGGCGCCCATTGCCAACCCTGACCGCCTCTGGTCTTCGGCGTCGACCTCGGCCATGATCCCCGCGTCCGCGCGAGCGGCGACAACCCCGAACCATGAAGTCGGGGATCGGGGGAAACACCATGGGACCAGCGCCCGCCAATCATGACTCGGCTTCGGCGAGAGCCACGACGCCGGGATCGCCCGCCGACATCGTGGCGCGCATCGAGCGCTTGCCGGTCACGCGCTTCCACATCAAGGCGCGCTTCATCGTTGGCGTCGCGACCATTTTCGATGGCTACGACGCGTTGATGATCGCCGCGGTCATGCCCGTGCTGGTGGGACTCTGGGCGATACCGCCCGGCAAGGTCGGATTTCTGATCTCCGCGGCGAATGTCGGCCAGTTGATCGGCGCGCTGTTTTTCGGCTGGCTCGCCGACCGCATCGGCAGATTGAAAACGTTGACGCTGAGCGTCGCCCTCTATTCGCTGGCGGCCTTCGCCTGCGCCTTCGCGTGGGACTATAATTCCATGGCGATCCTGCGCTTTATCGAAGGTCTCGGCCTGGGTGGCGAGGTGCCTGTCGCCGCCGCCTATATCGGCGAGATGGCCAAGGCGAAGGGCCGCGGACGATTCTTCCTGTTGTACGAAAGCATCTTCACGCTTGGGCTGCTGGGCGCCACCGTGCTTGGTATTTTCCTTGTGCCCGCGTTTGGCTGGCAATCGATGTTCTTTGTTGGCGCCCTGCCCGCCCTGCTGACCATTGTCTTGCGTTGGCAATTGCCGGAGTCCGCGCGTTGGCTGGCGGATCGCGGCCGCGCGGCGGAAGCCGATCGCATCGTCGGCGACATCGAGCAAATGGCGCGCGCGGCGGGACAACCCTTGCCTGAACCGTCTCGCTCGCTGGCGGCGACGGCGAATGTCACCGCATCATGGAGCGAGCTGTTCAGCGACTACTATCGTCGCCGCACGTTTTGCGTCTGGGCGCTCTGGTTCTGCGACTATTTCGTCAGTTGGGGCATTTCCGGATGGGCGCCGACCATCTACGCGACCGTCTTCAAGCTCGATTACGGCACATCGATGCGTTACGCGCTGGCGACGAGCGTCGCGAGCGTCGTTGGCGGCTTCACGGTGGCGTTCCTCGTCGACCGCACGGGCCGGGTCAAATGGTTCGCCGGCGCCTTCGCGCTGGCTGCGGCGGCTCTTCTGACGTTGTGGTGGGTCGGGCCCTACAGCGCGACTTTCGTCATGTGCATGCTGGCGCTGGCCTATTTCTTCATTGGCTCCAATTCGAGCATGCTGTTTCTCTACACGGCGGAAATCTATCCCACGCGGCTGCGGGCGCGCGGCACGAGCACGGGCACCGCGTTCAATCGCCTGTCGTCGTCGGTGGGGCCGCCGATCGTCGGCGCCACGCTGGCCGGCTTCGGCCTCGGCTCGGTCTATTTGCTGCTGGGTTGCGTCGCGCTTGTTGGCGCGATCGTCGCCGCCGCTTTCGCGGTGGAAACCCGCGAACGCGTCATGGAGGATGTCTCGCCCTGAGCGCTCAGCGAATGGGCGGCATCGAGGCTGTTGGGCCCCGGAAGGCCTGCGGCGGCAAGCTCGATCCGATCTGCGACTGTGGCGCGACCCCGGCGGGCGCGTATCCGCCCGCGCCAGCCGCCGGGGCCCCGCCGACCGGCGCGAGATAACGCGGCCCCGTCACGATGGGCGCGGCAACCGCGCCCGGCGAGACAAGCGTCTGCTGCGGAATGGATGGCCCGACCGGCGCGGGCAAGGCGACGTCGGCCGCGGGTTCGGCCGCCGGCTTCGACCGGGCGACGGGGCGCGATTTTGGGGCGGGGCGCGCGGCCACGCGACGCGGCGCGGCCGGACGGGCGGCGACCTGCGGCTTGGGTTGCGGGCTCGGACCGGAGATCGCGGCTTCGAGGCTTTGCGGCATCGAGGCGACGCCCGCGCCTCCGCTCGACAGCGTCGCGCTGGTCGCCACCGATGACAGATTGCGCCTGTCCATGGACAGCACGCGATTGACCGCGGCGGAATCGCCAAACTGCAACCCCTCGACGAGGGCGGCCAGTTGGTCGGCGGTCTGATCGCCGCGACACAGTCGAATACGAATGGACACGGGAGTCGTGCTGCTCGAAATCAACGAACCGAGACGCGAGAACCCCGAGCTCCCCTGCGCGATGTCGTGGATATCGTCGATCCACTGCCACGCGAACAGGCAGCGCGCGCCGTTGGCGTGCTTGCCGATCGCGATGCCGAACACGCCATAGGCGTTGCGCATCGGGCGCGTGACAATGCCCATGCGCACGTCCGGGAAGCGCGACAGAATCTCGGTGCGGATGCCCTGCTCCGACGGCTTGCCGATGCGCAACCCGCCGCCAAGACCATCGGCGCGACCGGTGGTCTGGATGCTGACGTCGATCACATTCTCGCCGGTCGTCAGCTTGTCGCCGACCAGCGCGATTTCCTGCCGCGTGCCGTTGGGATAATTCTGCTCGCGAATCTTGGCGACCGCGCCCACGTCGCCGGGCAACATCATGAGCGCGTCCGCGTTGGCGCTGGAGGTCGCGTCGCCGACGGCCGAGACGACGGGAATCGAGCCCGTGTCCGAGCGCGTCACGAACATGCTTTCGCCGGGGCCGCCACCGCAGGCCGCGAGCGAAACGAGAGCGCCGAGGGCAAGGATACGCTTCATGTCAATTCTTCCTGGCGGCGCTGGTCTTGGCCGCTGACGTTTTCCCCGGCGCGGAACCCGCTCCGGTCTTGTTGTCGAGCGAGGCGAAGACCGCGCGCGCTTCGTCCTGCCGGCTCAGGTGCATCAACGACCACGCCCTCACCATGCGCAGTTCGTCGTTTTCGCGCGACATGCCGCCACGCGCGTCGAGCACGCCGAGCGCGCCGGCGTAATCGCCGCTCCGGTAGAGGCGCAGCGCGCGACGCGCGGGCTCGTCGAGCGCGGTCTCGTCCGCGCGCGGCGCCGAGGGCGGCGTCGGCAAGGCGGGAGCGGGATTGGCGATCGACGCCATTGTCAGCGGCTGGGGCGGTTGCGCGCCTAGCGGACCAATCGAACCGGTCGGACCGCCATAGCCAAGCGGAACGCCATCGGTCGACATCGGCGGAGGCACGCGCGGCGTGCCGGAAATGGCCTGCAGCAGGCTGTAGGGATCCTGACGCAAGGCGTCCTGCCCCGCGGAAGATCCACGCGTCGCCTGCGCGTCCGCTGTCTGCTCGGTCGCCCAGAGCGTGCCGGCGGGCGCGGTTTCGGCGTTGTGCGCCGGCCCCGCCGTCAACACCCCGGTCCAGCCCGCGAGCAGGCTGAACCCATAGCGCTCGTACGGCATCGCGCCGACGCCGGGAACGCGCCACGCGACGAGCGGCTGAACGCCGCGCCACGGCTCGGGAGCGGCCAACATGTCGGGCGGCGGCGGCAATCGTCCCAGTTGCGCGGGCGCGGTCATCAACTTGCCGGAAGATGAATAGCGCAACGGGTTTTCCGGATTGACCGCGATCGGGAACTCGGCCCGGTTGATGACCGGCGGCTGATCGACGCGATAGCCATAAAACTGTTGCTGACCGGGCGTGGGCGACCACGGCACGGGCTGCCCATAATGCGCGCGCGCCTGCAAGGCGGGCTGGCTCTGTTGCGCGGGGTAGCCGCCATAGGGCCGCGTGGCCGCCGCGTAGGGCGACGACCCCGCGGGCGGAACGCCAAGCGACGGATCAAGCGCGGACGCGCCCCCATTCGCCAGCGACGTGCTGATCGCGGCCTCGATCATCCGTTGCCGGTCCTTGTCCGTGGCCTTCAGGAGATCGCACGGCGACGGCGGATGATAGAGATTGTCGGGGAACACGAGTTCGACGACCTTGGGGAACAGACCGTCGTAACGATTGACGATGTCGACGAAGTCGCGCGACTTGCCAACCTTGCGCGCGGCCGACGCCAGACCGTAGGCCGTGCCTTCCTTGGGCGACCAGGCGTTGGCGCGCTTGAACCACTCGTAGGCGACGTCGTACTGGCAACTGTTATACGCGTACCAGGCCAGTCCCTGCGCGCCCTCGCCCGACGACAGATCCATCGTCACCTGCGCGTAGCGCAGCAGGCGCTCCGGCTCGATATACGGCGGGATTTCCTTGGTCAGGTCGCGCTCGAGAATATCGATGAACAGGATCGCGTTGTTGATGAGCGGATCGCGCCAGGCGTAGGCGACCTCCTCCGTCTCGCGATAGCGGCCGAGTTCACGCAGCGCATGCGCGAGGCCGTGCGCGATCATCGCGTCGCCGCCATGCTCCAGCGCGAACTTGAACCAGTCGAGAGCCGAGCGGAACACCTTGGTCTTGTAATAGTACCACGCGACGAGACCCGGCTGGTTCGGATCGTTCGCGCCGCGCGCGTAATCCTCGAACGCCGCCAGTTCCCTGGGGGCGATCTCCTCGGTTCGCTCGTCGTGCAGAAACGCGCTGATGCGCGCGCGCGTGATATCGATGGAAATCGAGGAAAACTCCCCGACGCCATTTCCGCCCACGCGCTCCATGGCGATCAGGGGCTCGACGTCCGTCATGCGCAGGACGGTCATGGCCTTTTGAATCGTCGCCAGGCGCTGGCCGGCGTCCTTGTTGACGTTCAATATCTTCTTGAAGATATCGACCGCCTGCGTGGTCTGCTTGGTGCGCGCGTAGGATTCCGCGACCAGCCAGAGAACATCGACGTCCGCGTCGTCTCCGCCAAAGCCCTCCGCCTTCACGAAATCCGTCAGGTCGACCAGCTTGCCGGTCTTCCACAGTTCCATGATTTTCACCCGCAAGCTCTTGCTGCGGATTTTCGAGGCCAGGTCGTCGGAAGGCTTCCAGCCGGGCTCGTCGCGTTGGCGGGCCGAGATGGCGTCGCGCAACTCGTCCATGCGATCGGCCGAGAAGAGATCCCAGTATTGCTGTTCGTCGTCGCCGGATATCTTGGATATTTCGTACAGGTTGTTCGGCGGCGTCCAATCCGGATAAAGCCGCAGCAACCGGTCCATTTCGGTCTTGACGCGTTGCGGCTGGTTCATCGCCGCGTAGTAGCGCAAGGCGGTCTCGTCCGGCCCCGCGCCCTCGCCCAGAATCGGCGCCAGCGGCGAAACAAATCCATCCGGCTTTTGCGCCGCCCAGCCGCTGTCGCGCGAACGGGCCGCCGCGAAATCGTCAACCGCTGGCGCCGCCGGCTTTTCCGGCGCGAGCTTCAGGCTGTTGGCGGGCGGCGTCGGCTGCGCGCCCGACAGATCAATGATGAAATTCGACCCCGCCCCCTGCGCGAGCGCGTTGGCCGCGCCCGCGAGCGCGAACGCCGAAACCGACAGAAAGAGGCGCGAGTTCATTTGCCGAGGCATGATGGATACCTCATGCGCGCGGCGATGATCGTCAGCAGTTGCAACGTCGCCGGATAATAGTTTTCCCCTTCGCGCTGCGCCGCGAATTCAGGTTGGGCCGCTGTCTGGTCGAGCGCGCACAACAACAGGGCCGCGATATTGGCGTAACCGGTCTCGGAAAATCGGCTGGCTTCCGCGCCCGTCTTGACGTCGACGACGCTGATCTGTCCGCGCCGCTTGGACGCCCAGGCATAGAAGTCCTGATAATGCTCCCATTCGCCATAGCCCGCCCAGGCGAGATAGAGCGGAATGCGAATCGAGTTGTAGGAAAACTGCGGCGGGAAGCCCTCGGCCGGCTTGTAGTCGCCATCCCGTCCGGAAATCCAGTCGCTCGGCAGTCGCGCGGGACCAAAGCGCGTCGCCTTGATGAGATCGAGGCCGGTTTGCGACAGACCCGCCCAGTCGAGCTCCGGCGCGACAATCGGCAGGCGCGCGAAGGCCGGGAACACATAATACGACAGATTCAGCACGGGGCCGTCGGGCCGATCCTCCGTCGAGAACCCGGCGACGGCGGGCAAGAGCAAGGCGCCCTGTTTCGTCTTGAAAAGCACGACCTTGCGACCAACCTCGACCGCGATGCGCCGCGCGGACGAACGGAACGCGGCGTCGCCCCACAATTCAGCCGCCTCGGTCAGCGCCCACGCGACGAGGATATCGCCATCCGAGGCGTCGTTCATGTCGGAGACGGCGGGCCGATGATTGGGCGTCCATCGCCACGCGATCAACTGATCGTCACGCACCATCAGATTGGCGCGCGTCCAGCCCCAGATGCGATTGAACGCCGAGCGGTCGTTGGCCGCGACGGCGAGCAACATGCCGTAGCCCTGCCCCTCGCTGTGGCTGATGAGTTCATTGCCCGTGTCGACCACGCGGCCGCTCGCGGTCACGAAGCGCTGCTTGTAGTAAGCCCACAAGGGGCTGTCCTTCAGCACGCCGCCAAGCGGTATCGTCTTGTTGTCGAGCGTCAGCCGGCGACCGGCGTCGGCCTCGCCCGGCGCCGTCGGCGCGCTGGCGTCGCCGGGCGCGGTTGACGGCGGCGGCTGCGTCACCGCGGCCAGACGCGGCGCGACGATTCCCTGTTGCGCCAGAGCGGGCCAGGTCATCAGGGCGAGCGCCGCGAAAATCCGGATCGTCTTCATGTGCGCCTCCCGACCGAGGAAATGAAGCGACGGGTGGTCCAGGCCAGCAACAGCGCGATGCAAAGCGCCAGCTCGACGTAGATCTTGGTGTTCAACGAGAACCAGCCCGCGATGATCAGGCGAATTCTCGATCGACAGCGGCTGCGTCGGAATGAGGCGCGGGCTATCGGCGGGCACTTCCACCACTTCCGCGTCCGACGCGTTGAGCACGGCGACCTGTCCGCCAACCTGACGCCACACGCGCGGGTCGACGAGGCAATCGACGCCCTGCGCCAGTTGCGCGGCGCTGGGCGCGATAACCAGCGTCCGCACGCTGTCGCTATTCGAGCCAAGAATGTTTTGCGCCACGATCAGCGACGCCTGCTTGGTGAAGGCCGGCTTGTGATAGGCGCCGTCGATGGTCTGATCGATCCACGTGCGCGCGCCCGAGAACCGGCTCGAAACATGCGACGCAACCTGGAAGATCGACATCTTGATGCGACCCCAGACGCCTTCCGAACCGCGCAGGCCCGTGTTCCATTCACCGAACAGATCGCGCGACTGCCCTTCCGTGGCGATGCTCGCGACGGGATTGCGGTCAAGCGCGCGCGCGGCCGATTTCTCCGCGCCAAGATAGCCGCCCGTGGGCGTCGGCATGTGGCAGGCGGCGGGGAAGTTGCGCTGCAAAACGAGCCGATGGCGCGCCATGGCCTCGTACTTGGAAAGTTTCTGCTCCACGTCGGACCCCGGGGGAGCATTCAGCTTGTCGGCCCATATTTCGACGAGCTTGCGCGGGTCGAGGCCGACGCTGGCGAGATCGGCCTCGCCAAGCGCGGCGGCCGGCGCGACAACGAGCGTCGATCCGTTGTCCGGACCCGGATCCTTCACCGTCAGCTGGAAATTGATCACCTTGCCGGCCGCGATCGCCAGATGGGCGGCCATGGTCGCCGCCGCGCCGACGGCCTCGCGGCTTGGCGCGGGCAGGTACAGATTCGGCCGCAATGAACCGCCGATATACGGATAGCCGCCGGTCGCCGTGACCGCGAGGTCGGGCATGCGGGCGATGCGGGCGATGCGCGGAATTTCGATCTCGGTGGAGTCGAGAAAGAGAAAGCGCTTCTTGCCGGAAATCGCGCTGATCGGATCGCAGGTCGTGTCGCCATCCGCGGGCAGTTGCGCCTCGATCTCGATGCGGTTCAGACCGGGGCGAAGACTGCCGAGTGGCAAGGGAATCGGGTTTTCCTTGAAAACGTCGCCCGCCGACTTGGATAGCTTCTGGCTGACGACGTTTCGGCCATTCATGCTGACGACGATCTGCGCGCCCTTGCTAAGGCCAGCGGCGTAGCCGCCGGCCATGTCCAACGCCCCGATGGGTTTGGTGGCGGCGCTCATGTCATCGATCTCGCCAGCGGCGAGACTGTGGCCTGGATCTATACTGATGGCTGGCTTGCTGAGTTGGTAAGCGCAAGTTAGGCGAAGGGGTCGAATTTGCTTTTTCCGCTCAGCGCTTCAGCCCACCACTCAGGCGAGTTGAGATTTCTGAGTGTCTGTCCGGAGAGATCATGCTGGATTGCATAGCTTTCTGAGCATAAGCCTTATTGACGCGAGGCGCAGGAACGCGAGCGCTCTTCGGTTGAGATTTTCCCAGTCCTTGGCTAGGCGCCTGCACCTCCCGAGCC
>CAIOVE010000095.1 GCA_903861645.1 uncultured Hyphomicrobiales bacterium
GCGCGGCGCAGGCCTGTTTCAGCGCCTCGCCATGCTCGATGGCGAGCGCGCGCATGCGTTCGTACGCGTCGATTTCAACGGCGAGCGCGCGGTCGGCGGCGCTGGCGATGCGCGACTCGAGTTCCGCCAGCTCCACCGTAGAGAACCGCATCGCGCCCTGCATCGTCTGACGATGCACGAAGATGGCGTTGAGCGGTTCGCGCAGCAGCTTCTCGCCCTGCGCCTGCGGGGTTTCGAGGAACCAGCCGAGAAAGTTATTGTGCTTGATGCGCAACGCGCGCGTATCGGCGAGATCGCAGTATTTCGCTTGCAGCGACGCGACGACGCGGCGACTTTCGTCTCGCAGCGCGCGGGCCTCGTCGAGTTCGGCGATCCGCCCGGCGCGCACGAAGCCGCCGTCGCGCTTGTTGAGCGGCGGCTCGTCGCAGAGGGTCGCGCGCAATTCGGCTTCAAGCAACGGCGGCAAGCGCGCCAGCGTCCGCCCCGCCTCGGCGATTTCGTCGGGCGAGTCGGTCAGGCGCGCCAGCAGTTCGGCGAGAGCGGCCGCCGCGGCCGCGCCATCGCGCAAGGCGACGAGATCGCGCGGACCGCCGCGATCGAGCGTCAGGCGCGCCAGCGCGCGCTCCATGTCGGGCGCCGCCGCGAGCGCCTTGCGGATGTCCTCGCGCGTCAATGGATCGGCGATCAGGAAGGCGATCGCGTCCTGACGGCGCGCGATCGCGGCGACATCGGTCAGCGGGCTGGACAGGCGTTCGGCCAACAGGCGACCGCCGGCGGGCGTAACGGTCATGTCGATGGCGGTCAGCAGCGAGCCATCGCGCGCGCCCGACAGCGTGCGCGTCAATTCAAGATTGGCGCGCGTCGCCGCGTCAATCTCCATCGTCGCGCCGCGCTTGCCCCGCGACGGGAAGGCGAGCGGAGGCCGCGCGCCAAGTTGCGTGCGCTCAACGTAGCGGATCGCGAGCGCGGCGGCGGCAAGTTCGGCGCGGGCGAAATCGCCGAGACCCTCGGTGGTGGCAAGGCCATACCAGTCGCGCAACACGCGCTCGGCGGCGCCGGCGTCCGCCGCGTCCCGCGCGAAGGGCGTCAGCGGCGCGCGCGCGTCGGCGAAGATATTCGCCAGCGCTGGATCGACCGCGAGCGCCTCGGGCGCGACGATCTCGCGCGGTTCGATGCGCGCGATTTCAGCGCCGAGATTTTCGACGCGCGCCTCGGTCAGCGCGAAGGCGCCCGTCGAAATGTCGAGAGCGGCGACGCCATAGCTCCATGCTTCGTCGGAGGCGCGCGCCCGCGCCACCGCCATGAGAATATTGGCGCGGGCGGGATCGAGCAGGCGATCCTCGGTGATCGTGCCCGGCGTCACCAGCCGCACGACATCGCGGCGCACGACGGATTTCGCGCCACGCTTGCGCGCCTCGGCGGGGTCTTCCAACTGCTCGCAAACGGCGACGCGATGGCCGAGGCCAATCAACCGTTGCAGATAATCGTCGGCGCGCTCGATGGGCACGCCGCACATGGGGATGTCCTCGCCCAGATGCTTGCCGCGCTTGGTCAGCACGATGCCGAGCGTGCGGCTCGCCACTTCCGCGTCGTGGAAGAAGAGCTCGTAAAAATCGCCCATCCGGTAGAACAGCAGGCTGTCGGGATTGGCGGCCTTGATCTCGATATATTGCGCCATCATCGGCGAGGGGCGCGCGGGCTCGTCCGCGGACTTGCGCGGCGGTTCCGACGTCGATGGCGGTGAAGGGGCCTCGCGGATGGACATGCCCGCACCCTAGCAAAGCGGCCGGGGCAAAGCATCGCGGGCGGCGGGCTTATCCCCCGCCCTTCCAAACGGCCCCGCCCCGGCGTATCATCCGAGAAACAAAAATGGAGACCGGGATGAAACGCTTGGCGCTTGCGTGCCTGATCATGGGCATGTCGGGAATCGCCGCCGCGCGCGCGGCGGAAAATCTGACCGATCAGCAGTTGGAGGGGCGGCGCTTCGTTCAGCAATCCTGCGGCTTGTGTCACACAAAGCCAACGCTGACGAGCCCGGTTTTCGGCCCCATTCTGTCGAAGGCGACCTTCGCCATGGGCGACGACCAGCCCAGAAAGCAGATCGCCGAGGGTTCGCCCAACATGCCCGGCTTCAAATATCATTTCACGCCCGCCCAGATCGACGCGATCGTCGCCTACCTGAAGACCGTTGACGCGCCGCCGGCGCCCGCGGCCGCCGCCAAGTAACGGAAGGGATCACGCCCATGCGCATCGCGACCATGCTTAAAAGTGCCACGGCGCTGACCGGCGCTCTCCTGAGCCTCGCCGCCTTTCCGGCCTTCGCCGCCGATGCCCTGCTGCACGGCAAGGTGAGTTCCGCCGCGGGCGAGAAAATGGGCGGCGTCGCCATTTCCGCCAAGGCGGAAGGCTCGACCATCGCCACCACCGTGTATACCGACGAGGGCGGCGAATATGTCTTCCCGCCCATGCCCGCCGGCAAATATCGCGTCTGGGCGCAGGCCCTGACCTTCGAAACCGCGAAGGACGCGGTCGATCTCGCCGCCGCCAGCGGCAAGGACTTCACCTTGAAGCCCATGGCTGATTTCGTGAAGCAACTGCCCGGCGACGAATTGCTCGCCGCCCTGCCCGGCGACACGCCCGACGACGCGCGCTTGAAGAACATCGTGCGCAAGAACTGCACGGGATGCCATACGCCGAGCTTCCCCTTGCAACATACGTTCGACGAACAGGGCTGGAACGCCGTGCTCGGCGTGATGAAGCAGATCAACGTGCTGGGCACGTGGGTGCCCAATCGCGCGCTGAACGGCACGATCGACACCCATCAGGCGGAGATCGCCGCCTATCTCGCCCGCGCCCGCGGCCCCGGCGCGACCTCGATGAAATTCCATCTGAAACCGCGTCCCTCGGGCGAGGCGGCGCGCGTCGTCTATCGCGAATACGACGTGCCGATGGATCCCGATCTCGGCCTTCCCTACAAATATCTGCCCGAGGATGGCTCGGACTGGTCGCGTGGCACCGGCTCGCTGATGAACGGCGCCAACGGCGTGCATGACGCGCAACTCGACCTCGATGGCAACATGTGGTTCACGCAGGCCCTGCCGACGCATGACATCACCATCGGACGAATCGACGCCAAAACCGGCGAAACCAAATTCATCAAGATGAGCGAGCCCGGCGGATGGGCCAGCGCCTCGCATGGCATCATCCGCGACCCACTGGGCTATCTGTGGTTCAACTCTCGACCCTCGGCGGAAAAGGGCGGCCTGCGTCCGGGCCTCGTGAAGGTCGATCCGAAAACGGAAACGCTGACCAAATACGTGCCGCCGGACAACATGTCCTACACGGCGGGCTCGCTCGACTACGACGGCAAGGGCCAGATCTGGGTCACGTCGCCCGACGGCGCCTTGCGGTTCGACCCCGTCGCGGAGAAGTTTCAGGAATTCAAATCCGTCACCTACAAGAACGACAATGGAACCATCCCCGTCTATGGCGTGGCGGCCGATCGCGACGGCAACGGCTGGTGGGCCGGCATGGCGCAGGATTTCATCGAGTCGAGCGACATCGCCACGAGCAAGTCGGCCGAACTCAAGCTGCCGCCCGACGCCAGGGAACTCGCCAATCTGACGGCGGACGAGAAGGCCTATTACCAGACCTACAAGCCGGTGGACTTCAACTCGCCCTTCCCCTGGGCGCAGGGGCCGCGCCGCATGGGCACGGACAAGACCGCCGACATTCTCTGGGTCGCCAATTCCTTCGGCGGCAATTACGCCCGCATCGACACGAAAACCCGCGAGGTGAAAATCGTGCCGCTGCCCGATCCGGAAACCTTGCAGCCCTATCACATCACGGTCGACAGCCAGCATAACGCCTGGACCAACATGTGGAGCACCGACAAGATCACCAAATACGATCCCGCGGCCAACAAGTGGACGGTCTATGACCTGCCCTCGCGCGGCACCGAGGCGCGCTATATCTCGGTGCTGGAGCGGCCGGGTCAGTCGATGCAGGTCGTGGTGCCCTATTCACGCGTGCGCAAGGTCGCGGTGATGACGTTCCGGAGCGAGGACGACATCGCCAGACAGAAAGCGGCGGCGAAATAGTCGCCGCGCGACCGCCTTGCGGGGCGGGCCTCCGCGTGGGAAACATCCGGTCGACCTGAACCGGAATGATTTTTCGCCATGGACGCAGCCTCGCAAGCCCTCGACCTCTGCCGCGCGCTGATCCGGCGGCCCTCGGTGACGCCCGCCGACGCGGGCGCGCTGGGGCTGATCGAGGAAACGCTCAAGGCAGCGGGCTTCGAGACACATCGGGTCGTTTTCAAGGAGCCCGGCTGGCCGGATACCGACAATCTCTACGCACGCATCGGCACGCGCGCGCCCTGCATCGTCTTCGCCGGCCATACGGACGTGGTGCCGCCCGGCGACGCGGCGAAGTGGCGTTTCGATCCGTTTTCTGCTGAAATCGCCGATGGCATGATCTGGGGTCGCGGCGCCGCCGACATGAAGGGCGGCCTAGCCGCCGCGATGGCCGCGAGCCTCGATTACATCGCCCGCCATGGCGAGCCCGCGGGCTCCATCGCCTTCCTCATCACCGGCGACGAGGAAGGACCAGCCGTCAATGGAACCATCAAGTTGCTTGAATGGGCGAAAGCGCGCGGCGAGCGCTTCGACCACTGCGTGCTGGGCGAACCGACCAATCCCGACGCGCTCGGCGACATGATCAAGATCGGTCGCCGCGGATCGCTGACGGGGCGCCTGACCGTGCACGGCAAACAGGGCCATGTCGGATACCCACGCCTCGCCGACAATCCGGCGCACCATATCGTCGCCATGCTCGCCGCCCTGCGCGCCACGCCGCTCGACGCGGGAACGCCGCATTTCGACGCGAGCAATCTGGAAATCACCACCATCGACATTGGCAATCCGGCCACCAACGTCATCCCCGGCGAGGCGCGCGCGACCTTCAACATTCGCTTCAACGACCTCTGGACCCCCGCGACGCTCGAAGCGGAAATCCGCCAGCGGGTCGCGAGCGGCGCCGGCGCCGCGCGCCATGACCTCGTTTTCGACCCGACCAACGCGGTGGCCTTTCTGACCGAGCCCGGCCCGTTCATCGATCTGGTGGCCGGCGCGATCGAAGCCGAGACCGGCCGCCGCCCGGCCCTGTCGACCACTGGCGGCACGTCGGACGCGCGTTTCATCAAGAACCACTGCCCGGTGGTGGAGTTCGGCCTCGTGGGCAAGACCATGCACGCCATCGACGAGCGTGTTTCAGTGGCGGAACTAGGCCAGTTGACCGCGATTTACGGCCGCGTTCTCGAAGCCTATTTCAGGTAGGAAACACGCGCCAATCGAGCATGTCGGCGCGCTCGGTACATCAGGAAGAACGAGGTGCGCTCGATTTCGATTTCCGGCGAGTCGATCGTGACCTTCTCGATGCGCGTGCCCTTGCAGTCGTCCGGATCGGAAAACGCGATGGCGCGATAGCCGCGCGCGAAGAGAAACGACATCAGCTCGCGACGCGACGTGCCGAAACGCTTCAAGCGCTCGTTCTTGTGCAGCTCGAACTGGACGAAGGGCAACTGCGATCCGTTCAGCAGTTCCGCCGCGCCGGGCAGCGCCATCGCCTCGTAGCCGTCCACGTCCAGCTTGATCAACTCCGGCGCGCCATGTTGGCGCGCGAGATCGTCCAGCGACGTAATAAGAATGTCGGCCGATTTCAACGTCGCGACGTCGGCATTCCCCTTCAGCCGTCGTTTGAGACGACGCCACCACGCCTCGCGATACTGCGACGGATCGGGTTTGGTCTCGTAAAGATCGGTCTTGCTGTACCAGACGGTCTTCACGCCCACGCGGCGATCGGAAACGCCGACGAGATGGTTGAACACACGGCCGCGGCACCAGTCCTCGCCGGCGAGCTTTTCCTCGGCGAGGGCGAACCAGTCGGGTCGCATTTCAAATGCATGCACCGTCGCGTCCACGGCCTGCGCGGAGGCGGCGATGAAGTTGAAATATCCCGTCGCGCCGCCCACGTCGAACATGGTCCGCGGCCTGAATTCCCGCATGAGGTAACTCATCACCGCCGTGGCGACGGGCTCGTACATGTCCGAGGAAGGCCGATGCGGACCGAACAGGCGCTGTTTCCGCGGCGCCCAGAACGGGATGGACCGATGACCCGGAATTTTCAGCCGGTGCTTTCCGTCGCTGATTTCCCGCTCGAAGGAAAACGCGCGAACGGCGTCATCCAGTTCGCGCAAGAACGTCGCTTCGTCGGTGACCCTGCTCGTTCCCACCCTGCGCTCTTTCATTCCGTGCGACCGCTCGCGGCCTGATTGGCTGACGAACCCTGTCGCGCGCCGCCCGTCGCCTGTCAAATCCCGCCGGGGTAATCGACGGCCAGGAGATACAGCCCGTCTGGTGGGGCGACCATGCCGCAGCGGGACCGGTCGCGCGCCTCAAGCGCCGCGCGTAGATCGCCCGCGCTCCATTTGCCGCCGCCCACGTGCTCCAGCGAGCCCACGATGGAACGCACCTGTCGATGCAGAAAGGAACGCGCCGACGCGTAAACCCTGACCGCGTCGCCCTCGCGCGCGACATCGAGCCGGTCGAGGGTGCGCACCGGCGATTCCGCCTGACATTCGGAGTCCCGGAACGTCGAGAAATCATGCTGACCAAGCAGCAGTTGCGCCGCCTCGTGCATGGCCGCGTCGTTCAGCCGGCGCTTGATGTGCCAGGCCTTGCCGCGCTCGAAGGTCAACGGCGCGCGGCGGTCGCGGATTTCATAGACGTAGTGGCGCGCCACGGCCGAAAAACGCGCCTCGAAATCGTCGCCCACGCGCCCGGCCGACAGAACGGCAATGGGCAGCGGCTGCAAATGCGCGTTGACCGCGTCGCGCACCACGTCGGTTCGCCATTCCTTGTCGAGAACGACATGCGCCGCCTGTCCACGGGCGTGCACGCCCGCGTCGGTGCGCCCCGCGCCATGAACGACCAGTTCCTGTCCACAAAACTTCGCGAAAGCCTGCTCCAGCGCCTGCTGCACGGAAAAGCCATTGGACTGGCGCTGCCAGCCGACAAAGGGACCGCCGTCGTATTCGATCGTGAGCTTGTATCGGGGCATGAACACCGGGGACCGCGTTGAACGAGGGACGTTCTAGGCCATGGCCGCCGTCTCGACAATTTGCCATCCCGGCCCGCGCTGCTAGTTTGCGCCAACCATTGGAAACGCCGGGAACAAACATGACACGCGTCGCCGTCACCATCCCCTATTTCGACTTCTTTCCAGAAATCAAGGCCGAACTGGTCGCGCTCTATCCCGACGCCAAGTTTCCCGCGTCCCGCGCCCGGATGAACGAGGACGAACTGATCGCCTATCTGAAGGGCTACGAGGCGGCCGTCATCGGCCTAGACCGGTTCACCGACAAGGTCTGTTCCGCCCTGCCCGAGCTCAAGGTCGTCTCGCTCTGCTCGGCGGGCGTCGACCATATCGACCCGGCGATCCTCAACAAGCACGGCGTCAAGATGTGGTGGGCGGCGGGCATCAACAAGGTGTCCGTCGCCGAACTCGCGCTCTGCTACATGATCTTCACGCTCAGGCGCGTGCATTTTTTCTCGTCGATTCTGTATCGCGGCGAATGGAAGGGTCCGGTCGGCTTTGGCGCCGACCTGCGTGGCAAGACCGTCGGCATCCACGGCCTTGGCTACATCGGCAAGGAGCTGGTGAAGCTGTTGCAGCCGCATGGCGTGAAAATTCTCGCCTGCGACCGCGTGGACATTTCGGAATTCTGCGCCACTCACGGGGTTGAAAGCGTGAGCTTCGACGAACTGCTCGCGCGCTCGGACGTTTTGACCATCCATCTGTCGCGTAACAGCACGACCATCGGCATGTACACGGCCGCCGTGCTCGCCAAGATGAAGCGCGGCGCCGTGCTGATCAACGTGGCGCGGGGTTCGATGGTCGATGAAAACGCGTTGAAGGAGCGGCTGGAAAACGGCCATATCTCCGGCGCGGCCTTCGACGTGTTCGACGTGGAGCCGGCAACCGGCAATCCCTTGCTCGACGTGCCGAATTTCTTCGCCTCTCCGCATATCGGCGCGACCACCCGCGAGTCCTGGGCCATGATGCTGCGCTCGGGCGTTCATGGCGTCGCCCACGCGTACCGGCAGGAAGTCGGCGTCTATCCGTTCGACTGAGGAAGCTCAGGCGAGCGAGATCATCCGCGCGCCGCGCAGAAAATCCGCGGCGCGCATGGCGCCCTTGCCCGCGCGCTGCAACTCAATAAGACGCACGGCGCCGGCGCCACAGGCGATGGTCAGTTCCTCGTCGAGCAACGCGCCCGGCGCGCCGGCGCCCGCGACGACGGTCGAGCGCAAGGCCTTCACCCGTTCCGGACCATGGCCGAAGTCCGCCTCGAAAAACGCGCCGGGGAAAGGCGAGAGGCCGCGAATGTGGTTATGGACCTCGCTGGCCGGGCGCGACCAGTCGATGCGGCTTTCAGCCTTGTCGATCTTGTGCGCATAGATGACGCCCGCCTCGGGCTGCGGCTGAAAGGTCAGGCTATCGCGCGACAGCGCCGCGAGCGCGCGGCTCATCAGGTCGGCGCCGACCCGCGATAGCCGGTCATGCAGCTCGCCCGCCGTCATGTCGGGCCCGATGGCGACCTTCTCGGCCATGGCGATGGGGCCGGTATCGAGCCCCTCGTCCATCTTCATGACCATGACGCCGGTCTCCCGATCGCCCGCCATGATGGCGCGCTGGATAGGCGCGGCGCCACGCCAGCGCGGCAACAGTGACGCGTGAAGATTCAGGCAGCCGAACGCCGGGGCGTCCAGTATCTCCTTCGGCAGGATGAGGCCATAGGCGACGACGACGGCGACATCGGCGTCGTGCGAGCGAAACGTCTCGGCGGCCTCGGGCCCGCGCAGGGTTTTGGGCGTGAATACGGGGATGGAAAAACGATCCGCCAGCGCGTGCACGGGCGACGGGCGCAGGGCCATGCCGCGCCCGGCGGGCTTGGGCGCGCGCGAATAGACCGCCACGACCTCGTGCCCCTGCCCGATGATTTCGGCAAGGACCGGCGCCGAAAAATCAGGCGTGCCCATGAAAACGATTTTGAGCGTCATCGCGCGAAACTCCGCTTCGCGTCGATCACATGCCTTCCTCGGCGCGCTTCGCGGCGGCCTTCTGGAATTTCTTGATCGCCCGCTCGCGCTTCAGCCGCGACAGATGGTCAATGAACAGCACGCCGTTGAGGTGGTCGATCTCGTGCTGGATGCAGGTGGCGAGCAGGCCGTCGGCCTCGATCTCCCGCTGCTGGCCGTCGCGATCCAGAAAACGGGCGCGGACGCGCGCCGGGCGCGTCACGTCCTCGTAATAGTCGGGAATCGACAGGCAGCCTTCCTCGTGAACATTCAATTCCTCGGAAGCCCAAGTGATCTCCGGGTTGACCAGAAACAGCGGCGCCGGCGGATCGTCCTTGCCAGCGACATCAATCACGACCACGCGGCGCGGCACCGCGATCTGGATCGCGGCGAGGCCGACGCCTGGCGCGTCATACATCGTTTCCAGCATGGCATCGAGCAGCGCCCGCACCTCGTCGTCGACCTGGGCGACGGGCTCGGAGACCAGTTTCAGCCGGGGGTCCGGCAAGCAGATGATGGGGCGTGTGGGCATGATATCCGGTCGCGAAGGCTAAAACGCCTGCATAAGCAGACGCGGCGATCGGGTCAATTTCGGCGATCCCTGGAGACACCAATCGTTAACCGCGATCCTTGATCGAGGGTTAACGCAATACACGCATATTCGTCCATATGGCGTGTAGCGTGAAGCCTCTGGCCGTCTCGGCGGCGCTTGTGTTCCTGCTGTCGGGATGTGGCGTCTTTCAGCGCCCCGAGCGGCCGGCCTGGCGCGCGCAGGCCGAAAATTTCTGCCTCGCCCGCCATCTCGTGCAGGCGAGCGCCTATGCACAGCCGGCCAGGTCCATCGACGGTCCCGGCATTTGCGGCCTCGAACACCCATTCAAGGTGTCGGCGCTGGATGGCGGAACCGTCGCCCTTAACGCCGTCCAGACCATCGGCTGCCCCCTGACGGCCGCGCTCGACCAATGGGTGCATGACGTGGTGCAACCCATCGCCATGGCGCGATTTGGCCAGCCAGTCGTGCAAATCAATTCCATGGGATCGTTTTCTTGTCGATCGATCGATAATCTGCGTGGCGCGAAACTCTCGGAACACGCCTTCGGCAACGCCATCGATATCGGCGGTTTCAAACTCGCCGACGGCCATTCCATCGTGGTCGTCAAGGCGTGGACGCGCGGCGATGATCAGGAAAAGGCCTTCCTGCGCGAGGCGCAGGCCGGGGCCTGCAATATTTTCAACACGGTCCTGGCGCCCGGCTCCGACACCTTCCATTACAACCACATCCACCTGGATCTGGCCATGCATGGCCAGACGTCGACGGGGCCAAGGCGCATCTGCAAGCCACGCCCAGCCCCGCAACTCACGCCGGCGCCCGGACCGCGCGACGGCCTGCCTGATTCGCCGGATATTGACGACGAAATCGATGTCTCCTCGCGGGGAGGCGCCACGACGCTCGCCGGCGGCCTGAACGCCGCGACGCCGGTCGCGCCGCCACGCGCGCCGGTGCGTCAGGCCTATATGCCAGGCGCGCCCATGCAGTTATCGCCCCAGACGCCGGCGCGACGATCGCGAGGCGCGCCGACGCGCGGCACCATCGACGAAAACGGCGTTTTCACGCCCGACGAGGAGTCCGATGGCGCGGACACCACGTCATCCATTGGCCGACGCATCCAATAACTGGCTCAAGCCAGCCACGCGCGGTCCAATACAATCGCTTGCAATGATCGAATAAATTCATTTGTAAAACAAATGTTTCCAATTGTTGTTCGAGCCGTGACAAGGGATGGCGTTCGCGGGACTCGTCCGTCGCCGCGATTGTGCGCTAGCAACCACGGCAAAGACTTGAAATAGCGCCGTCTTCTGATATTTTTGTTTTTGTGTTTTTTATTTCCTATATTTTCAAAGCCGTTATACCTTTGGCGAATCGTTGATCAACCACGCACGGTCAGCGCCCCGGCCAAGGGGCTTGGGCAACAAGGATTCTGATGTGCGGCATTAATGGCGTTTTTGCCTATCGGGGAACGCGGCCAGTCAGTCTAGACACGCTCCGGCGAACGCGGGACTTCATGGTCGCGCGCGGACCTGACGCATTCGGCGAATGGCATGACGAGTCGCGCCAGATCGCGCTGGGACACAGGCGTCTCTCGATCATCGATCTGTCGGACGCCGGCGCCCAACCCATGGCGAGCGCCGATGGGCGCCTTGTCGTGACCTTCAACGGCGAAATCTATAATTTCAGGGCGTTGCGACAGGAACTGGAAGACGCAGGCTGCGTATTCAAGAGCGAGTCGGACACCGAAATCCTGCTGCACCTGTACCGGCGCGAGGGCGCCGGCATGATCCGCAGGCTACGCGGCATGTTCGCGTTTGGCCTATGGGACGCCGATCGGCGAAGCCTGCTCATCGCTCGCGACCCCTATGGCATCAAGCCCTTCTATTACGCCGATGACGGCGCCTGTATTCAGTTCGCCTCCAGCGTCAAGGCGTTGATGGCCGGCGGCGACGTGTCGCGCGAGCCGGAGCCAGCCGGCATCGTCGGGTTTTCCCTGTTTGGCAGCGTGCCCGAGCCTTGGACGACGTATCGGGCGATCAAATCGCTGCCCGCCGGCTGCTACGCCATGATCGATGCGCAAGGCGTCAGCGCGCCGCGCACCTACTTCTCGCTGGCGGCGACCTACATGGCGGCCGAACGCGAACCGCTGCCAATGGCGCAGGCGGCCGGGGCCTTCAAGGCGGCGGCGCTGGAAAGCGTGCGCCATCATCTGGTCTCGGACGTGCCCGTCGGCGCCTTTCTCTCCGGCGGCGTCGATTCCGGATCGCTCGTCGGCCTGATGCGCGACGCTGGCCAAAATTCCATCCGCACGGTGACGCTTGCCTTCGAGCCTTTCCGGGGCACGCCATCCGATGAGTCGCCGTTGGCCGAAAGCGTCGCGCGCCACTATGCAACCGAACATACGACGCGTTGGGTCAGCGCGGCTGAATTCATGGCCGACCTGCCGCGCATCATCGAGGCGATGGATCAACCCAGCATTGATGGCATCAACACCTGGTTTGTCAGCAAGGCAACACGTGAACTGGGGTTGAAGGTCGCGATTTCCGGCATTGGCGGCGATGAATTGCTGGGTGGATACAGCACGTTCAATCGCTTGCCGCGAATGGTTCGGGCGATGCGGCTGCTGCCGAACCTGCGCGGATCCGAGCGACTCATCGCCGCCGTCGTCGCGGCCGCGCGACGATTCGGGGTGCGCGTTCATCCAAAGGCCGCCGGCCTGATCGTGCATGGCGGAACCTTCGCTGGCGCCTACATGATGCTGCGCAGCGTTTACACGCCCTCCGAACTGGGCGAGGTCATGCGCGATCCAAACGTGATCGCAGAAGGGCTCGCGCGCCTCGCGCCGCTCGACGCCATTGGTGGGTTGCTGACGCCCGAACCCCACTCGGATTTCGCCAGGATCGCCATCCTTGAATCCGGCTTTTATATGCGCAATCAGCTTCTACGCGACACGGATTGGGCGGGCATGGCCCATTCGCTGGAAATTCGCACGCCGCTGGTCGACAGCGAACTACTGCGGGCCATCGCGCCCATGTTCGTTGGCGCGGACCGCCCCGACGGTAAGAAATGGCTTGCCGAGGCGCCTCGAAAGCCCCTTTCGCCCGAGATCGTCAACCGGCCCAAGACTGGCTTCGCCATCCCGATCCGCAATTGGTACGAACCCATGGGCGCTTCCCCCGACAATTCCAGCGCCGGTCAGTGGCAGGAGCGGCTCTGGAGCCGCACCTGGGTCAAGAGCGTTTCGGGCATGTTTGGGCTGTCGGGCTGAAGTCGTTCAGGCAATCGCCTCGCGACCCCGCTGGAGAAACGCGAGCGTCGCGTCGGCGATCCGCTCGGCGGCGCGGCCATCCCAGAGGTCGGGCGCCCTCCCCTTTTTTCCGCCCGTCGTCAGCACGTCGTCGACGGCGGCGATGAGCCTCGCCGGATCAACGCCGATCAACGTGTTTGTCCCCTGATCGATGGTAATCGGTCGCTCGGTGTTCTCGCGCGCCGTCAGGCAGGGCACGCCCAACGCGGTCGTTTCCTCTTGCACGCCGCCACTGTCGGTCACGACCAGACGCGCGGCCCGCATGAGACCTATCGCGCGCAGATAGCTGAGCGGCGGCGCCGTCGCGATTCCCGGCTCCGCGAGCAGTGGTTCGAGGCCGGCATTGGCGATCATGCCGCGGGTGCGCGGATGAATCGGAAACACAATGGGCAATCGCCGGGAAATGGTCGCGAGAGCGCCGAGCAGGGCCGCGAGCTTGACGGGATCATCGACATTCGACGGTCGATGCAAGGTCACGAACGCGAAGCCCTTTTCGCGCGCGGCGGACTGAAATGCCTCGGACGCGCCGATTTCCGCGAATGTCTGGCCGGGATCAACCGCGCGCTCAAGACAGGCGAACAACGTGTCGATCATTACATTGCCTACGAAAGTAATACGCTCGGGCGCGACGTTTTCGTGGGTAAGATTGTCGAGCGCCACACGCTCGGTGGTGAACAGCAGATCAGACAGGCGATCGGTGACGAGCCTGTTGACTTCCTCGGGCATGGCGCGATCGAAACTTCGAAGGCCCGCCTCGACATGCGCGACCGGTATGAGCATCTTCGACGCGACAAGCGTCGCGGCGATGGTTGAATTCACGTCGCCCACGACCATCAGGAGATCCGGCCGTTGCGCGAGGAAAACAGGCTCAAGCGCCAGCATGACGCGAGCCGTCTGTTCCGTATTGGTGCCGGACCCGACCTCGAGATTGATGTCTGGCGCGGGAATGCGCAATTCGTCGAAGAAGACCGCATTCATAACAAAGTCATAGTGTTGACCAGTATGAATGAGACGTGGCACAAGTCCGGCGCGGGACGAAAGCGCCCGCATGATAGGCGCGATCTTCACGAAATTCGGTCGCGCTCCCACGATGCAATCGATCTTGAAGGGCGTTGATCCGTTCATGCTGCTGTTCCCGATCGAATGCACATTGGTGGGCGGCTGTTCACACTCGGCGACGAGACCAGGTGATCACTTGTCGCTCCACGGAACGAGCCGGAAATTTTCCAGTGCCCGTTGCCTGAATAACGCGACCGTGGCAAGTCACTGATCCATGCGTATACTGTTTTTTTCTCATTATTACACGCCCGAGGTCAATGCGCCCGCGTCGCGAACGTCGGAGCATTGCAAGACTTGGGTCAAGATGGGACATGATGTCACCGTCGTCACATGCGCGCCCAATCATCCCACTGGCAAGGTTTATCCAGGTTACAAGAACAGCCTTTGGCGCGTCGAGACGATCGATGGCGTGCGCGTCATCAGATTGTGGACCGTGCTCGCGGCCAACGCGGGCTTTCTGATGCGCATTCTGAATTACGTGTCCTATCTGTGCGCCACCATCGTGGCGATTCCCTTCCTGCCGCGCGCCGATGTCATCGTTTCGACGTCGCCGCAATTTTTTTGCGGCCTCGCCGGCTTTTTCGCGCGACCCTTCAAGCGCGCGCCGTGGGCGCTTGAGATCCGCGACATTTGGCCCGAGAGCATCGTGACGGTGGGCGCGATGAAAAAGGGACGCGCCATCCGTTTTCTGGAATGGGTTGAAACATCCGCATATCGGCAGGCGGACGCGATCATTTCCGTGACGAAATCCTTCGTGCCGCACATCGCGGAACGATGTAATGATCCCGACAAGATTTCGATTGTCCGGAATGGCGCCGATCTCAAGGTTTTCCAGCGTTCCGCCTCGGGCGCCGATGTCAAGAAAAACATCGGCCTCGCCGACAGGTTCGTCGCGGCCTATGTCGGCACGCATGGAATGGCGCACGGTCTTGGCGTCATTCTGGACGCGGCCGAAATTCTCAGGAATGATACGCGCATCGCGTTTCTCATGGTCGGCGATGGGGCCGAGCGCGCGCGTCTGGAGGCCGATCGCGCGGCTCGCGGACTAGACAACGTGCTTATCCTTGGGCAACGGCCAAAGAGCGACATGCCCGCGATCTGGGCCGCGACGGACGCAAGCCTGATACTTCTCAAGCGAAGCGACATGTTCAAGAAGGTCCTTCCGTCGAAGATGACGGAAGCGATGGCGATGCAATGTCCGATCGTGCTCGGCGTGGAGGGCGAGGCCAGCGAATTGCTGGCGGAGGCGGACGCCGGCATCGCCATCACGCCCGAAAGCACCGACGAACTGGCGCGGGCGGTGCTGCGGCTCGCCGATGATCCCGAACTCGCGGCGGCTTTCGGCGCGCGCGGCAGGACATTCGTCAACGAGCAATTCGATCGCGAGAAACTGGCGGCGAGCTATATCGATATTCTCCAGGCGATGATCGATCGCGCGCGCGGCGGCGCGAAGCGCGCATGAGCGCGATGACGCGACTGGAGCGCGCCTGGGCGTTCGGCAGGCATATTCCCCCCGCGCAACTGGTCCGTCGCTTGTCACTGTCCCTTCGACGCGCGTTGCGCGACCGACTGGGCCCGCGTGGCGCGCGCACCAACGCGACGCCCCCATTTTCCGCGACGCCGCCAATCCCGCTGTTTCAGGCGCGACGAGGAATGCTCGCGACGCGGGATGGCGGCCTGACGTTCACCTTCATCGGCAGACGCCATGAAATGGGCACAACGATAGACTGGAACGCGCCGGACAGGTCGCCCGCCCTGCAACTGTGGCGAATGAACCTGCATTACATGGAGTATCTGGAGGAAATCGACGACGCCTTGTTCGAGCGGCTTGTTGGCGAATGGATTCGCGCCAACCCGCCCGACGCGCGCGGTTGCTGGCGCGACAGCTGGAATTCCTATGCCTTGTCGCTGCGCGTGGTTGTGTGGATGCAGCAGATCGCGCTTCGCGGCTCGCGCCTATCACAATCCCTGATGTCGTCGATGGCGGAAAGCCTGTACGCGCAACTGCGCTTTCTGGAAGCCAATCTGGAGACGGATATTGGCGGCAACCATCTCGTCAAGAACATCAAGGCGCTGCTCTGGGCCGGGGCGTTCTTCGATGGAGCGGAGGGCGCGCGATGGCGGAAACGGGGCGCTCATTGGCTTGACCGGGCGCTGAACGAGCAAATCCTGGCCGATGGCGTGCACTTCGAGCGTTCGCCCTCCTACCACTGTCAGGTCTTCGCCGACCTGCTCGAATGCGCCGCCGCCCTGCCCGCCGGCGATGGCCTGCGCCAGCGTCTCGACGAGACGCTGGGACGCATGGCGATCGCCACGGCGGATCTCGCCCATCCCGATGGCCGCGTGGCGCAGTTCAACGACGCCGGTCTCTCGATGGCTTATGCCCCCCACGAATGTCTCGATGTCTTTCAGCGACTGCTGGGCAAGGGCGCGTCGCCACGCAAGGTCTTCACGTTCAGGGACGCTGGCTATTTCGGCCTTCGCGCCGGCGACGCCTATTTCATCGCCGACTGCGGCAGGGTGGCGCCCGACGAACTCCCGGCGCATGGCCACGGAGATATCCTCGCGTTCGAGTGGTCGGTCGGCGGCGAACGCGTCATCGTCGATCAGGGCGTTTATGAATACATCGCGGGCGAGCGTCGCCGGGTCTCGCGGGCCGCAGCCAGCCACAATACGCTTTGTTTCGAAGGCGCCGATCAGGCGGATTTCTTTGGCGCGTTCAGGTGCGGTCGCCGGCCGGACGTCGCGATCCGCGCGCTGGAATCAGGCCCGGACTGGTTGACGCTCGAGGGAACGCACGACGGCTTCGCCCATTTGCCCGGCGCGCCGCGACACGTACGGCGGTTTCAGGTGCACGCCGACCGGATCGAAATTCTGGACCGGATTGAAGGCCGCCCCGACCGTCCGGCGCGGGCGCGTTTTCTCTTTCACCCGCTAACCCGGATTGAAAAGGCGGGCGATATCCTGCGTATCGCGCGAGCGGGCAAAGTCATCCGGATGCAATCCAGCCAGCCTATTCAAGTTGAAAAGGCCGTCTGGTGGCCCGACATGGGTATTGAACAGGAGACTAAATCGGCGTTCATCGCCATTGATCCCGGCGTAGCTGAAGTGGTAACGAGTTTTTCCATCGAACCTGGGGTTTAACCCCAAATACAAGGCCGCTCGTGAAACAGGTTGAGCAGAATTACCGTAGTGGCGCGTTGCGGGTGGCCGAAGTGCCCGCGCCGCGCGTCGGCGCCGGTGGCGTGCTCGTGGCCACGCGCGTGTCACTGATCAGCTCGGGCACGGAGCGCCAGTTGATGCAACTGGCGAAGTCCTCGCTGGTCGGCAAGGCCGTGGCGCGGCCCGACCTCGTGCGCCGGGTGATCTCGAATGTTCAGCGCGACGGGCTGAAGCCGACGCTGGAGAAGGTTTTCGCCAAGCTCGATACGCCGATCCCGCTTGGTTATAGCCTCGTCGGCGACGTGCTCGCCGTGGGTCGGGACGCCGTGGGATTGGCCATCCGCGACCGCGTCGCCTGCGCCGGCGCCGGCGTCGCGAACCACGCGGAATTCAACGCCGTGCCTCGCAACCTCACCGTTGCGGTCCCGCGCGAAGTCGACGACGAGGACGCGAGCTTCGTCACGCTGGGCGCCATCGCGCTGCAAGGCGTGCGACTGGCGGCGCCCACGCTCGGCGAACGCGTCGTTGTGATGGGACTTGGCCTGATCGGCTTGCTGACAGTTCAGATTCTGAAGGCCAACGGATGCAAGGTCATCGGCTTTGACCCCAACCGCGAGCGCGTCGCGCTCGCGCGCGATCTCGGCGCCGACGTGGCCGTGGCCGAGTCGCTGCCGCAAGTGGTCGCGAGCTTCACCGGCGGTTATGGCGCCGACGCGGTGATCGTGACGGCATCCTCCAAATCGAGCGAGCCCATCAACACGGCCGCGGAAATCAGCCGCATGAAAGGGCGCATCGTCATCGTGGGCCTCGTCGGCATGACGATTGATCGAGAGCCTTTCTACAAGCGCGAACTGGAATTGAAACTGTCCATGTCCTACGGACCCGGACGTGGCGATCCCAATTACGAGCAAGCCGGACAGGATTATCCGCTGGCCTACGTGCGCTGGACCGAGCAGCGCAACATGGAGGCCTTTCTCGGTCTCATCGCCGAAGGCCGCGTGACGCCGAAGAAACTCGTGACCCATCGCTTCGCCATTGGCGAGGCCGAAAAAGCATACGCCCTGATGGAAAGCGGCGAGCCGCATCTCGCGATCCTGCTGACCTATCCCGAGAGCGAAGGTCGGACGATTTCACACGTGGTCGCCAAGGCGCCGGGCAAGGCGAAGGATTCGCTGGGCGTGGCCTTCATCGGCCTTGGCAACTACGCCAAGGGTGTCCTGTTGCCCGCGGTCCGCAAGGCGGGGGGCCTGTCGCTGACATCGGTCGTGACTTCGACCGGCATCAGCGCAGGGCACTCGGCCGATAAATTCGGCTTCGGCTCGGCGAGCACCGATCCCGCCACGGCGCTCGACGATCCCGCCACGGATGTCGTCTTCGTCGCGACGCGGCACGACACGCACGCGCGACTGACGGCGGCGGCCCTGCGCGCGGGCAAGCATGTTTTCTGCGAGAAGCCGCTGGCCATCGACGCGGCCGGGCTGTCCGATGTGATGGAAGCGGCGGCGACGTCGAGCGCCCAGTTGATCGTCGGGTTCAACAGGCGTTTCGCTCCACTCCTGATCGAAGCCCGGAACGCGCTGCAGCCGCGCACCGGTCCGCTCGTGATGCTTTATCGCGTCAACGCCGGCTCCCTGCCGCGCGACAGCTGGATTCAACGCGACGAAGGCGGGGGGCGCATCATCGGCGAGGTTTGCCACTTCATCGACGCCTTGACATTCCTGTGCGGCTCGCTCCCCACCGAGACGCACGCGGTCACGGCGCGCGATCACGCCGACGCTGTTTCAATCCTGCTGCGCTTCGCGGACGGATCGACGGGCACAATCGTCTATTCATCGCTGGGAGATCCCGGCGTACCCAAGGAATACATCGAGGTATTCGCCAATGGATGCGTCGCGCGCCTTGATGATTTCGCGCGCTTGACGATCAACAAGGCCGGACAGGCGCGGTCGCTCAAGGGCAAGCAGGACAAGGGACAGGGCGGCCTCGTCGCCGCTTTCCTCGACGCGGCGAGGAAGGGCCGGGAATCGCCCATTCCACTGGCGGAACTGGAGGCCGTGACGAGCGCCACGCTGGCGATCGTGGAGGATCTATCGAATTCCTAGACCTGGCGTCGGGGCGACGTCGCGACGTGAAACGCGCGCGCCGCCCATGGCGGAACATCGAGAGCCGCATGGCGGCTTCACACATTCATGCTGGCAGGAAAGCAAATGACGGAAGATCACACACCGAAAATGGGCCGCTATTCCGCTGGCTGGCGACGGTTCCTGTACAGGTTTTTCGCCAATTCCTATTTTCGACGAAAGGTGACGACACCCGACGGCGCATGCGCCGTGTATGTCTCGCCCGGCGCCCAACTCAACGTATTGAGACCCTCGGGCGTGCGCGTTGATCCCGTTCATACGCGATTCATCGCTCGGTGGGTGAAGGAAGACTCGGTCGTTTGGGATGTTCGCGGCAACATTGGCCTGTTCTCGTTTCCCGTCGCCCTCAAGGCCAGGCGTGGACAGGTCTACGCGTTCGAGCCGGACATCACCCTCGCCTACAACCTGCTGCGCTCCAAGCGACTCGCCGTGAACCAGGGGCTTCCCATAACCTTGATGCCGTTCGCCCTGTCGAATACCGACGATATCGCCGAGTTCCTGATCGCCGCCTACGGCAACTCGATGAACAAGCTCGCGGGGGTCGGCGCCTGGCACGACAATCTTTTCGTGGCCTCCGAGAAACGCACCGTCGTCACGTTGCGCATCGACTCGATCGCCAGGCATCTTCGTCCGCCGGATGTCATCAAGATCGACGTCGAGGGCGCTGAAATGCTCGTGCTCGAGGGCGGCAAGGAAACAATCGCCAAGTCGCGACCGGTGATGCTCATCGAATGCCCCAAGGAACTTGGTCCCGCGATGAAGGCCTACCTGAAGGAGCTGGATTACGTGATGGTGGATGGCTTTGCCGATGATCCCGTTTTGATCGACGAGATAGCGTGGGATACGGTCGCGATCCCCAGGGAACGTTGGAAATAACGAGATGACGGCGCGTTCGCGACGCCATGCGCGCGTCCGCGGCGCTTCTTGAGCAGGTGCCCCATGTCATCCAATGTCACGAACCCGAGTGCGGCGCGAGCCGGGACGGAAGCCCCGCGCGCGAATGGCGCCAGGCTGCCGATCACCGTCATCATCCTGACCCTCAACGAGCAGATTCATATCGAGCGCTGCCTGTCGCGCATCATGCCGCTCGTCGAGCGCGTGGTGGTCGTCGACAGCTTTTCGACTGATCGCACCGTCGAGATCGCGAGGTCGATGGGCGTCGAGGTGCTCCAGCACAAGTGGAAGAATTACTCCAATCAGTTTCAGTGGGGCATCGACAACGCGGCCCCGACAACTGAATGGGTCATGCGTCTCGACGCGGACGAGTATCTCGAGGAGCCGCTGATCGCGGAACTGCAAGAAACGCTTCCCGCGCTGGGACCGGAGATCACCGGTGTCAACCTGCGGCTGAAGGTCATCTTTCGCAACCAATGGATCAGGCATGGCGGCTACTATCCGACGCTTCTGTTGCGCATCTGGCGCAATGGCGTCGGCCGCATCGAGCAACGCTGGATGGACGAACATATCGTGCTGTCGCATGGCGATTCGATCACCACGCGCGGCAATTTCGTCGATCAGAACCTGATGGACATCACGTGGTGGACGGACAAGCACAACAAATACGCCACGCGCCAGATGGTCGATTTCATCAATCTGGAATACAACCTGTTTCCCATCGATCACGCGATCATGGCGACGAGAAGCCGGCAGGCGCGCTTCAAGCGATTCCTGCGCAACAAGGTTTTCGGCTCGGCGCCTCTGTACCTGCGCGGCCTGATGTATTTCTTCCAGCGTTACTTTCTGCGCCTTGGCTTTCTCGATGGCCGTCAGGGCTTCGTATTCCACTTCCTGCAGGGTCTATGGAACTGGATACTCATCGACGCGAAGATCGACGAGGCGCGCATGTATATCCGCGCGCACGGCGTCGAGGCGTTCAAGGAACATCTGCGCGACCGCTTCGGGATGGAACTGTGACCGGTGCATCCATCGCATTGGACGCCCCATCGGGTCGCCCGACAATTCTGATGATGATGGGCGCCTTCTGGCCGGGCAACGACTCCAGCGGTCCCAACCAGAGTCTGAAATCCCTCGCCACGTCGCTAAGGCCCTGGTTCGATTTTCGCGTCGTCGCGCGGGATCGCCCGTTTGGCGGAGCGAAGCCCCTCGTCGAAACCGGGATCTGGCATGAACTGGACTTCGCGCGCGTGCGTTATTGCGAAGCGGGACCGGCCGGCGCGCGCGACTTGCGGGATATTCTGAACGACACACCGCATGACGTCATCTGGCTGAACGGGTTCTTCGACCGCGAATTCACCATGGCCACGCTGCTCATGCGGCGCATGGGTCGCGTGGCGCGGAAACCGGCGATCCTCTCGCCGCGCGGCGAATTTGGCCCGGGCGCCCTCGAACTCAAGGGCGGACGGAAACGACTCTACATCGCGGCGGCGCGATTGTTCGGCCTTTTGCGTGGCGTGACCCTGCACGCCACCAGCAACTCCGAAGCCGACGATATCAGGAATGGCCTGCCCTGGGTCGAACGTGCCGCGGTCGCGCCGAACCTGCGCGCGTTGCTATCGCCGCCGACGTTCATCGAAGCCCATGACGACGCCACGCGTGTTGTTTTCGTCGGCCGCGTTTCTCCGGTCAAGCAATTGCACTACGCGCTGGACGTGCTCGCCCGGATCAAATCGAACGCGACATTCGATATTTTCGGCCCGGCGCGGGATGAAGCCTATTGGCGCGGGTGCGAGGCGCAAATCGCCGCCCTGCCCCCAAATGTGCGCGTTAAATGGCATGGCGAAACAGCCAACGCCGATGTTGTCGCGGCGATGGCGCGCGCCGATCTGTTTTTTCTGCCAACGGCGGGCGAGAATTTCGGCCACGCCATCTTCGAGGCGCTTTGTTGCCGGACGCCGCTGCTGATCAGCGATCAAACGCCCTGGCGTGGGCTCGAGCAAGCGCAAGCCGGCTGGGATCTGCCCTTGTCAAATCCGCAGGCGTTCGCCGCCGCCATCGACCGCTTCGCGGCCCTCGCGCCTGACGCCCGAATGACATTGCGTAACGGCGCGCGCGCCATGGCGGAACAATGGTTTGCGCGCGGCGATGGCGTGGCCCGCAATCGCGCGATGCTGATGTCCGTGATGAACGCGGGAGCCGCCCGATGACACGCTCGCGCCTCGCCATCGTTGTCTCCCATCCAATCCAGCACTTCGTGCATCTCTATCGCGCGCTCGCCGCGCGTGACGACCTGGTCGTCAAGGTTTTCTATGGATCGCGCATGGGCCTTGCGGCCTACCACGACCGCGAAATGGCGGCGGTCATCAAATGGGCCGGCGACATGGAATCCGGCTACGATCATGACTTCCTGCCCGGCGCGGAACGCGCCGAGCGCGGCGGTTTTTACAGCATGTACAATCGCGGCGTTGGCGCCGCCGTCGGCGCGTTCAAGCCGGACGCCGTCATGCTCTACGGCTACGTGCAGGCCAATCAACTGGCGATGCTGGCATGGTGCCGGTGGCATGGCGTGCCGGCGCTCATGGCGGGCGATGGCGACAACATCGCGCGTCGCGGCCCACTGAAGGCCCGCGTTCGCGCGCTCGTGCTCAATGGTCTACTGCGCATGGTGTCGGGCTTTCTGACCGTGGGCGATCAAAACGAGGCGATGCTCGCCTCGCTCGGCGTTCCTCGCGCGCGCATGTTCCGCGCGCCCTTCCCCATCGATGAAGCCGCCTACCGGGCCGTCGCCGCCCGACGCCCGGCCGAGCGCGATCGCATCCGGCGCAAGCACGGCATCGCCGACAACGCATTTGTCTTTCTGTTTGTCGGCAAGCTTTCGGCCCGCAAGCGGCCGGTCGACATCGTCGACGCATGGTCACGCATGCCTTCGGCCCGCGATGGAGAACGACCGGTGCGCATATTGTTCTGCGGCGACGGCCCCGATCGCGGGTTGCTCGCGGAGGCCATTGCTCGAACGCGGGCGCCCGCGACGCTGGCCGGCTTTATCAACGTCGATGAATTGCCGGCGTATTACTGCGCGGCCGACGTTTTGACCCATCCCTCGGAGCATGACCCGCATCCGCTGATTTGCTCGGAAGCCGCCTGCGTCGGCCTTCCCATGATCCTGAGCGACAGGGTGGGCGCGGTCGGCCCGACGGATATCGCGCGCGAAGGGGTTAACGCGCTTGTCTATCGCTGCGGCGACGCCGCTGGCCTGGCGGCCGCGATGTCGAAACTGCGTGACGACGACGCGCTTTTTCAGCGGATGGCGAGCGCTTCGATCGATATTCACGCCCAATGTGATATGCGGGCAAGCGCGGGCGGCGTCGCCCGCGCGGTCGCATCGGTCGTTGGCCAACGGATTGGCCCATCGGAAATCAACGCCTTGCCGGCGTCCAGCAACAAGCCCGAAAGCGGAGCAGACAGATGATCACCTATGCACGGAAACTGGCGGAATTCATCGCCACGCATCCGCTTGCCCGCAGGCACAAGGCCCGCGCCTACGCCGCGGTGGCGCGCTGGCAGATTGGTTCGCGCCTGCTCACCGGCCCGACGATCGTGCCGTTCGTCAACGGGTCGCGGCTGCTCGCCGAGCGCGGCATGACCGGCGCCACGGGCAACATCTATTCCGGTCTCCACGAGTTCGAGGACATGGGCTTTCTCCTGCATCTCCTGCGGCCCGATGACCTGTTCGTGGACATTGGCGCGAACATAGGTTCCTACACCGTCCTCGCCAGCGCCGCGATTGGCGCGAACACGATCGCCTTCGAGCCCGTGCCCGACACGCATGAGTGGCTTCGTCTGAACGTGGCGATCAACAACATCGACGGCAAGGTGGACCGTCGCCGCGAGGCGCTGGGCGACAAGCCCGGCCGCGTCGGATTCACCCTGAACCGCGGCCCCTCCAATCGCGTCGCCGTGCCGACATCGACCGAGGACGCGAACCGAATGGACGTCGAAATCACGACGCTTGACGACGCGCTGGCGGGGCGATGTCCGACGCTGATGAAAATCGACGTGGAAGGATACGAAACAGCCGCCATCGCGGGCGCGGGCAAGACGCTCGCCAATCCCGCATTGAAAGCCATCATCATGGAATTCAATGGTCAGGGCGCCCATTTTGGCTTCGACGAGAACGCGCTTCGCAGGAAGATGGGCGAGCTCGGGTTCGCCGAATTTTCCTATTCGCCCTTCGACCGCAAGCTGGTCGGCCTGGACAACGCGCAAGCAGACAACATCATTCTCGTGCGCGACAAGGCCTTCGTCGACGACCGTATCGCCAGCGCGCCAAGGTTTTCGGCCTTCGGGGAAGACATCTGAGCCGTTCACAGGGGCAAGACCCGGCCTGATCGCGAATTCCCGCCAATTTTCGGGACCGCGCCCGCTACCGGCGACCACGGAAATAGCCACGATTGCGGGTTGCGCTTGGGCGGTGCGTGACTATAGTGCCGGCCGGCGACGGGGTTGTTATCGAATCCTCATCGCCATGCCCGACAGCGCCTTTTGCGACTTTCCGCGAGGCCGTCCAGCCCTTTTCCAGCGGGCCATGACGCAAGCGGGCATTGATGCGACATACGCGCCCCGGGCGCGACGGAGGGGTGGCCGAGTGGTTGAAGGCGCACGCCTGGAAAGTGTGTATACGGGAAACCGTATCGCGGGTTCGAATCCCGCTCCCTCCGCCAGCGAACAATCTTAAATCTTTGAAATAAAAGAACTTTCTAGGAACATTGAGCCACCGGCCCCAATCTCGGCCCCAATTTCATCTGAGCTTCATCCATTGGCGCGGTGTATAGGGTTCTGCTTGGATCCCAGGAATCGTTCAGCGACCGGTATGAGGAGCGCCAAGCCTCTTCTCGAAACATCATTGGTCCATTCACTGAAAATATTCCGGGGACCCTGCTATCGTCGCCCCCAGAAAATTTGGGCACCAGTCGCACCCATGCCTAAACCTGACCCAAGGCGGACCCACCTCACATTCTTGAAATGGTTCCTTTGGTCAGAGGGTATGGCGCGCAAGCGTGAGAGGGTCTCCCGCAAGCAACCGCCAATCCATCGCGATCACATCCCCTCAAGGATCTGTTTTTTCTTAGCCCCGTATTCGTCGGCTGTTATCAAGCCGCCATCAAAAATTTTCTTCAAATCTTGCAATTTACTAAGAGCACCTTTGTCGGTCGTTTTCGAAGTTTTTGGTGCAGGGATTGCTATAGGTGGTGCGGTGCGCTTCTTCTCGCTGTTGCTTGAAACCTCGCCAGTTTTTTGAGGTTGATAATTTCCTGTCAATCCGCTTACGGAATTAGCAATTTTTGCCATGGCCGCTTTGTTTCATTGCAAATTAGCGGTGAGGGTCCATGTCGAAACCAGTGCTACTTCGAATTTGCTGATAGCGATCGTGTTAATGTAGGTAATTGTTCCCCGTCAGCACCTATGGCACAAAATTGAGGTTGTGTGTAGATTTCCGCCAGGAGTTGGGCCGAAATTGAGAACTATTTCCGATATGCGCTGACCCGCCTCCGTGACCGAGAAGCGCGATTTTCCTTCGCAAACTCGGTCAGAAATGGATGCGCGGGAGTGATCATTCCGCCATGAAAATCCTGGGTCAATTCCGGCTGGAAATCAACAGCTTTGGTCCGCACGGAAGCCTTCCGACCGGCAATTCGGCCCGGCCATCTTGTCAACAAACGGAAATCGGGTCAGATTTGTCCTCGTGCTGGCATCCATCTGGAGAATGTCGGATAAGGGTTGTTAACATTGGTTTGAGGGCTTACGATGATGAAGAACCTTTTTACGGCACTGCTAGTGGTCATCGCAATGTGCATGACGGGGTCTGCGCCAACATGGGCACAGGCAAGGACAGAACCATTGTCGCTGCGGTGTAACGGAACCAATGACTCTAAGACACTGAGGGCGGGGCGCACCATTCATGCCGAGCGATCTGCGGCATATGAAAGGCATATCCAATTCGGTGCGGGTTCAATAGCATACGTCTTTAACACGGGATATGAAATCAACACCCATGTCTACCGCTATCGAACAACAAACTCATTGTACATCCTCAACTGGCTCGATAAACCAAATTTTATAATCAATGAGCAGACAACGATAGACAGGCAAACTGGAGCAATAATAGAGCATTGGGTTTCGGAGACAGACAGGAATGACACGTTCATTGATGATGATTATGAAGGTTTCTGTGTGCCTGAAAGTTATAAAAATAAATTCTGAAACTCTACATTCATGATATAAATTACGCGAAACTCACCCTGTGCCTAACAGTAGAAAGAGGGCCCCAAATTGGTTGTGGTTGGCACCTACCTTCAATAATTGCCTCTCCTTGGTATTCTGGCGAGAATTTGATCATTATTGAGAATAACAACATCGCTCTTTGCGTCGACGACCTGGAAGACATATTTGCTTCGATTACCAATTTTATCTTCGCGCAAAAAAAGGCTGATAGCAGTGATGGCTGCTTGATCATCTAAGTGTCTGTCCGGAGAGATCATGCTGGATTGCATAGCTTTCTGAGCATAAGCCTTATTGACGCGAGGCGCAGGAACGCGAGCGCTCTTCGGTTGAGATTTTCCCAGTCCTTGGCTAGGCGCCTGCACCTCCCGA
>CAIOVE010000096.1 GCA_903861645.1 uncultured Hyphomicrobiales bacterium
GCATCGAGCGATGCTTCAACAAACTCAAGAATGCCCGGCGCTTCGCGACGAGATACGACAAGCTCGCCGAAACGTTCGGAGGCTTCGTTCAAATCGCCTGCATCCGGCTATGGATGCGCTACTTTGTCAACGAGACCTAGATTTTCCTCCTTCCGTGATCGATGCCCGGCCTGAATATTCCCTAGGCTCAGGACCCATTAAATCCCTTGCGGCTGGCCTTGTGGGCTGATTCATTGGCGACGCAGGGGGCGGCGCCATGGCTGATTTGTTTTTGCTATCTGAAGCGCAGATGCGTCGGATCGAGCCGTTCTTTCCGCTGTCGCACGGCATCGCGCGCGTCGACGACCGGCGGGTGATCAGCGGCATCGTCTTCGTCATCCGCAACGGGCTGCGTTGGCGCGATGCGCCGGCCGACTACGGGCCGCACAAGACGATCTACAATCGTTTCGTGCGCTGGAGCCGGCTGGGCGTTTTCAACAAAATCTTCGCCGAACTGGCCCGCAAGGGGGCAAGCCGAAGCGGCTGATGATCGATGCAACCCACCTGAAAGCTCATCGGACCGCGGCCAGTCTGCTCAAAAAGGGGCTCTTCCCCGACGTATCGGGCGCACGAAGGGCGGCCTGAACTCGAAGCTGCACGCGGTCTGCGACGGTCGCGGGCGGCCCGTGGCCATGCTGCTGAGCGAAGGCCAGATGAGCGACTACAAGGGCGCGGCCTTGCTGCTGCCCGCATTGCCAAACGCGAAGGAAATGCTGGCCGACAAGGGCTACGACGCCGACTGGTTCCGAAAGGCCCTGGCCGACCGCAACATCGCCGCGTGCATTCCGCCCAGATCAAATCGCCGCGACCCGCCCGACTACGACCGCACGCTCTACCGCCAGCGCCACAAAATCGAGAACATGTTCGGCAGGCTGAAGGACTGGCGACGCATCCACACCCGCTACGACCGCTGCGCCCACACCTTCTTCTCGGCCATCTGCATCGCCGCCGCCGTCATCTTCTGGTTGTAAGCAATGAGTCCTGAGCCTAATGGCGCTCAAGACTGGCGCGCCGCGATCGCGATCTGGCCGAGCCACGCTGGCTCGCGTAACATCCATGCGCGAACGGTCGCCGCCGCTCGCTCAATCATGGATAGCCTGATCGCATGACCACGCTTTCGCGACGATTGGCCGCCATGGCCTGCCTTGTGCTCGCGACAATCGCGCCGGCCCGCGCGCAGACGGTGGATGAAGCCTATTTTCGAGGCAAAACGGTCCGTCTTGTCGTCGGCTATGGCCCCGGCGGCGGCTACGACATTTACGCCCGGCTGATCGCGCCGGCCATCGCGCGCGCGCTGTCCGCCACGGTCGTGATCGAAAACCAGCCGGGCGCCGGTGGCCTGACCGCCCTCGACCGGGTCTATCGCGCCGAACCGGACGGGTTGACCATCATGATCGTCAACGGCACGCCCTCGGCGCTGGCGCAACTCGTCGAGCAACAGGGCGTGCGCTATGACCTCGCGAAAATGGGCCACCTCGGCATTGTCAGCGCCGCGCCGCGCGTCTGGACCGTGGGGCCGAAAACGCCCTTCGCCACGCCCGCCGAGGCGTTGAAATTGGGCCGTCCGGTCATCTGGTCGGCGGGCGGGCCGCTCGATGGTCTGGCCGATGGCGCGGCCATGGCCTGCGAGGCGCTCAAAATGAACTGCAAGGTGCTGCTGGGCTATCCCGGCAGCAACGAGGCGACGCTCGCCGTCACGAAGGGCGAATCCGACTCGATCTATCAATCCGACATATCCGCGCAGAACTTCACCCGTTCGGGCCAGACGCGCGTGATGAGCGTGCTGGGTCGCGAGCGATCGAAGCTGTTTCCCGATGCGCCCACGATCTTCGAATCCCTGCCGCTCGACGACGACGCGATCTGGTGGATCGATTATCGCGCCAAGGCCGAAACGCTGGGGCGCATCCTCGTCGCGCCGCCAAACATGCCGGCGGGACGGCTGGCGGTCCTGCAAGCGGCCGTCAAAAAAGCCCTGAGCGAACCGGCGCTGATCGCCGAGGGCGAACGGATGCAATATCCCATCGAATATGGCGACGCGGAAGTCGCGCGCCGGGCCATGGTCGACGTGGTCGCCAACCTTACGCCGACCCAGCGCGCCCGGATCAAGTCGGTGGTGCTGAGAGAGCAGTGAGACGGCCGCGAACCGCAACGCCCGCGTCCGCGATGATTTGATTGAAAAAATGTTGGCTGGGGGACCTGGATTCGAACCAAGATTGACGGAGTCAGAGTCCGTAGTTCTACCGTTGAACTATCCCCCACCGACGCCCTGACGGACGCAACCGATGGCGAGGCTTCCGGTTTGGCGCTTTCGCGACGCGAGAGGCTTGCCGGAAGCGACCGGCGCACCCTCCTATCGCAGGAGCCGGCGGCAATCAAGCGGTCCGATCCGGCAATTTCGCGGCTGCTGATCGTCGTCGCGATCCCCGGCCTCGTCCGTCTCAATCGAACGACTTGCTTGTGATTGGAGGGTCGTCGCGGTTAGAGTGTCACAACTGCCGCCTCCCTCGCGCTTCCGCGGGGTCCGTGGCGAATGGAGTTCAAGGTGTCGACGAACGACCGGACCGGCGCGGGGGCGCCTGTCGGCGCCGCCGCGCAAACCGGATATGGCGATGCCGCGCCGGCGGGCGAGCCCTCGCGTCATCATGGCGGCACATACGCCGCGCTTGATCTGGGCACGAATAATTGCCGGCTGCTCGTGGCGCGCCCTTCGCGTGACGGCTTTCGCATCGTCGACGCGTTTTCGCGCATCGTGCGGCTGGGCGAGGGCCTTTCGCAGACGGGACGCCTTGGCGGGCCCGCGATGGAGCGCACGCTGGAGGCGCTGGAAATCTGCGCCGACAAGATGGACGCGCGTGGCGTCACGCGCGCGCGCCTGATCGCGACGGAAGCTTGCCGCGTGGCCGAGAATGGCCCGCAATTCGTCGAGAAGGCGCGCAAGCGCGTCGGCCTCGATCTCGAAATCGTCGACCGCGAAACGGAGGCCCATCTGGCCGCCGCCGGTTGCGCCTCGCTCGCCGACCCCGACGCCGAGGGCGTCGTGCTTTTCGACATCGGCGGCGGGTCGTCCGAAATCGTCTGGCTGTCGCGCGACACCGGCGCGGGGCAGGGCGTGGATTCGCGCGAGCGGGTGCGCGTCTGGGCGTCGTTGCGGCTGGGCGTGGTCAGCATCGCCGAACAGTTTGGCGGCATCGACGTCAGCGCCGAAACCTATGAGCGCATGGTGGCGCACGTGGAGGGCCGCCTCGCGCCCTTCGTCGCGCGCACCGCCGAGGAGGCGCGCGATTCGAAATTCCACCTGCTCGGCACCTCGGGCACGGTGACGACCATCGCCGGCGTGCATCTTGGCTTGCAGCGCTACGACCGGCGGCGCGTCGACGGGCTGTGGATGACAGCCGACGACGCGACATCCGCCATCAATATGCTGCGCGGCATGAGCTACGCCGAGCGCGCGGCGAATGGTTGCATCGGCGCCGAGCGCGCCGATCTGGTATTGGCGGGCTGCGCGATCTTCGACGCTATCAGGCGATCGTTCCCGGCCGACCGCGTGCGGATCGCCGACCGGGGCCTGCGCGAGGGAATTCTGATGCAATTGATGAGCGCCGATGGCGTGTGGAATGGCGGTCGCGGGATTTCCGGGCCATGAGCGTGGCCAAGGGCGGCGGCGGCGGTCGCGAGGGCGGTCGCTCGCTCAAGATCAAGGTCAGCAGCAAGCACGGGCGACGCACCCAGTCGTCCAAACTCTGGCTCGAACGGCAGTTGAACGACCCCTATGTGGCGCAAGCCAAGCGTGACGGCTGGCGCTCGCGCGCCGCCTACAAGCTCATCGAGATGGACGAGCGCTACAACCTGCTCAAGCCCGGCCAGAACATCGTCGATCTCGGCGCGGCGCCGGGCGGCTGGGCGCAGGTTGCGTCGAAAAAGGTCGGGCCGCGCGGGCGCGTCATCGGCATCGACCTGCTCGATATCGAAACCATCGCCGGCGTTGAATTTACCGTGATGGATTTCAACGACGCCGACGCGCCCGACCGGCTTAAAGCCATGCTGGGTGGCCTCGCCCAGGGCGTCATGTCCGACATGGCCGCGAACACGACGGGTCATCGCAAGACCGACCACTTGAAAATCATCGCGCTGGCCGAACTCGCGGCGGATTTCGCCCGCGACGTGCTGGCTCCCGGCGGTTTCTTCGTGTCGAAGGTCTTTCAGGGCGGCTCGGAAACCGAATTGCTGGCCTCGCTCAAGCGCGATTTCGCCAGCGTTCGGCATGTGAAGCCCAAGGCGAGCCGCGCCGGTTCGCCCGAACTCTACGTGCTGGCGACGGGATTCCGGGGCGGGGCGGGCGCCGCGCGTGACGACGAGCCGGCGACGGCGGACGACGATTAGCCGTTTGCTCCCCGTCATAATCTCGTGCTAGGCGACATCGCCAACCCGGCGCGCGCGGCCAATGAGTCCCGCGGGCGCCCCACCGGTTCCCGCGCCAGCGGAACCATCCCCGAAGGAGTTGGCCATGGCCGAGTTCGGCTCTCCCGTATTTGTTGAAGCGCTGACGTTCGACGACGTGCTGCTGCGCCCTGGCCATTCGACGGTCATGCCGAGCGAGGTCGATGTTTCCTCGCGCCTGACCAAGACGATTTCGCTGAACATGCCGATTGTTTCCTCGGCCATGGACACGGTGACCGAGGCGCGGCTCGCCATCGCCATGGCGCAGGCCGGCGGTATCGGCGTTATCCACCGCAATCTCGAGGCGGACGAGCAGGCCGAGGAGGTCCGCAAGGTCAAGCGCTATGAAAGCGGCATGGTGGTGAACCCCATCACCATTTTCCCCGACGAGACGCTGGCCGACGCGCTGGCGCTCATGCGCCGGCATTCGATCTCCGGCATTCCCGTTGTCGAGCGCGCGCCGGGCGGCCGCGCCGGTCGGCTCTGCGGCATTCTCACCAACCGCGACGTGCGCTTCGCCGATCACGCCGAACAGCCCGTGTCGGAATTGATGACCAAGAAGCTCATCACCGTGCGCGAGGGCGTTGGCAAGGAGGAGGCCAAGCGCCTGCTCCACCAGAACCGCATCGAGAAGTTGCTGGTTGTCGATGACGAATTCCGCTGCGTCGGTCTCGTCACCGTCAAGGATATCGAGAAGGCGACGCTCTATCCCCACGCCTGCAAGGACGCCGAGGGCCGGCTGCGCGTCGCCGCCGCGTCGACCGTTGGCGACAAGGGTTTCGCGCGCGCCGAAATGCTGATCGACGCTGGCGTTGATTGCATCGTCATCGACACGGCCCACGGTCATTCCCAGCAGGTGCTGGATCAGGTGGGCCGCGTGAAACGCCTGTCTAACAAGGTGTCGATCATCGCGGGCAATGTCGCCACGGGCGATGGCACGAAGGCGCTGATCGACGCGGGCGCGGACGCGATCAAGATCGGCATCGGGCCGGGCTCGATCTGCACGACCCGCATCGTGGCTGGCGTCGGCGTGCCGCAGCTCACCGCCATCCTCGAGGCGGCGGAAGCGGCGCGCAAGAACGACATTCCCGTCATCGCCGACGGCGGCATCAAATATTCGGGCGATCTCGCCAAGGCCATCGCCGCCGGCGCCGATTGCGTGATGATCGGCTCGCTGCTCGCTGGCACGGACGAGAGCCCCGGCGAGGTGTTCCTCTATCAGGGCCGGTCGTTCAAATCCTACCGCGGCATGGGCTCGGTCGGCGCCATGGCGCGCGGCTCGGCGGATCGCTACTTCCAGCAGGACATCAAGGACGCGTTGAAACTCGTGCCCGAGGGCATCGAGGGGCAGGTGCCCTACAAGGGCCCGGTCGGCGCGGTGCTGCATCAGCTCGCGGGCGGCCTGCGCGCCGCCATGGGCTATGTCGGCGGCCATACGATCCGCGATTTCCAGTCGCGCGCCCAGTTCGTCCGCATCTCCGGCGCGGGCCTGCGCGAAAGCCACGTCCACGACGTGTCGATCGTGCGCGAGAGCCCGAACTATCCGATGGGCGGCGGCTAGTCCGTCAAGGCCCGCGCGTAAACGTCGGGCTTGAAGCCGACGATGAGTCCCTTGCTCGTTTCGAGCACGGGACGCTTGATCATGGACGGTTGCGCCACCATCAGTGCGATCGCCTTTGTCTCATTGAGATCGGCTTTGTCCGCCTCGGGCAATTTGCGGAACGTCGTTCCCGCGCGATTGAGCAAGGTCTCCCAGCCAACCTCGCGCGCCCAGGCCGCGAGTATTTCGCGCGAGACGCCCGCGATCTTGTAATCATGAAAATCATGGGCGACGCCGTGCGCGTCGAGCCAGGCGCGCGCCTTCTTCATGGTGTCGCAGGCCTTGATGCCATGGATGACGATGGTCTTTGTCATGGTCGGCTTTCCCCACGCGAAGGTCAGTTCGCCATCGCCTCGTCGTATTCATTGCTGAGTTCCAGCCACTCGGCCTCGGCGCGCGACAGCGCGCGTTCGAGTTCGCTGCGTTGCTGGGCCAGTTGCCCCGCCTTCGTCGGGTCTTTCGTAAAGACGTCTGGCTTGGCGAGCGTGGCGTCGATGCGCTGCATCAGCGCCTCGAATTTCTGGATGCGGTCCTCGACGGCCTCGATCTTCTTGCGCAGCGGTTGCGCGTCCTTGCGCGTTCGCGCGGGCTCGCGCTTCGCCGCTTCCGCGGTGAGCTTGAGAGCGTCCTTCGCCTTCTGGTCGGCGCCGTCGGACAAGCGCGCCATGCCGAGCACGTAGCGCTGATAATCCTCCATGTCGCCGTCGAACGGCTTCACCGTGCCGTCGGCGACAAGCCAAAGACGATCCGCGCAGGCCTCGAGCAACCGGCGATCATGCGACACCAGAATGACCGCGCCCTCGTAGTCGTTGATGGCGTCGATGAGCGCCGCGCGGCTGTCGATGTCGAGATGGTTCGTTGGTTCGTCGAGGATGACCATGGATGGACCATTGAAGGTCGCGAGCCCCATCAGCAGGCGCGCCTTCTCGCCGCCCGACAGTTCGGTGATGCGCGTTTCGGCCTTCACGTTGGGAAAGCCGATGCTGGCGCAGCGGGCGCGGATTTTCGCTTCCGTGGAGCCGGGCATCAGCGGCGCGACATGCGAATAGGGCGTGCCGCGCGGATCGAGATCGTCGATCTGGTGTTGCGCGAAGAAGCCGACGTCGAGATTGGAGGAGCGGCGAACCATGCCCGTCAGCGGGTCGAGCCGGCCCGCGACGAGTTTCGCGAAGGTCGATTTGCCGTTGCCGTTCGAGCCGAGAAGGCCGATGCGGTCGTCGTTGGAAATCACGAGATCGAGGGCGCGCAGCACGGTCGTTTCGCCATAGCCGGCGCTGGCGCGCTCCATCGTGACGATGGGTGGCGACAGGGGCTTGGCTGGCGAGGGAAACTTGAAGGGCAGCACGTCCTCGTCGACGATCGCGTCGAGGGAGTCGAGCCGCGCCAGCATCTTGATGCGTGATTGCGCCTGCCTCGCCTTGGTGGCCGAGGCGCGGAAGCGGTCGACGAAGGATTGTAGGTGCTTGCGGTGTTCTTCCTGTTTCTTGATGTGCTTCAGACGCACGGCCTGCTGTTCGCGGCGCTGCTTCTCGAAGCTGGTATAATTTCCGGTCCACAGCGTCAGCTTGCCCTGATCGAGATGCAGGATGTGATCGGCGACGTCATCGAGCAGGTCGCGGTCGTGGCTGATGACGATGACCATCGCGGGGTAATGCGCGAGATAATCGACCAGCCACAAAGCGCCTTCGAGATCGAGATAGTTGGTCGGCTCGTCGAGCAGCAGGATGTCGGGCGCCGAAAACAGCACCGCGGCCAGCGCGACGCGCATGCGCCAGCCGCCGGAAAATTCCGACAAGGCGCGATGTTGCGCGGCGTGGTCGAACCCAAGACCGGCGAGAATCCGCGCGGCGCGCGCCGGCGCGCCATGAGCGTCGATGTCGACCAGCCGCGTCTGGATGTCGGCGATGCGCAGCGGGTCGGTCGCCGTCTCGGCCTCCGCCAGAAGCGCGGTGCGCTCCTTGTCGGCCGACAGAACGAAATCGATCAGGGCGCCCGGACCGCCCGGCGCTTCCTGCTCGACACGGCCAAGGCGCGTCTGGCGCGGCAGCTTGATCGAGCCGCCCTCGGGGTCGATCTCGCCCGCGATCATGCGGAAAAGCGTCGTCTTGCCCGCGCCATTGCGGCCCACGAAGCCCACCCGCGCGCGGTCCGGCAACGCCGCCGTGGCGGAGTCAAACAGCAGGCGGGGCCCGATGCGATAGGTCAGATCGTTGATATGAAGCATGCGTGGCCGCTTGTGCCGCGTCGCGGCATGAAAGGCAACCGAACAGCCTAGTGCCCGCCGCCGAGGTAGGCGGCGCGGATATCGCCGCGCGCGTCGAGTTCGGCGGGCGTGCCGGTCGCGACCAGCGCGCCGCAGTCGAGCACGCAGCCCCGGCGCGCGACGGCGAGCGCGCGGGTGGCGTTCTGCTCGATCAGCAGGATCGACACGCCGGACTTGTGGATCGCCGCGATGATCTCGAACACCTGCGCGATGATGATCGGCGCGAGGCCCAGCGACGGCTCGTCGATCAGCAGCAGCCGGGGCCGCGCCATGAGCGCGCGGGCGATGGCGACCATCTGCTGTTGGCCGCCCGACAGCGTGCCGGCGATCTGCCGGCGACGCTGCGCGAGAATGGGGAACATGTCGTAGACGCGCGCCAGCCCCTCGGCGCGATGGCCGCGCGCGGCGGGCCGATAACAGCCGATGTCGAGGTTTTCCTCCACCGTCATGGTGGTGAACAGGCGCCGCCCCTCGGGGATCAGCGCCAGCCCGCGGTCGGCCAGCGCGCGCGGCGGCAGGCCGGTGACGTTCTCGCCCGCGAGCCGGATGGTTCCCGCGCGCGCGGGCAGCAGGCCCGCGACGGCGTTGACGAGGGTCGTCTTGCCGGCGCCGTTGGGGCCGATCACCGCCAGCAATTCGCCGTCGGCGACGTCGAGCGACACGTCCGTCAGGGCGGCCGCGTCTCCATAGGACACGCACAGGCTCTCAATGCGCAGCATCGGGCGCCCCCAGATAGGCGGCGATCACCGCCGGGTCGTCCATTACCGCGCGCGGCGCGCCATCGGCGATCAAGCGCCCCTGATTGAGCACGATCAACCGGTCGGTCAGTTCCAGCACGGCGCGCATGTTGTGCTCGACGAAGAGGATCGTCGCGCCGCGCGCGTGAATGCGCCTGACCATGTCGATGGCGTTGGCGATCTCGCGCGGCGTCAGGCCCGCCAGCACCTCGTCGAGCATGATCAGCCGGGCGTCCGAGGCAAGCGCGCGGGCGAGTTCGAGAAACTTGCGCTGGTGCAGGTTGAGCGTGGCGGGCAGGGCGTCGGCGCGGCCGTCGAGGCCAACGAAGGCCAGCGCCTCCATGGCGCGCGCGCGGGCCGCCGTGGCGTCGAGACCACCCGCGCCGAACATCGCGGGCACCATCACGTTGTCGAGCACGCTGACGCGCGCGAAAGGCCGCGGAATCTGGAACGTGCGGGCGACGCCGAGCCGCGCGCGCGCATGGCCCGAGGCCCGCGCGATCTCGTGGCCGCCAAAACGCACCTCGCCCGCGTCGGGCATGTAGAGGCCGCTCAGCACATTGATGAGCGTCGACTTGCCCGAGCCGTTGGGCCCGACGAGCCCGAGAATTTCCCCTTCACGTATGTCGAGATCGACGCCGTCGAGCGCCTGTACGCCGCGAAACGCGAGACTGACGCCGCGCGCCGCCACCAGCGGCTTCGCGGCCCAATCGAACCGCGCCGGATCGGGTCGCGGCATGGCTTCGCGCGCTTCCGGAGCCGCCGCCTCGGGCGCGGGGGCGGCGTGGCGCGAGCGCCATGATTTCAGGATCAGGCCAACGACGCCGTCGGGCAGGAACAACGTCGCCAGCACCAGCGTCAGGCCGATCGCCGCGCGCGCCGCCAGCGCGAAATCGCCGCCGACGAAGGAATAGCTCAGCGCCGTGATGAAGATCGCGCCGATGGCCGGGCCAGCCCAGTGGCGCGCGCCGCCGAGCACGGCCATCAGCAGCACATAGAGCGGCGTCGTGATCGAAAACGTCTCGCCAACCGTGACGTAGCTGATGAACAGCGCGTGCACCGCGCCCATCACGCCCGCGATGGCCGAGGATATGGCGATGGCGGCGATCTTGTAGCCAAAGGTCGGCACGCCCAGCACCTCGGCGACATCCTCGTCGTCGCTGATGGCGAACAGGCCGCGGCCGAGCTTCGCCGACTGGATATGCCACGCCAGCGCCATCGCGCCGATCGCGACAACGCCGCCCATCAGATAGATCGTCGAGGACGGGCTTTTGTAGATTTGCGGCGGAACGACGCCGTTGAGGAACACGCCGGGTCCACCGTCGATGGGCGTGTTGAGCACGACCGTCGCCAGCACGATGGCGAGCGCCAGCGTCAGCAGGGCGAACAATTCACCGCGCAGCCGGCGCACACGAAAGACGATGGCGCCGATCACGACGCCGAGCGCCGCGGCGAGCGCGCCCGCCACGGGCAGCGCCAGCCACAAGGGCAGCCGCGGCCCGAGGTCGGCCATGGCGTACATGCCGACGCCGTAGAAGGCTCCGTGGCCGAACGACACATAACCGGTGAAGCCGCTGAGGATCGTCCACGACGTCGACAGGGCGATCCAGAAAAAGATCAGATAGAGAAACGATTCGAAGAACGGCGGCGGATGCGCCAGCGGCAGCGCCGCGAGCGCGATCAGCGCCAGCGCGAAGCCAAGCGGCGCGGCGCGGCGGCTGGTTTGAGTGGGCGCGGCGGCGGTCATGTCAGATCCGTTCCGGCCAGAGAACGAGGATGAGAATGAGCAGCGTGAAGGGCGCGATGGGCGCCCACGATGGCGCGACGACGGCCATGGTCATCGCCTCGCCGACGCCGATCAGCAAGCCGGCGGCGATGGCGCCGAGGGGACTGCCCAGCCCGCCCAGAAGCACCGTCGCCAGCACGACGCCGAACCACGAATAGATCGAGGATGGCGTGAGCGTGTAGAGCAGGGCCACGAAGACACCGCCGATGGCGGCGAAGGACGCCGCCGCGCCAGACACCAGCAACGCCAGCGCGCGGTTCGGCACGCCGAACGAGGCGGCGATGTCGGGATTGTCGAGACTGGCGCGCAGGGCCTTGCCGAGCCACGTGAAGTTGAGACAGGCCCAGGTGGCGACGCAGACCGAAATCGCCACCGCGCACATGAACAGCTCGTCCCAGGGCGCCAGCAGCTTGCCGATTTCGAGACTGCCGCGCGCCAGATGGGTCTCCATCCGCACGAAATCGGCCGACCATATCCACTGAATGAGCGATTCCACGATGATCGTCAGTCCGAAGGTGACGATCACCGAGGCGAATTCGCCGACCTTGAACCGGATGAACAGCAATTGCTGCGCGACGCCCAGCGCGAAGAACGCCGGGATCATCGCGAGGCACGTCAGCAGCGGGTGAAAGCCATATGCGCTGTTCATCCAGTAGGCGATGTAGGCCGCCAGGAAGATCAGCGCGAAATGGGCGAGATTGATGATGCGCAGATAGCGCCACGACAATGTCAGCCCGAGTCCGAGCAGCGCGTAAAGGCAACCCGAAAACAGGCCGGACAGGACCGACTGGCCCAGCAGCGTGGCGCTGATCATGTTCGGTCGTCCCGGCCCGTCCGCGGCGTTACTTGGCCACGATCGCCTTGCCCGGCGTCGCGGTTTCCTTTGGCCAGACGATGTTCCACGCGCCGCCCTGAACCTGTTTCACCTTCATCAGGTCGGGGCCGTAGTTGTTCGATCCGCCGAAGCTGTATTTGCCGACGATCGTGTCGGCGCCATTCGTCTTGAGATATTTCGCGATGGCGTCGTCATCGAGCGACTTGGTTGCGTTGACCGCCTGCGTCAGCATCTGCCATGCGGCGTAACTGGTGCCCGCCTGCGTGTCGGGCTCGGCGTAGGGCAGCTTGGCGCTGGTCGCCGCCGCGTGGAACAGCTTGGAGAATTCCTGCGCGGTCGGGCTGGAATTCAGCGGCGCGAGATCCTCGTAGGCCGTCGCTGCCAGCGCGTTGGCGCCGAGGGGCGAGGCCGCGAGCGGGCCGGGCGTGGGATAGACATAGTAGTGGTTCTTCGGCTGATAATTCAGCTTGTCCAAGGCTTCCAGCAACTGGCTCGCCTCGAGGCCGATGGCGCCCATGAACAGAAGGTCCGCGTTGGCCTCGCGCACGCGCGCGGCGATGGGCCCGAAATCGCGATTGCCGAATTCAAATTCGAGATAGAGCGCTTCGGTGATGCCGCGCTGTTTGGCGACCTCGCGCGCGCCCGCCGCGATGAACTGCACCGACGGAAACTTGCTCGTCACGATGGCGACGGTCTTGGGCGCCTTGCCGGCGGAAGCGAGCGCGTCGTACACGGCCGCGGGCATGGTCTTCTCGGGCTCGGCGCCGAGTGGCCAGGCGGGGAAATGTTTGTCGTAGTTGGCCAGCTTCGGAATGCCGAACGTGTGGTGCACCAGCACCTTGTTGAAGCGCTGCGCCACGGCGATGGCCGACAGGATGTTGGCGGTCGCGTAGGGGCCCATCAGCAAATCGACCTTGTCGACGGTGATCAAGCGCTCGTAGAGCGTGCGCGCGAGATCGGGCTTCGACTGATCGTCGAGCAGCACCCATTCGATGGGCCGGCCCATCATGCCGCCCGCCTTGTTGGCTTGCGCGATGAAGATTTCGCCGACGACCTTGTGAATGGCGCCTGTCTGGGCGAGGGGTCCGGTCAACGCGAGCGTGCCGCCGACACGCACGGGGGCGCCCGAAGTTTGCGCCCGGGCGGCCCCGAGGCCGCTTGCCGTCAGCGCCAGTCCCGAAGCCAGCGCGAGTGATTCGCGGCGGGTCACGCCCGCGCGGTCGCCAATGCCCGATGCCATGGTTATCTCCCCCCGAAACAATTTCCCGCGAGGTCGCGCCTCGCGGGATTGGGAGATGCTAACGCCCTCTGGCGCGCGCCGCTAGGGGGATGCGACGCATTGACTAGGCCGCGTCGAAGTCGCCCGCGAGTTCCGCCCGCACGGCTTCCGGCATGATCGCCAGATGGGCGTAATTCTCATGGTCCAGACCGAGAATGACGCGCGCGCCCGCCGTCTTGAACGCCGCCATGTCGGCGGCGGTGAAGGGGAAGTGCACGAACTGCACGCTCGACGCCTTGCCGTCCGCCGTCGTGCGGTCCTGATCCGCCTCGGGGATCGCGTTGATCTTTCGCTCGCCGATCTGGATGAACACCTTCGTCTCGATGCCGCCGAGACGGCTCAGCACGCGCTTGCGCCGCTCGGGATCGTCGATCTCGATCATGAAGGTGGCGACGAGCTCCGAGCCATCGGGAATGAGCGGGTTATAGGCCGCGAGTTCGTCGACGAGTTGCTCCGCGCCGCCCTTTTCGATGTGCAGCATTTCCTGCACCTGCAACCACATGGTCTCGCGGCATTCGAAATAGAACGTCACGTTGGGACCAACCTCGACGCGGCGGTTTTTCTTGCGTTCGGAAATCTTGCGGCGCGTCTCCACGCGCACCTTCGCGTAATCGGCCAGCGGCAGGATATCCGCGGCGGTCAAAGCGTGCATGTTCGACATGGTGTCACCCTCGCAAACAGTCGTTCCGGGTCGTCGCGACCCGGTTCGACGAATGGTTTTCACAGGCTTGTTTCGACCGGGCGCCCAGGGCCCGGCCGTGGTTTCAAAGTCCGTAGGCGCGCGCCAGGATCTGGATCGGATGCCGCACGAGTTCGGGCTTGGCGCCGCCGAGCTTTTCAACGCCCTGCTGGATGTGAACGCCCGCCAGCGGGCATTCCGAGGTCACGAATCCCTTGCCGCTTTCCGACACGGTTTTCGCGACGGGCTTGCCGACCTTCAGCGCGGTCTCGAAGTTGCCCTTCTTGAAGCCCCACGATCCGCCGTGGCCCGAACAGCGTTCGACGACGCCGACCTGCGCCTCGGGAATGAGACGCAGCATTTCCGCCGCCTTCTGTCCCATGTTCTGCGCGCGCGAGTGGCAGGACATGTGGAGCGACACGCCGCCGGGAACGGGCTTCATGCCCTCGGCCATGCCGTGCTTCTTCGCGATGTCGACGATGAACTCCGACAGGTCGAAGGTGGCGCGCGACAACAGCTTGACGTCCTCGTTGTCGGGCAGGATCAGCGGCCACTCGAACTTCATCATCAGCGCGCAGGAAGGCACCAGCGCGATGACGTCGTAACCCTTTTCGATCCACGGTTTCAGCGCGCTGGCGACAATGCCGGCGCTCTTGGCGACCTCGGCGATGTTGCCCTGTTCGAGCATCGGCATGCCGCAGCAGTGCGGATGCACGACCTCCGTCTCCACGCCATTGCGCGCCAGCACGGCGCGCGCGGCGACGCCGACATCCGTGTCGTTGTAGTTGTTGAAGCAGGTGGCGTAGATCACCGCCTTGCGGCCATGCGCGGGGGCGGCGAGGTTGACCGCCGGCGCCGTTTTGGCGATCGAGGTCAGCGTCTTGCTGGCGTATTTCGGCAGTTCCGCGTCGCGGTCGAGACCCGCGAATTTCTCCAGCAGCGGACGCGTCAGCGTGTTGCCCTTGTCGCTCGCCCAGTTGGCGAGCGGCGCGATCTTGCTGGCGATGGCGCCATTGCGATCGGTCTTGGCGAGTTCGCGATCGGGCAGGGCGACCTCGCCCTTTTTGAATTCGATCGCGCGGGCGCGCAGCATCAGATGCGGGAAGTCGAGATCGAAGCTGTGCGGCGGCACATACGGGCACTTCGTCATGAAGCACAGGTCGCACAACGTGCAGGCGTCGATCACAGGGCCGAAATCGGCGCTGGAGACGGAGTCGAGTTCGCCCGTCTTCGACTCGTCGACGAGATCGAACAGCCGCGGAAAGGAATCGCACAGGTTGAAGCAGCGACGACAACCGTGGCAGATGTCGAAAACGCGCCGCAGCTCGGTGTCGAGCTTCGCTTCATCGTAGAAATCGGGATTGTTCCAGTCGATCGGGTGACGCGTCGGCGCCTCGAGGCTGCCCTCTTTCATGGCTCATCCAGTCGGTTGGGGATTTTTCTTTGACCATTTGGTCGACGGGGCGCTCATGCGCCCGGCAAGCGCGCCCGGCGATGACGCCGGGCGGCCGTTGGCGAACGCGAAGCGATGCCTCGCGCGTGAATTACTTCACTTCGTCCAGGGCGCGCTGGAAGCGGCCGGCGTGCGAACGCTCGGCCTTGGCCAGCGTCTCGAACCAGTCGGCGATTTCGCCGAAGCCTTCCTCGCGCGCCGTGCGCGCCATGCCCGGGTACATGTCGGTGTACTCGTGCGTCTCGCCGGCGACGGCCGAGGCGAGATTGAGGGCGGTGCCGCCGATCGGCAGGCCGGTGGCGGGGTCGCCGACGGCTTCAAGATATTCGAGATGGCCGTGCGCGTGGCCGGTCTCGCCTTCCGCCGTCGAGCGGAACACCGCCGCGACGTCGTTGTAGCCTTCCACGTCCGCCTTCTGGGCGAAATAGAGATAGCGGCGGTTGGCCTGCGATTCGCCCGCGAAGGCTTCCTTCAGGTTGTGTTCGGTCTTGCTGCCCTTGAGAGCCATGGGTTCACTCCTCGACGTTAAGTCCGGGATTGGAAAATCCAGGGATGCACGCCGTCCGCGCCGCGATGGCGACGTCCGGCTGATCGCCGCCTAGGTGCTAAGCGCCGCCGGCAAAGTCAATCCGGCGGGGTGTCGCGCCATCGACGCGCCCACGTTATAGGCGAGCCGGTTCCGGTCGCGCCAATTGGTTATTCCTTCCGGGATCATCGGTCTCGCCAATGATCAGGCCATGCGAGGGGCGCGTATCGTCGCGCAAGCTGACGCGGATGACATCGGCGAGCGCCGTCAGCGCGCGTTCACGCGGCATGTCGCGGCGGTAAACCAGCCGCACGACGCGCGACGCGCGGCCGCCCACGATGGGCCGCGTGACGAGCCGCCCATCCTCGCGCATGCCGAAGGCGGCGAGGGAGGGCGCGAGGGTCAGGCCGTAATGCGCCGCGGTCAGTTGCAACAACGTTTCAAGACTGGCCGCGCGCACGTCGGCCGTTCCCTCGCCCGGCCGCGTCTGGCCGCAAAGCTCCAGCGCCTGATCACGCAGGCAATGCCCGTCGGTGAGCAACAGCAGTTCCGCGACGTCGATCTGGGAAATATCGACGCTGCGTTGGGCCGCGAGCCGGTGGTTGGCCGGCATGACGAGATAAAAAGGCTCCTCGTAAAGGATGATTTCCTCGAAACGATCATTGTCCGGGTCGGTGGCGATGATCGCGGCGTCGAGGTCGCCGGCCGCCAGCGGCGGCAGAAGTCGGCCCGTCAGATCCTCGACGAGCATCAGCGGCGCGCGCGGCATGGCGGCGGCGGCGGCCGGCAGGACGTAGGGCATGAGATAGGGCGCGACCGTGGGAATGACGCCAAGACGGATGGCGCCGGCGAGTGGGTCGCGGCTGGCCCGCGCCGTCGCAACGATGTCGCTCGCCGCGCCGACGGAACGCCGCGCATGGGCGATGATCTGTTCGCCCACGGGCGTCGGCCGCACACGCTTGCCGACCCGTTCGAAGACGGCGACGCCGAGTTCCTCCTCCAGTTTCAAAATCTGGCCGGAAAGAGTGGGTTGACTGACATGACAGGCCTCCGCGGCCCGACCAAAATGGCCGAGTTCGGCGACGCTGATGATGTAACGGAGATCGCGCAGGTTCATGGCGCGATGCTAGATCGAACTGACCGATGGTTCAACCGGATATCATTGGGCTGGACGATTTTGGCTCATGCCCGTCGCATCGGCCAGCGGCGCCACGGCGTTGTAGGCGAAGGGCCGGGCGACAGCCATCATGGCGGCCGCCAGCGCGCGCGTGTCGGGATCCTTGACATTAAGCAGCAGGCTGACCGTACCGGCGCTTTTGATCGGCGCGAGGCAATCGACAATGGACGCCTCGACCGCCGCCCGTTCGCCGAGCGCGGCGGGCGCGTCGACCAGAACGAAATAGGCGGGGATCGTCGATTCGATCAGGACGGTCTTGCGCGCGATCCAGGTCGACGCGACCGCGGGAACATGCGCCAGACAGGTTCTCAGGGCTGTTTCCCCATAGGCGCCGATGTCCGGCGCGGCGAAAAAGTCCGCGAAGAGGTCGAACTGGGTCCGCTCGCGGGCGACCGCCGCGACGGTTGTCGACAGTTCTCCGATCTGGCTTTCCAGACTGGGGCGCGTCGCCATGTTCGGCGTCATGGACACCAGTTTGCGCAGACGGTCGGCGGCGACGTCGGTCAATCGGAAATCCGCGCGCGCCTGGCGGATGGCCTCGACAACCGACAGTTCAGCCTGCGTCATGCCGCCCACGCTCGCGGCTTCGGACGCCGGCTTGCCGAGCGTGGCGACGCCGCTCTCCCGGATGCCGACGGGTTCGCGAGGCGTTGATGGCGGCGGATTGACGGTTCCCGCGGGCGCGGCGGGTTTGCCCGCCACCTTGGCCTTGGGGTCGGTTTTGTGATCGCGCGCCTTTTTCGCATCCTTGCCGGCGCCAATTGAATTCGGGCCCGGCGTCGTCGCGCCGACGCGCGTCGAACGGGCCGTTTCGGCGGCTGGCGCGGGCGGCTCCTGTTCGGCGACTGGCTCCACGCCGACGGACGGTTTGGCGGCGATGGGCAAAAGCGTGAAGGTCGCGACGCGACCGATGACCGGCCGCTCGCCCGAAGCCGCGACCGCCGGCGAGCCGCCAACGCCCTTGAAAAGCCCGGCAAGCGACTGCGTCACCCAGTCGGGCGCGCCGCCCGCCAGCCAGGAAGGATTCGCCTTGGGGTCGTCCGCCACGTGCTTGACGCGGGCCATGGGCACGCCGAAGACGCTTTCGGTCGTCGCGGGCTTACCGGCGACAAAGGCGCCGCCGACGAGAACCACTGTCATCGTGGCGAGGACGGAGGCGACAAACGGAATGGCGAGGCCGGCGATCCGCCGGGCCGACATGCCGGCGCGCGGGGACCCTGCGGCGGACTTGCGTCCCGCCGGAATGAACTCTCGCTTGTCGACTTCCCTCGGGTTCATGGCCAATGCTCGAAAATGCAGTGGCCAACCAATCACCTTTCCGTAAAAATAGTTCCAATCGATGCCCGACTATTGTGTGAATTTCCGGTCGAATGTATAAGCCGCGCGTTTCCTCAACAGCGAAAGTCAGCGCCCACCATGGCGATTCAACGCACCTTTTCGATCATCAAGCCCGACGCGACCCGCCGCAACCTCACCGGGGCCATTAACGCCACCATCGAGAAAGCTGGCCTGCGCATCGTCGCCCAGAAGCGCGTCCACATGACCCGCGCCCAGGCGGAGACGTTCTACGCCGTCCACAAGGAGCGGCCCTTCTTCGGCGAACTCGTTGAACAGATGAGCGCCAGCCCCGTCGTCGTGCAGGTGCTCGAGGGCGACGACGCCATCGCTCGCTATCGCGCCGTCATGGGCGCCACCAACCCGGAGAAGGCCGACGAAGGCACGATCCGCAAGCTTTTCGCGCTGAACATGGGCGAAAACTCCGTGCACGGCTCCGATTCCGCCGAGAACGCCGCGATCGAAATCGCCCAGTGGTTCGCCGGCAACGAGATCGTCGGCTAAGCCACGTTTCGAAGTCAGAATTGAAAGGGGCGGCCCTCGTGGCCGCCCTTTTTGTTTGCCAGCCGGACGCGCGGCCTGCATCATCGCGGCGAACAAGGCGCGCCCGATGAATGCTCCCACGATCGTCCGCAAACCCTCCGTCTGCCCGCATGACTGCCCGTCCGCCTGCGCGCTCGACGTGGAGGTGATCGACGGCCAACGCATTGGCCGCGTCCATGGCGCCCGCGATCAGGATTACACGGCGGGCGTCGTCTGCGCGAAGGTCGCCCGTTATTCGGAAAGGATTCACCATCCCGACAGATTGCTCCATCCGCTCAGGCGGGTCGGGCCGAAGGGCGCTGGGCAATTCGAGCGGGTTTCCTGGGACGACGCGCTCGCTGTGGTCGCGGAAAAATTCAACGCCGCCGAGCGCGACTTCGGCGCGGAGAGTGTCTGGCCGTATTTCTACGCCGGCACCATGGGCCGGGTCATGCGCGACGGCATCAACCGCCTGACCCACGCGAAAAAGTATTCGCGCTTCTACGGCACCATCTGCGTCGGGCTGGCATGGCCCGGCTTCATCGCCGGCGCCGGCAAGATCGCCGGGCCCGATCCCCGCGAGATGGCGAAATCCGATTGCGTGGTCCTGTGGGGAACCAACGCCGTCGCCACGCAGGTCAACGTGATGACCCATGTCGCGCGCGCCCGGAAGGAGCGCGGCGCGAAGCTGGTCGTCATCGACATCTACCGCAACGCGACCATGGAACAGGCCGATCTCGCCCTTTGCTTGCGGCCGGGGACGGATGGCGCGCTGGCCTGCGCGGTCATGCACATTCTGTTTCGCGACGGGCTCGCCGACTGGCCTTATCTCGAAAAATACACCGACGATCCCCATGGCCTCGAGGCGCATCTGCGAACGCGCGATCCAGTCTGGGCCGCCGCGATCACCGGACTGGAAGTCGCGGAGATCGAGGCCTTCGCCCGCCTCGTCGGCGCGACAAAAAAAACCTTCTTCCGTCTTGGCTATGGCTTTTCGCGACAGCGCAACGGCGCGGTCAACATGCACGCGGCCTCCTGCGTCGCGGCGGTGACGGGCGCGTGGCAATACGAGGGCGGCGGCGCCTTCCACAACAACGCGGCGATCTTCCACTGGAAGCAGACTACGTTGGAGGGTCACGCCTTCATCGACCCCGCGACGCGCGTGCTCGATCAGTCGCGTGTCGGCGCGATCCTGACCGGCGACCCAGATGCGCTGCGCGGCGGCCCGCCGGTCAAGGCCATGCTCATCCAGAACACAAATCCGGTTTCGGTCGCGCCGGACCAGACGCGGGTGCGGCGGGGGTTCGCGCGCGAGGATTTGTTTACCGTCGTCCACGAGCAGTTCATGACCGAGACGGCCGCCATGGCCGACATTGTGCTGCCCGCCACCATGTTCATGGAGCACGACGACATCTACGCGGGCGGCGGCCACCAGTATGTCGAATTCGCCGGCAAGCTGATCGAGCCGCCCGGCGAATGTCGCAACAATCATCAGGTCATTTGCGCGCTGGCGAAGCGTTTGGGCGTTGATCACCCGAGCTTCGACCTGTCGCCCCGCGAACTCGCGGAAATCAACCTGCGGGAATCCGGCCTGCCGCCGCTGGCGGACCTGATCGAGAAAAACTGGATTGACGTACAGCCGGATTTTCGCGCGTCGCATTTTCTCGACGGGTTTGCCTGGCCGGACGGGAAATTCCATTTCCACGTCGACTGGCCGCGCGTGCCCTATGGCAATATCGGCCCGGTCGGCGCGTGGCGTTCGATGCCGGACCTGCCAGATCACTGGAACGCCATCGAGGCGGCGACCGCCGACTACCCCTTTCGACTGGCGACCAGTCCCTCGCGTTCCTTCCTGAACTCCACGTTCAACGAGACGCCCTCGTCGCTGGCGCGCGAAAAAGCGCCCTGCGTGCTGGTGCATCCCGACGACGCGGCGGATCTGGGCGTGGCGGACGGCGACTGGGCGACGCTCGGCAGCCCGCGCGGCGAGATCAGGCTGCGGGCGAAGCTTTTTGATGGCGTCCAGCGGGGCGTGCTGATCTCGGAGGGCATCTGGCCGAACGCGGCCTTTCCCGATGGCAAGGGTGTCAACACGCTGACGGGCGCCGATCCGGTCGCGCCCTTTGGCGGCGCGGCCTTCCACGACAACCGGGTTTGGATGAAAAGAAAATCATAAAAAGACATTGCTAGGTCCCGTTGACAAAGTGATTGACGCTGGAATCGCTGCTTGATTCAAGGCTGCCTCTTGGAGGGAGGCGGATTTGATTCGTGGATCGATGTCGGATGTGGAATGGGCTTTCCTCGAACCTTTTCTGATCGAGACC
>CAIOVE010000097.1 GCA_903861645.1 uncultured Hyphomicrobiales bacterium
ATCGAGCGATGCTTCAACAAACTCAAGAATGCCCGGCGCTTCGCGACGAGATACGACAAGCTCGCCGAAACGTTCGGAGGCTTCGTTCAAATCGCCTGCATCCGGCTATGGATGCGCTACTTTGTCAACGAGACCTAGGCGAGGATGGCACCATTCTGGGATTAAACATCAACCTTACCGCTGGCGAACAGTTTTATAATTTCTCGACAAATACAATAACGGCGGCTTCGGGTTTCAACGCCATCTATCATATGCCCGTCAATCAAACAGTGATTGGCAACGGGGCGCTCGATACCTATGTGTTTGGCTCATACACGCTCAGTCAGTTGACCATTACGCGCAACGCGGATGGCACCGTGACCGTTGCCGCGCCCGATGCGACAGACACATTAAGCCGCGTCCAGATGATCCAGGATTATACTGGCGCGCGGAAATTTATTGGTCATTCCACATCCGACTTCAGCGGCGACGGCAATTCTGACGTTCTGCTGGAAAACACCACCAGCGGTCAGATCGGCACGTGGGAGATCAGCAACAATACGCCGGTTTGGGCGAGCTTCTCGACCGAAGCGGCAGGCTGGCACGCGGCGGGCAGCGGCGATTTCAACGGCGACGGCGTGTCGGACATCCTGCTTGAAAATTCGTCGACGGGGGCCGTCGGCACGTGGGAGATCACCAACAACACGCCAACATGGGCCTACTTCTCCGCCGAGGCGACAGGCTGGCATGTGGCCGGAGTCGGCGACTTCAACAACGATGGACGATCCGATGTTCTCCTTGAAAATTCTTCAACGGGCGTGGTGGGCACGTGGGAGATCACCAGCAACACGCCAACATGGGCCTACTTCTCCGCCGAGGCGACAGGTTGGCACGTGGCGGGTGTCGGCGACTTCAACGGCGATGGCCAATCCGACGTTCTCCTTGAAAACTCTTCAACGGGCGTGGTGGGCATGGGAGATCACCAACAACACGCCAACATGGGCCTACTTCTCCGCCGAGGCCACGGGTTGGCACGTGGCCGGCGTCGGCGATTTCAATGGCGATGGACGCTCGGATGTTCTCCTTGAAAACTCCACGAACGGCATCGTTGGCGCGTGGGAGATCACCAACAATACGCCAAGCTGGGTCTACTTCTCCGCCGAGGCCACGGGTTGGCACGTGACGAGCGTCGGCGATTACAACGCCGATGGTAAGTCGGACATCCTGCTATCCAACACGTCCACGGGTCAGGTCGGCGAATGGCTCATCAACAATAATACGCCAACATGGCAAGGGCTCTCCACGATCGCCGCCGGCTGGCACGCCGTGGGCTGATCGAAGCATCAGGTGGCCGCCGAGCCACATCGCGAGGTTGGGTGGCCAGCGCGCCACCCAAATATCTGTGAATCCACGCGCCGTCGGACGTATTCCGCCACCGGTCCATGCTACCTCCCGGACGACCATCAACAGGCCGAGGAGCGAATGGGAGCCGACATCGACATCGGCGCGACCGCCGCCGGCGCGCCCGCGACGCTGGATCTCGAGGAACTGCTCGCCACGCGCCTGCTCGTGCAGGGCAATTCGGGGTCGGGCAAGTCGCATCTGCTGCGCCGGTTGCTGGAGCAAAGCGCCGGCCGCGTGCAGCAGATCGTCATTGATCCGGAAGGCGACTACGTGTCGCTGGCCGCGCGCTACGGGCATATCGTGCTCGATGCCGCCGAATGCGCGCATGAACTGGCGACGATCGCGGCGCGCGCGCGCCAGCATCGTGTTTCCGTCGTGCTCAATCTCGAGGGGCTCGACGTCGACGGCCAGTTGCGGGCGGCGTCCGTTTTCCTCAACGCCCTGTTCGAGTGCGAGCGCGACTATTGGTTTCCCGCGCTCGTGGTGGTCGACGAGGCGCAGCTCTTCGCGCCCGCCGCCGCGGCCGACGCTTCAGACGACGCGCGACGGGCGAGCCTGGCGGCGATGACCAACCTGATGTGCCGCGGCCGCAAGCGCGGCCTCGCTGGCGTGATCGCGACGCAGCGACTGGCGAAGCTCGCCAAGAACGTCGCCGCCGAGGCGTCGAATTTCCTCATGGGGCGGACGTTTCTCGATATCGACATGGCGCGCGCCGCCGATCTGCTGGGCATGGAGCGTCGGCAGGCGGAGGCCTTTCGCGATTTGCAACGCGGCGCCTTCATCGGCCTTGGACCAGCCATCGCGCGCCGACCGCTGCGCATCGCGGTCGGGGCCGTTGAAACGGCGGATCGCGGCGCGGCGCCCCGCCTCATGCCCCTGCCCGAGGCCGCCGGGCCCGAAGACCTGCAAGACCTGTTGTTCGCGCGGATGGAAGAGCCCGCGCCGCCTCGCCGCCCGCGACCGCCGCGCGCGGACAGCGCCCAGACCATTCTGGAGCGCATCGACCGCGGCGCGCCGGCGCCCTTTGTCGCCGCGCCCGCCCCCGAACTGTCCGACGAGGAGCGCGAAGCCGCCATCGAGGCGATCATCGCGCAGATGGCGGCGGACGCCGGCGCCGCTTTTCAGCCCGCCGCGACGCTGCATCGCGATTTTCTCGTGCGCTGCCGCATCCGCCGCCTCGGGCCGCACGCGCCCGATGTCGCGGCGTTCGCCGAGCGGATGACCGTGGAGCGCGCGCGCCGCGCCTATCCAGATGGCGTCGAGGCGGACGAATGGATGCGCGCGATCGATGTCGCGCGCCGCCTGCCGCGCGATCTGCTTGGCGTCTATCTGTTGATTGGCCGGGCGGCGCTCGCTGGCGAGCCTTGTCCGATGGACGACGAAATCGCCCGGTTCTTCGGCAGCCACTCGCCGGGGCGGGCGCGGCGCGCGTTGGGGCAACTCGAACAGATCGAGGCCATCGTGACCCGTTCAGACGCGCCAAACCGACGCGTTATCGCCCTGCCCGACCTTGATCGGGAAACCGCGCTTGCCCGGGTCGAAGCGGAAACCTGAGCGTGGTCCCTATCGACCCGACTGGAAAAAGCGCCTGAGCCACGCCACCGCGACCGAACCCACGACGACCGCGGCGACAACGGGCGCTAGAATCAGCAACGCGCCGGCGAACGCAAAAAGCAAAAGCCCGAGGAGAACGAGAAAACCGACCACCCAGAAGGCGAGGCGAACGGGACCGACCTGGATGACGCGCATGCGGGCGAACGTCTGGTCCGGGCGATACGCGGACTCCCTGCCCGCGGGCGGCAAAATCTCTGGCTCGAATTTTGGCGCTTCGGGCGGCTTGCCGGGGAACTCATCGGTCATGCGGGACATCTGTTGGGATGAGGGGACCGAAAGACCCTAGCGCTTTCGCGGCGCCGCGTCTGCGTATTCGACGCGCAACGCGGTCGGCGCGGCTTCGATTGATTTCAAAGGTTGGAGGATATTTTCGAAAAGTCGGCGGAAATCTTGGTGCCGACGCGCGTCACGGCGGAAATGATGACGACGCTGATCAAACCCGCGATCAGGCCATATTCAATCGCCGTCGCGCCGGATTCATCCCGCAGGAACCGGGCCAACAGGATTTTCATCGTTCAATCTCCGCTCGTTCGACCGAGTGCCGCGCGCCGAGGCAGGCCGCCATGTCCCGATACGCTTATACCGCGGGCGGACTGGAGAAATGGTTAAGTTGATAACTTGATCGACAGCGACGCCATTAACCAATGGGCGCGGATTCAAAACGGCCCGGCGGTACATCCGCGCCGGGCCGTTTTTACGGCGTGGCCGGGGGGAGCCGCCGCCTCGCGGACACGACTAAACGCGTTTTGCGCCAGTTCGATGACACAACGCGCGATGAGCCGAGGACTGGTTAATTCCCGCGCGCGAGCGGCATGACCGCCTCGGCGAATATTTCCATCCCTTCGCGAAACGGATGGAATTGCAGCATCAGCAAATCGATTCCGGCGTCGGCGTAGCGGCGGATTCGCTCCGCGACGCGTTGTGGCGAACCGACGAGCCCGGCGCCCAGCGCGCGGGCGGCGACCGCCGCGCTGGCCGCGTTGCCGGCAAGCGCCGCCGCGCGCGCCTCCGCCCGCGCATCCGTTTCGTCAACAATCGCCAGCGTGCTGATTCCATAGCCGAGGGCGCGTCCGTGTCGCGCGGCGCCCTGGCGCATGTCGGCGATATCGGCGGCGACCTTGCGGGCGTTGGCCTCGTAGTTTTCCAGTCCCGGCGGGTGGTAGGCGAACCATGTGTGGCAACGGCGCGCGACAATGTCCTTGCCCGCGTCGGCGCTGCTGGCGGCGTAAATCGGCGGCGCGGGCCGCCGCAGGGGCCGCAAGGCCATGCCGCCGGCCTCGATCCGGAAGAATTCGCCTTCGAAGCGCGCGTCCTCGCGCGTCCAAAGGGCATCGATCATCGCGATGAATTCATCCATGCGGCGGTAGCGTCCGCCGGCCTCGTCGAGCCACGCGCCGTTGCCGTAGAATCCGAATTCCTCGGGCCGATTGCCGGGAACCACGTTGAGCGCGAAGCGACCGCCGCTGAGCCGATCCAGCGAGGCGCCCATCTTGGCCACGACCTGCGGGTTGATCATGCCGGGATGAATCGCCGCCATGATCTCGATGCGCGACGTCAGAACGGCCAACGCCGAGGCAACGACCCAGGCCTCGAGGTCGCGCGCCACGAACCGCTCGGCGACCAGCGTGATGTCGAAGCCGAGCTCCTCCGCCCGCCGGACCGAGTCGAGCGCGAATCGAAACGAGCGGTCGGTTGCTCCGCCCTGCCCCGCCGTCCCAAGATCGGCGAGGGCGGCGTTGATTTCGGGCTCGGGCTGCATGACATGCGGCAGGGGCGTCCATAATCCAAAGCGCATGTTTCCCCCAACGAACGCACGAAACGTCAGGATAAACGCCGCCCGCGCTGGCGCAAGACGGCGCGGGCCGCGCAGCCCGAAACAATCGGGCCATCCGCCTTGCAAGGATCGGGGATGCCCTTTATATGTCCGCCCGCTCGCGACCGATGTGTCGCGCATGCCCGCGCCCATCGTCTAGCGGTCTAGGACGTCGCCCTTTCACGGCGAAAACAGGGGTTCGATTCCCCTTGGGCGCGCCATTCCCAAAATTGCTTCGAAAACGACCGTCCGCGTCGCCCGAACTATCGCTCGCCGGGATGACCCGCGGCCATCATCTCGCCATGCGCGAGCAAGCCTTCGAAACGGCCGCGCACGAAGCCCGTGGACACAGCCGCGCGCAGCACCTCCATATCGCGCTCCAGAAAACCATTGGCGACGATCAGGGCGCGAACCGCCGCCCGTGCGTCGCCGTCGCATCGGGCGATCACGTGATCAACGGATGACTCAAGATCATCAGGCGGCGCGGAGATGTCTTCGGCGAGGGCGGACACGGTGACAAACCTTTCGAGAGAACGATGGACTATCCGCGGCGACGGCCGGGCGCGGCGCGACGCCCGGCCTTCCCGGCCAAATGGGCGCGCAGCGCCCGCCCCGCCTCCTCGTAAGCATCGACAATGCATTCGAACGCCCGACGCTCCGCCGTCGGACGAGGCTCGCGGCCGTCGTATTGAATAATCGCCGCCCGCTCCTCCCACGCGTCACGAGCGTCGTCCGGGAAAAGGCTCAGGACCGAACGCCAATCCGGCGGAATGACAAGGGAACCCGCGCTTTCGTTTCGGACGATGGAAAGGGCCATGGCGACGCCTCGCGGAACAATGTTCTTGTTATGTTCCATGCATCGCGGGTTTTGTCAAGCGCAATGGCGTCCATCAATCGGGGACGCGCGTCAGGGCGCGACGCATTCCGGCGGGCGCACGAAGCCGATGTCATAGCCGCAGGTCGGCTGCTGCCAGGGATCGCATGTTCGGTCGTGGCGGCGGATGAATTCAAGGCAGACCTGATGACGCGCTTCGAGCGATTGCGGCGACGCGACCTTTTTCGGCTTCTTCCTTTTGGCGGCTGGCTTGGCCGGCGCGTCAGGCTTGGCGGCGGCCTCGGCCGCCGCCGCCGCCGGCGTGTCCTCGGCGAAGGCAACGCGCGCGCCGGCAAATCCGATGGTCGCGGCGCAAACGGCGGCGATAAAAAATTGTGTCGCGATCCTGCTCATCCGTCGGCCCCTTCGTATCGCAGGGGCCTGCATCGCGAAATGCGCGCGACCCCAAAATGATTCCACCCATTCTAAAACGGAAATGGCCCGGCGGTACATCCGCGCCGGGCCATCCCCACGCAGCCTGAAGGGGAACGCTGCTAATTGTTATATAGCAAACACGGCGCCAGTTTTGGCGCCAAGGCTCTCACACCTATACTGGGGTCGCGAGTCGCCCGTCGAACCGCCACCTGGGAAACAGACATGCGCGCCAGCCTGATCGTCACCCTCTTCTTCGCGGGCGCGCTTGTCGGGCTTGGCGTGGAAACGGCGGCGATCTGGCCATCCCTGCCCGCGCGCGTCGCCACGCATTTCGACTGGTCGGGCGCGCCGAATGGCTGGGCGCCGCGTCCGGTTCTGTTGAGCGTGATGGCCGGCGTTTGCCTGATGGAAATCCTGCTGTTCGCCACCCTCGGCGGCGTCCGTCTGTCGGACAGGCGGATCAACCTGCCAAACAAGGCTTACTGGCTCGCGCCCGAGCGGCGCGAGGCGACGATCGACGCTATCCGGCTCTGGATACGCGCCTTCGTGACGGTGATGACCGCGTTTACGTCGATTGTTTTCATCATGGCCATGCGGGCCAACGTGGACCCGGCCCAACCAAGGCTGTCCACGCTCGTACCCTGGATGACGGCCAGCGTTCTCGTGATCACGCTGACGATGCTTGGCTGGCTTTACCGGCGTTTTCACGCCCCGCCGGACGCCTGAAACGTATCAGGCGGCGACTTTCGCGCGGGCGGCGGCGCCAACAAGTCCGTGCATGTGGCGGGTGCCGCGTCGGGCCTCGGCCAGAATACGGCGAGCATCGCCTGCGGATCGGTTTCGGCGTTCAGGCGCGCGGCGCAGGCGCGGCGAAAGGCCTCCTCGAGAAGGCGCGGATCGATGTCGCCCATGCCAGCTTCCTTCATCAGTTCACTCATGTTCTTGCCCCATTTGCTTGACGCAAGGTCAGGAATAGCAGGCGCGGGTTGCGGCCAATCCAAGACGGGTAAGGCAATTCGAGCGGTGCGATTCATGTTTCGTTAGGGCGCGCGCGGGCGGAAACCTTTGCCTCGGAAGCGGGAATTCGATACCTCGCGCGGGCGCGCCGTCAGCGCGCCGGGGACAGCAGCTTGACCGAGACCTTCACATTCAGCGTGCGCGCCACCGATGGCGCGGCGCGGACCGGCGAAATATCGATGCCGCGCGGCGTCATTCGCACGCCCGCCTTCATGCCGGTGGGCACCGCGGCGACCGTCAAGGCGATGTACCCCGGACAGGTCCGGGATCTCGGCGCGGATATCGTGCTGGGCAACACCTATCATCTGATGTTGCGACCCGGCGCGGAGCGCGTCGCGGAACTCGGCGGTCTGCACACGTTCATGAACTGGCCGCATCCGATCCTGACCGATTCCGGCGGCTTTCAGGTGATGTCGCTGTCGAAGTTGCGAAAGCTCAACGAAAACGGCGTGACGTTCCAGTCGCACATCGACGGCTCGCGCCACGTGCTGACGCCCGAACGCTCGATGGAAATTCAGGATCTGCTCGGCTCCGACATCCAGATGCAGTTCGACGAATGCGTGAAGATGCCCTGTTCTGACGCCGAGGCCGAACGCGCGATGCGCCTGTCGCTGCGCTGGGCGGAGCGCTCGCGCAAGGCCTTCGGCGGCAAGCCGGGGCGCGCGACCTTCGGCATCGTGCAGGGCGCCGCCGTGCCGGCGTTGCGCGTTGAGAGCGCGCGGGCGCTGGCGGACATGGATTTCCACGGGCTCGCCATCGGCGGCCTCGCGGTCGGCGAGCCGCAGGACGTCATGCTGGCGATGATCGACACGGTCGAGCCGCACCTGCCCCAGGCAAAACCGCGCTATCTCATGGGCGTGGGAACGCCCGACGACATCATCGAAAGCGTCGCGCGCGGCGTCGACATGTTCGACTGCGTGATGCCAACGCGCGCCGGCCGGCATGGGCTCGCCTACACGCGCATAGGGCGCATCAACCTGCGCAACGCGCGACACGCCGCCGATCCCGCGCCGCTCGACGCGCTGTCATCGTGTCCCGCCGCGCGCGACTATTCGCGCGCCTATCTGCATCATCTCGTCAAGTCGCAGGAAATTCTCGGCATGATGCTGCTGACGTGGGTCAACCTCGCCTATTATCAGGAACTGATGGCGGGCTTGCGCGCGGCCATCGCCGCGGGCGGCCTGCGCGATTTCATCGCTCAGACAAAAGCTGGCTGGGCGCAAGGCGAAGGCCGATAAGCGGGCAAGCCCTTACTCGTGCAGGCCCGGCGCCTCGTGGCCCGTGCGCGCGACATATTCCGTATAGCCGCCGCCGTATTTGGTGACGCCCTCGGGCGTCACCTCCAGCACGCGGTTGGACAGCGCGGCGAGAAAGCGCCTGTCATGCGAGACGAAAAGCATGGCGCCCTCGTATTGCGACAGCGCCTGAATGAGCATTTCCTTCGTCGCCATGTCCAGATGGTTCGTCGGCTCGTCGAGCACGAGGAAATTCGGCGGATCGTAGAGCATCAGCGCCATCACCAGACGCGCCTTCTCGCCGCCCGACAGCACGCGGCATCTTTTTTCAACATCGTCGCCGGAGAACCCGAAGCAGCCGGCGAGATTGCGCAGGGAGCCCTGCCCCGCCTGCGGAAAGGCGCTCTCCAGCGTCTCGAAGATGGTCTGCTCGCCGTCTAGCACCTCCATCGCGTGCTGGGCGAAATAGCCCATCTTCACGCTGCCGCCGAGCGATACGACGCCGCCATCGGGATTCGTCGCTCCCGTCACCAGTTTCAGCAACGTTGATTTGCCCGCGCCATTGATGCCCATGACACACCAGCGCTCCTTGCGGCGCACCTGAAAATCAAGACCCTCGTAAATCGGGCGCGCGCCATAGGCCTTGCGCACATCGTTCAGGCTGACGACGTCCTCGCCCGAGCGCGGCGCGGGTGGAAATTCAAACAGCACCGTTTGCCTGCGCTTCGGCGGTTCGACGCGCTCGATCTTGTCGAGTTTTTTCACGCGGCTTTGCACCTGGGCCGCGTGGGAGGCGCGCGCCTTGAAGCGCTCGATGAACTTGATTTCCTTTGCGAGCATCGCCTGCTGGCGCTCGAACTGCGCCTGCTGCTGCTTTTCGTTCAGGGCGCGCTGCTGCTCGTAGAATTCGTAGTCGCCCGAGTAGGTCGTCAAACCGCCGCCGTCGATTTCGACGACCTTGGTGACGATGCGGTTCATGAACTCGCGATCATGCGAGGTCATCAGCAACGCGCCGTCATAACCCTTGAGAAACTGCTCAAGCCAGATGAGGCTTTCGAGGTCGAGATGGTTGCTCGGTTCGTCGAGCAGCATGACGTCGGGACGCATGAGCAGGATGCGCGCGAGCGCGACACGCATCTTCCAGCCGCCCGACAGCGCGCCAACGTCGCCGTCCATCATTTCCTGACTGAAACTCAGGCCCGCCAGCACCTCGCGCGCGCGCCCGTCGAGCGCGTAGCCGTCGAGTTCCTCGAAACGCCCTTGCACCTCGCCATAACGCTCGATGATCGCGTCCATGTTGTCGGCCTGATCGGGATCGGCCATGGCGGCCTCGAGCTCGCGCAATTCGGCGGCCACCTCGCTGACCGGGCCGGCGCCGTCCATCACCTCGGCGACCACGGGCCGGCCCGACATTTCGCCGACGTCCTGACTGAAATAGCCGATGGTGACCCCGCGATCGACGCCCACCTGCCCCTCGTCGGGCTGCTCCTGCCCGGTGATCATGCGGAACAGCGTGGTCTTGCCCGCGCCATTGGGGCCGACAAGCCCGACTTTTTCGCCGCGCAGCAGGGAGGCGGACGCCTCGATGAAGAGAATCTGGTGGCCGTTCTGCTTGCTGATGTTGTCGAGGCGAATCATGGGTGCGCGGGGCCTTGAACTGTCGCGGCGCCGCGATTGGCGCGCCGCTACCGGGAATATCCCTGAAATGTTATGGTTTCCGCGGGAGCGGCGTGACGCTGATAGCGCGGAACGGCTGCTCTATAACGACAAAAGGGAGGATGGGCGATGATTTATCGCTGGATGGCCGGCGCCTTGCTGGCTTGTTGCGCGTTGAGCGGCCCGGCCAACGCGCAAGTGCTGCTGGAACGCAACGTCTCCGTGCACATGGCCCTGACCATCGCGGAAACAGCGCTCGCCGAATGCGGTTCGCGGGTGACGGTCGCCGTGGTCGACCGCGCGGGCCGGCTCCGGGTCTTCCTGCAAGGCGACGGCGCCTCGCCGCACAATCTCGAACTCGCCCGCCGCAAGGCCTACACGGCCGGCACCTTCGGGCGCACCTCGCTCGAATGGGCGCAGCGCACGGAAACCCAGAATCAGGGGCAGCGGGCGCTGACCGATGTCATCACCCAGCAGGGCGGCGTTCCCATCAAGGTCGGCGACGAGACCATTGGCGCGGTCGGGCTCAGCGGCGCGCCCAACGGCGGCCCTCAGGAAGAAGCCTGCGGCCGAGCCGGCATCGCCAAGGTGGCGGATCAATTGAAATAGGACTGGATCGGCCGGGGCGAAGGCCCAGCCTAAAAAACAAAGGCAAGGCCGGACCTCAAGTGGTCCGCCTTGCCCATGAGTCTCCTCGTCTCGACCGTTCCCATTTTATCAATGTCATCAGGCAGTTGGCCTTATGGCTCGGCGCTCTGACGCTTGACTTGGGACCGGGTTCCTCCCGCGACTTGGATGGCAGCACGTGAGCGACTTTGGGGGTCGTTCGCGGCCTCCTTTCGGATTGCGAGGGGAACCTAGCGGAGGATTTTTCGTTTGTCACTAGTTCGCCACGATTTTTGAAACGCCATTTCGCAATTTTTTTCAGAGGGCCCGGATCGACCGATTTTGCCCGGCTCCAGCCCTCCGGCTTGCGTTTTTCCCGGCGGCGCCATTGTTACGCCAACGAGGCGGTTGCACACTCGCGGCGCCTGATTCCCGGAAACCCGCCGACCATGCGCCTGTCCCGCTATTTTCTTCCCATTCTGCGCGAAACGCCCAAGGAGGCGGAAATCGTCTCCCACCGCCTGATGCTGCGGGCGGGCACGATCCGGCAGGAAGCCGCCGGCATCTACGCCTGGCTACCGCTGGGCCTGCGGGTGCTCAACAAGATCAACGCGATCATTCGCGAGGAGCAGAACCGGGCCGGCGCGGTGGAAATCCTGATGCCGACGATCCAGTCGGCGGACCTGTGGCGCGAAAGCGGTCGCTACGAGGCCTATGGCAAGGAAATGCTGCGGATCAAGGACCGGCACGAACGCGAGATGCTGTTTGGCCCGACCAACGAGGAAATGGTCACGGCGATCGTTCGCGCCCACGTGAAGTCGTACAAGGATCTGCCGCTCAACCTCTACCATATCCAGTGGAAATTCCGCGACGAGGTGCGGCCGCGCTTCGGCGTCATGCGCTCGCGCGAGTTCCTGATGAAGGACGCCTATTCCTTCGACATCGACGCGGAAGGCGCCCGTCACGCCTACAACAAGATGTTCACCGCCTATCTGCGCACCTTCGCCCGCATGGGCCTGAAGGCCATTCCCATGCGCGCCGACACCGGCCCCATCGGCGGCAACCTCAGCCACGAGTTCATCATTCTCGCCTCGACCGGCGAGAGCGAGGTTTTCTGCCACCGGGATTTCCTCGAGCAGCCCACCCCCGCCGCCGACATCGCCTTCGACGACCGCGCGACCATGCAGGGCGTGTTCGACCACTGGACGTCGAAATACGCGGCGACCTCCGAAATGCACGACGCCGCCGCGTTCGACGCCCTGCCAGAGGCTGATCGCGTGTCCGCGCGCGGCATCGAGGTTGGCCACATCTTCTATTTCGGCACGAAATATTCCGAGCCGATGGGCGCCACGGTCAATGGACCCGATGGCAAGGAAACAGCCTTGCAGATGGGCTCCTACGGCATCGGCCCGTCGCGGCTGGTGGCGGCGCTGATCGAGGCCAACCACGACGACAAGGGCGTGATCTGGCCTACCAGCGTCGCGCCGTTTCAGGTCGGCCTCGCCAATCTCAAGGTTGGCGACGCGGCGACCGACGCCGCCTGTCTCGACCTTTACGCGCGCCTCGAAAAGGCCGGCGTCGACGTGCTCTATGATGATCGCGACGATCGCCCCGGCGCGAAATTCGCGACGCTGGACCTGATCGGCCTGCCGCATCAGGTCATTGTCGGGCCGAAGGGCCTCGCCGACGGACTCGTCGAGATCAAGAACCGGCGGACCGGCGAGCGCGAGACGCTGACGCCGGACGCGGCCATCAACAAGCTGACAGCCCAGGCGTAAACGCGTTTTCCCACCGGCCGGCGCAAAACCTTAGCGGGGACATGGAAGACACAACGACCACGCCAACGATTCGCGACGGGACGCCTCTAGTGGCCGCCCGACCGTTCGGGCCGTTTGAATGGATGATCGCGCTGCGCTTCCTGCGCGGCCGGCGGGCGCGTCGGCCTTTCTCGGCCTTCGCGGTCGTCTGTTTCAGCGGCGTCATGCTGAGCGTTGCGACGCTGATCGTCGTCATGTCCGTGATGAACGGCTTCCACATCGAGTTGCTGAACAAGATCATCGGCATCAACGGCCATGCCTTTCTGCAAGGCGTCGACACGCCGCTGACCGATTACGCCGATGTCACCAAGCGCGTCGAGGATACGCCGGGCGTCGTCATGGCGATTCCGATGATCGAGGCCGCGGCCGGCGTCTCCTCCACCTATCAACAGACGGGCGGCCTCGTGCGCGGCATCGGCGGCGCGGATCTGACGCGCCTGCCGGGCATCGGCGCGAATGTGCGCCTTGGAACGCTCGACGGATTTGACGAAGGCGGCGGCGTCGCCATCGGCGCGAAAATGGCGGAGAATCTCGCTGTACGGATCGGCGACACGATTTCGATTCTCACGGCCAAGGGCGCTTCTACGCCCTTCGGCGTGACGCCGCGCATCAAGGCCTACCCCGTCGTCGCGATCTTCCAGATCGGCGTGTCAGAATTCGACAATCTGTTCGTCTACATGCCGCTGAAGGAGGCGCAGGCCTTCTTCAACAAGGACGGCGAGGCGAGCGTCATAGAAGTCTTCGTCAAGAATCCCGACGACATGGACGCGATGCGCGACAAGCTGGACTTCGCCATCAAGCGGCCGATGATCATCACCGACTGGCGTCAGCGCAACCGCTCGTTTTTCGACGCGCTGGCGATCGAGCGCAACGTGATGTTCCTGATTCTCTCGATGATGGTCATCGTGGCGGCGCTCAACATCATTTCCGGCCTGATCATGCTGGTGAAGGACAAGGGCCGCGCCATCGCGATCCTGCGCACCATGGGCGCGACGCGCGGCGCGATCATGCGCGTCTTCCTGCTGACCGGCTGCATCGTCGGCGTCACCGGCACGGCGGCGGGCCTTTTGCTCGGCGTGCTGATCGCGCGCAACGTCGAGAACCTCCGCCAGTTCGTCAACGCGACGTTTCATATCAACGCGTTCGATCCGAACTTTTATCTGCTGAGCCGTCTGCCCTCGGTCATCTCGACAAGCGACGTGCTACTCGTCGGCGGGCTGGCGCTGGGCCTCGCGCTGGGCGCGACGATCTATCCGTCATGGCGCGCCGCCAAGCTCGATCCCGTCGAAGCCTTGCGGTACGAATGATGAGCGAAAAGACCGCCTATCCCGCGCTCTGGTTGCATGACGTCTCCCGCGCCTATCAGCAGGGCGACACGCCGCTGGTCATTCTCGACAAGGCCGAACTGGCGCTCTGGCCCGGCCAATCCGTGGCGCTTGTCGCGCCCTCCGGCGCCGGTAAATCAACGCTGCTGCATATCGCCGGCCTGCTGGAAAAACCTGACTCCGGCGATGTCTTCGTCAACGGCGTTTCGACCGCCGGCATGGATGATGGCGCGCGCGCGGCGGCGCGGCGCGTCGACATCGGCTTCGTCTATCAGTTTCATCATCTGCTGCCGGAATTCACCGCGCTCGAAAACGTCGTGCTGCCGCAGATGATCGCGGGACTTTCGCGCGCGGAAGCGAAAGTCCGCGCGGCGCAGTTGCTCGAATATCTTGGGTTGGGCCACCGTCTCGCCCACCGCCCCGCCGAGCTTTCGGGCGGCGAGCAGCAACGCGTCGCCATCGCGCGCGCCGTCGCCAATGGTCCGCGCGTGCTGCTGGCGGACGAACCCACCGGCAATCTCGACCCGCGCACCGCCGATCAGGTGTTCACCGCCCTGACCGATCTCGTGCGCGCCTCCAGCCTCGCCGCGTTGATCGTGACCCACAACATGGAGATCGCGGCGCGCATGGACCGCCGCGTCACGCTGCGCGAGGGAGCCGTGGTCGAACTCGCCTGAGCCGGGCGTCGCCACATTAAGCATAAGCGCGCTTAAGAACCGAAGGTGAAAAAACGCGTCTTGAAAAAAGAACAAATTTAGAACATTATAGGCTCATAAAGCGAATTTGCAGGAGGTTCCCATGTTCCGCTCTGTTATTGGCCAGGCTTTTGAACTGGCGTCGCTGGGCTGTTTTCTCACCATGATCGCCTTCGTCGCGAAGGCGGTGGGCGGCGCCTGAGGGAGTTGACGCCGGACGGTTTCGGGCCTCTCTGCCGTTCTCGACGAACGACCATCGGGAGTCTTCATGATCAGGCTTGTGTGCGGCGCGCTTGCCGCGATGCTGATGGCGGCGCCGGCGCGCGCGGCGGAGCCGCTCAGGCCACAAACCGCGCAACTGCCGGGCGTCGCCCTGCGCTATGTCGATTCGGGCGGCGCTGGCGCGCCGGTCATTCTGCTCCACGCCAACACCGGCACGATAGAAAGCTGGTCGGCGCAAATCGACGCACTCCGCGCGGCGTCTTTTCGGGTCATCGCCTTCGACAGGCGCGGATGGGGCGGCAGCCAGCCAGACCCCGCGACCGGTCCGCAACCCGGCACGGTGGCGGGCGATCTCGACGCTCTCGCCGACCACCTCAAGCTTGATCGATTCGATCTCGTGGGCGTGGCGGGCGGTGGCTTTGTCGCGCTCGATTACGCCGCGTGGAAACCCGAACGCATCGGCAGAATGATCGTCGCGGCGACGTCGGGCCAACTCGCCGAAAAGCAAATGAAGGAGTTTTCGGCGCGCATCGAATTCGAGGGTTTTCGCGCCCTGCCGCCGGTGCATCGCGAGGTCGGCCCCTCCTATCGCGGCGGCAATCCGGAAGGCGTCAAACGCTGGATGGAAATCGAGGAACACGCGCAGCAAAAGGGCGCGCCCAATCAACCGCTGCGGACGCCCAACACCTACGCGAAGCTGGAAACGATCGCGACCCCGACGCTTGTTCTGGCTGGCGACGCCGACATGGTATCGCCGCCGGAGATGATGCGCATCTGGTCGCGCCATCTCAAGCACGCGACCTTCGATTTCGTGCCGGACGCCGGCCATTCGATCGCGTGGGAACAGCCCGAGGCCTTCAACGCGCGGATGCTCGCGTTTCTCGCGCGCCGCTGAGCGACGATCCGGCGATCACTCGCCGCCGGTCTTGCTGCCGGGCTCGGCGATTTTTTCGATTCGGTAGCGGCCGCGTTCGCCGCCGCACCAGATCACCTCGAACGTCGCGCCCAGCGTGATGTCGCGCGCGCGAATATCCGCGCGCCAGTAGCGATCCTCATCGGCGCGCCCCTCGCCGAAATCCATGCGACCGTCCGCTTCCAGCACGAAGGGTCGAACGCGCGATGTCCCCAGACCCGCGCAACCAAACAGCTTCCAGCGTCCGACGATCCGGCGCGTCGCGGGATCGAGGATGGCGTCGAGCGTGATCGGACTTTCGAGCGGATCGTCCTCCCAGCGCGCGAGAATCCGGACGTTCATGCGCCGTCGGGCTCGCGGCGGAACAGCAGGCAGGCGTCGCCGTAACTGTAGAAGCGATAGTTCGCCGCGATGGCGTGGGCGTAGGCGGCGCGCATGCGATCAAGCCCGCTGAAAGCCGACACCAGCATGAACAGCGTCGAGCGCGGCAGATGGAAGTTGGTGAGCAGCACGTCGATCGCGCGGAACCGATAGCCGGGCGTGATGAAAATCGACGTATCGCCGGCGAAGGGCGCGACAACGCCATCGGCCGACGTCGCGCTTTCGAGAATGCGGAGGCTCGTCGTGCCCACGCCAACGATGCGTCCACCGCTGGCGCGCGCCGCGTTGAGCGCCCGCGCGGTCGCCTCGGTGACGATGCCAAATTCCGCGTGCATCTTGTGATCGACCGTATCGTCCGCCTTCACCGGCAGGAACGTGCCGGCCCCGACATGCAGCGTGACGCGGTGAACGGAAACGCCGGCGACCTCCAGCGCCGCGACCAGCGCGGGCGTGAAATGCAGGCCGGCGGTCGGCGCCGCGACGGCGCCGGGCTTGTCGGCGAAGAGCGTCTGATAATCGTCCTGATCGCGGGCGTCCTCGCCACGCTTGCTGGCGATATAGGGCGGCAGGGGCATGTGGCCGACGCGCGCGATCGCGTCGTCGAGCGCCGCGCCGGAAAAGGCGAAAGCGAGCACGACCTCGCCGCCCTCGCCCTTCTCCACGACATCAGCGTCGAGCGAGCCAAGCAGACAGGCCATGCTTTCGCTCGTGTCGCCGAAGCGCACGCGATCGCCGACCGCGATCCGCTTGCCCGGCCGCATGAAGGCGCGCCAGCGATCATCGCCCTCGCGCTTGTGCAGCGTCGCCTCGACGCGGGAAACATTTTCGCCGCGAACGCGAACGCCATCGAGGCGGGCGGGAATGACGCGGGTGTCGTTGACCACGAGGGCGTCGCCGGGGCGTAGCCAGCCGGGCAGATCGCGCAGGACGGAACCGCTGAAATCGCCGTCGGAGGGAATGACGAGCAGGCGCGCGCTGTCGCGCGGTTCCGCCGGGCGGGTCGCGATGCGCTCTTCCGGCAGTTCGAAATCAAACAGATCGACGCGCATGGGGATGCTTGCGGGCGTCCCGCGCCAATCGACGCGGGACGCTGTTAGCCGTTATCTCAGCTCAGGGTCGCCTTGATGATCTTGTCGGGATCGCGCACGGGCTCGCCGCGCTTGATCTTGTCGACGTTTTCCATGCCCGAGGTCACCTTGCCCCAGACGGTGTACTGCCGGTCGAGGAAGCGGGCGTCGCCGAAGCAGATGAAAAACTGCGAGTTGGCCGAGTCCGGCATCGAAGAACGCGCCATCGAGCACACGCCGCGCACGTGGGGCTCGCCGTTGAATTCCTGCTTCAGGTTCGGATACGACGATCCGCCCGTGCCGGTGCCGTGGGGGCAACCGGTCTGCGCCATGAAGCCGTCGATCACGCGATGGAACACGATGCCGTCATAGAAGCCCTCGCCGACGAGCTTCTTGATGTGGGCGACGTGGTTCGGCGCCAGGTCGGGCCGCATCTCGATGACGACGTTGCCCTTGGTGGTTTCAAGCGTAAGCGTGTTTCCGGCGTCCGCCATGACGTTTCTCCTATGGTTGAACGTTGGGAAGCGCGCCGCCCGCGACAAAGCGGATGGCGAATGGATAGCCTGCTATAACCGCCCCCAGCGAGGCGGTAAACCGCAACGGCGCGCATCGGGCGAGAGCGGCGCGAATGGAGTCCGCCAGCTCCCGCCGCGCGCCCTCGTCCGGCTCCGCGCCGACATGGGTGACGCGCGGCTCGCCGATCACGGCGCCATCGCGGGAAAACTGGGCGCGGATCGTGACATCGCCCGTCGCGACGGCGGGCGACCAGCATTCGGCGATCCGCTCGGCGATCTCCCGCGGGCGGTGAAGTTCCGCCTGCGCCAATGGAGCGCCATCCGGCTTGCGGACGGTCATCACGAAACCCGACGGCAGCGGCAAGGGATCGACCGGATGCAGGATTTCGGGATGCGGCAATGGCGGCGCGTGGGCGCGATGGCGCCAGCGCGCTTCCTGATGCGGCGCGGTGACCGCGACCGCCCGCCCCGCGATCAGCGTGATCGCGAGGCAAAGCGCGCCGGCCGCCCGGCGGGACATTATTTCGCGTCGCTGGCCATGACCATGCGCACGATCTTGTCGGGCGAAGTCACCGAGCCGTTGTCGGTCTTGGAGCCCTTCTTGATCTTGTCGACGATGTCCATGCCCGAGGTAACCTCGCCGAAGACGGTGTATTGACCGTTCAGGAAGGACGCGTCGGCGAAGCAGATGAAAAACTGGCTGTTGGCCGAATTTGGCGACTGCGAGCGCGCCATGCCCAGCGTGCCGCGCCTGAACGGGGTCTGGGTGAACTCGGCGGGGATGTTGGGCAGGTCGGAACCACCCGTGCCGTCCTTGTTTTTCGAGTCGCCCGTCTGCGCCATGAAGCCCTCGATAACGCGATGGAACGGGGCGCCGTCGTAGAATTTCGCCTTCACCAACGTCTTGATCTGCGCGACATGCTTGGGCGCGAGGTCGGGCCGCAGGCGGATGACGATGCGGCCATCCTTGGTGTCGAGATAAACGGTGTTTTCGGCGTCCGCGCCCTGGGCGAAGGCCGCTGATCCCGCCGACGCGAGAAGGAGCGAACCGGCGAGCGCGAACTGGCGACGATCGAATGTCATGCGTGGAACTCCGCGATGCTTGAATGAAACCTGATCAGGGCGATGTTTTGCCGAACCGCGCCTTGAGAGCGAGAACGACCTCCGGCGGCGCGAAGGGCGAGATATCGCCGCCCATCGCCGCGATTTGCCGGACCAATGTCGCGGTAATATGGCGAACGCCGGGCGACGCCGGGACGAAGATGGTCTTAACATCGGGCGCCATGGCCCCGTTCATGCCGGCCATCTGCATCTCATAGTCGAGATCCGAGCCATCGCGCAGGCCGCGCAGCAGGATCGTCGCGCCAAGGCGCCGCGCGGCGTCGACCGCGAGACCATCGAAGGTCGCCGTCTCGATGACGCAACCCTTGGAACTGGCCAGCGACGCGGTGGCGCGCGCGATCAGGTCCGATTTCTCGGCGACGGAAAACAGGGGCGACTTGCCCGGATGCACGCCAATGCCGACGATGACGCGGTCGCAAAAGGCCGCGCCCGCGCGAATGACGTCGAGATGACCATTGGTGATCGGATCGAACGAGCCGGTGTAAAGCGCCGTCGCGGTCATGCCCGTGGTCTCTCCCTGTCGGCGGACGGATGTTTATTCCGTGACGCCTTCCTCGGCTGATGGCCCTGCCTCGTCGCCGCCTTCCTCGCTGATGCGCTCGACGGAGACGACGCGTTCGTCCTTGTCCGTGCGGAACACGATGACGCCCTGCGAGTTGCGGCCAACGGTGCGAATGCCCTCGACCGGGCAACGGATCAGTTGCCCGCCATCGGTGACCAGCATGATGCCGTCGCCATGCTCGACGGGGAACGAGGCCACGAGGCGGCCATTGCGCGGATTGACCGCCATGGCGACGATGCCCTTGCCGCCGCGTCCCGTGCTTCGATATTCGTAGGACGACGTGCGCTTGCCGTAACCACGTTCGGAGATCGTCAGAATGACCTGCTCGGCGGCCGACAATTCCGTGTAGCGATCGGAAGACAGGGTCGCCGTCGCGGCGGCCTCGGCGCCCTCCTCCATCTCAACGGCTTCCTCGCCGGTCTCGCCCAGCACGGCGCGACGCATCTTGAGATAACCCGCGCGCTCCTCGGGCGTCGCCTCGACATGGCGCAGGATCGCCATCGAGATCACGCGATCATCGGTCGCCAGATTGATGCCACGAACGCCCATGGAGTCGCGGCCCTTGAACACGCGAACCTCGTCGCGAATCTGGAAGCGGATGCACTGGCCCTCGGCGGTGGTCAGCAGGACGTCGTCGTTCTCCGTGCAAATCTGTACGTCGACGATGCCCTCGCCGTCGTCGAGCTTCATGGCGATCTTGCCGGCGCGATTGACCTGCGCGAAATCCGACAACTTGTTGCGACGAACCGTGCCGCCCGTCGTCGCGAACATCACGTCGAGATTTTCCCAGGACGCCTCGTCCTCGGGCAAGGGCATGATGGTTGTGATGCGCTCGCCCTCGACGAGCGGCAGGATGTTCTTGAGGAAACGGCCCACCGCCGTCGGCCCGGCCAGCGGCAGGCGCCAGACCTTCTCCTTGTAAACCTGACCACGCGACGAGAAGAACAGCACGGGTTGGTGCGTCGAGGCGACGAAAAGGCGCGCGACGAAATCCTCCTCGCGCGTCGCCATGCCCGAACGACCCTTGCCGCCGCGCCGTTGCGCGCGATAGGTCGAAAGCGGCACGCGCTTGATGTAGCCCGCGTGCGACACGGTGACGACCATGTCCTCGCGCTGGAGCAGATCCTCGTCATCGAGGTCGGCGTCGCTGTCGAGAATGCGCGTGCGGCGCGGCGTGGCGAAAGCCGTCTTGATTTCGGCAAGCTCGGTCTTGATGATGTCGAAAACGCGCGCGCGCGAACGCAGGATATCGAGATAATCGGCGATTTCCAAGGCGAGCTTGTTCAACGCCTCGGCGATTTCCTCGCGGCCGAGCGCCGTCAGGCGTTGCAGGCGCAGATCGAGAATGGCGCGCGCCTGCGTCTCCGACAGGCGATACGTGCCATCGGCGTTGAGGGCGTGCCGGGGATCGGCGATGAGCACGATCAGCGGCTCCATGTCGCGCGCCGGCCAGTCGCGCTCCATCAGTTTCTCGCGCGCGGCGGCGGCGTCGGGCGCGGCGCGAATGAGCGCGATGACCTCGTCGATGTTTGCGACGGCGATCGCGAGACCCACCTGCACGTGGGCGCTGTCGCGCGCCTTGCCCAATAGGAATTTCGCGCGACGGGTGACGACCTCCTCGCGGAAGTCGACGAAGGCCTTGAGGAAATCCTTGAGATTGAGGGTTTCCGGCCGCCCGCCGTTCAGGGCGATCATGTTGCAGCCAAAGGACGACTGCAATTGCGTATAGCGATAGAGCTGATTGAGCACGACATCGGCGACCGCGTCGCGCTTGATCTCGATAACGATGCGCATGCCATCGCGATCGGACTCGTCGCGCAATTCCGAAATGCCCTCGATGCGCTTCTCGCGCACGAGCTCGCCGATCTTCTCCAGCAGCGTGGTCTTGTTCACCTGATAGGGAATTTCGGTGACGATCAGCGCCTCGCGATCCTTGCGGGTCTGCTCGACCGTCACTTGCGCGCGCACCAGCACGGAGCCGCGGCCCGTGTGATAGGCCGCGCGCGCGCCGCCGCGGCCAAGAATGTTGCCGCCCGTCGGAAAATCCGGCGCGGGCACGTATTCCATCAACTCGGCGATCGTGATCTCAGGCCGATCCATGAGCGCGAAAACGGCGTCGATCACCTCGCCGAGATTATGCGGCGGGATGTTGGTGGCCATGCCGACGGCGATGCCGCCGGCGCCGTTAACGAGCAGGTTCGGAAACCGCGCCGGCAGAACCGTCGGCTCCTGATCCTTGCCGTCATAATTGGCCTGGAAGTCAACCGTTTCCTGCTCGATGTCGGCCAGCAGGGACATGGCGACCTTGGCGAGGCGCGACTCCGTGTAGCGCATGGCCGCCGGCGGATCGCCATCGATCGAACCGAAGTTGCCCTGACCGTCGACCAGCGGCAGCCGCATGGAGAAGGGCTGCGCCATGCGCACCAGCGCGTCGTAAATCGACTGGTCGCCGTGCGGATGATATTTACCCATCGCATCGCCAACGGGACGCGCCGACTTCACATAGGATTTCTCCGGCGTGAAGCCACTCTCGTACATCGTGTAGAGGATGCGGCGATGCACGGGCTTGAGGCCGTCGCGCACGTCGGGCAAGGCGCGGCTGACGATCACGCTCATGGCGTAATCGAGGTAGGAGCGCTTCATCTCGTCGGTGATCGAGACGGGGCGAATGTCCGAGCCGCCGGGCGGCGTCACATCGTCTTTTTTATCGGCCAAAAGAACGCGATCCCGCTGGTGAAATTCAATTTGTCACGATTATCCGATTCCCGCCCTTCGCGCCAGCGCGGGACGAATTTCCGAAAACCTGAAAACCTTTTTATTTCAATATCTTGAAATATCGCTGGGACACGTGTCCGATTATCCGCGCGCCAAAAAGGCGCTGATACGACCGCCATGGGGCGCGAGCGACATCACACCGTCGAGATGACCAAGGATTCCCCCGATCGCGGCGGTTTCGACGGCGACGCCATTCGACCTGATGCGCTCGGCCGTTGCGAGCACCCAGTCGGCGGCGAAAACCTGATCGGACGGCGCGTAGAGGATGAGCGTCGGCGCCCTGATGCGGTCAACGCCGCCGGGACCGCCAGCGACGAAGGTCTGGTTCGCCTTGACGAGGTAGAGGAAATGATTGGCGTCGGACACGGCCGCGCGCGCGGAAGCCGCGCTCTCCAGCGTCGCCTCGATGCGGTAACGGGCGTTCACGTCGCGCGCGGGGTCTGCGCCCGCGACGGCGAATTCCCTGCCTTGCGTCTGTTCGGCCCAGAGCCAGTGGTTGGCTTGCAGGCCGACTACCTTGAGCGCTTGCGTCAGGCCCGCCAGCGGCGGCGCGTCGGGCGCGTAATCGCCATTACGCCAATGCGGGTCGAGACGGATGGGGCTCGCCCAGACGTCGAGCCAGGCGATGAGCCATGGATCGGCCTCGGCGGCGCTGATGACCGCGATCAACCGGCCGACCATTTCGGGGTGCGAGGCCGCCCACTCGTAGGCCTGCAAACCGCCCATCGACGGCCCCATGACCGCGTGCAGCCTGTTGACGCCAAGGCTCTCCACCAGCGCCTTCTGCACCGCGACGAAATCGGCGATTCCAACTTGCGGAAAAGACAGGCCGTAGGGCTTGCCGGTGGCGGGGTTGATCGACGCCGGCCCGGTGGTGACGACATCGGGATCGCGCGCGTTGAGATTCACGAGCGTATCGGATGCGATGACGAAATAACGGTTGGTATCGACGGGCTTGCCCGGACCGATCAGGTAATCCCAATAGCCCGGCAAGGCGTCGCTCTCGCGATACTTGCCCGCGGCGTGACTGGTCCCAGAGAAAAAATGGGTGATCAGAATGGCGTTGGAACGATCCGCGTTGAGCGAACCGTATGTCTCGTAGCCGACGCGCACATCCGCGATTGACGCGCCATTGGCCGTCTTGAACGCGGGCAGTTCGAAGACCTTCTTCTCGACGATCATGCCCGCGTCCGCGACATTCGGCCCGCGGCCTCGAACACGTGGCGTGCGAGGCGCGCGCGCATGGGATCAGAACGGAATGTCGTCGTCCATCGGCGCGGGCGCGCGACCGCCACCCGCCGGAGCCGGACGCTTTTCCATCGGCGACTTGCGGCCAAAACCACCGCCGCCACCGCCACCGCCGCCTTCGTAGCCAACCGAGGAATAACCGCCGCCCTCCTCGGACATGGCGCCCTCGCCGCGACGATCAAGCATCTGCAATTCGCCACGGAAACGCTGCAACACGACCTCGGTCGCCTTGCGCTGGTTGCCGTCCTTGTCGGTGTATTCGCGGGTCTGGAGCTGACCCTCGATGTAAACCTTCGAGCCTTTCTTGAGATATTGCTCGGCGACCTTGCCGAGGTTCTCGTTCCAGATGACGACGTTATGCCACTCGGTCTTTTCCTTGCGTTCGCCGGACGCCTTGTCGCGCCAGGTCTCGCTGGTGGCGACGCTGAAGCTGACGACGGGGTCGCCATTGCCCGTGCGACGGGTTTCCGGATCGCGACCGAGGTTGCCGACCAGAATGACTTTGTTGACGCTCATGACCCTCTCCTGAACCGAAGCCGGTCACCCGGCGCGTTGCCGCCACCTTAGACCCGATGGGGGCCGGCGCGCAGACGAAAGGCGGCGAAATCGCCACTTGTCCACAACGGCTGACCGTCGACTTCCATCTATTTGTTCTTTTTTTGTTCTATCGCAACCGATCGCGCAGATCAAGAACAAAAAAGGGGCCGGCGCGCGCCGGCCCCTTCATTTCCTCGTTTCGGCGGCCTTCAGCCCGTGGTGACGGCGGTCTCGACGTCGCTCGGATCGACGACGCCATCGAGCGCGGTGCGCAGCTTGTCGCGATCGAGCTCGCCTTCCCACCACGCGACGACCACGGCGGCGACGCCGTTGCCGCAGATGTTCGTCAAGGCGCGGCATTCGCTCATGAACTTGTCGATGCCCAGCACGATGGCCATGCCCGGCACAAGTTCCGGACGGACGGCCGCGAGGGTCGCCGCAAGGGTAATGAAGCCGGCGCCCGTGATGCCGCTCGCGCCCTTGGACGTGAGCATGGCGACAACCATGATCGTCATCTGCTCGCCGAAGGAGAGCGGCACGCCCAAGGCCTGCGCGATGAACAGCGTCGCCAGCGTCATGTAGATGTTGGTGCCGTCGAGGTTGAACGAATATCCCGCCGGCACGACAAGGCCGACGACCGACTTCGAACAACCCAGGCGCTCCAGCTTCGCCATCAACTGCGGCAGGGCGCTTTCCGACGAGCTCGTACCGAGCACGATCAGCAGTTCATCCTTGATGTAGCGGAGGAACTTGAAGATCGAGAAGCCGGCGATCCGGGCGATGGCGCCCAGCACGACCACCACGAAAATGATCGCGGTCAGGTAGAAGGTCGCGATGAGTCCGGCGAGATTGCCGAGGGCCTGCGGACCAAAACGGCCGATCGTGTAGGCCATGGCGCCAAAGGCGCCGATGGGCGCGACCTTCACGACGATGGCGATGACGCCGAACATCGCGTGGGCAATGTCGTCGATCAGGGCGCGCACGGTGTGGCCGCGCTCGCCCAGCGCCATGAGCGCGAAGCCAAACAGGATGGAGAACAGAAGCACCTGAAGAATATCGCCAGCGGCGAAGGCGCCGACCACGCTGTCGGGAATGACATGCAGGACGAAATCGACCGGCTTCATTTCGCCCGCCTGCTTGGCGTAGGTGGCGACGGCGGCGGCGTCGGCCTTGCCGGAGAAGCCCGCGCCCGGCCGCGCGACATTGGCCACGATCAGGCCGAGGGCGAGGGCGAACGTCGAAACAATCTCGAAATAGAACAGGGCCTTGATGGCGACGCGACCGACCTTGCTGACCTCCTGGATATGGGCGATGCCGGCGACCACGGTGCAGAAGATGATGGGCGCGATGACCATGCGGATCAGCTTCACGAAGCCGTCGCCCATCGCCTTGATCCAGTCATTCTTGGCGAAATCGGGGAACAACCATCCGACGACCGCGCCCAGCGCGATCGCGATGAGCACCTGAATATAGAGCACCCTGTACCAGGGCCGGGCGGGCGCCGCCCCGATTGAACCTGCCGACATGAAAATCTCCCCAAGCCTGAAATGCGCTCGGCCGGCGGACTCCCCCCCGCTAAATTGGCCAAGACCTCGGCTCTTACCAAGGATTCCGGCCGAACGAAAGAAAACGAGCCGGGTAAACGCGCCGCCGGCATGCCACTTTAGTCGCGTGGAGCGCGACCAGTCGCCGCGCCTGTGGATTGTTTGGCCCGGTAGCATCGATGTGATGTGGTGATTTCCGCGCGGATGCCTAGATTAGCCCCTCAAGGCTGGCGCGCCGAGCGCGCGCGACAAGGCCCTCCCAATTCAGGACGTGAACCACTATGCCGCCAAAGCCCGGGCGCAAGAGCAGCGCCGATGCGCGCGTCGCCGAAAAGGTCTCAGCCGACAAGGTCATGGACCTGTTCGATGGCCGCTCGATCACCGTGCGCGGCGCGCGGGAACACAACCTCAAGAACGTCGACCTGACCATCCCGCGCGACAAGCTTGTCGTGTTCACGGGCCTGTCGGGCTCGGGCAAGTCCTCGCTGGCCTTCGACACGATCTACGCCGAGGGCCAGCGGCGCTACGTGGAGTCGCTCTCCGCCTACGCCCGCCAGTTTCTTGAAATGATGCAGAAGCCGGATGTCGACCAGATCGACGGCCTGTCGCCGGCGATCTCGATCGAACAGAAAACGACATCGAAAAATCCGCGCTCGACCGTCGGCACGGTGACGGAAATCCACGACTACATGCGCCTGCTCTGGGCGCGCGTGGGCATCCCTTACTCGCCGGCGACCGGCCTGCCGATCGAAAGCCAGACCGTCAGCCAGATGGTCGACCGCGTGCTCGCCCTGCCCGAGGGAACGCGATTGTTCCTGCTCGCGCCCGTCATTCGTGGCCGCAAGGGCGAATACCGCAAGGAAATCGCCGAATTCATGAAGCGCGGCTTCCAGCGCCTGAAAATCGACGGAACCTTTTACGAGATCGCCGACGCGCCGACGCTCGACAAGAAATTCAAGCACGACATCGACGTGGTCGTCGATCGCATTGTCGTGCGCAAGGACATCGCGGCGCGACTGGCGGAATCCTTCGAGACCGCGCTCGATCTCGCCGACGGCATCGCGGTCGCGGAACTGGCCGAGGGGAAGGACGCCAAGGGCGAGCCGACAAGGATCATGTTCTCGCGCAAGTTCGCCTGTCCGGTGTCGGGCTTCACGATTCCGGAAATCGAGCCGCGCCTGTTCTCGTTCAACAATCCCTTCGGCGCGTGTCCGACCTGCTCGGGCCTTGGCTCCGAGCAGACCATCGACCCCGAACTCATCGTGCCGGACGGTCGACTGACGTTGCGCAAAGGCGCCATCGCTCCGTGGGCGAAATCAACCTCGCCCTATTATTTGCAAACGCTCGAAGCGCTGGGCAAGCACTTCAAGTTCAGGCTCGACGCGCCTTTCGAGGATCTGCCCAAAAAAGCGCGCGACGTGATCCTGTTCGGATCGGGCGACGAGGATGTGCGGTTCTCCTACGACGACGGGCTGCGCTCCTACGACGTCAAGAAGCCCTTCGAGGGCGTCATCAACAATCTCGACCGGCGCTATCGCGAAACCGAGAGCGAATTCGCGCGCGAGGAAATCTCGCGCTTCATGACGGCGACGCCGTGCAAGGCCTGCGGCGGGTTTCGCCTCAAGCCCGAGGCGCTGGCGGTCAAGATCGATGGCGATCATATCGCCAAGGTCTCGGAGCTATCGGTCCGTCACGCGGTGGAATGGGCGACCAACCTGCCCGCGAAACTCGACGCCAAGCGCAACGAAATCGCCTCGCGCATCCTGAAGGAAATCCGCGAGCGCCTCACCTTCCTGCGCGATGTCGGCCTCGATTACCTGACGCTGTCGCGCGCCTCGGGCACGCTGTCGGGCGGCGAGAGCCAGCGCATCCGGCTTGCCTCGCAGATCGGCTCGGGACTGACTGGCGTTCTCTACGTGCTGGACGAGCCCTCCATCGGCCTGCACCAGCGCGACAACGCGCGCCTGCTCGACACGCTGCGGCGGCTGCGCAATCTCGGCAACACGGTCATCGTCGTCGAACACGACGAAGACGCCATTCTGGCGGCGGACTACGTTGTGGACGTTGGTCCCGGCGCCGGCATTCACGGTGGGCGCATCGTCGCCGAGGGCACGCCGGCGCAAATCCTCGCCAATCCGAAATCCCTCACTGGCGATTATCTGACGGGCCGCAAGGCGGTCATGACGCCGCGGCAACGGCGCAAGGGGCAGCCCGGTCGCAAGTTGAAGATCGTTGGCGCGCGCGGCAACAATCTCAAGAACGTCTCCACCGAGATTCCGCTCGGCACCTTCACCTGCGTCACTGGCGTATCGGGTGGCGGCAAGTCGACGCTTGTCATCGACACGCTCTACAAGGCCGCCGCGCGGCGACTGAACGGCGCGCTTGAGCATCCCGCCGCGCATGACCGCATCGAGGGGCTGGAGCTGCTCGACAAGGTCATCGACATCGACCAGTCGCCGATCGGACGCACGCCGCGCTCCAACCCGGCGACCTATACCGGCGCCTTCACGCCCATGCGCGAATGGTTCGCACAGTTACCGGAAGCGAAGGCGCGCGGGTTCCAGCCGGGTCGCTTTTCCTTCAACGTCAAGGGCGGGCGTTGCGAGGCCTGTCAGGGCGACGGCGTCATCAAGATCGAGATGCACTTCCTGCCGGATGTCTACGTGACCTGCGATGTCTGCAAGGGCAAGCGCTACGACCGTGAGACGCTTGAGGTGAAATATCGCGACAAGAGCATCGCCGACGTGCTCGACATGACGGTCGAGGAAGCCGCGAACCTGTTCAAGGCGGTTCCCTCGATCCGCGAGAAAATGGAAACGCTGAAACGCGTCGGTCTCGATTACGTGCATGTCGGCCAACAGGCGACGACGCTGTCGGGCGGCGAGGCGCAGCGCGTGAAGCTGTCAAAGGAGCTGTCGCGCCGCTCGACCGGACGCACGCTCTACATTCTCGACGAGCCAACGACGGGCCTGCATTTCCATGACGTGAAAAAACTGCTCGAGGTGCTTCACGAACTCGTCGATCAGGGCAACACGGTGGTCGTCATCGAGCACAATCTCGAGGTCATCAAAACGGCGGACTGGGTGATTGATCTTGGCCCGGAAGGCGGCGATGGCGGAGGCGAAATCGTCGCGACGGGCACGCCCGAGGAGATCGTGAAATCCACCCGCTCTCATACGGGCGCCTTCCTCAAGGAGGTTCTGGCGCGTCGACCGCTGGCGGCGGAAAAGGCGAAGGGCAAACAGGCGGCGGAGTGAGCCGTGATCAGGCTACTTTCGCCGGACGCACGCGCTCGGCGATTTCCTTGCCCTTCTCGCGCTCGATCAGGCCAATGTCGTATTGGCTCTGTAAATTCAGCCAGAACTGTGGGCCATTGCCAAAATAAATCCCGAGGCGAACGGCAGTGTCAGCGGTGATGGCCCGACGGCCGTTGAGAATATCGGTGATGCGGCCGGACGGAACGCCCAGATCGATCGACAATCTGTTGGCGCTGAGGTCGCGCGCGACGAGTTCCCGTTTCAGCAGGCGACCAGGATGAACGACGGGGGGCATGACGTTAACCTCTGTGATAGTCGACGATTTGAACTTCATAGGCGTCGCCACGGCGAAACTCGAAGCAAATTCGCCATCGGGCATTGACCGTCATCGCCCACTGATCCTTGCGGTCGCCCTTCAGTTTATGAAGACCGACGCTTTTCAAAGGGCTGAGATCGGCCAGTGATGAAGCCGCGTTCAGCGCGGCGAGTAGTTCCTCGGCCATGTCGTGATCCAGCGATCGAAACTGGTTTGAACGCTCGCCATCCCAAAACTTCCGGCTCGCCGAATTTTTCCACGACCGTATCATGGCAAATTCATACTACGTCAGACGGTGAATCACAATCCGCCCGATGCGCATGGGTCCATGGGAGCGAAAAGCCCGCCAGAACAATCGCTATTTCGCCCCGCACGTCGCGCCCGGCGGCTCCGGCGCGATATAGATCAGCTCGACCGGCGCGGGAGGGCCGCCCTGCCCCGGCATCATCTGGACGTTGAAGGTCTCGCGCGCGCCAAGGCAGGCCGGCGCGAAACTTTCGAGCGCGGTCGATTTTTCCGCGAGCGCGGCGACGCCGCCGACGACCCGGCACGCCGCGATCTGCTCGGGGTGCGACCAATTGGCGGTCGAGAAGTCGAGATAATCCGGCCGCGACTTCAGCCACAGCACGCCGGAGGGACCGATTTTGCGATCCGAGATAACCACGCAGCGCAGCGGGCCCTTGCCGTGATTGTCCCAGAATGCCTGCGTCGCCTCGGCCAATGGACGGGTGTCTGCCGAGAACGCCCACAGTGGCTTGCCAATGGCACCGGCAACGACAAGATAGATCGCGAAGCCGACGAGAATGATGGCCGACATGGCCATGGAGATGCGCGCGGTCACGCGCTCCGACAGACCCTCGCCCTGCCCGCCCGCTGGAAAGAGCAACGCGAGGCCCGCGGCGGTCGTCACGCAGAACGGCTGCAACCACAACGGCTTGATGATCTTGTAGGTCAGGATTGCGCCGAGCAGCAGCACGACCGGCGGACCAAAGCCCATCGCGACGGCAACCCACGGGCGCTCCGGCACGCGCGAAAACTCATCGCGCCCGCGCAGGCCGTTGGTCGCCAGCAGCATCAGCGCGGGGGCGACGCAAAGCGCGAAAACACCCACGATCAGGTTTTGCGAGGACGCCTGCAAGTCGCTGACGTTCTTGACCTTGTTGGCGTCGACCGCGTGAAAGACGCTGGTCCAGTCGTGCTGGCTGAGCCACCAGATATGCGGCGACGCGATCAGCGCAAAGACGAGAACGCTGACGTAGCTCGACACGCGCCCGAAGGCCGGGCGATAACGCGCGACGGCCGCGGCGAGCGCCACCAGCGCCGCCAGCAGGAAGAAAATTTCGTACTTGGTCCAAAGCCCCAGCCCCGCCGCGACGCCGAGCGCGATGGCGTCGCGCCAGCGAAGCTCTTCCAGATAGCGCAGGCCATAAAAAGCAGTCGCGGCCAGAAACGGCGAGAGCATGGAGTTGTGGTTGATCTGGACCGCGTAGAAGGTCGCCGCCGGCGAGGCCAGATACATCAGCGCCGCGAGCGAGGCGGTTTCCGGCGAGGCGAACAGCCGAACGGCGCGCCAGATGTACCAGGTCGCGATGGCGACGGTGATCTGCGAGAGGGCCATCAGGCCCAGAATGGGCGGGAACCCCGACCGCAGGACCAGATCGATCGCCCAGGTCGTCACCGGCGGGTGCTTGGAATACCCCAGCGCCCACTCCCGGCCCCAATAGGCGGCCTCAAGCGTGTCGCCGTGAAGGTTGCCAATCAACAGGGCTGGACCGAGGGTCCAGATGAGGATCTGGACGATCAGGGCGACCGCCATCGGCGAGCGTAACAGCAGGATCTGGGAAGAGCCGGCGCCGGCTAGGGCCCCGGACGACATGGATGACGGGGGCATGAACGTCCAGCGCTTCAGGTAGAGCTTCCTTGCCCCCGACAATACGCGCCGTCAAACATTTATTTGCGGCGCGGCAAGCGTCAGCGGCCCGCAGCCGATCACAGCCCCGCTGTTTACGCAGGGTTAACCTTAGACAAAAGTCTCAAAAAACATCGATTCGCAGGATTTTTTCTCCTCCGTGATCGACCTCTCATGCAAATTTTGCATAGCAGCCCCGGCGCGAGCCTACCTGTATTTCGCATCGCACATCTATATATTGCGATGCAGCAAGACGGTTCGAGGCAACCGCCGTCGGAAGGAATTGAAAATGTCCATCAAGTTCATTACCGCCAAGGTCTCCGCGTGGAGGCGTTATCGCTCCGCGGTGCGCGAGCTCGAACAGCTCAGCGACCGTGAGCTCCACGACCTCGGCATTACCCGCTACGACATCGAAGTGGTCGCCCGCCAGAGCGCCGGCCTCTAGGTCAAGTTAACGCGAGGGCGGACATTCCCCCTCCCCTTGGTTCCCCTCGCGTATCGAAGCGCCCGCCGGTCCCTCCCCCGGCGGGCGTCTTTTTTTTGTCCGGCTCGCGATCCGGCCCGCTTGACCGGGTTGCGCGGCGCCCGCACAACCTCCCGATGAAACCCATCCACGTCATTGGCGGCGGCCTCGCGGGCAGCGAAGCCGCCTGGCAGATTTCCCGCGCCGGCGTACCGGTCATCCTTCACGAGATGCGCCCGCGAAGGCGCACCGAGGCCCATCAGACCGACTCGCTGGCGGAACTCGTCTGCTCCAACTCCTTCCGCTCCGACGAGCCCGGCACGAACGCAGTCGGGCTGATGCATCAGGAAATGCGGCGGATGGGCTCGCTGATCATGGCGTCGGCGGATGGACATCAGGTGCCGGCCGGCGGGGCGCTGGCGGTCGACCGCGAGGGATTCGCCGCCGCCGTCACCCGCGCCATCGAAGCGGAGAAACTGATTCAGGTTTCTCGCGCGGAGGTGACGGAACTCACGCCAACCAGCGACGATCATTACATTATCGCCACGGGGCCGCTGACCTCGCCCGATCTGGCGCGCTCGATCGCCTCCCTGACGGGCGAGACGGCGCTGGCGTTTTTCGACGCCATCGCGCCCATCGTGCATCGCGATTCCATCGACATGAGCAAGGCCTGGTTCCAGTCGCGCTACGACAAGGTCGGGCCCGGCGGCGATGGCCGCGACTATCTGAACTGCCCGATGGACCGCGAACAGTATTTCGCCTTCGTCGAGGCGCTCGTCGCGGGGGAGAAGACGGTCTTCAAGGACTGGGAGAACGTCCCCTATTTCGACGGTTGCCTGCCCATCGAGGTCATGGCCGAGCGCGGGGTCGAGACCCTGCGCCATGGTCCGATGAAGCCGATGGGCCTGACCAACGCCCATGCGCCGGAAACGAAGGCCTACGCCGTCGTCCAGCTTCGGCAGGACAACGCGCTGGGCACGCTCTACAACATGGTCGGCTTCCAGACGAAGCTGAAGCATGGCGAGCAGGTGCGCATCTTCCGCACGATCCCCGGACTAGAAAACGCCGAATTCGCCCGGCTCGGCGGGCTGCATCGCAACACCTATCTCGACTCGCCGCGGGTGCTCGACCCGATGCTGCGGCTCAAGAACGAGCCGCGCATCCGCTTTGCCGGACAGATCACCGGCTGCGAGGGCTATGTCGAAAGCTCGGCCATCGGCCTGATCGCGGGTCGCATGGCGGCGGCGGAACGGCTGGGCCAGCCCTTCGCCCCGCCGCCGGCGACGACCGCCATCGGCGCGCTGATCAACCACATCACCGGCGGCCACGTGGCGACCATCGACGCGGGTCCGCGCTCGTTCCAGCCAATGAACATCAATTTCGGGTTGTTCCCGCCGCTCGCAGAGGCGATCAAGTCGCCCGATGGCAAGCGCCTGCGCGGACCAGAGAAGGCGCTGGCCCGCAAACGCGCGCTGACCGCGCGCGCGAGGGTCGATCTGGAGCGGTGGCTGGCGGGCGAGCCCGGCATGATCGCCGCCCAGTAACGGCTTTCAGGCGCGGGATGCGCGCCACAAGGCCCATTGCCGCCGCCATTGCGGCAGGGCCACCTGCGCGCGGAACGGATCGTAGCCGCGCGTCTCCATGCGGGCGAGATAGGGCTCGATCAGGGCGAGCGGCAAAAAGGCGGGCGCCGCCTCTGGAATGATCGTCCGCAGATCGGCGCGCGCCGCGCGCAGGTGCTGGCGCGCCATCGTGCGCAGTTCGTCGAGGGACTCCCGCAGGGCCGGCGTCGTCACGCCGCTGATCACGTGGTCGCGGGTCGCGCCGTGTCGCTTGAGCACGTCGAGCGGCAGATAGCACTGGCCTCGGGCGGCGTGCCACGGCAGCGCGCGCATCAAGCCGACAATGGCGTAGGCGAGGCCGCCGTGACCGGCCGCGTCCGCCCCGCCGGGATCGCGGCCGCCAGCCAGAATGAGCGCCGCCAGCCGCAGCAGCGCCGAGGATGTTTCGCCGCAATAGCCCTCGAACTGGCGCAGACCGGGCATGGGATCGTCGTAGAGATCGAAGGTCCGGGCGTCGACGAGGTTGGTGAGGGCCGCGCGCGGCAGGGCGCATTTGGTCATCGTGTCCAGCAGCGCCGACGCGATGGGGTGGGCGGCGATGTCGCCCCTGCCCTCGCCCTCCAGCGCGTCGCGCCACCACTGGTAGCGAATCTCGCCGGGCATGGGATCGGAAACGATATCGCGGATGCGCGCGACATCGAGGCTGAAGGCGTAGAGCGCGTGGAGATGCGGGCGCAGGGTCGCGGGCGCGAACAGACACGCGAGCCAACGGTCGGGATCGCCCTCGCGCAGCGACTGTTCACAATGGGCATAGGCTTCGCCAAGCCGCGGATCGGGTACGTCGTCGATCAACTTGTCGCCAGAAATGCGCCGGCGACGCGACGGCGTTCGCCCAGAAGAATATTGTAGGTCGAAACCGCCGAGCCTGTCGCCATGAAATCGACGCGCACGCCCGCGGCGCGAAGACCTTCGCGTGTTTCGCGCGACAGAGGCGCGAGTTGCGCGCCCGTGCCGATGATCAACAGATCGATGGCGCCGGCTGGCGCGGCAAGAACATCCGCCAGCGAATCAAGATCGATTTCCTCGGCGCGCGTCGGCGACCACGCGCGCACGCCCGAGGGAAGCGCGAGGATGGAGCCGCGATGGGACATGTCGGCGAAGCGAAAACCGCCGGCGCCATAAGCCTCGATCGGCCAGACGCCGGGCACGAATCCCGCCAGCTGGCCCGGCAACTGATCCGGCGCGTCCGTCACGCGACTCAGGCCGGCGTTTTCGCCGCGCCCTTGGGATCGGCCGCTTCGTCGGCCGCGCGCTGCGCATCCGTGCGCACGCCGAGATAGATCAGGATCGGCGAGCAGATGAAGACCGACGAATAGGTCGCCACGAACAGGCCCCAGAGCATGGCGATCGAGAACGACCGGATGACGTGGCCGCCGAAAAGCACCAGCGACAGCAGCGCCAGGAACACGGTCGTCGCCGTCATGATCGTGCGCGGCAGCACGGCGTTGACCGACAGATCGATCATGTCGGCGATGGGCATGCGCTTGTATTTGCGCATCATTTCGCGGATGCGGTCGAGCACGACGACGGTCTCGTTGAGCGAGTAGCCGACGATGGTCAGAATGGCCGCGATGGACGTCGTGTTGAACTCAAGCTGCGTGACCGAGAAAAAGCCGACCGTCAGCAAGAGATCGTGCATGGTCGCGATCACCGCGCCGACCGCGAACTGCCATTCGAACCGGAACCAGAGGTAGCAGAGCACCGCGACAATCGACAGCACTACGCCGAGCGTGCCCGATTGCACGAGTTCGCCGGAAACGCGCGGGCCGACGACCTCGACGCGGCGGAATTCATACGTATCGCCAATGCTGGCCTTGACCTTGTCGACCGCCGCCTGCTGGGCAGCGTCGCCGCCGGGCTGCACGCGCAGGCGCATGGTCACGTCGGTGTCGTTGCCAAAGGCCTGCACCTCGACATCGCCGAGGCCGAGCTTGTCGCCGACGCCGCGCAAAGCCGATGTGTCGGCCTGACCGGTTTTCGCGCGCAGCTCCAGCAGCGTGCCGCCGGCGAAATCGATGCCGAAATTCATGCCCAGGGTCAGGAACATGACGACCGAAACAATCGACATGACGGCCGAGAATGGGTAGCTCACGCGGCGGAAGCGCATGAAGCCGAATTTGGTGTCCTCGGGAGCGAGGCGGAGGAGTTTCATGGGCTCGTCCCTCAGATCGGCAGGGTTTTGGGACGCGCCCAGCGATACCACAGGGCGATCATCATGCGGGTCATCGTCACAGCGGTGACGATGGTGGTGAGAATGCCGAGGCCGAGCGACACGGCGAAGCCGCGCACGGGGCCAGAGCCCAGGAAATACAGGATCACCGCGGCGACCATCATGGTCGCGTTGGAATCCACGATCGTGGCGAAAGCGCGGTTGAAGCCCGCGTCCAGCGCCGAAACGATGGAGCGGCCGGCCTTCGCCTCCTCGCGGATGCGCTCGTAGATCAGCACGTTCGAGTCAACCGCCATGCCGATGGTGAGCACGATGCCGGCGATGCCCGGCAGGGTCAGCGTGGCCCGCAGCAGGATCAGCGAGGCGAAGATCAGGGCGATGTGAACCAGCAGGGCGAGATCGGCGAAGACGCCGAACACGCCATAGGTGGTCAGCATGTAGACGACCACGAGGGCGGCGCCGACATAGGCGGCCTTCTTGCCCGCGTCGATCGAGTCCTGACCGAGGCCGGGGCCGACGGTCCGCTCCTCGACGATGGTCAGCTTGGCCGGCAGGGCGCCGGCGCGCAGCAGGATCGACAGATTGTTGGCTTGCTCGACCGTGAAACGGCCGGAAATCTGGCCGGAGCCGCCGGTGATAGGCCCGAGAATGCGCGGCGCCGAAATGACCTTGTTGTCGAGCACGATGGCGAAGGGCTTGCCGACGTTGGCGCTGGTGACCTCGCCGAATTTCTGGCCGCCGCGAATATTGAAGCGGAAATTCACGACCGGCTCGGAGCTACGCTGGTCGAATCCAGGCTGGGCGTCGGTCAGATCCTCGCCCTGCACCATGACCTGCTTTTCGACGGGCAGCAGGCCCGGCTGGTCAGTCTGCGGCAACTGCTCGATGTCGGCCGGGTTGGCGCCGGGATCGGCGACGAGGCGAAATTCAAGTTTCGCTGTCGTGCCAACGATTTCCTTCAGGCGGTTGGTGTCCTGCAGGCCGGGCACCTCGACCAGAATGCGGTCGTCGCCAACGCGCTGGATGTTCGGCTCGGTGGTGCCGAGGTCGTTGACGCGCCGGTTGAGCACCTCGATCGTCTGATCGACGGCGCGGCGGATTTTCTCGTTCACGCCGGCGTCGGTGACCGACAGCTTGAACAGGCCGTCGCCATCGACGGCGATCTCGATGGGGGCCGCGCCGGATACGCCCAGCGTGTTGTTGGTGGAGGGCTGCGCCAACTGGCGAAGCTTCGGCATGACCTTGGTCCGGTCGCCCGCGTCCGGCACCCTGAACTGGACCACGCGCCCAACGGCGCCGATGCCGCCGGTGATGCGGATGCTTTCCTCGCGCAGGATGCGGCGCACGTCGTCGCGCAGATTGGCGACCTGGGTCTTCGTCACGTCGCCGGCGTCGACCTGATAAAGCAGATGCGCGCCGCCCTGAAGATCGAGGCCAAGCACGACCTGCTCCACGGGCAGCCACTTGGGCAGGGCCTTGCGGGCGGCCTCGAAAGTCTCCTTGGACCAGAAGCTGGGCACGATCACGAGAATCGCGGCGAGCGTCATGGCCAGAATGGAGGCGACTTTCCAGCGGGCGAAACGAAGCATTCAGGGGTCTCTTGGGCTTAAATACAGAGGCGGCGCGGGGCCGTGGCGGACGCGGTGGCGCGTCCGGCCTATTCCTTGACCGGCTCGCCCTTGGCCCTGACCTCGCCGATGGCGGTGCGCAGCAGCCGGACCTTCACGTTCGGGGCGACCTCAAGCTCGACCTCGTTGTCGTCGAGGGTGCGGCTGATCTTGCCCACGAGGCCGCCCGACGTCGTCACCGTGTCGCCGCGGCGCACGTTGCGGACGAGTTCGAGATGGGCCTGCTGGCGCTTCTGCTGCGGACGCAGAATCAGGAAATACATGATGACGAGAATGATCGCGAAGGGCGCGAACTGCATCGCCATTTCGGCCGCGCCACCGGCGCCGGCGGCCTGGGCGTAGGCGGGAGTAATGAAATTCATGCCAGATGGGCTCCACGTGAAGAGCCCCGCCTCGGCGGGGCCCCAAATCGGCGCGGACTATAGCTACGAAGGGGGGGAAAGCAATGCCACGCCGCGATTTGCCGGACGCGCCGATCCTGCTATGCGAGCGCGCAGGACCAACCGACGAAGCCGAGATGACCCAGGAACCCGCCGACATCGCCCCCCTGCTCGCCCGCATCGCCAACGCGCTGGAGCGCCTCGCGCCCGCCGCCGACCCGGCGCCCGACTTCACCGTCGCCGACGCCTTCGTCTGGCAGGCGGCGACCGCGCGCTTCGCCCCGGTGCCGCGCGTCAACCGGGTGGAGATCGGCCTGCTGCGCGGCATCGACCTTGTGCGCGACCTGCTGGTCGAGAACACCGAGCGTTTCGCCCGCGGCCTGCCCGCCAACAATGCCCTGCTCTGGGGCGCGCGCGGCATGGGCAAGTCGTCGCTGGTCAAGTCGACCCACGCCGACATAAATGCGCGGCTCGCGAGCGAGGGCCTCGCGCCTTTGAAGCTCGTCGAAATCCACCGCGAGGACATCGACAGCCTGCCGGCGCTGATGAGCCACGCGCGTATCGCGCCCTTCCCCTTCATCCTGTTCTGCGACGATCTTTCGTTCGACGCCGAGGACACGTCCTACAAGTCGCTGAAGGCGGTGCTTGAAGGCGGCATCGAGGGGCGGCCGGCGAACGTGGTCTTCTACGCCACGTCGAACCGCCGCCACCTGCTGCCGCGCGACATGATGGAAAACGAGCGCTCGACGGCGATCAATCCAGGCGAGGCAGTCGAGGAAAAGGTCTCGCTATCGGACCGGTTCGGCCTGTGGCTCGGCTTCCATCGCTGCTCGCAGGACGAATATCTCGCCATGGTGTTTGGCTACGCCGACAATTACGGGCTCAAGGCCGACCGCGCGGCGATCGAGCGCGCGGCGCTCGAATGGTCGACGACCCGCGGCGCGCGCTCCGGCCGCACGGCCTGGCAATTCGTGCAGGATCTGGCGGGGCGGCTGGGGCAGCGGCTGGATTGAGGCCAGAGAGGGTTGTCCGGCGCGCGGTTGCAAAAATCCCGAATTTTTCAACTTGAGAGCGACATCGTCTCTTTGCCAACCAGCGCTAATTGGTCACTTGAAAATTCTAGGTTGCAGGGCTCCAATCCTCATTGAAGATGGAAGCGTCTCAAGCCGTCATCCGCGCCACGCGAAGGATAAAAATTCATGAGCGAAAAGATCACGGTTGAAACGAGAGTCTCCGCGCCAATGCAAGAGGTCTGGCGCGCGTGGAACTCGCCCGACGATATAAAACACTGGAATGCCGCGTCAGACGATTGGCACACCACGAAATCCAAAGTGGATTTGCGCGTTGGCGGAACATATTCGGCGCGTATGGAGGCAAAGGATGGAAGCTTTGGCTTCGATTTCGCCGGCACCTACACAAGGATCGTGGAAAACAAGTTGATCGAAAGCGCATTCGGCGACAGGGCGCTTGTCGTTGAATTTATCCAGAGCGGCGATGGCGTCACGGTGCGCGAAACATTCGACGCCGAGACAACCCATCCAATCGAGCAGCAGCGTGGCGGCTGGCAAGCGATTTTGAATAATTTCAAAAAATACGTTGAGGCCCGTCGCGCCTAGCTGCGCTCGAATAAAGCCGCTCGGTGAAACCTGTCGCGCCTTGCGTTGGTGTGGCTTTGATCGATAAATGGCACTGTTTTCGATCGTTAAGTGACACCTATGACAAGGGCGCTCCGGGCGGCATCGACAACCTCGTCGGTAATGAGGGTCAGCTCGTTGATCTTCATGATCCGCTCGATCTGGGTGAACAGCCGATGCAGGAGGCGGAAATTGCCGCCGGTGATGCGGGCGATCGAGGCGACGGCCTGCGTGTCCGTAAAATCAGCGTTGTCCAGACTGATGCCCAGCGAGCGCCAATGACGCGTCAGAACGAAGGTCAGCTCGTCGCCGGTGAGAGGCCGGTAATGATGCGCGAACCCGACGCGGCTGTAAAACTGTGGGACCCCGACCTGAACCCTATCGAGAAAGCCTACGCCAAGCTCAAGGCCCACTTACGAAAGCTCGCCGAGCGAACGGTTTCCGGCTTGATGGCGCTCCTCGAAACCTGCGCCTATATTTTCAAACCCAAAGAGGCTGAGAATTTCTTCGCAGCTTGCGGGTATGATACAGATTGATAGGGAAACGCTCTAGACGAGTTTCAGTTTCAGCTTTAATTGTGAGCTGCGGCAACGGGGGTAATGGGGCGCAAGATGTTGCATAGACGGTCTCGGACGAAAAATACTACGCGGCGTGAAATTTTATCCAGCGGAATAGCGATCGCAAGCGCTAGCGCCATGAGTCTTC
>CAIOVE010000098.1 GCA_903861645.1 uncultured Hyphomicrobiales bacterium
GCTTCGCGGCCCGGCGGGCGGCGCAGCAGCAGCGACATCTGGCGATAGGCGACGGCCTGCTTGGACAGATCGTCATAGATGATGACCGCGTGCATGCCGTTGTCGCGGAAGAACTCGCCCATGGCGCAGCCCGAGAAGGGCGCCAGGAACTGCATCGGCGCCGGATCGGAAGCGGTGGCCGCCACGACGATGGAGTAGTCGAGCGCGCCGCGCTCCTCCAGCACCTTCACGAACTGCGCGACGGTCGAACGCTTCTGGCCGATCGCGACATAGACGCAATACAGCTTCTGGTTCTCGTCGGTGCTCGTGTTGAGCGCCTTCTGGTTGAGGATCGTGTCGAGCGCGATGGCGGTCTTGCCGGTCTGGCGATCGCCGATGATCAGTTCGCGCTGGCCGCGACCGATCGGGATGAGCGCATCGACGGCCTTGAGGCCGGTCGCCATCGGCTCGTGCACCGACTTGCGCGGAATGATGCCGGGGGCCTTCACGTCCACGCGGGCGCGCTGGGCGGCCTTGATCGGGCCCTTGCCGTCGATCGGGTTGCCGAGCGCGTCGACGACGCGGCCAAGCATTTCCTTGCCGACGGGCACGTCGACGATGGCGCCGGTGCGCTTGACTGTCTGGCCTTCCTTGATGTCGCGGTCGGAGCCGAAGATGACGACGCCGACGTTGTCGCTCTCGAGGTTGAGCGCCATGCCGCGGATGCCGTTTTCGAACTCGACCATCTCGCCCGCCTGGACCTGATCAAGGCCGTAGACGCGCGCGATGCCGTCGCCGACCGACAGCACCTGACCGACTTCCGTGACCTGCGCTTCGTTGCCGAAGTTGGCGATCTCGTTCTTGAGGATTGCGGAAATTTCCGCGGCGCGGATGTCCATCAGCCGACCTCTTTCATTTTCGTTCTGATTGCGTTGAGTTTGGTGCGAAGCGAACCGTCGACCATGCGCGAACCGAGCTGGACGACGAGCCCGCCGATAATGGCGGGATCAACCTTGACGTCGACGTCGACGCTCTTGCCGCCGGAAATCTGGGCCAGCGCCGACGTCAGCGCCTCCAGATGTTGCGGCGCGAGCGGGCTGGCGACGGTGACCTTGGCCCGGGTCACGCCCTTGGCCGCGTCATTGAGTTTCTGGAAATCGGCGATCATCGCCTCGATGGCGAACAGGCGACGCTTGGTCGCCGTCAGCCGGATGAAATTGGCGGCGAGGCCGCTGACGTCCATTTTCGCGAGAATGGCGTCGAGCGCCTTGGTCTGCTGCTCGGCGGTGAACACCGGGCTGCGCACGAGGCAGCGCAAATCCTCGCTCCCGGCGATCGCCGCGGCGAAGGCCTTGAGATCGCCGGCCACCTTTTCGGTGGCCTTGTTGTCCCACGCGAGATCGTAGAGCGCCTGGGCGTAGCGCCCGGTCATGCCGGATACGATCGTCTGTTCCTTAGCCACTTCGGCCTCTGGTCTGGCGCCGCCATCGGGATTTCATCGTCCGGTTCAGCAAAAGCGCGCGTTGTACGCTTTTCCTGTCGCGGCGGACGCCGCAAACCTGGACGACGGTGTGCACGGAAACGGAACCGCGACCGCGCGAACGCGGCGGCTCCGACCGGGGGCCGGGTAACATATGCATTTTCGCGGCGCAACCCTGCGACGGTTTCGCTGGCTTGTTCCTTAGGCTCATTCGCCGCGAAGTTGGGGTTAACGGCGATCTATTCCGGCTTCGAGGGGCGGCTCATCAGCGCCTCGATAGCCCTGTCGATGCTGATTCGGCCCGCCAGCAGAGCCTCCACGCTGGCGGCGATGGGCATCTCGACGCCTTTTTCGCGCGCCATTTCGACCAGCACGGGCGCGGTGGCCGCGCCCTCGGCCAGCTTGCCGTGGGCGGCGCCGGCGGGTGTCTCGCCCCGGCCGAGCGCGAGGCCAAGCGCGAAATTGCGCGATTGCTCCGATCCGCAGGTCAGCACGAGGTCGCCAAGGCCCGAAAGTCCCATCAATGTTTCCGGTCGGGCGCCCCACGCCGCGCCGAAGCGACGCAATTCGGCGAAGCCCCGCGCGACCAGCGCCGCGCTGGCGCTCGCGCCGAGCCCCCGACCCGCGGCGGCCCCGCAGGCGATGGCCAGAACGTTCTTGGCGGCGCCGCCGATCTCCACGCCACGTAGATCGGTGGTGTGGTAGAGGCGGAAATTCGGCGTCGTCAGCGCGGCGGCGATTTGTCGCGCGAGGTCTTCGTGACCAGCCGCCAGCGTCACCGCCGTCGGCAGGCCGCGCGACACGTCGGCGGCGAAACTTGGTCCCGACAGCACGGCGGGCGGATTGTCGGGCAGACGCGCGGCGACGATATCGCTGACGAAGCGGCGGGTGGTTCGTTCAATGCCCTTGGCGCAGAGCGTCAACGGAACGCCCGCGCGCAGATGCGGCGCCAGCCGGGCGGCCGCCTCGTCGAGCGCCTGAGCGGGGGTGACCATCAGCACGAGATCGGCGGCGCCGGCGATGGACAGGTCCGCTTCGGGGCGCACCCGGGCCTCCAGCGCCACGCCGGGCAGGCGGCGGCTTTCGCGCCGCGCCCGCATGTCGGCCACGTGGTCGGGGTCGCGCGCCCACAGCGCCACGTCATGGCCCGCCCGCGCCGCCACGTTGGCCAGCGCCACGCCCCAGGCGCCCGCGCCGATCACGCCGATGGTTCGAAATGTCATTTCCAGCTCATGTCCACGGGGTCACGGGGCGAATTTTCCATTGTCGCGGCGCGCCCATATTTCCTCGAACCGCGCCGCGTAGGCGCCGGCGGCGTCCACGCTTTCCACGATCACGATATCATTGTCCTGCCGCGCCTCGCCGGAAAAGGAAAAATTCGCCGAGCCGCTGCGCAGCCACCGCCCGTCCACCTGATAGGATTTGAGGTGCATGAGGTCGCCGGACGCCGACTTAACCCGCGCCTCGACGCCGGGCTGGCGCAACAATTCGTTGAGCTTGCCGCCCGGCGCTCCGGCGCGCGGTCCGTTCTGCTCCGGGTCGAGATAGAGCCTGACGCGCACGCCGCGCCGCGCGGCGCCGGCCAGCGCGTCGATGACGCGGCGGTCGCTGAGAACATAGGCCGTCATGTCGATGCGCCGGCTCGCCCTGCCGATCAGGTCTTCGTCCACGCCGTCGACGCCGGGCCTCGGCCCATAGAAAACACGCACGCCGGCGATCGTCGGCTCCCGGTCGACCGGCGCCCGAGCGCTCGGCGATGTCGCGCCAAGCAAGAGGGCGATGAGCAACGCGCGCTTCCACATGGACGGGTTCCGGTTGGGCGTCCGATTCGATCGGGCGGACGGCATTGTGACCGGACGCGCCGGCCCGGTCGAGCGGCCAGTGGATTGATCCCGCGCAAGGGCCGACATTCGTCGCCAGCGTAATGAGAAGCGCGGGCGGGTGGTGAGGAAATATAGCGGGAGTTCAAAATGTTGGCCGGAATCGCGAGGCGCGTGGGCGCCTGTCTTCTTGGGTTTGGCCTGACCGCGTTGGCTGGCGGCGCGCTGGCTGACGACGTCCCCTTCGCCCAGCCAAATCCCGCGCCGCTCGGTGCCTCCGCACCGGCGAGCCCGGCCCGCCTCGGGGACATGATGAGCGTCATCCAGACGCGCCACTCCAAGCTCTGGTTCGCCGGCGGCGTCAGGAACTGGCCGCTGGCGGCCTATGAAATGGACCAGTTGAAGCAAAGCTTCATCGACGCGGCCATGCTTTACGGCAACATTCCCGTGGACGCGATAACGCTGGCGACCCGTCCGCTGGACGCGATCAACGAGGCGGTCAAGGCGAGGGATCTGGCCAGATTCAGCGATGGGTTTCGCAAGCTGACCGCCGGCTGCAACTCCTGCCACGCGGCGGGCGGCGTTGGCTTCATTTCCATTCGCTCGCCGACCGCCTCGCCCTTCAGCAACCAGACGTTCGAGCCGGCGGGCAAGTAGGCCGATGGCATTCAGGCCTTGCCGTTGTTGACCCGCTCCGCGCCGGGATCGAGCGGCCAGCGCGGACGCGGGGCGAAGTCCATGCCATCGGTGAGGCCGAGCCGCAGGCGCTCGATACCGGCCCATGCGATCATGGCGCCATTGTCGGTGCACAGATTGAGCGGCGGCAGCGACAGACGCAGGCCGCTCTCCACCGCGAAGCGCGCCAGCGCCGCGCGCAGGGGACCATTGGCGGCGACCCCGCCCGCCACCACCAGCCCGCGCGGCGCGCCGGACTGTTCGCGGAACAGGCGCAGCGCCATCCGGGCGCGATCGATCACCACGTCGACGATCGCCGCCTGAAACGAAGCGCAGATGTCCTGAATATCGGTGCGATTGGGCCGCCGCAGCTTGTCGACCTCGATCCGGACGGCCGTTTTCAGTCCGGACAGGGAAAAATCCGCGTTGGGCCGGCGCAGCATGGGCCGGGGAAACTCGAAACGCTGCGGGTCTCCCTGCGCGGCCTGCTTCTCCACTTGAGGGCCGCCGGGATAGGGCAGGCCGAGCATCTTGGCGACCTTGTCGAAGGCCTCGCCGATGGCGTCGTCGAGCGTCGTGCCGAGACGCCGGTATTCGCCCACGCCCAGCACGCCGATCAGTTGCGTATGCCCGCCGGAGGCCAGCAGCAGCAGATAGGGAAACTCCAGCCCATCCGTCAGCCGCGCGGTCAGGGCGTGGGCCTCCAGATGGTTGACCGCGATGAATGGCTTGCCGCTGGCGAGCGCGAGGCCCTTGCCCATGGTCAGGCCAACCATCACGCCGCCGATCAGGCCGGGGCCGGCCGCGGCGGCGACGCCGTCGAGATCGGCCAGTCGCAAGCCGGCTTTCGCCAGCGCCCGCGCGACGAGTTCGTCGAGATGCTCCACATGGGCTCGCGCGGCGATTTCAGGCACCACGCCGCCATAGGCCGCATGTTCGGCGATCTGGCTGACGACCTCGTCGGCGAGGATTTCGCCCTTTCCATCCGGTCCGGCGCGCACGATCGCCGCCGCCGTCTCGTCGCAGGTCGTTTCAATGCCCAGTACGCGCATGTCGTTCCAGTTGGCGGCCCGGCTTTCGGGCCGCGCGGTTACCCCATATAGTCCTCCTATAAGCGCCGCGCGGCGCGAAGGAAACGACATAGAGCGCCCATGAACCCTCCGACGGAAACGCCCTGGCTCAGAATTGGCACGCGAGGCTCGCCGCTGGCGCTTTATCAGGCGCATGAAACGCGCCGCTTGCTGGCGGCCGCCCACGGCGTGCCGGAGGCGCGCATCGAGATCGTGATCATCAAGACCACGGGCGACATGATTCAGGATCGCGCCCTGTCCGAATCGGGTGGCAAGGGCCTGTTCACCCGCGAGCTCGACGCCGCCCAACTGGCCGGCGACATTGATCTCGCGGTCCATTCGTCGAAGGATTTGCCGACCCTGCTGCCCGACGGACTGATCGTCGCTGGCTTCCTGCCGCGCGAGGATCCACGCGACGCGTTCATTTCGACAAAGGCGACCCGCCTCAGGGAGTTGCCCCATGGCGCGACGCTCGGCACGGCCTCCCTGCGACGCGGCGCCATGGCGCTGCGGCTGCGCCCCGATCTGCGCCTGACCCTCTTGCGTGGCAACGTCGAAACCCGCCTGCGCAAGGTCGAGGGCGGCGAGATCGACGCCACCATGTTGGCGCTCGCCGGCCTGAAGCGTCTCGGCCTCGCCGACCGCGCGACCTCGATTCTCGACACGGACGAATTCCTGCCCGCCGTCGGACAAGGCGCCATCGCGATCACGACCCGCGACGATGACCACAAGACGCTGGTCGCGCTGGGCGCCATCCTGCATGGCGCGACGGGACTGGCGCTGACCGCCGAGCGCGCCTTTCTCACCGTGCTCGACGGCTCCTGCCGCACGCCCATCGGCGGCCACGCGACCGTCGCCGATGGTCGCCTCGAACTGCGGGGCGTGGTCCTGCGCAAGGACGGTTCCGAGGCGCTTGATATTGTCGAGTCCGGCCCCGTCGCCGACGCGCAGAAAATCGGCGTCCGCGCCGGCCGCGCCTTGCTGGAGCGCATGCCGTCCGGCTTTCTGGCCTGACGTCCATGCGCGTTCTGGTGACGCGGCCGCCGCCGGAAGCCAACCAGACCGCCGCCCGCCTCGCCGCCCTTGGCCACGCGGCGATCATCGCGCCGTTGACCACGATCGAGCCGACCGGCGCGATCATTCCGGCGCGCGCGTTCGAGCTTGTTGTCGCAACCAGCGCCCGCGCGCTTGAAATGATGGACGCGTCGGCGCTCGCGCCCGTGCTGAACGCGCCGTTTCATGGCGTCGGCGCGCGCACGATCGACGCCGCCCGCGCCCGCGGCTTCAGGGTCGCCGCGCCAGCGCCCGATGTCGCCGGTTTGCTCGCCATGCTGGCGCGAACGCCGCGCGGCGCCCGTGTTCTCTATCTGGCGGGCGAGGACCGCAAGCCCGCGCTGGAAACGGGACTCGCCGCCGCCGGCCACGATGTTCAAACGGTTGTCGTCTATCGCGCCGCGGCCGTGGCGCGACTGCCGGAAGCCGCGCGCCTGGCGCTCGAGACAAACGCGCTCGACGCCGCGTTTTGTTTTTCGCGCCGGAGCGCGGAACTGCTGATCGAACTGGCCGACGCGGCGGGTTTGATCGCGGGTTTGAAGCAAGTGCCGCAGGTCTGCATTTCGGCGGAAGCCGCGGCGCCCCTCGTCGCGCTCGGCGCCCGGACATTGGTGGCGACAACGCCGGATTCGTCGGGTCTGTTCGACGCGCTCGAATTTGTGTAGAGCCTGATGACAACATAATTCGGGAGGACGTCCGATGTTCAGTCTTGGCGCCATCGGGAATTTGACGCGCGCAATTGGGGCGATCTTTTGTCTCGCGCTGTCGAACCCCACGCACGCCAGCGCCCAGACCGCGGACGACGCCTACTACAAGGGCAAGACAGTTCGCATCGTCGTTGGCTATGGTCCCGGCGGCGGCTATGACATTTACGCGCGCATGATCGCGCCCTATCTCGCCAAGGCGCTCGGCGCGACCGTGGTGGTCGAGAACCAGCCCGGCGCCGGCGGCATCACCGCGCTCAACCGCATCATGACCGCGCCGCCCGATGGCTTGCAGATGATGCTCGTCAACGGATTGGGCGCCGCCTTCGCGCAACTCACCGAACAGCAGGGCGTGCGCTTTGATCTCGCGAAGCTCTCGCATCTCGGCACGGTCAGCGCGTCGCCATGGGTCTGGCTCGTTGGTCCCAACGCGACGATTGACACCCCGCAAAAGGCGCTGGAGGCGAAGCGGCGCTTCATGTGGTCGGCGAGCGGGCCGATTGACGGCCTGTCCGACGGCGCGGCGTTTTCCTGCGAGGCGCTCAGCCTCGATTGCGGCATCGTGCTTGGCTATCCCGGATCGAACGAGGCCGCGCTCGCGGTCGCCAAGGGCGAGATGGACATGATCTACGTGTCCGACACCTCGGCCAACAATTACGTCAAGGCCGGCCAGAACAAGGCGGTCGCCACCATGGGCCGCGTGCGCTCGCGGTTCTTCCCGGACACGCCGACGATTTTCGAGGCGGTCAAGCTGTCGCCAGATCGGGCGCAAATCTTCGATTTCCATTCAACGGCGGAAAACCTCGGCCGCATTCTCGTCGCGCCGCCGGGCCTGCCGCCGGAGCGCCTCGCCGCGCTGCGCGACGCTGTCAAGACCGCGCTCACCGATCCCGCCCTCGTCGCCGAGGGAGAAAAAACCCAGCGCTATGTCGATTTCATCGGCGCGGAGGAAACCCGCAAGGCGACCGTCAGCGTCGTCGCCGACCCGACGCCCGCGCAGAAGAAGCGGATGATGGAAATCATCGCCAAGGCGGAAAAGAAATAGCCGCTTTCGTCCCGCGCCTAGCGATCCTCGATCGTGACCTCGACGCAGCGCCAGCCGATCATGCACTGCGCGTTGTCGGATGTCGGCGCGAAGGCGGGCAGGGTCGACTGACCGCGCTGGCATTGCGACTGATCCGAGACGTAGCGGTCAAACAGATCGCGGCCGGTTCCTAGCACGACGGCGCCGCGCGCCCGCACGAAGGCGTTGGCCGCCGCGCAGGTCATCGAGGTCGTCGAGGGGCGCGATTGCGCCATGACGGGCGACGCGCTTGCCAGGCATGAGGCGATGATGATGACGCGCGATGCTTTCATGGCGTGTTCCTCTTTTGATTGGCGCGGTTTCGTTCATTGAACCACTGGCGACCGTCGGCAACTCACAACACCGTGAGCCCGCCTACCAGTGCTCGACGTCCTTCTGTTCGGCGTCGTCCTTGATTTCGTGGCGCAGGATCAGCGGCGCCTGCGACAGGGCGAAGAGGATGGTGATGGGCATCGTGCCAAAAACCTTGAAATTCACCCAGAAATCGTTGGTCTGCGTGCGCCAGATGACCTCGTTGAGCGCCGCGAGAAAAAAGAAGAAAAGACCCCAGCGGAACGTCAGGATGCGCCATCCCGTTTCGCTCAGGCGCATCACGCTGTCGAGCACGATGGGTAACAGCGGCTTGCCCATGGCGAGGCCGATCAGCAGCGCCGATCCGAACAGCGCGTTGACGATCGTCGGCTTCAGCTTGATGAACATCTCGTCGTGAAACAGGAACGTCAGCGTCCCGAAAAACACCACGGCGACGGCGGTCACCAGCGGCATGACCGGTATATGCCGCGTGACGATCCACGAGACGATGAGCGCGGTGACCACGCTGATCATCAGCGCGGCGGTGCCGGGGAAAATGCCGAATTTCGAATTGACGACGAAAAAAATCGCCAGCGGCCCCAATTCCAGCGCCAGCTTGAGCGCGGGGTTCTGTTTCGGCCGTCCGTTGTTCGCTTGCGTCATCAAATTCGTCCCGAAAGGGCGATTCGCCCGGCGCGCAGTTTACTCGCCCAGACCGGCGATGGCGCGCGCGAAATCCGCCGCCTCGAAGGGTTCCAGATCGCCCTGGCCCTCGCCGACGCCGATGAAATGCACCGGCAGGCCGAACCGCTCGGCGATGGCCACGAGAATGCCGCCGCGCGCCGTGCCGTCGAGCTTGGTCATCACGAGGCCGGTCACGCCCGCCACCTTGCCGAAGATGTCGACCTGATTCAGCGCGTTCTGGCCGACCGTCGCGTCGAGCACCAGCAGCACCGCGTGGGGCGCGGCGGAGTCGACCTTTTTCATCACGCGGATGACTTTTTCGAGTTCGGCCATCAACTCGGCGCGGTTCTGCAACCGCCCCGCGGTGTCCATCAGCAGCACGTCGGCGCCTTCCGCGCGCGCCTGATTGATGGCGTCGAAGGCAAGGCCCGCCGCGTCCGCGCCCTGCGGTCGCGCCACCACGGTAGCGCCGATGCGGCCGCCCCAGATCTGCAATTGCTCGATGGCGGCGGCGCGGAATGTGTCGCCCGCCGCCAGCATGACCTTGCGGCCTTCCGCGTTCAGTTGCGAGGCGAGCTTGCCGATGGTCGTGGTCTTGCCCGAACCGTTGACGCCCACGACGAGGATGACGAAGGGCTTGGCCTCGGGGTCGATGGCGAGCGGCCGCGCGACGGGGGTCAGAACCTTCTCGACCTCGGCGGCGAGAATGGACTTCACTTCCTCGGGGTCGATTTCGCGGTCGTAGCGGCCCTTGCCGACGGCGTCGCGAATTCGCGTCGCCGTGGCGATGCCGAGATCGGCCTGAATGAGAATGTCCTCCAGCTCGTCGAGCATGTTTCCGTCGAGCTTGCGCTTGGTGAAGATCGACGAGATGCCCTCGCCGATGGCCGAGGACGAACGGGCGAGCCCGTCCTTCAGGCGTCGCCACCAGCTCCGCTTCTGTTCCGGCTCGGGCGCGACGGTGGCCGGCGGCGGCTCGACCGGCGCGGTCGGGCGCGCGCCGAACAGGCGGCCCAGCAGCCCCGGCTTTTTTGTCTCGCTCGTCCGCTCGTCGTCGCTCATGGTTCGTCTGTTCCGCCGCGCCGATTTGCGCGCCCGCCGTCCTACCCGATACCCTGCCGGGCATGACATCGGAAGAGATTCTTGCCCGGCTCCTTTATCGCGACGCGCTGATGCTCGTCATCGACAAGCCGCCCGGCATCGCCGTCCATCAGGGCCCCAAGGGCGGCGACAACCTCGAGGCGCATTTCGGCGCGCTGCGCTTCGGCCTGCCGCGCACCCCCGCGCTCGCCCACCGGCTGGACAAGGACACCTCCGGCTGCCTGGTCCTCGGTCGCCACCGCAAGGCGCTGGAAACATTGGGCCTTCTGTTCAAGCAGGGCAAAATTTCCAAGACTTACTGGGCGGTCGTCGAGGGCGCCCCGCCGGACGAGGGCCTGATCGACCTGCCGCTCGGCAGGCTCGATTCCAAGCGCGGCTGGTGGATGAAGGTCGATCCCCTCGGCGCCGCCTCGCAAACGCGCTGGCGGGTCGTCGGCCGGGGCGTCGACGCCGAGGAAAAGCCGCTGGCCTTTCTGGCGCTGGAGCCGCTGACCGGGCGCACGCACCAGTTGCGGGTCCATTGCGCCGCCATGGGCTGGCCCATTCTGGGCGACCCCATCTACGGCGCGGGCTTCGTCGAGGGCGGGCCCAATTTGCAGTTGCACGCCCGCAAGATCGTCGTGCCGCTCTACAAGAACAAGTCCGCCATCGAGGTCGAGGCCGAGCCGCCCGAACACATGCGTCCTTGGTTGGCGCTCTGCGCGCCGGCGTCCGTCGCCGCGCCTTGATGGCGTGGGACGCGCCCGCTATCGTATGGCCAAGCTGAAAAACGCCGTTCCGGGAGGCTATCTTGCGCAAACTCATCACCGCCATGGCGTTCGCGCTGGTTCCCCTGACGGCGGGGGCCGCCGACAAGCCCGACTGGGCGTTTCCCGTGACGGAGAAGGTTCAGCCCCCCTCGCGCGACGACGGCAAGCCCAAAACCGCGCCGGGCAGCAACCTCAGCCTCACCCGCGCCCAGATTGACGATCTCTTCAATCCGCCCGACTGGCGGCCCGACCTGCATCCGCCGATGCCCGATGTCGTGGCGCACGGTCGCCCGCCGAACGTCCGCGCCTGCGGCTCCTGCCATTTGCCCACCGGAAATGGGCATGACGAGTCCGCCTACGTGGCCGGTCTGACCCCCGGCTATTTCACCCGCCAGATGCTCGACTTCAAAAGCGGCGCCCGCAAGGGCTCCGGATCGATGACGGCCATCGGCAAGGACATCACCGACGCCGAGATCAAGGCCGCCGCCGAATACTTCGCGTCGGTCAAGCCGCGCACATGGGTGCGGGTGGTCGAGGCGGACGCCGCGCCGAAAACCTACGTCGGCCCCGGCAACAAGCGCCTTGTCCATCCAGATGGCGGAACCGAGCCGATTGGTCAGCGCATCATCGTCGTGCCCGAGGACGAGGACATCGTGCTCAACCGCGATCCCATCAAGGGATTCGTCGCCTATGTGCCCAGGGGTTCGATCGCCAAGGGCGAGGCGCTGGCGAGGACGGGCGGCGACGGCAAGACGGTCGCCTGCGGCATTTGCCATGGGCCAACCCTGCACGGCCTCGCCGATATTCCCCCGCTGGCCGGCCGCATGCCCAACCACATGGTCCGGCAGATGTTCATGATCCAAAACGGCGACCGGGCCGGCCCGCAATCGGCGCTGATGGCGCAGGTGGTGGCGAAGCTGTCGGTCGAGGACATGTTGAACCTCGCTGCCTACGCCGCGTCGCTGGAGCCCTGAACGCGCCGGTTATTTAGGCGCGAGCCCCAAGTCCTGTTTAGGCGCTAGCCCCATGTCGAACAGGCCGGCGATGTCGGCGGCCTTCATCGGCTTGCCAACGTATTTGTTGGCGTAGGCGTCGCGCAACGCGTCGTCCACGCCCTTGACCTCGCCCATCGCCATGGCCGCGCGCGGATAGAATTCGTCGCGGATTTTGCGAACCGTCTCGGCGTCCGATTTCATGATGTCGGCGAGAACGGGCAGGGCTTTCGGGTCATCATAGGCGGCGTCGATGGCCTTTTGCATCCCCGCCAGCAACTTGCCGATGGCCGCGCGCTTGGCTTGCAGCGCGCCGGCGTTGGCGATGTTGACCCGCACGCTCTGGCCCAGCAGATCCTTCGCGTCGCGCCCGTAGGCGAGGATGCGGATTTTCCCCTCGTTCAGTTCCTTCACGCCGACCGGCGGCACGGTGAAGCCGACATCGATCTGGCCGGACATGACCTGCGTCAGTGTCGTTGTTTGCGTGCCCGTCGGCGTGGGCCGCGCGCCCTCGACGCCATTCTGCTTGAGCAGGGACAGGATGGTCAGATGCGAGGAGGAACCCGTCGTCGAGAAGGCGACCGTGTGGCCCGCCGCCTCCTTCAGCGATTTGATCGGGCTGTCGGCGCGCACGTACCAGAACGAGTCGAGCGCGCCGATGAATTCGGACGAAATGACCCGCACCGGCGCGCCCTTGTCGTAGGCGGCCATCACGCTCAGCAAACCATTGAGCAGGCCAACGTCCGCGCTGCCGGAGACGACGGTCTGGATCTGCTGGCCGCCGCCCTCGGTGTAGAAGAATTCGACATCGACGCCCGCGTCCTTGAAATAGCCTTGCTGCTTGGCGAAGGTCACCAGCGTCGAATCCCACAGACCCGGATGCGGCACGGCGACGGTGAGGGATTGGGCGGCGGCGGCGCCCGCGGCGCAGGTTGCGACGAAGCCGGCGATCGCGGCGGCGAGCCATTTCATGGCGTTCTCCCTGTTTTTCCGCTTGTCGCGGATTGCCGTCAGCCTGCGGCGGGCCGCTGCCCGGGTCAAGATGGTTGCGCGACCCGTTCACCCTGTCGATTAAAATGCTTCGCATCCGGGCGGCGCGCTTGCTAGAAGGCCGCGTACTCAAGGAGTTCTGGCATCATGGCCGAGGTGGGCGTGACTTCTGGCGCGGGCGAACGGAGCGGGCGGTTGATCGACTGCCTGATCGCCGCCGGCTATCCGCGCGCCGAACCGGCGATCTTGCAACCCGCCGACGTGTTCCTCGACCTCTCTGGCGAGGACATTCGCGGACGGTTGTTCCTCACCGCCGATCCCTCGGGCGCCGAACTCTGCCTGCGTCCGGAATATACGATCCCCGTTTGCCGTGATTACCTTGCCTCGGCGGCGGCCGGCCAGCCGGCGACCTTCTCCTACCTCGGTCCCGTGTTCCGCCACCGGCCCGACCTGCCGGCTGAATTCGTTCAGGCGGGCGTTGAAAGTTTTGGGCGCGCCGACGCCGAGGCCGCGGACGCGGAAATCCTCGCCCTGTCGCTTGAAGCCGCCGCCCGCGCGGGCGCCGCGCCGCTCGACACGCGCCTTGGCGACACCGGCCTGTTCAATCGCCTGCTGGAGGCGCTCGACCTGCCGGCGCCCTGGCTGCGCCGCATCCGCCGCGGCCACATGCGCGGCCAGAAAATCGCCGAGATCCTCGCCGCGCCCTCGAATGGCGCGGTCAGCGATCATTCGGGCGTCCTCGCCGCGCTCGAAGGCGCGGACCGGCAGGGCGCGCGGGCGCTGGTGGGCGATCTGCTCTCCATCGCCGGCATCTCGTCGGTGGGCGGTCGCACGGCGGGTGAAATCGCCGACCGTTTTCTGGAGCAGGCCTCCATGCACGCCGTCGCCGGGGTGCCGGACGAAAAGCGCGCCGCTCTCGAGGCGTTTCTCGCCATCGCCGGCGAGCCCGACGCCTGCTCGGCGGCGCTGCGCAAGCTCGCCCGCGACGCCAGGCTCGATATTCACGCCGCGCTCGATTCCTTCGACGAGCGGCTTGGCTTCATCGCGGCGCGCGGCGTCGACATGGCCCGCCTGCGCTTCGCGGCGAGTTTCGGCCGCAACCTCGATTACTACACCGGCTTCGTCTTCGAGGCGCACGATCCCGCCCGCGCGGACGGGCGGCCGCTGATTGGCGGCGGCCGCTATGACCGGCTGTTGCGCGTGCTCGGCGCGGCCACGGATATTCCCGCCGTCGGCGCGGCCATCTGGTGCGAGCGACTGGACAACACGGGAGCCGCCGCGTGACCGCCACATCCCCCCTGATCCTCGCGGTGCCCTCCAAGGGCCGCTTGCAGGAAAACGCCGCCAACTTCTTCAAGCGCGCGGGTCTCACCATCGCGCAGGGTCGTGGCGCGCGCGACTATCGCGGCGCCCTGAATGAATTGCCCGGCGTCGAGATCGCTTTCCTTTCCGCGGGCGAAATCGTCCAGCAACTGGCCGCCGGCACGGTTCACCTCGGCGTCACCGGCGAGGATCTCATCCGGGAAACCATTCCCGACGCCGAGAAGAAGGTCGAACTGCTCGCGCCGCTCGGCTTTGGCCACGCCAATGTGGTCGTCGCCGTGCCGCAGGCGTGGATCGACGTGCGCACCATGGCGGACCTCGAGGACGTCGCGGCGGCCTTCCACGCGCGGCGCGGGGCGCGCATGCGCGTCGCCACCAAGTATATTCAGACGACCCGCCGGTTTTTCGCCCAGAGGGGCGTCGCCGATTACCGCATCGTCGAGAGCCTTGGCGCGACCGAGGGCGCGCCCGCCTCGGGCGGCGCGGAACTCATCGTCGACATCACAACCACTGGCGCGACCCTTCGCGCCAACGCGCTGAAGGTGCTCGACGACGGCGTCATTCTGCGCTCGGAGGCCAATCTGGTGGCGTCGGTGGGCGCGGAGTGGAGCAACGCCACGCGCGATTCCGCCCGCGCCATTCTCGCGCGCATCGCCGCGGAGGAGGAGGCGCGCCTGAACCGTCTCGTCACCGCGCTCGCGCCCGATCCCATGCAACTCACCGCCGAGGCGGGCAGGGCCTTCGGCGCCCGCGCGCTGTTTGGCGTCGCGAACGAGGGGCCGTTGCGTCTGGTGTGCCCCGTCGATCAGGCGCCGCGCCTCGCCGACTGGTTGATCGGCAAGGGCGCGGCCCACGTGGGCATTGGCGCGCTCGATTACATTTTCGGCGCGCGCAACGAACTCTATGAAAAGCTCGCGCGTCGCATCGGCTAAAACGGCTTGACGATCACGAGGATGAGGATCGCGGTCACGATCAGCACCGATACCTCGTTGAAAAACCTGAAATAGAGCGGGCTTTGCGTCAGCGTTCCCGCGACCATGCGGCGTAGCATGACGCCGCAGACGACGTGATAGGCGATCAGCGCCAGCACGAAGACAAGCTTCCAGTGCAGCCATTTGCCGTCGATGCCATAGACGGTCCACAGCGCCATGCCGAGCGCCAGCGCGAAGACCGCGAGAATCGTGGCGAAGCGGAACAGCCGGCGCGCCATGCCGACGAGCCGCGCGGTGGGCTCGCCGAGGTCGCGGGCCTGGGCGTAATTGACGAAAATACGCGGCAGGTAAAACACGCCGGCGAGCCAGGCCATCACGGTCAGGACATGAAAGGTTTTGACCCAGAGCACGCGCGTCTCCCGTTCGTCGCCGCGCGGCGCGCGGGGCTCCCGTCTGTTTACAACCGAAGCGCGGCGGGGCGGAAGCCCAACCCCGCGCGCGCCGGCGATGTTGGGAAAATATTTTTAGATAATTGTTTTTAAAAGAATATTTTTGATTATGACGCCGCGCGGTCCCTTCTTTGTTTACCGGCCGAACGGGAAAAGCTTCCTCCCTTCCACGCGAGCGGCTAAACTCCTTTCCGGTTGGCGCTCATGGTGCGCCGGGCCTTCGGGTCTTTAAAAGCCCAATGAAATCAGTCCCTGATCCGGCCAGTCGCGGGCGGCGCTCGCGCGTCCGCTTGGTTGGGGGCTCAAGAGAAAGCCGTGTGAGGTCCCCTCTGACTGACCATGGCTAGGCCGGAGCCGCAACAGGCGGCGGCTCCGGCCACCCTTTTTCGGGAGCGCCATGGAAACCCCGCCGCGCATCGTCTCCATCCGGCCCGTCCACGAAGGTTGGGCCTCCTTTTCCATCGCGACCATTCGCCTGCCCGACGGGCGTGAAATCAACCGCGAGATCGAGGACCATGGCCGCGCCGTGGCGGTTCTGCCCTTCGATCCCTTGCGAAAGCTCTGCCTTCTGGTCATCCAGCCGCGTTTCGCCGCCATGGTCGCGGGGAGCGACGCGCTTTTCGTCGAGGCGCCGGCCGGTCGTCTCGACGAGGACGACCCCGCCGCCTGCGCCCGCCGCGAGGCGATGGAGGAATGCGGGGTGCGATTGGCGGCCCTCGAACACGTGGTCGACGCCTGGACAATGCCGGGGGTTTCGACCGAACGGATTGACCTTTACCTCGCCGAATATGGCGCGAGCGACCGCGTGACGTCGGGCGGCGGACTGGCGCATGAGGACGAGGACATCGAGGTCGTCGAAATGCCGCTCGCCGAACTCGCAGGGCTCATGGATAGCGGCGGGCTGGTCGACATGAAGACCCTCGTGCTGGCGCTGGCGCTGCGGGCGCGACGACCGGATCTCTTCGCGCCGTGAGGTTCCGCGCGCCATTGCGCGCGCGTCGGGCGCGGCTAGAATGGGTCATCGATTCTCGGAGTCCGCGATGCTCAATGTTCGGCGCCTGACGCCCGCGATCATGGCCCTTGCTTTCGGCCTCGTGGCGAGCATTCCGGCGCGCGCCGGCGACCTGACGATCTCCGCCTCCGGCGTCGCGGTCGACGGGCCGAGCTGCGGCGCGCTTTCGCATCTGTCGCCCACGGGCTCGATCTGGCTGGGACATTTCACCGGCGGCTCCATAGCGCTGGGCGGGCTGGAGGCGGGCGGCGTGATCTGGCGGGATGCTTACGCCTGCTTCGACTCCAGAAAATCCTGCCATGCCTGGCAGCGCGGCCAGAAAGCCGCCTTTCGCGGTCTCGACGGCTATCGCACCTGCCTGATCATTCGCTGAAGCCCGCCGGCGATAGAACTGAACCCGACAATTTTTCGCCCATGGTGGGCATTGACGCGTTCGACCTACGGCCCATGCGTGGGACGCGAATTGTCGCGCGTGGGACCATGGCGCGGCTCGCTGATATTGTTGTATAGGATAACAGATCAGGGTTACCCGACGGAAAGGCGCTCGCCTTGTCGCGTGGGCCCCGACCGCGACGGCCCGCTCAAGGCGCCGCGCGAAACGCGCGTTACGCCCAAGGAGAATTCAGCATGATGAGGACCAAGCCCCCCTTCCGCGCCGACCATGTCGGCTCGATCCTGCGCACCGCGCCGTTGAAGACCGCCCGCGAGCAGTTCGCCGCCGGCAAGATTTCCGCCGCCGACCTCAAGGCGGTCGAGGACGTCGAGATCCGCAAGATCATCGTCAAGCAGGAAGAAGTTGGTCTTGACGCGATCACAGACGGCGAGTTCCGCCGCTCGTGGTGGCACATGGACTTCCTCGGCGAACTTGATGGCGTCGAAGTCGTCGAGGTCGATCAGGGCATCCAGTTCACCGGCGTTCAGACCAAGGCGCGCGGCCCGCGCATCACCAGCAAGCTCGGTTCGAAGGCGCATCCGCACATCGAGCACTTCAAGTTCCTCGCCGCGAACACCAAGAAGACGCCGAAGCAGTCGATCCCCAGCCCGTCGATGCTGCACTATCGCGGCGGTCGCAAGTCCATCAACATGGGCGTCTATCCGACGATGGAGGAATTCTACCACGACCTCGGGCAGGCCTATAAGCAGGCGATAGACGGCTTCTACGCCGCCGGCTGCCGCTACATCCAGATCGACGATTGCAGCTTCGCCTACCTGTGCGATCCCAAGCAGCGCGAAATGCTCGCCGCCCGCGGCGATGATCCGGTGAAGCAGGGCGACATCTACGTCGGCATGATCAACGACGCGCTCGCCGGCAAGCCCGCCGACCTCGCGGCCACCATGCATGTCTGCCGCGGCAACTTCCGCTCGACCTTCATTTCCTCGGGCGGCTACGAGCCGATCGCCGATCTCATGTTCAACAAGCTGAACATCGACGGATATTTCCTCGAGTGGGACAACGACCGTTCGGGCGGCTTCGAGCCCCTGCGCTTCCTGCCGAAGGGCAAGACCGTCATCCTCGGCCTCGTGACGTCGAAGACAGGCATGCTGGAAACCCGCGACGCTCTGCTGCGCCGCATCGACGAAGCCTCCAAATACGCCCCGCTCGATCAGCTTTGCCTGTCGCCGCAGTGTGGCTTCGCCTCGACGGAAGAGGGCAACACCCTCGCCGAGGCCGAGCAATGGGCCAAGCTGAAGCTTGTCGTTGACGTGGCGAAGGAAGTCTGGGGCAAGTAATCCCCGGACCGAATGTTTCAACCCGCGCCGCGCGTGTCGCCGGCGCGGGTTTTTTTATCGCGCCGGCTCGCCGGCGTTCACGCGCCGCCGATGACCTTCGCCAGCGCCGCCGTGTCGTTGAGCTGGACGATCTCCACGACCTTGCCATCGCGAAAGACAAAAATGTCCATCACGTGCACGAGGCGGGCCGCGCCGGTGCCGCGATTGACCGGCCGCTGCCGCCGGAAAACGAGCGCGCGATTGTTTTCAATGATGGTGTCGAGCACTTCGCTGTCGAGATATTCGAACATGGCGTGAATACGCAAGATGAAGGCGAGCACCGCGTCCCGACCTTCGTGCATGTTGGGCAGGGGATAGATCGCGCGTGGCTCGCCGATCACCGACAGCGTGACGTCCTGATGGAGCAATCGCGTGAGTTCGGCCATGTCGAGTTTGGCGCGCGCGTCCATGAGCCGCCATAGCAAGGGTTCAATCGTCGCGCGACCATTGACAGGGATGACCGGTGACGGCGGGTTCAAGAATTAACCTCGCGAAAAAAAATTCAATACTTATCGCCGATAGCATCAGTCGCCCGTTGCCGCAATCGAACGATTGACGGGCCTCGCGCGCGCGATCTAAGACAATTGCAATTATCGTGGAAGGCCAAGGCGCGCGTCGTCCCGCGCGATCGCGCGTGGCCGTGGGGAAGGCGCATGGCTCGTATTTTGACCTTGTCGGAAGCCGTGGAGGAAACCATTCGCGATGGCGACAGCGTCGCGATGGAGGGCTTCACCCATCTCATCCCCTTCGCCGCCGCGCACGAGACCATTCGTCAGGGCCGCAAGGATCTGTCGTTGATCCGCATGACGCCCGATCTCATCTATGACCAGATGATCGGCATGGGTTGCGCGCGCAAGCTGACGTTTTCATGGGGCGGCAATCCCGGCGTAGGCTCGGCCCATCGCATTCGCGACGCGGTGGAAAACGCCTGGCCCCGGCCACTCGAACTGGAGGAACACTCCCACGCGGCCATGGCGAACGCCTATGAGGCGGGCGCGGCCAACCTGCCCTTCGCCGTGTTTCGCGGCTACATCGGCGTTGATCTGCCGCGCGTCAATCCGAGCATCCGGAGCGTTGTCTGCCCCTACACCGGCGAGAAACTCGCCACGGTGCCGGCCCTGCGCCCGGACGCGACGGTCATCCACGCGCCGCGCGCCGATCGTGCCGGCAATGTTTTGATCGAGGGCATCGTCGGCGTGCAGAAGGAGGCCGTGCTCGCCGCGCGCCGAACGCTCGTCACCGTCGAGGAGATCGTCGATGATCTCGGCGCGCCCAGTGTCAATTCCGTCGTGTTGCCGTCGTGGACCGTGGGGGCGATCGCGGTCGTGCCGGGCGGCGCGCACCCCGCCTACGCGCATGGCTACTACAAGCGCGACAATTCGTTCTACATCGCGTGGGACAAGGTTTCGCGCGAGCGCGAGACGTTCCTCGCGTGGATGAAGGAAAACGTGCTCGACAAGAGGCCCGAGGCCTTCGCCGTTCATGGTCGGAGGGCCAGCCGATGAGTTCGACGCATACGCCCACCGAAATGATGACCATCGCCGCGGCGCGCGCGCTGCGCAACGAGGACATTTGCTTTGTCGGCATCGGCGCGCCATCGGCCGCGTGCAATCTCGCGCGCCTCACCCACGCGCCGGACATCACGTTGATTTACGAGTCCGGCACGATCGCGACAAAGCCCAACGTTTTGCCCTTGTCGATCGGCGACGGCGAACTCTGTGACACCGCGCTCTGCACGGTCTCGGTGCCGGAGATGTTCCGTTACTGGTTGCAGGGCGGACGCATCACCGTGGGGTTTCTCGGCGGCGCGCAGATCGATCGCTTCGCCAATCTGAACACGACCGTCGTGGGCGATTACGCCAAGCCAAAGGTGCGCCTGCCCGGCGGCGGCGGCGCGCCCGAGATCGCCACCAACTGCGGCGAGATCTTCATCATCATGGCGCTGGGCCAACGCTCGTTCGTCGAGAAACTGCCGTTCATCACCTCCATGGGCCATGGCCCGACGGGGCGCGAGCGGCGCGCGATGGGTTTGACCTCCCGCGGTCCGACGAAACTGATCACCGATCTCTGCGTTTTCGAGCCCGACGCCGAGACGAAGGAAATGACCGTCGTTTCACTGCATACGGGCGCGACGCGCGAACAGGTTGTCGCCAATTGCGGCTGGGCGCCACGCTTTGCCGTCGACGTCGTCGAGACCCCAGCGCCAACGGCGCTGGAGCTGGAGACGTTGCGCTCGATGCACGCGCGCACCAAGGCCGCGCACGCGGGCGCGTGACGCGGTTCAGGCCGTCGGCAATTTATACGAGCTGAATGTCTCGCGCAGTTTCAGCTTGTTGATCTTGCCGGTGGCCGTGTGGGGAATTTCCGCGACGGCCTGCACGTCGTCCGGCATCCACCATTTGGCGATCTTGCCTTCCATGAATTTCAGCACGTCGTCGCGCTGGATGACCCGTCCCTCCTTCGGCACGACGACCAGCAGCGGGCGTTCGTCCCACCGCGGATGCGCCACGCCGATGACAGCGGCCTCCGCCACGTCGGGATGGCCGACGGCGAGATTTTCCAGATCGATGGAGGATATCCATTCGCCGCCGGACTTGATCACGTCCTTCGACCGGTCGGTGATCTGCATGTAGCCGTTGGCGTCGATCGTCGCGACGTCGCCCGTGTCGAAGAAGCCCTCGTCGTCGAGCAGGCCCGCGTTGTCGACGCCATAATAGCCTTTCGTCACCGCGAAGCCGGCCACCTTCAGGCGGCCAAAGGTCTTGCCATCCCATGGCAGGCTCTTGCCGGCGTCGTCGGTGATTTTCATCTCGACGCCGAAAAACGCGAAGCCCTGCTTGGCTTTCAGGTCGATCAGCGCGTCGCCCGCGACATCGGCGAGTTGCGCCTTCACCGCGCCGCACGAACCAACCGGGCTCATTTCCGTCATGCCCCACGCATGCACGACATCGATGCCATAATCGCGCTCGAAAGCCTCGATCATCGCGCGCGGGCAGGCGGAGCCGCCGATCAGCATGCGCTCGACGGTCGACAGGCGCTTGCCCTCCTTTTGCATGTATTGCAGCAACATCAGCCAGACCGTCGGCACGCCCGCGGCCATGGTCACCTTTTCCGCCTCCATAAGTTCAAACAGCGAAGCGCCGTCGAGCCGCATGCCCGGCATGACCATCTTCGCGCCGTACATGGGGCAGGAGAAGGCGAGCGACCACGAGTTCGCGTGGAACAACGGCACGACCGGCAGGATCGACGCGCGCGACGACAGGCCGAAGGCGTCGGCGTTCGACAGCGACATGGAATGCAGGACGTTCGAGCGATGCGAATACAGAACGCCCTTGGGATTGCCCGTCGTGCCCGACGTGTAGCAAAGGCCGGCGGCGGTTTTCTCGTCGAAGGAAGTCCAGCGGAAATCGCCATCCGCTTCCGCCAGCCAGTCCTCGTAGGCGACGGCGTTCCTCAGTTTCGTGGCGGGCATGTGCGCGCCGTCGGTAAAGACGATGTAACGCTCGACCTTGGGGAGCCGGTCCGCGAGCGCCTCGAGCAGCGGCACGAAGGTGAGGTCCGTCATCACGACGCGGTCCTCGGCGTGATTCATGATCCAGACAATCTGTTCGGGAAAGAGCCGCGGATTGACCGTGTGATAGATCGCGCCAATGCCGGTGATCCCGTACCAGGATTCCAGATGGCGCCAGGTGTTCCAGGCGAGCGTCGCGACCCGGTCGCCATTGACGACGCCGTCGCGCGCCAGCCGTTGGGCGACGCGCAGCGACCGCTCCCGCACCCTCGCGTAATCGGTGCGATGGATGGGCCCCTCGATCGAGCGCGACACCACCTCGCGCGGGCCAAACTGCGACGCCGCGTGGTCGATGACGCGATGAATCAGCAGCGGCCAGTCCTGCATCAACCCGAGCATGTGTTCCTCCCCGCGCATGGCCATTTCGGCGCTGGCCACCCCATGCCGCAATCTAGCGCAATGTTCGCCGGCGGGAAGGGCGACCATAAGCCAAGGCGCTGTTTTGTAGGTGGAACACACTTGCGGCGTCAGGGGCGCGCTAATACAAGATTTGGGGTGGGGCCGATTAATGAGCAGTGACGACGACAGCGGAAAAGCCGACCGGGTCTGGTTTCGATTGATGCGCCTGCACGCCCGGCTGGGCGCGGCGATCAGCGACCGACTGAAGACCATCGGCCTGTCGGTTCCCCAGTGCGACGTGCTGACGACGCTGACCGAGCGCGAGGGCGTCAGCCAGCAGGAGCTCGCCCAGCGCCTTTATGTCACCAAGGGCAATATATCCGGTCTGATCGACCGGCTCGTGACGGCGGGGCTGGTCGAGCGTCGCGTGACCGAGGGCGACCGGCGGTCCCACGCGATCTACCTGACGAAGGAAGGGCGGCGCCTCGCCGGGCTCGGCCTCGAACTGCAAAAACGCTTCGTGGGCGAAACCATTGGCCGGCTGTCGGCCGGCCAGGTGGGCGAGCTCGAGGATCTCATCGTTACCGTCAGGGATCACGTGCGCGCGGCGACCGGCGAAAAGCGCCGCCGCTGAATAGCGGCTGGTTTTTACCAGTTTCGCCAACTCTTTTTTTACCAAAACTGGTCAGGCTCGGTCGACGCGTGGAAATGCGCGTGCGTTCAGTTAGTGCGTGAGTGTGCCCCATGAACCAGCCTCAGGTTTCCAGCCAGCAGCAGCCGGCCGTCGCGTCGCAGGAACTCGACATTCTCGCCCGGCTTTATCGCGAAATAGGCATTTCGGCGGTCGCCGCCGCCCTCGCCGTCGCCGAGGGAACGCCGCGCAAGAGCCGCATTTCGGCCCAGAAACTCATCGACAACAGTCGCTCGGAAAGTCTGGCCGCCTGAACGCGTCGCCCGCCGCGGCGCGAGGCGCGGCCCGCGAGGCAACATGGCGTTCAGCCGCAGGAAATTCCTGAAGGGCGCGTCAACCCTTGGTTTGGGGGTCGGCGGGCTGGGATCATACGCCTTCGGCGTCGAACCCGGCCTGATGCTCGACGTCAGTAATTACGCGCTGACCCCGCCGGGCTGGCCCGAAACCCTGCCTCTCAGGATCGCCGTCATCGCGGACATTCACGCCTGCGAACCCTACATGTCGGCGGCGCGCATCGCCTCCATCTGCGATCTGGCCAACGCCATGTCGCCCGACCTCACCGTCATACTCGGCGATTTCAACGGTGGGCATAACTATGTCACCGCGCCAGTGATGCCGCACCAGTGGGGCGAGGCGATCGCGCGCCTGAAGGCGCCGTTGGGCGTTTTCGCGATCCTTGGCAACCATGACTGGTGGCACGGCGCGATTCCGAGCATGCGGACCAACAATGTCGAGGCCATTTCCACGGCGCTTCGCCACGCGGGCGCGCGCCTGCTCGACAACGAGGCGGTCCAACTGCGCCAGCATGGACGGTCGTTCTGGCTTCTTGGCCTGGGCGATCAGCTTGCCTATCGCGTCTCGCGCGGCGTCTACAACGGCGCCGACAATCTCGATCGGGCGCTTGGGCAGGTCACCGATGACGCGCCGGTCCTGCTGCTCGCCCACGAACCCTTCATTTTCAATCGCGTGCCGAGGCGGGTTTCGCTGACCCTCTGCGGCCATACCCACGGGGGGCAGGTCGATCTGCCGATCATCGGCACGCCCTTCGCCAGCCGTCGATTTGGCGCGAACCATGTCTATGGCCATGTGGTCGAGGACGACAGACACATGATCATATCGGCCGGGCTCGGCACATCGATCCTGCCGGTCCGGTTTGGCCGGCCGCCGGAACTGGTTTGCGTCGAACTCGGCGCGCCGGCCATTGCCTGACGCACGAACAAAAACGGCCGGGACAAGCCCGGCCGTTTCAATTCAATCGAGCGCGAAGCTTACTTCACGATGACCTTGGCGCCGACCTTGATCCGGTTGAACAGGTCGATGGCGTCGATGTTGGTCATGCGGATGCAGCCGGAGGAAACGTCATGACCGATCTTGTCCGGCTCGTTGGTGCCGTGGATGCGGTACATGGAGTCCTTGCCGTTCATGTAGAGATACATGGCGCGCGCGCCGAGCGGATTGTCGGGACCGCCCGGCAGACCGCCCGCGGCGGCGGTCGGCTTCAGGTGGGGCCAGCGCTCCAGCATGTCGGCCGGCGGCATCCAGTGCGGCCACTCGGCCTTGCGGCCCACGGAGGCGACGCCGGTCCAGCCCTGCGCTTCCGAACCGGTGGCGACGCCGTAACGGATCGCCTTCTTGCCGGGCAGGACGAAATAGAGGTAGTGCGCGCGCGTATCGATCAGCACCGTGCCAGGCGCTTCGCCGGTGGGGTCTTCCACCTGATAGCGGCGGAAATCAGTCGGAATTTCGAAGTTCGGCACCATCGCGAGGTACTTGGCGTCCTGCGCCGAAACCGTCGGATCGGGCACCGCCTGATAGTTGCAGCCCGCCAGTCCGACTGCCATCAGACATGCAATTGAAAAACCCTTGAAAGTCATAGCCCCGCCTCGATTCGCCCGAAATGCTTAACCCTAGTTATTAGGAAATTCCTTACCATAATATTGACTGCCGGACAGATTGCGGCGCACAAGTCCATAAGCTGTGTCCTAAAGGACACGCTTGGTGGCCGTCAGGGTCGCCTCGTTATCGCAAGCGCTGGAAACGTCCGTGAATACGCTCTTTCTTTCCCACCCGGTGGCGCTGCTGCACGAAATGGGCGAAGGCCATCCGGAGCGCCCGGAGCGGTTGCGGGCGATCGAGCAGGCGCTCGAGGTCGAGGCTTTCCAGACACTTTCGCGTGACCGGGCCAAACCCGTTCGTCGCGAGGCTATCCTGCGGGTCCATCCCGAGGCTTATGTCGCCGCGCTCGAGGCGGCCGTTCCGGCCTCGGGCTACGCCGAACTCGACGGCGACACCACCATGTGCCCGCGCACGCTCGACGCGGCCAGCATGGCGGCGGGGGCGGCGTGTCAGGCGGTCGACGAAATCATGGCTGGCCATGTCGACAATGTGTTTGTCGCCATGCGTCCGCCGGGCCATCACGCCGAGCGCGCCACGGCCATGGGTTTCTGCTTTTTCAACAGCGCCGCCATCGCGGCGCGCCACGCGCAGGCTGTCCACGGCATCGACCGCGTCGCCATCATTGATTTCGACGTGCACCACGGCAATGGCACGCAGGATATTTTCTGGGCCGATCCGACCGTCATGTATTGCTCGACCCATCAGATGCCGCTTTATCCCGGCACCGGCGCCGTGAACGAACGCGGCGAGCACGACAATATCGTCAACGCGCCCCTGCGCGCGGGCGACGGCGGCGAGGCGTTCAAGGCCGCGATGACCGAGCGCATCCTGCCGCGACTCGAATCGTTCGGGCCCGATCTCGTCATCATCTCGGCTGGCTTCGACGCCCATCGGCGCGACCCGCTCGCCAACCTCAACCTCGTCGAGGATGATTTTGGCTGGGCGACGGGCAAGTTGATGGAAGTCGCCGACCGGCGCGCCGGGGGCAGGCTCGTCTCGCTGCTCGAAGGCGGCTATGATCTGCGCGGTCTGTCTTCCTCGGTCGCTGTTCACGTGCGCCGGCTGATGGGCGCCTGACGAGCAACCCGGGAGGGATCGCAAAGATGCAGACCGCGACTTTCGCGGCGACCGACGACGTAAAGGCCGAATACAAGACCCTCGGGCTGGTTTCCGCCGCGCATCTCGTCAGTCACCTCTACTGGATTGCCTTTGTTCCGTTGCTGCCGGACCTCAAGGCCCTGCTCGACGTTTCCTACACCGACCTCGCGCTGGCGATGACGACCATGAACATCGTGTCCGCGCTGACTCAGGCGCCGACCGGCTTTCTGGTTGACCGACTGGGCGCGCGCGCGTTGCTCGTCGGCGGCCTGCTGCTCGGCGGCGCCTCCTTCGCGGCCATTGGCCTTTGGCCTTCCTATCCCGTGCTGATGATCGCCGCGGTCGCCATCGGCCTCGCCAACGCGGTCTATCATCCAGCCGACTATTCGATCCTGTCGGCCGAGATGAGTCAGGCGCGCATGGGACGCGCCTTCTCGATTCACGCCTTCATGGGCTATCTCGGCTTCGCCGTCGCGCCGCCCATCCTGCTGGGCGCGGCGCATTTCGGCGGCGCGCGCGCCGCGCTGATCGTGTGTGGCCTGATCGGCCCGCTGGTGGCCTTGCCGCTCATGCCCGATTGCCGCGGCGAGCGCGACGGCGCCCGCGCGGCGGCGAAATCCGGCGCGCCCAAGGGCCCGTCCGCCCTGGCCTTGCTGACGCCCGCCGTCATCCTGCTGACGGTCATGTACACAATGCTCAACCTCGGCACGGGCATCCTTCAGACCTACATGGTCGTCGCCCTAGCCGATCTGTTGCACCTGCCCAAGGCGACGGGCGACCTCTGCCTGACGCTGTTCCTCGTCGCGATGGTGATTGGCGTGCTCTCGGGCGGCTTTCTCGCCGATCGCGCGTCGCGCCAGTCGCTGGTCACAAGCGGCGGCTTTGGTCTGGCCGCGATCCTGATCGCATTGATCGGCGCCGTTGACCTTGGCGAACACCTGACGGTCGCGCTGCTGACGGCCGCGGGCTTCGTCGCCGGTCTCATCATGCCCTCGCGCGACATGCTGACCCGCGCCGCCTCGCCGCCTGGCGCGGTAGGTCGCGTGTTCGGCATCGTGACCACGGGCTTCAACTTCGGCGGCATGATAGGCCCGGTGCTTGGCGCCTGGCTGATCGACCATCACATGCCGCAATGGATTTTCTACAGCGCGGCGATCTTCATGGCGGTCACCATCGCGCTGGCGATCAAGGCCGACGTGGACGCTCAGCCCGCCCAGAAGTAATGCCAGGTGCCGTCGGCGCCGATGCCGACGCGCTCGATCAGCGGCAGACCGATGTCGTTGGTGAGCAATAAGTTGGCGAAGCGCGCGCAGCGATACATCGCCAACCGCTCCTCCGCCGTCGGGTCCGGCTTTTGCCGCGCGGCGAAGGCCGGCCAGACGAACATCTCGACGGGTCCGCGGGTGACGCGGACGTAGGGTTGTTCGAGGATCGCGCCGAGCATCGCGAGAATTTCATGGCCCTTGCCGTCGAAGGATCGCGCCTTCAGGAAATCGACGGCCGCGGCGAAACCGACCGGTTTCGCGCCGCGCGCGAAAAGCGGCGGCGTTTCGTTGAATTCGATTACTGGCCGCAGGGCGTCGATGTCGCCGGTGGCGACCGCCGCCAGCATCCGCTCGCGCATGGCGCGCGCGCCCGCGGGCAGCGCTGCGAGATCATCGGAAGGGTCCGATATCGTCTCGACGTGCGCTGGCGCCGGTTTCGCGGCTTGTGAATGTCCGGGCGCATGGGGCGGCTTGGCCATGCCCCACACTTACCCGCGAGCGTCAGAACATGAAATAGCGCTGCGCCATCGGCAGGACATCGGCGGGCTGGCAGGTCAGCAGAACGCCATCGGCGATCACGGCGTAGGTCTCCGGATCGATGTCGATTTTCGGCGTCGCGCCGTTGTGGATCATGCTCGCCTTGGAAATGCCGCCGCGCGTGTTGTTGACGGCGACGAGGGGCTTTGACACGCGCAGCGCCGCCGCGAGCCCCTTGTCGAGCGAGGTTTGCGACACGAAGGTCAAGGACGTCGCCGCGATGGCGCGACCAAACGCGCCGAACATCGGCCGATAATGCGTCGGCTGCGGCGTCGGGATCGACGCGTTGGGATCGCCCATGGGGGCGGCGGCGATCATGCCGCCCTTGATGATGAGGTCGGGCTTCACGCCGAAGAAGGACGGCGTCCACAACACGAGGTCGGCCAGCTTGCCCGCCTCGATGGAGCCGATGTGCTTCGACACGCCGTGCGCGATGGCGGGGTTGATCGTGTATTTGGCGATGTAGCGCCGCGCGCGCATGTTGTCGTTGTCGCCCTTCTCGCCGGGCAGGGCGCCGCGCTGGCGCTTCATCTTGTCGGCGGTCTGCCACGTGCGAATGATGACCTCGCCGACGCGGCCCATGGCCTGCGAATCAGACGACATCATCGAGAGCGCGCCGAGATCGTGCAGAATATCCTCCGCCGCGATGGTCTCCTTGCGGATGCGGCTTTCCGCGAAGGCGAGATCCTCGGGGATCGAGCCATCGAGGTGATGGCAGACCATCAGCATGTCCAGATGCTCGTCGAGCGTGTTGCGCGTGAAGGGCCGCGTCGGATTCGTCGACGACGGCAGCACGTTGGGCAGGCCCGCGACGGACATGATGTCGGGCGCGTGGCCGCCGCCCGCGCCCTCGGTATGGAAGGCGTGGATCGTGCGGCCCTTGAAGGCCTTGATCGTCTCCTCGACGAAGCCCGATTCATTCAGCGTGTCGCTGTGCAGCATCACCTGAATGTCGTGGTCGTCGGCGACCGACAGGCAGCAATCGATGGCGGCGGGCGTCGTGCCCCAGTCCTCGTGCAGTTTGAGCGCGCAGGCGCCGGCCTCGATCTGTTCAACGAGGCCGCGCGGCGTCGCCGCGTTGCCCTTGCCGGCGAAGCCGAGGTTCATCGGAAACGAATCCGCCGCCTCGATCATCCGCGCGATGTGCCAGGGGCCCGGCGTGCAGGTGGTGGCGAAGGTGCCCGTCGCCGGGCCGGTGCCGCCGCCGAGCATGGAGGTGACGCCAGACATGAGCGCCTCCTCGATCTGCTGCGGGCAGATGAAATGGATATGCGTGTCGAATCCGCCGGCGGTGAGAATCTTGCCTTCGCCCGCGATGATTTCCGTGCCCGGACCGATGACGATCGTCACGCCGGACTGGTTCTCGGGATTGCCCGCCTTGCCGATTGCCGCGATGCGCCCGTCGCGCAGGCCAACATCCGCCTTCACGACGCCCCAGTGGTCGAGAATGACGGCGTTGGTGATGACCGTGTCCATCGCGCCCTCGGCGCGCGAGGCCTGTGACTGGCCCATGCCGTCGCGAATGACCTTGCCGCCGCCGAATTTCACCTCCTCGCCGTAGGTGGTGAAGTCTTTCTCGATCTCGATGAACAGCGAGGTGTCGGCGAGGCGCACCTTGTCGCCGGTGGTGGGGCCGAACATGTCGGCGTAGGCGGCGCGGGTGAGGGTGGTGGACATGATGTACTTCCGCTGAAGCTGTTCTGATCGGTGCGGCGTTCGCCAACGGCGCGCGGGCTACAATTTCCCCATCACGTCCTGTCTGAATCCATACACTTCGCGACGGCCCTCGAAGGCGACGAGCCGCACCTCGCGCGACTGGCCGGGCTCGAAGCGCACGGCGGTGCCCGCCGCGATGTCGAGCCGCATGCCGCGCGCCAGCGCGCGGTCGAACACGAGCGCCGGATTGGTTTCGGCGAAATGGTAATGCGAGCCGACCTGTATCGGCCGGTCGCCGCTGTTGGAGACGCGCAGCGCGACCGTGGCGCGCCCGGCGTTTATGACGATGTCGCCCTCGGGCGTCGTCACCTCGCCCGGCGTGAAGGCGTGGCTGGAGCCGCGGATCGGGTTGTGAACCGTCACGAGCTTCGTGCCATCGGGAAAGGTCGCCTCCACCTGCACGTCGTGGATCATTTCGGCGATGCCCGGCATCACCTGATCCGCGCTGATGACATGCGCGCCGGCCTCCATGAGTTCGGCCACCGTGCGCCCGTCGCGCGCACCTTCCACGACGAAATCGGTGATCAGCGCGATCGCCTCGGGGTGGTTCAGCTTGACGCCGCGCTCGAGGCGACGGCGCGCCACGTTCGCCGCCATGGCGATCAGCAATTTATCTTTTTCACGCGGCGTCAGGTTCATTGTTTTGTTCCGGTGTCGTCATTGCCAGACGCGGGGCGCCTCGCGTCCGCGCGTCGCCCGCAGCAAATGCACGATAGCAGTCCGCAGAATTTCAGGCGATGGCGAAAGCAGGCGCGCCACCGCCATGCCGTTCCAGGCGCTCGCGCCCCATTCGCACGCGGTTGGCTCCAGCGCCGCGCGCAGGGCGTCGATGGTGGCCTCGGCGTCCGGCGCGATATGCACGAAGGTCGCCGTCGCCCGCGCCTTGCGCCCGATCGCCGGCCGGTCGAGCAGGCCCGTCACGTCGCCGTCGACATTGGTGTCCTCGGCGAAAAGCAAACGCCGGTCGCGCCGGATGCGCCAGCGGTCGCGAAACGAACCCTCGACGCGCAATTCGCCCATGGCCATGCGGCCGAACGTGACGGCCTCCAGCAATGTGAGCGACGCGGAGGCGTCGAGATCGATGTCCAGTCGCCGGGTCAGGCGCGCGCCGTCGAACAGAATTGTTTCCTGCGGCAGCCATTCAAACCGCGCCCGCGCATCAAGGCGCAGACCGACGGAAATCTCGGCCGGTTCGTTCTGCGCGCGATAGATTTTCTCGGCGGACTGGGTCGTCATCGTCACGTCGCTGCCCTCGCCGGCGACAATGTCGAACGTGGCGCTGTCGCCGCCCGCGACGCCGCCGCCCGTGTTGACGATCACGCCCTCGCAGCCGCGCGCGACATTGGGGCATCGCAGGCGCAAGCCACCCGCCTCGAAGACGCGCGCCATTTCCGTGCGCGCGCCCACCGCGCGGAATTCCGCGCGGATTTCGCCGCGCGCCCGCGCGTGGGGCGGCACAAGTCCCGCGCCGTCAGACCGACATGTGTTTGCGGACATCCGATTCCACCATCGAGGCCCTGTCGCCCGAAAGAACGACCGCGCCGCGATCCATGACGACGAACGTGTCGGCGAGATCCCGCGCGAATTCAAAATATTGCTCGACCAGAACGATGGCCATGTCGCCCTTGCCGCGAAGATAGTCGATGGCGCGGCCAATGTCCTTGATGATCGAAGGCTGGATTCCCTCCGTGGGCTCGTCGAGCACCAGCAGACGCGGGCGCGTGACCAGCGCGCGGCCAATGGCGAGCTGTTGCTGTTGTCCGCCGGAAAGATCGCCGCCGCGTCGTCCCATCATGTCCTTGAGCACGGGAAACAGATCGAACACCTCGTTGGGTATGAAACGCTCCTTGCGTGGAACGGGCGCGAAGCCTGTTTCGAGATTTTCCTTCACCGTCAGCAGGGGAAAGATTTCGCGGCCCTGCGGTACGTAGGCGATGCCGCGCGCGGCGCGCGCGTGCGGCGACAGTTTCGACACGTCGGCGCCCTGCCAGCCGATGCTTCCGGCTGCGATGGGCTGATGGCCGATGATGGCGCGCATGAGCGATGTCTTGCCGACGCCGTTGCGGCCGAGCACGCAGGTGACCTTGCCCGGCGTGGCGGCCAATGACACGCCGCGCAGGGCCCGCGCCGCGCCGTAGAAAAGATCGATCGATTCAACGTTCAGCATGTCATCGCCCGAGATAGACTTCGATCACGCGGGGGTCCGCGCTGACATCGTCGAGGTTGCCCTCCGCGAGCACGGACCCTTCGTGCAGCACGGTGACCTTGACGCCGAGATCGCGCACGAAGGTCATGTCGTGCTCGACGACCACGACGGAATGATCCCTGGCGATCTCGCGCAGCAGAATGGCGGTTTGCGCCGTCTCGGCGTCGGTCATGCCGGCGACGGGCTCGTCGACGAGCAGCAGCTTGGGATCCTGCGCGAGCAACATGCCGATTTCCAGCCATTGCTTCTGTCCATGCGACAGATCGGCGGCGAGGCGGTCGCGATGATCCTTCAGGCGGGTCGTTTCGAGGATCTGGTCGATGCGCTCGCGTTCGTCGACGGGCGGCTTGCCGAACAGGGTCGCGAAGGCCTTGCGCGGCGCCTTGAGCGCCAGCAGGATGTTGTCGCGGACGGTGTGGCTTTCAAACACCGTGGGCTTCTGGAATTTGCGGCCGATGCCGAGTTCCGCGATGGTCGCCTCGTCGAGTTTCGACAGATCATGCGTGCCGGCGAAATAAACATCGCCGGTGTCGGCGCGCGTCTTGCCGGTGATGATGTCCATCATCGTGGTCTTGCCCGCGCCATTGGGTCCGATGATGGCGCGCATCTCGCCCGGCGCGAGCACGAGGGAAAGGCCACGCAAGGCCTTGTATCCATCGAAGCTGACGGCGACGCCATCGAGATAAAGCAACGATGACGTGAGCGCGGGATTGTCCGAGGCGATGCTCATGACTGGGCCTCCGTGACGGAAACGGGCGCGTCGGGCGCGGCTTGTCGGCGCTGGAAGCGCGAGAACAATCCAAGCAGCCCCTTGGGCATGAACACCGTGACAAGAATGAACAGTAGGCCGAGGGCGAACAGCCAGAACGATGGCAACACGCCGGTGAACCACGTCTTGGCGAAGTTGACGAGGATCGCTCCCAGCGCCGCGCCAACGAGCGTGCCGCGCCCGCCGACCGAGACCCAGATCACCGCCTCGATGGAATTGGCGGGCGCGAATTCACCGGGGTTGATGATGCCGACCTGCGGCACGTACAGCGCGCCGGCGACGCCGGCCATCATGGCCGACACGGTGAAGACGACGAGTTTGTAGGACTCTACGCGGTAACCCAGAAAGCGCGTGCGCGATTCAGCGTCGCGAATGGCGATCACGACCTTGCCGAATTTCGACACGACCATCGCCCGCGCGATCAGATAAGCGCCGACGAGGGCCAACGCGGAAAGGGAGAACAATGTCGCGCGCGTGGCGTCCGACTGCACGTTGAAGCCGAGAATGTCCTTGAAATCGGTCAGGCCGTTGTTGCCGCCAAGCCCCATGTCGTTGCGGAAAAACGCCAGTTGCAGGGCGTAGGTCATGGCCTGCGTGATGATGGACAGATAGACGCCCGTCACGCGCGAGCGGAAGGCGAGCCAGCCGAAGGCGAAGGCCAGCACGCCCGGCACGAGCAGCACCATGACGGCGGCGTAGGGGAACCAGTTGAAGCCCCACCACGCGACCGGCAGCGCCTTGTAGTTCAGGAACACCATGAAATCCGGCAATAGCGGATTGGCGTAGACGCCACGCGGGCCGATCTGCCGCATGAGATACATGCCCATCGCGTAACCGCCGAGAGCGAAGAAGGCGCCATGGCCAAGCGATAGAATGCCGCAGTAGCCCCACACAAGGTCGAGCGCCAGCGCGAGCATCGCGAAGCAGAGATACTTGCCCATGAGCGCCACCAGATAGGGCGGCACGTGCAGCGCCGAGCCGGTGGGCGTCGCCAGCGCGAGCACGGGCACGATGATGGCCGCCGCGACGAGGATGGCGACGAAGACGAGGCCGCGCGTGTCGAGAAGACGGTTGGCGTTCATGTCACGCCTCCACCGCGCGGCCCTTGAGCGCGAAGAGTCCGCGCGGGCGTTTTTGAATGAACAGGATGATGAAGATCAGCAGCGCGATCTTGCCGAGAACGGCGCCGATCAACGGTTCGAGGAACTTGTTGGCGATGCCCAGCGTCAGCGCCGCCACCAGGGTGCCCCAGAGGTTGCCGACGCCGCCGAACACCACGACGAGGAAACTGTCGATGATGTAGGACTGGCCAAGATTGGGCGACACGTTGTCGATCTGCGAGAGCGCCACGCCGGCCATGCCGGCGATGCCCGATCCCAGCCCGAAGGCGAGCGCGTCGATGCGGTTGGTGTCGATGCCCATGGCCGAGGCCATGCGCCGGTTCTGCGTGACCGCGCGAATGCGCAGTCCGAAGGATGTCGCGCGCAACACGAGTTGCAGGGCCACGAACACGGCCATGGCGAACACGATGATCCACATGCGGCCCGACGTGATGGCGAGGCCGCCGAAGTCGAACGAACCGGCCATGAAGGCGGGCGCGCCAACCTCGCGGTTGTTCGCGCCGAAAACGGAGCGAACCGCCGGTTGCAGGATGAGCGACAGGCCGAAGGTCGCCAGCAGTGTTTCAAGCGGACGGCCATATAGGAAGCGGATGATCGAGCGCTCGATCACGACGCCGATGAAGCCGGTCACGAGGAAGGCGAGGGGAATGGCGATGAACAGCGAATAGTTGAACAGCTCTGGCTTGTAGGCCTTGATGGCCTCCTGCGTCACGAAGGTCGTGTAGGCGCCGAGCATCACCATTTCGCCATGCGCCATGTTGATGACGCCCATGACGCCGAAGGTGATCGCGAGCCCGATCGCCGCGAGCAGCAAGACCGAGCCGAGCGACAGGCCGTAAAAAACATTTTGGAGGTTGTTCCAAAGCGCGAGTTTCGACTGAATGGCCGCCGTGGCGTTGGCAGCGGCGGTCTTGACGCGCCCTTGCGACGCGGCGACGAGTTCGTTCAAAAGGCCAACAGAGTCCTGATCGCCCCGCGCGTTCAGCGTGTTGACGGCCGCGAGCCGATCGGCCTCGGGGGCGTCCGATTGCATGACGATGATCGCCGCGCGCGCCTCTGCAAGCGCCTGCTTGACGCGCGCGGTCTTTTCCGCGGCGATGGCCGCGTCGAGTTGCGGCAGCGACGCGGGGTCGCGGGATTTGAAAATCGTCTCGGCGGCGTCGATGCGGGCCTTGGGGTCGGGCACCATGAGGCTCATCGAGCCGCGCGCTGTCTCCAGCGCCGCGCGCACCGCGTTGTTCACGCGCACCTTCTTGAGATCGTCGGGTGAATCGACGTTCGCTTTTTCGCCCGTGCGCGCGTCAACGAGATTGTCGGCGCCATCCGACACGTAAAGCTTGTTCTCGTCGGAGTCGAACAACAGACGCCCCTCGGCGAGCGCGTCGAACAACTTGGGCGCGATGGGGGCGCCCGAGGCGATGAGTTCGCCGATCGCGGCCTGGGTGTCGGGAAACTTGTCGGTGGTGAATTTCGCCAGCGTATCGTCGAGCGCGTCCGCCATGGCAAGCGAGGCGAACATCATGGCGCAAAGCGCGAAAAACACCGTTGCGATCGGGCGCGTGACCCGCCGCTTGCATTGAACCATCATCTTGCTGTTCCGGGTCCGTCCCTTTGGATATTGAAGCCCGGCCCGAATGAAGGGCGCTGGGCGTTTTGTCATCATGGCGGCCGCGGGACACCGGGCGCGCCATGCGCCACTGGTCGCGTGACTTATTCGACCTCTGGGAAATCGAAGGCGCTGAGCTTTTGACCGTTCGCGCCATCCGGCGTTTCCGCGCGGGTGGCGATGGAAAGTCCCGTCAACAGGAAGGCGAAGAACAGAAGGCCGAACACGAAACCCGCGAGATCGAAAAACGCGCTCTTGCCATTCACCTGGCGCCGTGCCAGCGCGATACCGCGCTCATGAGCCATCATTGTCGGTTCGATGCGCATTCCGATCTCCTTCATGGGCCGTGAAAGACATGCCGAAAGCAATTGGGGCGGACGGAAGGCGCGCCTTCCGTCCGGTTTTTCATGCAATCAGTTGGTGGCCTTGCCGCCGCACTTGCCGGTCTTGACGTTCAGGTTTCCGCAAGAGAGCGGCTTGCGCCAATCGGCGATCAGGTCGCGCGAACCTTCGAGGTAGGGCGACCATTCCTGCGCCACCACGGTGCCCGGCGTCTGCCAGACCGTGTTGATCTGGCCGTTGCCCTGGATTTCGCCAATCAGCACCGGCTTGGTGATGTGGTGGTTCGGCATCATGGTCGAGGTTCCGCCGGTGAGGTTCGGCACGGAAACGCCAACCATCGCGTCGATGACCGCGTCCGGATCGGTCGTGCCGGCCTTCTCGATGGCCTTGATCCACATATTGAAGCCGATCACGTGGGCTTCCATGGGGTCGTTGGTGGTGCGCTTCGGATTCTTGGTGAACTCCTTCCAGCGCTTGATGAACGCCTTGTTGTCCTTGTTGTCGACGGACTCGAAGTAGTTCCAGGCGGCGAGATGGCCGACGAGCGGCTTGGTGTCGATGCCCGCGAGTTCTTCCTCGCCGACCGAGAACGCGACGACCGGGATATCGGTGGCCTTGATGCCGGCGTTGGCGAGCTGCTTGTAGAAGGGAACGTTCGCGTCGCCATTGATGGTCGACACAACCGCGGTCTTCTTGCCGGCCGAGCCGAACTTCTTGATGTCGGCGACGATCGTCTGCCAATCGGAATGACCGAACGGCGTGTAGTTGATCATGATGTCTTCGGCGGCGACGCCCTTGGCCTTCAGATAGGCCTCGAGAATTTTGTTGGTGGTGCGCGGATAGACATAGTCGGTGCCGGCGAGCACCCAGCGCTTCACCGAGCCGCCTTCCTTGCTCATCAAATAGTCAACGGCCGGAATAGCCTGCTGATTGGGCGCGGCGCCCGTATAGAAGACGTTCCGCTGCGATTCCTCGCCTTCGTATTGCACGGGGTAGAACAGGATCGAGTTCAACTCCTCGAAAACCGGCAGCACGGACTTGCGCGAAACCGAGGTCCAGCAACCGAAAACGGCCGCGACCTTGTCCTTGGCGACGAGCTCGCGCGCCTTTTCAGCGAACAGCGGCCAGTTGGAGGCCGGGTCGACGACGACGGCTTCCAGCTTCTTGCCGAGCACGCCGCCCTTCTTGTTTTGCTCGTCGATGAGCATCAGCATGACGTCCTTCAGCGTGGTTTCGCTGATCGCCATCGTGCCGGAAAGTGAATGGAGAATGCCAACCTTGATGGTGTCGGCCGCCTGGGCGCCGAACGACGCGAGCGTTACCGCGCCTCCTACGAGCGCGCCCGTGGCGCGCAGCATGGTTCGCCTTGAGAAGTTCATACGCGTCCCCTTGAGTAAGGCCGGCTTTTGCCGGGTCATTGGTTTGGTCCGGATGGACGTTTACGAGTTAGCAACCCCTGTGCCATGAACGCGGAGCCCTTCGTTTCATCGCTTTTGGGGCGTTTATTGCGCGGTCGCCTGTTTTCTGGGCGAAGTGGCCAGCGCGGCGGCGAGCGACCAGGGATTGTTCGATGGCGTCGATATCGGCCTAATTGTTAGGCGGTATTGCGCCTTGTGGTTATTTTCTAGGCGCGTTGACGACTGGGGGCCACCATGGACAAGCGTGCGCGCGCGGCTAAGCTGTGGCGAAAGAGGTCTTGGGAGGGACGGAAATGCGGATCGACCGGAGAAGTCTGACATGTGGTCTGGCGGCGGCCGTCGCCTCGCCCTTGCTGGCGCGGGGGCAGACAGGCTGGCCAGCGGGCCGGACGATCCGGATCGTGGTGCCGTTCACGCCGGGCGGGGCCACCGACATCATCGCGCGCATCGTCGGCGACAAGCTCGGACGCATGTGGGGCGCTTCCGTCATCGTCGAGAACAAGGCTGGCGGCGGCGCGAACATTGGCGCCGAGGCGGTGGCCCACGCCACGCCCAATGGCGACACCTTCGTGATGACGGCGCCTTTCATGGCGCTCAATCAATATCTCTACAAGAAGCTCCAGTACGATCCCGCCGAGGATTTCACCCATGTCTCGCTGGTGGCGCTCGTGCCCAACATGCTGGTCGCCGGCAAGCATCTCAACATTTCGACGGTCGGCGATCTCATCGCCCATGGCAAGGCGCATCAGGGCCAATTGACCTACGCCTCGTCGGGCGTTGGCACGTCGATCCATCTGGCTGGCGAGCTCTTCAAGAAAATGACGGGCGTCGACATGGTGCACGTGCCCTACCGGGGCAGCGCGCCCGCCATTCAGGACATCATCGGCGGCAGGGTCGACGTGATGTTCGACAACATCACCTCCTCGCTCGAACAGGTCCGTTCGGGCCAGCTCAAGGGCATCGCCATCACCACGGCGAAGCGCTCCAAGCTCGCGCCCGAATTGCCGCCCGTCGCCGACACGGTTCCCGGCTACGACGTGAGTTCGTGGTTCGGCTTTTCCGCGCCGCGCAAGACACCCGCCGACATTGTCGAGCGCTTCGCCGCCGACGTGAAGACCGCCATCGCCGATCCCGACGTGCGCGCCAGGCTGGAAGGTCTCGCCGCCGAGCCCATTGGTTCCACGCCCGCCGAATTCACCGCCTTCATCAAGAAGGAAAGCGGCGTTTGGGGCAAGCTCATCACCGAGCAGGGCATCACGGCGGAATAGTTATCGCTGGCGCGCGATCGTGGCGGACAACGAAGTCGTGATCGGGCGCCTCGGTGACAGCGACCGATTTCGCGCCTAGAAGACGGAATAATCAAAAGACGGAGGGTTTCGCATGAGGATCGCGGTATTCGGATTGATGGGCTTGCTGGCCGTTGGCGCCTCGCCGGCCATGGCGCAAGCGCCCAACCCCTTGAACGTCTTTGGCGTGATCGAAAAGATCGACGCCACCTCGGTCGTGGTGAAAAAGGACGAGGGCGGCGCCACGGCGACCTTCGCCATCGCGCCCGAGCTCACCGTCATTCAGAACAAGGCCGCGACCCTGGCTGATATCAGGCCGAATGATTTCGTCGCCTCCGCCGCCGTGCGCAAGGAGGACGGCAAGCTTCATTCGACCGAACTGCGTATTTTCCCGGAAATCATGCGCGGCCTCGGCGAGGGGCAGCGTCCCATGAATGACGCCCGCAACCAGACCATGACCAACGCGACGGTGACCGGCGCCGCGATTGTCTCGGGCAGCAACAACATCAAGGTCAAGTTCGCCAATGGCGCCGAGTCCGAACTCATCCTCGATCCCGGCGTGCCCGTGACGCGCATGGATACGGTCGACAAGAGCGCGTTGAAGCCGCAAATGAAGGTGCGCTTGCAGGGGCCGCCAGCGGCGGGCGATGGCGGCACGGTCAACCGCGTCACCATCCTCGGCGGGCCGTAACGGCCAGTCGGCGCGCGGTCGCGCGCGCCGACGCCGTCGTCAGCGTATCTCGACGAGACCGGCTGACGAGGTTTCGCCATGGTAGAGCGTTTCCGCGAGCTTGCGCGCCCGCGCCCGCGCATCCGGCGCCCGCGTTTGATATAGAACGCCGGCGAGCGCCAGCGCGCCAATGACGCGATTGATCGAGGGCGGGTTTTCGATCCACGAAAAAGGCGCGCCCTGATCCACGAAAAAGCGTGTCGAGGCGGGCAGGGCTCGCCGTAGCGCGCTGTCGGGAGCGGCTGCCGCGCCATCGGCGACGATAACGATGTCCGGCTTCGCCTCCGCGATCTCCGCCAGCGTTCGTGTCACGAATGCGCCGCGCCCGGCGGGCGTTACATTGCGCGCGCCAGCGAAAGTCAACGCCTCGGAAAGGCTTGATTTCGCGCGGATCGCCTGCAAGCCATCGGCGCCGCGCGCGTAATAGGCGGAAATGCGATCCGTCTCGGCGAGCGAGGACAGTGGCGCCAGAATGGCGAGGGCGTCTTCGATCGCCGAGGCGATTTCCTCGCCGCGCGTCTCGCGTCCCATCGCCGCGCCAAGCATGCGCGCGATGCGTGGCGTTTGCTCGATCCTTCCATCGAGCAGCAGATAAGGCGCGCGCAGCGTTTCGCTCATCTTGTCCGCGAGGGCGGCGAAATCGGCGTTCACGTCGCCATAATCAACGATCAGATCCGGATGCAGCGCCTTGAGCGCCTCGATCGCGGTTTCATCGGGCTTGCCCGTTATGCGCGGCGTCTTGGGCAGGCCCCGATAGGCCGCTGGCGCGGCGCTCGCCTTGAGGCCAGCGAAAGGTTCGACGAGACCCGCGAGCAGGTCGGGCGACAGGGCGAAAAGCAGGGCGTCCGCCGGTGGTCCGGCCGGCAGGATTTTCCGGATGGACGCCGGCGGTTGGACGTGGCGGCCCGCCGAGTCGACGATGTCAGCCGCGCAAGCGGCCCGCGTAATCAGGCCGCCGACCAACATCAGGCAAGTGAAGAAGAACGTGCGAATGGGCGCGCGCAAGGTGAACTCCCGGTTGGTCATCGGATTGATTTCGTCGACCAGACCGGGACCATCGTGCCGGAGCGCGCTCCCGGCGCGCGGCGGGGAGCGGGATCATTATGAACTGCACGATATAGCGTGGCGCGGTATCGTCAATCGCCTCAGAACGCGTCGCTCATGCCGCCGCCCTCGACGGGCCCCTCGTAAAGCTCGGGCTCCATGCGGGTGCGCGCGCCCTCCCTCGCGAGCGTCGCCTCGAACTCGCGGCGCAGATAAGGGTCTTCCTCGTGATAGGGAATGGCGCTACCGCCCTTTTTCAGGTCGATCGCGCCGTAATCCATGATCGCCTCGCCGGGCACGCCCGGCTTGCGCGCGCGCTGGTTGTTGGCGCCGAACCACGCCGACAGGCGCAGCGGGTCTTTCGACACGCCGAAGTGCTGGTGGAACCAGTCGCCCGACATGGGGGCGGCGGTGACCATGCCGCCGTATTCATAGTCCTGCCGCTGCACGTATTGTTCCTTGCCATCCTTCCACGGTGTCGGCCCGAGCGCGTCCGGCCAGGTGTAGGTGTAGCCCTTGCCCTTAAGGCAGATCAGCACCGCCGCGGACCCATGCTTGTGGGCCTTGGAATAGCGACCGGTCTCGTGCTGGCCGACCCACAGATAGAAGCGCTGGCCCGCCATCGACGGTTCCATGCGGCGATAGCCGGGCGAGCGTCGGTTATCCAGCGGCAGTTCCGCGGCGACCACGTCGGGAATGAAATTCGTGCGGCGCATGGCGAGGCCGCGCACGGGATCGGGCTCGATGTCGTCGCTCGGCTTGAAGTAATCCTCGTCGCCCGAATAGCGGTCGGTGAAATTGAACGGGCAGTCGAACACGAAGCGCGGGTTGTCGATCAGGTTCATGATATTGGGCGCGGTCGTGCCGCACAGGATGATCGCCGGCGCGTTGGTCGCGTTGACGAAGCGGTGATAGGCGTTCAGCGGAATGGAAAACAGCGAGCCGCGCTGCCATTCGAACGTCTGCTTTTTCGTCTGGCCTTCTTGCCAGACTTCCGTCGAGCCGCGTCCCTCGACGATCAGCACGGTCTTTTCATAGACGTGTCGCTCGATGTTGAGCGCGCCGCCCGCGGGCACCTCAACGACATACATGCCCCACAGGCCTTCCGTGCCGTAAAGCTGGATATAGGTGCCGCGGCCGCCAAGCCGTTTCCACGGCGCCATGGGCAATTCGAGCACGGTCTTGCAGCCGATGCCGCGATGACAGGGAACGCCCTCCGCCTCCATGAACCGGTCATAGGGCATGGCCGGGCGCTTGAACTTGCCAAATCCGGCGTTTTCGCCGGCCTTGGGCTCGTGCCAATGGGTGCGGACTTCATCATGCGGCATGTGCTTCTCTCCCTTTGCCCTGTTTTTACAACGATCCCTCGGCAAGGGGTAGGGGCGTCAGCGCGCCGGACGATCCGTCAGCGTTTTCAGAAACGCCACGATATCGTCGATCTCCGCGTCGGTGGCGCGCGGCGCCTCGCCCGGCTTGCGATCATAGGGCGCCTGCCGGACGTTGACGTTGCGATGATGCTCGATCGGCAGATCGTTGAATTTGGCGACATGGCCATTGGCGGCTTTCGGATACCAGCGCTCGGGATTCGTGTCGCGCGTGAAATAGAAGGCCACGGCCTCGCGCAGCGTTCTGAAAACGCCGTTGTGCATGTAGGGCGCGGTGACCGCGACGTTGCGCAGGGTGGGAACCTTGAACGCGCCGCAAAGGCTTTTCAGATCGTATCCCGCCGGCGCGAAATCCGCGAGGCGCGGTCGCTCGCACAGTCCCAGATCGTAATGCGCGGCGTCGGCGTTGTCGGGTATGCGCGGATTGCGCGGCGCGCCCAGCACGTCATAGGTGAAGTCGGTGAACAGCCAATCCTTCGGGTTGCGCGACAAGCCCGTGATTGCGCCAGCAGGCCCTTCGCCGTCGTCGCCGCCGGGCGTTCCGCCATCGTGGCAGGAAATACAATTGCCCTTCGCCGGATTTTTGAAGAGTTCAAATCCGCGCGCCTCGCGGGCGCTCAGCAGCGCGCGCCCTTCCAGCCATTCATCGAACTTCGACGAAAACGGTCGGAACCGCGCCGTCGCCTCGTAGGACGCGACGGCGGCGGCCAGCTTGCCGAAGGCGCTGGCCGTATCTTTGAACAGATCGGCGCCAAACACATCGCGCGCGAGGGTCGCGTAGGCGCCGTCGCGCACCTTTGCGACGACGGCCTCCCGCGATGGATTGTTCATTTCGCGCTTGTCGAGCAGCGGTCCCTCGACCTGCGCCGCCAGATCGTCGGCCCGTCCATCGCGGAACTGGCCGCCAACGGGCACGATTTCCGGCAGGCCCGTCACGTCGTTTTTCTTGGTTGTGAACGCGAAGGGCGGCGAGCGCATGGCGTAGAGCAGGCTCGGCGTCTTGCGCGACCCCAACGAGCCGGGGCTGCTGAAGCGCGCCAGCGCCGGCACGGGCGAATGATTGTTGCCCTGATAGGCCGCGCGCGCGTCGTGGCACGAGGCGCAGGCGAGGCCGCGTGGCTCTGAAAGCGCCTTGTCCTCGAACAGGCGCTTGCCCAGCAGGTCGCCGGGCATCAGCATAAGTTCGTCGGGCTTGAGGGGTTTGTTCGCGTCCGCGGCGCGGACGGATGGCGTGGCGAAAACAATCGTCAGCAGGGCGATGATCGCCGCCTTGCGTTCCGATTTCGCGCGCATCGCTCGAGTCCTCGTTCACCCGTTTGAATGAGTGGCGAACATGACGATATCATGACATCTGGCGCGCGCCTCAGCCACCCTTGTTCGCCGCCTGCAACTTGCGCAATGTGTCGAACAGATCGGTTGGCGCCGCCGACAGTTTCTCGATCAGCCGCAATGCCTCCGCGCCATCGACGGGGCTGACGTCAAGCCCGAGCTTTTCCGCTTCGCGCAGATAATCCGGATCCTTCTGCATCGCCATGAAGGCGCCCTGCAAGGCCTTGGCGCGCTCGGCTGGAATGCCCGGCGGCGCGGCGACCGGCCGCGAAAGCGTGTAGGGCAATTCCGCGAGTTCGATCAGCGCGCGGCCGCGATCATCGCGCGCCAGTTCGCGCGCCGTCGGCGCGTCGGGAAAATCCGGGTGGCGCGTCGCGCGCGCGAATTGCAGCAAGACCTTCATGCCGCTGTCGGGTTTCAGCCAGTCGGGTTTCGACGAGCGCACGGCGGACGTGCCGACGAAGCGGCCATCGACTTCCTTGCGGTCGACGGCGAGAAACATCGCGCCGCTGTCTGGATAGCCGTTGATGATTTTCAGATTGAGCCCCAGCGTGTCGCGCACGAGCACGGTGACGTCGTTGCCGGTCGCGCCTTCCCCCGTGCCGGCGAGCACGATGGGCGCGCCACCGGGCCGTCGCGCGGCCTCGATGGAATTGACCGCCGCGTCCTTGCGCACGAACAGCAGATAGGAGTCGTTCGCCGAACTCGACGCCGAGCCCAGCCAGTTGAATTTGCGCGCGTCGAACTGGACGGCGGGATTGCCGCCCATCACGCCCATCAGCGCCATGTCGCGCGCGAAGGCGCCGATCGTCAGCCCGTCCTTTGGCGCGGTATTGTAAAGGTAGTTGGTTCCGCGCAGCGAGCCCGCGCCCGGCATGTTCACGACGACCACGTTCGGCTCGCCGGGAATGTACTTGCCGAGAAACCGCGCGATGAGACGGGCGTAAACGTCGTAGCCGCCGCCGGGCCCGTAGCCGAGAACGAGCTGGACCGTCTTGCCATGGTAGAAATCCGCCACCGTGTCGGCCCTGGCCATCGCCGGAAATACGGCGAGGCAGAGGGCGCACAGCAGGGCGCGCGGGTTTGGCATGTCGATTGGTCCTCCTGGCGCGTTTGATTTTTGTCGTCAGCCTATCGGCGGTCGCGCGGACGCACAATCGGGCCGCCGTTGGCCCGCCGATTTATCCGTGATACTCGCGGCCATGTTTCAAATTCCGTTTCGCGCGGTTCTCCTGGCCGCCCTCGCGTTTCCCGCTGTCGCCAGCGCCGGATCGCCCTACCGTCAATGGGTTCAATATGTGCCCGGCGGCGTCGAGGCGCGCGCCATCATGGAAGGCGCGCAAGCGTGCCCGGCCATCCGGATCGACGGCAAGACCGCGTCGATGAATGTCCGCTCCGCGCCGGGCGAGGCTTATCCGATCACCGTTTGCGCCTCGGCCATTCCCGCGGGCGCGGTCGCGGCCGATATCGACGGCAAGGCCTTGCCCCTGCCGCGTCCGAATCCCTCGCGCGTGTTGCTCGTCGGCGACACTGGCTGCCGCGTGTCGAAAGAGGCGGTTCAGGACTGCAACAACATGGATGCCTGGCCCTTTCCCAAGGGGTCCGCCGTCGAGGCCGCGCTGAAGCCCGACGTCGTCATCCACGTCGGCGATTTCCACTATCGCGAGGCGCCCTGTCCACTGGCGAACAAGGGTTGCGAGGGCTCGCCCTTCGGCGACAAGTGGGATGTCTGGAACGCGGATTTTTTTGGCCCGGCTCAGCCGCTGCTGCGGGCCGCGCCCTTCGTTTTCGTGCGCGGCAACCACGAGGAATGCGAGCGCGGCGGCAAGGGATGGAGCCGGACTCTTGATCCCTATCCCGGCGTTTCCGAATCGGGCTGCCTTGGCATGGGCGCGCCGTTTCTCGTCGACCTCGGCGACCAGAAGCTCGTCGTCCTCGACGTTTCCACGGCGGCCGAGCTGCGCGCCTCGGCGACGCAGGTCCCCTTCTTCCGCAAGGAGTTTCAGGACATCGCGCGGTTGGCGCCGACGGGCCCGGTCTGGGTGGCGTTCCACCGGCCGATCTGGGCGACCGGCGTCTCCGTGTTCGGCTTTACCGTCGGCGACAACAAGACCCTGGCGGAGGCGGCGCGCAACGATATGCCCGCCAACGTGGACGCGCTGTTGTCGGGCCACATCCACACGTTCCAGATATTGTCCTACAAGGAGGATCTGCCGATCCAGATCGTCTCGGGCAATGGCGGCGACGATCTGCATCGCACCGCGCCGTCCGACCCGACGGGCATGACGATCAATGGCGTCACCGTCGCCACCGGGCGCGGCGCGCCGGGGGTTTTTGGTTTCGCCATGCTGGAGCGCGAGCCGGGCGGCTGGCGCGCCACCAATTACGACATGAACGCCCACCCGCTCGACGTGTGCCACATGAAGGGCCGCGCGCTCGCCTGCGAGTGAACGGGGGCGGCGCTCAAGGCTCCGTCTTCATCGACTTTTCGAGCACCGGCAGCATCTTGGCCTGCTCCGAGGCGACGAAGGCCGTCATTTCAGCCGGCGTCATGGCGCGCGTTTCGCCGCCATTGGCCGCGAACTTCTCGATCAGGCCGGGATCGGCCAGAGCCTTGTTGAGGTCGGCGTTGATCTTGGCGATGAGTGTATCCGGCGTGCCGAGCGGCGCGACCAGCACGCCCCAGGCCTGAACCTCGAAGCCCGGCACGGTCTCCGCGATGGCGGGGATGTCCGGGAAGGCCTTGACCCGCGTCATCGAGGTCGTGCCGAAGCCCTTCACGAGATCGCCGCGGAAGGCGGGGGCGAGGCCAGCGTAGGCTTCCAGCACCAGTTCCACGCGGCCAGATGTCAGATCGGGCATCGCCTGCGCCGCGCCGCCGGTGTACGAGACCATTTCGAATTTCACGTTGGCGACGCTTTGCAGCAGTTCCATCGCGAGATGGGTCAGGCGGCCGCGCCCGGTCGTCGCGTAGGCGATGGATCCCGGCTTTTCCTTCGCGAGCGCCAGCATCTCGCCCATGGTCTTGAAGCGCGCCTTGTGCGAGGCGCCCATGAACAGGGGTTGCCGGTTCACGAAACCGACGGACTTGAAGTCCCGCTCCAGTTTCAGGGGCAAGTTGGGCGCGACGTCCGGCGCGCCGGCGAGCGCGTAGAATTCCGATGTCACCGGCATGAACAGGGTATAGCCGTCGGGCGCGGCGGCCGAGGCCATGCGCGCGGCGATGGCGCCGCCCGCGCCCGGCGCGTTGACCACCACCACCTGCTGATTCCAGATCGCGCTCAGGCGATCGGCGAGGATGCGCGCGGTCACGTCGTTGGCGCTGCCCGGGGCGGAATCGCAGATCAATTTGACGGGGGCGGTCGGAAAGCTCTGCGCCCTGGCCGGGGCGACGGCCAGAAGGGCTGAAACGCTGGCCAGAAGAGCGGCGAAAAGTCCGCGTTTGAACGTCGCCGCGCGATCGCCGTAGCCTGCCATGACGCTTTCTCCCCTTGCCATTGCGTGGCGGCCGCCGATCCGGACGCGGCCGCCTCGTTCCTCAAAACACGCAACGCCCCCGCCCGTCAATGAACCGGCGCGAGCCCGCCATGGTTCCCGGCCCGAATAGTGCTAGAAGGGGCACATGAGCCTTGCCCTTCCAGAAACCGTCGCCACGAGCCGCGCCCGCGCGCGCGCCGCCGGCCCAAGATCCATCATCGACGTCGCCCTGCTCGACGCCGACATCGATAGTCTCGCGCGCATCCATTCGGGGTCGCCCGACATTTTGCGCAAGGCCGTCGTCGATCGCCTGCGCAGCGCTCTCGATATCGGTCGGGAGAAAGCCCGCGCCTGGCTGGAGGCCGATGGCCGCGGCATGGCCTGCGCCACGCAGATATCGCTGCTGGAGGATGAGATCATCCGGGCGATCCATCGCTATGTCACCCGCTACGTCTATCCCGCCATCAATCCATCCTCGGCCGAGCGCCTCGCGATCGCCGCCGTCGGCGGCTATGGCCGCGGCACGCTGGCCCCCGGCTCCGATATCGATCTGCTGTTCCTGCTGCCTTACAAGCAAACGGCATGGGGCGAGAGCGTCGTCGAGGCGATGCTCTATATACTGTGGGATCTCAAGCAGAAGGTCGGCCACTCGACCCGTTCCGTCGATGAATGCGTGCGACAGGCGCGCGACGACATGACGATCCGCACGGCGATGCTGGAGGCGCGCCTGATTCTCGGCGACGAAGGCCTGTTCGAGGAAATGCGACAGCGTTTCGACAAGGAGATCGTGCGTGGCACGGCGCGCGAGTTCGCCGCGGCCAAGCTCGCCGAGCGCGACGCCCGCATCAAGCGCGCCGGCACCTCGCGCTACCTCGTCGAGCCCAACGTCAAGGAGAGCAAGGGCGGCCTGCGCGATCTCAACACGCTGTTCTGGATCGCCAAGTATGTCTATCGCGTGCGCGATGTTTCGGAACTTGTCGCCGCGGGTCTTTTCACGACGCGCGAGCTTCAACTGTTCCTGCGGTGCGAGGAGTTTCTGTGGCGCGTGCGCTGCCATCTTCACTTCATCACCGGACGCGCCGAGGACCGGCTTTCATTCGATCAGCAGCGCGGCGTCGCCACCCGTCTCGGCTATGTCACGCGCGACGGAATGAGCGACGTCGAGCGCTTCATGAAGCACTATTTCCTCGTCGCCAAGGATGTCGGCGATCTCACCGCCATCGTCTGCGCGGCGCTGGAGGAAAAGCACGCCAAGCCGCGCGCCGTTCTCGACCGTTTCATGGGCGGGTTGCGCCGTCGGTCCTCGCCGATCAAGGAACCCGGTTTCGCCAGCGAACACGGGCGCATCACGGTTGACGGCGCGAGCGTCTTCGAGCGCGATCCCACGAACATCATCCGGCTGTTCGCGCTCGCGCATCGCAACGGCCTCGCCATTCACCCCGACGCCGCGCGCCTTGTCACGCGTTCGTTGAAGCTGATCGACGCGAAGGCGCGCGCCGACAAGGCCGCGAACGCGCTTTTCCTCGATATTCTGACGTCGAAGGATTCGCCGGAGACGATCCTGCGACAGATGAACGAGGCCGGCGTTCTCGGCCGCTTCATTCCCGAGTTCGGACGCATCGTCGCGATGATGCAGTTCAACATGTATCATCACTACACGGTCGACGAACATCTGCTTTACGCGATGGGCATTCTCGCGGGCATCGAGGCGGGCAGCCTGAAGGAGGACCATCCGCTCGCCAGCGAAATGCTTGGCTCGATCGTCAATCGCCGCGCGCTTTACGTGGCCCTGTTCCTTCACGACGTCGCCAAGGGCCGCAAGGAGGACCATTCGATCGCCGGCGCCCGCGTGGCGCGCGAGCTTTGTCCGCGCCTAGGCCTGACCGACGCGGAGACCGAGACGGTCGCATGGCTCATCGAAAATCATCTGGTCATGTCGGACACCGCGCAAAGCCGCGATCTGAGCGATCCCCGCACCATTCAGGCCTTCGCCGCGACGGTGCAGACGCTGGAGCGTCTGCGCCTGCTGCTGGTGCTGACCGTGTGCGACATTCGCGCCGTCGGGCCGGGCGTCTGGAACGGCTGGAAGGGGCAATTGCTGCGCACCCTCTACTGGGAGACGGAGGTCGTGCTGGCCGGCGGCCATTCCGCCATCAACCGCAACGCGCGCGTGCAGGCCTCCATGCGCGAATTGCGCGACGCGCTCGCGACCTGGTCCGATCCGGATTTCGAGGCCTACGCCGCGCGGCATTATCCCGCCTACTGGCTACGCGCCGATCTGCCGCACAAGATCGCCCATGCCCAGCTTCTCCGCCTCGTCGACGTCGAGGTGAAGTCGCTGATGACGGAATATTCGACCGACGCGTTTCGCGGCGTGACCGAACTGACGGTGATCGCGCCCGATCATCCGCGGCTGCTGTCGATCATCGCGGGCGCTTGCGCCGCGGCCGGCGCCAACATCGTCGACGCGCAGATTTTCACGACCACCGATGGCCTCGCGCTCGACACTATTTTCATAAATCGCGGCTTCGAGCGCGACGAGGACGAGATGCGTCGCGCCAGCCGCGTCGCCCAGACCATCGAAAAGACCCTTCGCGGCGAAATGCGTCTTGGCGAAGCGGTCGCCGCGCGCGGGCAGGGCTCGACGGCGCCCAGGCCCTTCGTCATCGCGCCCGAGGCGGTCATCGACAACAACCTGTCGAACCAGTACACGGTCATTCAGGTGTCCGGCCTCGATCGCGCGGGCCTGCTCTACGATCTCACCGCCGCCCTGTCCGATCTAAGCCTGAACATCGGCTCGGCCCATGTCGTGACCTTCGGCGAGCGGGCGGTCGACGTGTTCTACGTCACCGACCTGACCGGCGCGAAGATCGTTTCGCCGGAGCGGCAGGCGTCGATCCGCGAGCGCATGCTGGGGGTGTTCAACCCCTCGGAGCAGGCGGGCAAACCCCGCCGCGCCCGACCCGCCGCGGGCTGATCGCGGTCGTCGCGCTTGATTTTTCCGCGCGGCGACCTGATATGCGCGTCAAGCATTATTTGGAACGGTTTCAAATGAACGATCCCAAGCATCCCGAGGTCGAGGAAATGGCGGCGGCTTCCGAGGCGCCGGCCGAAACGACCGCCGAGCCCGATCCCTTTGCCGTGCTTGAGGCGCTGAACGCCGAAAACGCCGCCCTCAAGGACAAGGCGCTGCGCTCGCTGGCGGAAATGGAAAACCTGCGCCGCCGCACCGAGCGCGAGGTCGCCGACGCGCGCGCCTATGGCGTCACCTCCATGGCGCGGGACATGCTGACGTTCGCCGATAATCTGCGCCGGGCGCTCGACAGCGTCGGCGAGGAGGCGCGCAACGAGGCTTCCGCGCCGCTCAAGGCTTTCGTCGAGGGCATCGAGCTGACCGAGCGCGATTTCCTGTCGCGGCTCGCCCGCCATGGCGTCAAGAAGCTGGAGCCCAAGGGGCAGAAGTTCGATCCGAACATGCACGAGGCGCTGTTCGAAATTCCCGACCCCAGCGTGCCCAACGGCACGGTGCGCGAGGTCGTCGAGGATGGCTACGCCATCGGCGAGCGTTGCCTGCGCCCCGCCAAGGTCGGCGTCGCCCGCGGCGGACCGAAAGCCTAGCGTGGCGACACGCGCCGCATCGTCAGATTGAGCCGCGCTCCGCCCTCGATCAGGGTGGAGCCGCCCGGCAGGATCCGGTCGACGCCATGAAAGCACAGGCGCGATGGACCGCCGATAATCAGCACGTCGCCTGAATGCAGCTTGATCGAGCGCGTGCGTCCGCCGCGCTCGACGCCGCCAAAGCGGAACAGGCACGACGCGCCGAGCGAGATCGACACGACCGGCGCCAGCAGATCCTTTTCGTCGCGGTCCTGATGCAGGCCCATTTTCGCGTCGGCCGCGTAGTAGTTCACGAGGCATGCCTCGGGCGGCAGCGGATAGGCGCCCGCCTCGTTCCACGCGCGCAAGGCTAGCGCGGGCATGGCCGGCCATGGCGCGCCGGTCTCGGGATGCGTGGGCTGGTAGCGATAGCCGCCCCGCGCGTCCGACACCCAGCCGAGATCGCCGCAATTCGTCATGCGCGCCGAAAACGGCTTGCCCGTGCGCGGCATGCGCGGCGTGAACAGCGGCGCGGCGCGAACCACCTCGCGCAGGTCCGCGACCAGCGCCTCCTGTTCGGCGCGGTCGTGGAATTCGGGAAAATAGAAAAGGCCCGGCGCGAGCTCCATCATCGCCACGGGCCTTGCCTCCCTCGTTCAGGCGAGTCCGAGGACGTCGGCCATGGAATAATGGCCGGGCTTCTGGCCGCGCCCCCACAGGGCGGCGCGCACGGCGCCATGAGCGAAGAGCGCGCGATCCTCGGCCTTGTGGGTGATTTCGATCCGCTCGCTGGGGCCGGCGAAAATCACCGTGTGATCGCCGACGACCGTGCCGCCGCGCAGGCTTGCGAAGCCGATGTCGCCGGCCTTGCGCGCGCCGGTGATGCCGTCGCGGCCGCGCTGGGCACGGCTGGCGAGATCGACGCCGCGACCCCGCGCCGCCGCCTCGCCGAGCATCAGCGCCGTGCCCGAGGGCGCGTCGACCTTCATCTTGTGATGCATCTCGACGATTTCGATGTCGTAGCCCTCGCCGAGCGTCGCGGCGACCTGCCGCACGAGCCCCGCGAGAACATTCACGCCAAGGCTCATGTTGCCCGAGCGGATGACGACGGCGTGTCGCGCCGCGGCGTCGATGCGCGCGATGTCCTCGGCCGACAGACCCGTCGTGCCGATGACATGGATGACGCGCGCCTGCGCCGCGAGGGCCGCGAGAGCCACCGTGCTCGCGGGCGTCGTGAAGTCGATGACGGCGTCGGCGTTCAGCAGGGTCTCCAGCGGATTGTCGGAAACCGCCACGCCCAGCGCGCCAACGCCCGCGAGTTCGCCCGCGTCGCGGCCAAGCGCGTCCGAGCCCGCGCGCTCCAGCGCGCCGGCGACGACCATGCCGGGCGTCGCATGGGCGAGCGCGACCAGCGTGCGACCCATGCGGCCGCCGGCGCCGGCGATGACAACGCGCAAATCACTCATTTGAAAAACTCCCGTCGCGCGCGCTCACAGATGGGCCTTCCAGAACGTCAGCATGCGCTCCCACGCGAGTTCAGCCGCGGCTCGATCGTGGGCGGTTGGCCGCTGTTCGTTCATGAAGCCATGCGCGGCGTCGTAGCGGAAGAGATCGGCGTGCTTGCCCGCGGCCTTGAGTCCCGCCTCGAAGGCGTTGACGACGGCGGGCGTGCACCAGTCGTCCGTGTTCGCGAAGTGGCCCTGCAACGGGATCTTCACGTCCGCCGGCTTGGCGACCGCTTCCGGCGGCACGCCGTAAAAGCAGACCGCGGCGGAGAACTCGGGCACGCGGCAGGCGCCGAGCACGGTGACCGCGCCGCCAAGGCAAAAGCCGGTGATGCCGACGTTGGCGCCGTTCTTCTTCAGGAATTGCGCCGCGCCGCGCACGACCTGATCGGTCGCGTCAAGGAAATTGAGCGATCCCATTTCCTTTCCCGCCGCTTCCGCGTCGTGATAGGGGACGACCGTTCCCGCGTAGAGGTCGGGCGCGAGCGCGTCATAGCCCGCCGCGGCCAGGCGATCGCAGATGCCCTTGATCTGGTCCTGCAGGCCCCACCACTCCTGAATCACGACGACGCCGGGCGCGTGCGCGCGACCCGGCCGCGCCAGATAGCCCTCGGCGGTCTTGCCGTCGGGTCGGTTGAACGTGATCCTCGTGCCCATGGGCATGCTCCCAAATCCGTTGCGCTGGATGGCGCGGACTTAAGCGCGCCACGCGGCGTCGCGCAAGGGCGCTGCTTGCCGCCCCGCGCGCGGCGCCTGTAGACTGTTACGGATAATCAACGCCGCGAAGGCGAATACTGGGAGGGAAGCATGGCGGCCTTATCGAGGAACGTCGATCTGACGGAATTCGTCGATCGTCAGAAATTTGGCAATTTCCATTTCATCGTCATTCTCTGGTGCTTCCTCGTCCAGCTCGCCGATGGCTTCGACATCACGGCCGCGGCCTTCGTCGCGCCGGTGCTGCGCGGTCAATGGAACCTGACCGGGCCGCAGCTGGGCGGCCTGTTCAGCGCCAGTCTGTTCGCCGGCTTCTTCGGCCCGCCGATCTTCGGCATGATCTCCGACCGTTTCGGCCGCCGCGTCGCGATCACGCTGGGCGCGCTGGTGTTTGGCGCCTTCACGCTGGCCGCGGTCTGGGCGACCGATATCGACCAGTTGATCTATCTGCGCTTCGCCGCGGGCCTCGGCATGTCCGGCGCGCTGCCGGTAACGGTCGCGCTCACCAACGAATACGCGCCGCGGCGGTTGCGCGGCATGCTGGTCATGCTGATGTTCACCGGCAGCACCATCGGCGGCGGCTTGCCCGGCCTGTTCGCGGGACAACTCATTCCGGCTTATGGCTGGCAGAGCATTTTCTGGATCGGCGGCGTGGCGCCCCTCGTCATCTGCGTCGGCGCGTTTTTCTTCCTGCCGGAATCGCTGAAGTTCCTGTCGCTGCGCCCGGCGCGCCGCGCCGAGCTCGTCGGCAACATGGCGCGCATGGAGCCGGGCTATAACGCGCCCGCCGACGCGACATTTGACATCGTGGGCGAGGAGAACAAAGCGAATTTCTCGCCGCGCCATCTGTTCACCGGCAAGCTCGCGCTGCTGACGCCGCTGTTGTGGTGGTGCTTCGCCACGGCGACGCTGATCTTCTATTTCATCAACAACTGGATTCCCTCGATCCTCACCGCGCAGGGCTGGCCCCTGAGTCATGCGGTCTGGGCGACGACGCTGTTCCAGTTCGGCGGCACGCTCGGGGGCATCGCCATCAGCCGGCCATTCGACAAATACGGCATGATCCCCGTGACGATCCTCTACGCGCTGGCAATTCCCGTCGTCGCCTGCATCGGATTGCCGGGCAACACCGAGCCGATGCTGCTCGCCTTCGTTGGCCTCGCGGGCTTCTGCGTGCTGGGGCTGAACTTCGGCAACATCGCCTGCGCCGGCAACATCTATCCCACCGCCATTCGCTCCTACGGCACGGGCTGGGCGTTCTTCTTCGGTCGCGGCGGCGCGGTGCTTGGTCCGATGATCGGCGGCTGGCTCATCGCCTCGAAGGTCTCGACGGAGAATATTTTCTACATCGCCGCGATCCCGTTGGCGATCGCCGTCGTCGTGTCCTTCATCGTGTCGCGTCTTTACAAGGCGCACTATCACGATAACAAAACCATTCTCGACGCCCGCCACGCGGCGGCCGCCGCCGAATGAGGCATGCATGACCTATCTGATCGGCGCGTCGGTTCCCGATGAACCGGCGGGCCAGCGTTTTCGGGCGCTGTTGAATCGACCGGGCATCCTGCGGATGCCCGGCGCGCATAACGGCCTCGCGGCGCATCAGGCGCGGGCGGCGGGTTTCGAGGCGCTCTATCTGTCTGGCGCGGCCATGTCCGCCTCGATGGGACTTCCCGATCTCGGCGTCATCACCATCGAGGATGTCTGCTTTTTCATTCGTCAGGTCGCGCGCGCGTCGGGCCTGCCGGTGCTGGTCGATGGCGACACCGGCTATGGCGAGGCGCTCAACGTCATGCACATGGTGCGTTGCTTCGAGGACGCCGGCGCCGCGGCCGTGCACATCGAGGATCAGATATTGCCCAAGAAATGCGGGCATCTGAACGACAAGCGGCTGGCGAGCGCCGACGACATGGCCGCAAAGATCGCCGCGGCCGCGCGCGCCCGGCGTCATCTGCATATCATCGCGCGCACCGACGCCGCGGCGAGCGAGGGCATGGACGGCGCCGTCGCGCGCGCGGAAAAATATCTCGCCGCCGGGGCGGACGCGATCTTTCCCGAGGCGCTGACGAGCGCGGAAATGTTCCGCGAATTCGCCCGCCGCGTGAAGGCGCCGCTGCTCGCCAACATGACGGAATTCGGCCGCACGCCCTTCTTCACCGCCGATGAATTCGAGGCGATGGGCTACCGGATGGTCATCTGGCCGGTGAGTTCGCTGCGCGTCGCCGCGCGCGCCCAGCGCGAACTCTACGACGTCTTGCGCCGCGACGGTTCGACGCAGGCGATGCTGCCGGCCATGCTGACCCGCGCCGAACTCTACGAAACCATCGGTTACGCGGAATTCGAGTCGCTCGATGGCTCCATCGCGGCCTCGGTCGCCCCCTAGCGCCGAGGCCCGTCAAGGCGCTATTTTGCGCCGAGGAAACGACCCGGGAAAATCATGATCAAGATACCAGTTCTCGTCGTCGGCGGTGGTCCCGTCGGCCTGTGCGTCGCCGGCGATCTGGGCTGGCGCGGCGTCAATGTGCTTGAAATCGAACGCGGCGACGGCGCCGTCGGCCAGCCCAAGATGGACATGCCGCATATCCGCACGCTGGAGTTCTGCCGTCGCTGGGGCCTTGTCGAGCAGGTCGAGCAGGCCGGTTACAATCGCGCATATCCGCAAGACAATATCTGGGTCACCTCGTTGATCGGCGGGTATGAACTCGGGCGCGAACCCTTTCCCTGTCCCGACGACGAACCCTATCCGCCGCAATCGCCGCAGCGGCGCGAGCGCTGCCCGCAGAATTTCTTCGATCCCGTCATCGCGCGCTGGACGAAGAGTTTCCCGTCCGTCGATCTGCGCTACTTCACCGAACTCGCCGACTTCACCGAAGGCGACGCGGGCGTGCGCGCGACGATCCGCGATGTGAACACGGGCGCCACCGAGGAGGTGGAGGCGGAATACATGGTCGCCTGCGACGGCGCCGGCAGCATGATCCGCGAGAAGCTCGGCATCGGCATGACCGGCAACGCGGTGCTCACCTACACCACGAACGTCATTTTCCGCTCGCGCGATCTCGACAAGCTGAAGACCATCAAGACCGGTTATCGCTACATCTTCATCGGGCCGGAGGGCACGTGGGCGACGCTGGTCGCCATCGATGGCTATGAGAATTTCCGCTTCTCGCTGGTGGGCAGCCAGAGCCGCGCGAAGATGACGGACGACGAGCTTGTCGCCGCCATACGCCGCGCCATCGGCGGCCCCTGCGACATTGAGCTCATCTCGACCATGCCGTGGACGCGCCGCGAACTCGTCGCCAACGAATATGGCACGAAGCGGATTTTCCTCGTCGGTGATTCCGCTCATCAGTTGTCGCCCACCGGCGCCTTTGGCATGAACACCGGCCTGCAGGAAGCGGTCGATATCGCGTGGAAGCTCGAAGCCGTGTTCCGCGGCTGGGGCGGGCCGAACCTGCTCGCCACCTACGAGACGGAGCGCAAGCCTGTGGCGGCGCGCAACGTCAGGACGGCGGCGGAAAATCTCGCGCGCATGCTTGAAACACGCAAGCGGTTGCCGCCGCCCGCGATCTTCGAGCCGGGCCCGGCGGGCGACGCCGCGCGCAAGGAATATGGCGACTGGTACACACAACAGATGTGGCCCGAGTGGAACACCATCGGCATTCACATCGGCTATCGCTATGACAACTCGCCGATCGTCGTTGGCGATGGGTCGCCACTGCCGCCGCTCGACGTGCACACGTATATCCAGTCGTCGCACGCGGGTTGCCGCGCGCCACACGCGTGGATGAAGGATGGCCGCTCGACGCTTGATCTCTACGGCAAGGGCTTTGTGTTGCTGCGTCTCGGCGCCAATCCGCCCGAGGCGACCGCGCTGGTCGAGGCGGCGAAATCGCGCGGCGTGCCGCTGCGTGTCGAGGCCATCGACGAGCCGGACGTCAACGCGGTCTATGAAAAGAAGCTGGTGCTCGTGCGTCCAGATGGACACGTGGCGTGGCGTGGCGACGCCGTGCCCGCCGACGCGTTGAAGCTCATCGACACCGTTCGCGGCGCCTGAGCCGCCAACGCATATCCGGCGACCCCGCCGCCGCGCGCAAGCGCGGCGGTTTTTATTTCACGCCTGTTGGGATGCAATATAAGATTATAATCTTATATTTTGTCATTTATTGCAGATAATTTTGATTTACGGGATACAATTTATGAGATACGGATCCTGAGTGGTCCGCCGCAAAGCGCTGGCGCCATCAGGAGGAACCCCATGAGCCTCGCGACCGTCACCCCGCTAGGACCGCTCCAGAAGCACGCCGATCACGCCACGCCGCTGGTGCGCGACGCCTGGTATGTCGCCGGCCTGTCGCGTGAGTTTTCCCGCGCGCTCCTGCCGCGCACGCTGCTCGGCGCGCGCGTGGTGCTGTATCGCAAGCAGGATGGCTCGATCGTCGCGCTGCACGATCGCTGCCGCCATCGCTCGTTTCCCCTGTCGAAGGGAAAGCTGGAGGGCGACAAGGTCGTCTGCGGTTATCACGGCATGGTCTACAACGCGGAGGGACGCTGCGAACACGTGCCCGCGCTGCCGAACACGCCCGGCAATATCCGCGTCGACAGCTATCCCGTGGTCGAGAAGGCGCCGCTCGTCTGGATCTGGATGGGCGACCGCGCCAAGGCCGATCCCGCCGCGATTCCCGATACGAGTTGGTTGTCCGATCCCGAATGGGCGACGGTGGGCGATTGCTTTCCGATCAGGACCAACTACGTGGCGATGCACGAGAACCTGCTCGATCAGACGCATTTCTCGTTTCTGCACGCGGGCGCCGTGGGCACGCCGGAATGGGCGACCGCGCCCATGGACGTGACCGAGCGGGACGATGGCGTCTATCTGCGCCGCGAGCTGAAAAACTCCCCCGCGCCAGGCATTTACGCGGAACCCATGAAACTCGGCGACCGCCCCGTCGATCGTTTGTCGGACGCTGGTTACGTGGGGCCGGGCCTGCATGTGGCGCACGCGACCATTTCCGTTCCCGAGCCCGAAAATGGCGAGCGCGCGGCCTTCCGGGTCAACATCGCCCACGTCATCACGCCCGAAACGCAAAGCACCATTCATTACTGGTGGTTCAACAGCCGCGACTTCGCGCTCGATGACGCCGATATCAGCGCGCTCTTCCACGCGGCCTCTTCGAGCGCCTACATGGAGGATGTCGAGGCGCTCGCCTGGATTTCCGACATTGTCGAAAGCGAGCCGCCCGGCTATCGGGAGATGAGCTTTCGCTCCGACCGGCCGGGACTGCTGATGCGCCAGTCGCTCCAGCGCCGGGCGGACGCCGAGATGGAGAAAAGGCGCGCATGAAAAATCCCTCGCCCGTGCTGACGACGATCCGGGAGATGATTCTCCAGGGCAGTCTCGCGCCGGGCGAACGGGTGCCCGAGACCGATCTGGCGGGAATGCTCGGCGTATCACGCACGCCGATCCGTCAGGCGTTGCCCGTCCTGGCGGAGGAGGGGCTGCTTGTCGAGGCCGGCGCCCGCGGCTTCTCCGTGCGCGCCTTCACGATCGAGGAGATCGTCGAGGCCGTTGACGTGCGCGGCGCGCTGGAGGGCATGGCCGCGCGCGCGCTGGCCGACCGGGGCGCGCCGCGCTCGCTCGCGCGCGCTTTTCGCGACCTGCTCGACGACGGCGACGCGATCTTCGCCAAGCGTTTTCTCGTCGAGGCCGACGAGGAAGCCTATGGCGACATGAACGCGCGCTTCCATGAACTGATCATCGAAGGGTCGAAGTTGCGCATGGTTCGCGACCTGATCGAGCGGGTCAACAGGACGCCCTTCGCCTCGCCACGCACCATCGCCTTCGACAAGCTGAATTTGCAGGAGATGTTCGACGCGCTGCATTTCGCCCATCGTCAGCATCACCAGATCGCGCAGGCGATCGAGGGCGGCGAGTCCGCCCGCGCCGAGTCGCTTTTGCGCGAACACGTGAACATCCAGAAATACAGCATGAACCTGCGGCGCATCCCCGTCGCGCCCGGCGCGCGCGCGACGCCGGAAACGTAAATCCCGCGCGCCGCCTCGACAGGATCGCGAATCACGATTAGCGATTCCCCATCGCGCGCGCCGTGGAGCCGACCCTGGAAACGACCCTTTATCCGCCGGTGAAGCGGTTTCTCGAGAGTCTTGGCCTCGAGGCCAAGGGCGAGATTCGCGGTTGCGATATTGTCGCGCTTGATGGCGGCGAGCCGGTCGCGGTCGTCATCGCCGAATTGAAGGAAACCTTCACGCTTGAGCTCGTGTTGCAGGCGGTCGAACGGACCGCGGCCTGCGACGAGGTCTGGCTCGCGGTGCGCGCGTCGAAACGCGGTCGCGGACGCGAGAATGATTCCCGCGTCAAGAAATTGTGCCGCTATCTCGGCTTCGGGCTTCTGTCGGTGTTCGGGAGCGGCCGCGTCGAGGCGCTGGTCGAGCCCGCGCCGTGGCGGCCGCGCCTCGATAAAAAGCGCCGCTCGCGCATTGTCGATGAACATCGCAAGCGCAAGGGCGACCCGGTCATGGGCGGCTCGACGCGGTTGCCGCAAATGACCGCCTATCGCCAGCAGGCGCTGGCCTGCGCCGCGGCGCTGGCCGCCGGTCCGGCCCGGCCGCGCGACCTCAAGCGCGCGTCGCCTGACGCGCCGAAAATCCTGCAACGCGACGTCTATGGATGGTTCACCCGCGTCGAGCGCGGCGTCTATGGCCTGTCGGAGGGCGGCAAGGCCGCGCTGCTGCGCTGGAAAGCCGACTTGCCAGGGACTCCGCCAGAGGCCACCGCCGCCGCGTGACAATCCGACGCGTCGTTCGCCATGATCCCGCCGTCGTCGTGGCGCGTAAAGGGAAGGCGTTATTCCGGAGCCGTCCATGAGCCTGACCGAAGTCACGCCTTCCCCCGCGCCGGTGTCCTTCCGGCCCGCGGCGCCGCGGCGACCAGACAAGCCCGTCGGCCCCATCGGCTTTCTGCTGGGCATGTGGACGAACCCTCTGTCGACCTGGTCGCGGCAGAGTTTTGAACTGCCCGTGGTGCGCGCCGATGGCGTCATGGGCAAGGTGACGGTCATCAGCGATCCCGCCGCGATCCGTCATGTCTTCGTCGACAATGTCGCCAATTACCGCAAGGACGCGCTGCAACTGCGCGTGCTGTCGCCGGGCCTCGGCAATGGATTGCTGACCGCGGAGGGCGACGAATGGCGCGCGCAACGCCGCGCGCTCGCGCCGCTGTTCACGCCGCGCGTCGTCGAGACCTTCGAGCCGGCGATGATCGAATGCGCCGAATGGCTGACCGCGCGCTGGGCGCCGTTGCGCGAGGGGCGTCGGCTAGATGTTTCCGCCGAAATGTCGCGCGTGACGCTGGAAGTCTTGCAGCGAACCATTTTTCCCGCCGGCCTCAAGCGCGACCCTTCCGACTTCGCAACCGCCATGTCGCGCTATTTCGACCGCATCGGTCAGGTGCATCCCTTTGACGTGCTTGGCCTGCCAAAATGGGCGCCGCGCGTCGGCAAGCGCGACACCACGCGTGAATTGCGTTTCTTCGCCGAGGCGACCGCCGATCTCGTGGCGGAACGTCGCGCGACGCTCGATGATCGTCCGGACGCGCCGCGTCCGCGTGACCTTCTCGGCCTCTTGCTGACGGCGCGCGATCCGCAAACCGGCGAGGGCCTGACCGAGGCCGAGATCAACGCCAACATCCTGACCTTTATCGGGGCGGGTCACGAGACGACCGCCGCTGGCCTCACCTGGGCGCTCTATCTGTTGAGCCAGCGGCCCGAATGGCGCGCGCGCGTCGAGGCCGAGGTTGACGACGTTCTCGCCGAGGGTTTTCGCGGGCCGGAAACCATTGATCGCCTCGTGGCCGTGCGCGCCACGTTCGAGGAAGCGCTGCGGCTCTATCCGCCGGCGGCCACCCTGTCGCGCGAGGCCATCGGCCCGGACGAGGTCGCCGGCCACGCCATCCGCGCCGGCGAAACCATCGTGGTCTCGCCCTGGGTGCTGCAACGTCATCGTACCCTTTGGGAGCGGCCGGATGATTTCGTCCCCGAGCGCTTCATGCCGGGCGCGCGCGACACGATCGACCGCTTCACCTACTTGCCCTTCGGCGCGGGGCCGCGGGTCTGCATCGGCATGGGCTTCGCGATGCGCGAAGGGGTCATCCTGCTGGCGAGCATGCTCAGGCGGTTTCGGTTCGATCTCGCGCCGGGCCATGAGGTTGAGCCCGTCCAGCGCATTACGGTGCGCCCGCGCGGCGGCATGCCGATGATCCTGCGCCACCGGTAACGGACTTGCCGTTACTCGGCCGCGCCGACGTGTGTTTCCCCGCGCGGAGCGTCCAGCGGCCGGGCCATTGCGCTGTCGTCGTTCGCCGGCGCCGCGGGGGCGGGCGCTTCCATTCGATCGACCATCTGCGAGACGCGCGCGCCGATATCGACGATGGCGCGGCGAAGCAGGGCGGTTTCACCGTCGCCATCGACGTGCGGCGGGAGGTTCGCGACGCGTTCGGCGCGCAGGTTCGTCGCGTCGCGTCGCGCGGCGGCGAGCGCGCCTTCCAGCGCGGCGTTTTGCGCGCGCAGGTTTTCGACGTTTTGCAGCAGTTCCCGCTCGGCGTGGCGCAATGCCGCCATTTCCGCCGCGTGAGCTTCCCGCAGCGCGGCCTGACTGGCCTCCGCGGCTGCCAGCGCGCTTGTCTGGGTCGCCAGTTCGCTTTCAAGCCGTAGGCGCGCGCGGCGCTCGACGCGATGCTGGCGCTCGAATTCCTGCGCCCGGTCGACGTTGTCCTTGACAAGCGAGAGCGCCTGATCGCGCGCGGCCGTCGCGCGCTCGGCGTCGGCCCGCGCCGCCGCGTTCTTGTCCTCGAGGGCGAGCGTGGCGCGAGTCAGTTCCTGATGGTCGCGCTTGAGGCTCTCCAGCGCGCCCCCGAGTTCGGCGTTATCGGCTTCGTGCCCGATGATCCGTGTCTCAAGCGCCGCGATGGCGCCGCGCCGTTCCTCGGCGAGATCGGCCAGAGCGCGATGCTTGTCGGCGAGCGCGGCGAATTCGCGCGTCCTGACGCCGAGCCGTCCTTCCGCGTCCCAGAGCAATTGGTGGGCGACGCCCAGTTCCGCCTGCTGGTTGATGAGATCGGCGCCCAGCGCGGCGAGTCGCTCGGCGCGCAATTCGCTCTGATGCCAGGTTTCGACGAGTTCGGCTTCGAGCGTGGCGATATGCGTCGCGCGGCGTCCGAGCTCGGCCATGTCGCGGGCGCGCGCGTCCGACAAATCCTCGACATGTTTTTCGATGCGGCGTTGTTCGAGCGCGAATTCCGCGCGCAACTGATCGCGCTCCGCGACGATTTCGGTCATCGACAGGGGCAGTTGCATTTCGAGCCGTCGCGTCGACAGCCGAAGCGCCCGCCGCCAGAAGGCCGGCAGGAACAAAAGCGCGAGGAGGCCCGAAGCCAGGAACCCCAGCGCGAAATAGATCCCGTTTTCGATCAAAACGACCCAGCCGGTCCGTCGCCTAGCGAGCTATAATCATGGCACGCGCGGCGTTTTAAATCAAAGCCGGGCGCCCCGAAAACCCCGCCTAGAAGGGGTTCCAGGTCGATTGGGGGGTGAATTTAAGGTAGCCAAGGTTAACGCCGAGGCGGGCTCCGACGCCCGAGCGGATCGGCACGACGACGATATTGTCGGCGGTGAGCGCGGTGAAGCCAAAGCCGCCGACGAGATAGGCGGAGCCGTTGATCCCGCCATAGCGACGGAAAATCGCGTCCACGGCCGGCAGATTATAGACCAGCATCATCGTGCGATCGCCGTCCGCGCCCGCGTCGAAGCCAAGCGATGGGCCCTGCCAGTAAACTTTCTTGTCGCCGGCGTTGCGGGTGTACATGACGCCCTCGCCGAACCGGGCACCGGCCACGAAGGCGCCGGAAGCCTCCTGGCCCAGGATGTAGGCGTTGGGCTGGCCCCAGCGTTTGCTTGCGCTTTCAATGGCCTGGGCCAGACCGCGCGAGATGGCGCCAAAGAACTGATGGCCGCTGTCGACCAGTTGGCCGGTCTCGAATTTCTGCGGTCGCGCGCCCTGGGCCAGCGCGGGTAGCCCCGAAACGCCAGCGCCGCCGGCGACGGCGCCAAGGCCGATCATCGCTGTCCTGCGGTTCATGCTAGTCATGGCGGTCCTCTCCGTGATGAGCCTGTCGAGTTATCAACCTCGCCCCCGACCGTGGCGAAGCGAAGGCGCGGGCGTGGCCGTGCGATGTCATCCCTCGAACGAGGAAACCTCGCGCAACAGGGTTAATCAATGGTTAAGCCGACGGGTCGCGCCCCGCGTCAGAGCTTCACGCCGCTGGCCTCGAAGGCGGCGGCGGCCGCCGGATCGCCCCAGGCGATAAAGCCGTCATTGTAAAAACGGCGCGTCGCGCGACCGTAGCGCAACGGCGCGCCGTCCTCGCCCAGCACCATGCCGCCCGCGGCCCGCAGGATCGCGTCGCCGGCGGCGGTGTCCCATTCCATCGTCGGCCCAAACCGCGGATAGATGTCCGCCTCGCCCTCGGCGATCAGGCAGAACTTGATCGATGAGCCCATGGGGCGGCGCTCGGCGACGGGCAGGCGAGCGAGCGCGTCGAGCGATCGGTCGTCCAGATGCGAGCGGCTGATCAGAGCCACGAGATCGCGTGATGGCGCGCGGCGCGCCCGGATCAACCGCCGATCCTCGCCAGGCGGCAGCGCGTCGCCCGGATGCGCCGGCGCGCAAAAGGCCTCGCGGCCCGAGAACCAGAGGCGATCCATCGCCGGAGCGAAAACCGCGCCCGCCACGGGCGCCCCATCGCGCACCAGCGCGATATTGACGGTGAAATCATTATGGCCGGCGAGAAACTCGCGCGTGCCGTCCAGCGGATCGACGAGGATGAAAGCGGCTGGCGTCGCGGGAATCGATCCGCGCGAAACCGACTCCTCGGCGATCACGGGGACGCCCGGCAACAGGGACGCCAGCCGTTCCAGGATGATCTCCTCGGCGCGTTCGTCGGCCTCGGTGACAGGGCTTTCGTCGGATTTGCGGCGGGTGCGGAAGCTTGACTGACGCGTTTCCATGATCGCGAGGCCGGCCGTGAGCGCGATGGCTCCGAACGCCTCCCCGATCTCGTCCCTGTCGTCGCCTCTGTGTTGTAAAACGTTCATGACCGGGTCGACCATAGCATCCCCGCCGGAAATGCGAAGGCGACCTAGCTAGACGGGCGCGAGGTAAACCAACGCTTAACCTCCGTCGTGGCACTTCTTCCACAAGTGTTTTGTCGAGCGGCGCGATCTTGCGTCGAACGGCGGGCGCGCTATGAATTCGGCATGTTCAACGCGCGGTGATTCGCGCGGCGTTCGAAGCGCTCCCGTTGCAATGCGTGCATGCCAGTCGCGTCGAAATGATGTCGCGTCGCTGGCGCGCTGTATGTTCAACCCGGAGCAGCGACAGCAAAGCTCCCAATCTGGATGACGCCCATGTCGGTTTTCGCGCTCGACGCCCTCGACCTCGCCGCCCTGCTTTGCTCCCGCGTGTGCCACGACGTGATCAGCCCCGTGGGCGCCATCGTCAACGGGCTGGAAGTGCTCGAGGACGAAAAGGACGCCGATATGCGCGCCTTCGCCATCGACCTCATCAAGAAAAGCGCCAAGACGGCGTCGGGCCGCTTGCAGTTTTGCCGCCTCGCCTTCGGCGCGGCGGGCTCGGCGGGCGCGCTCATCGACACCGGCGACGCCGAACAGGTGGCGCGCAACCTGCTCGCCGACGACCGCACGAAATTCGAATGGAACGCCGCGCGCGTGCTGCTCGCCAAGAACAAGGTGAAGGTCGCGCTCAATCTGTGCCTGATCGCCGGCGCCGCGATTTCGCGCGGCGGCGTCATCACCGTGACCATCGAGGGGCAGGACGAGAACGCGCGCATCTCCGTCAGCGCCAAGGGCGCGAACGCCCGCCTCGCGCATCATGTTCCCGCGCTTCTGGCGGGCACGCCCGAGTCCGACAATGTCGACGCGCACGGCATCCAGGCCTACTACACCGGCCTTGTGGCGCGCGCGTCGGGCATGGACGTCACCGTCGAGGTCACGCCCGAGGGCATCGAACTGCGCGCCGCGCCCGTCGCCGCGGTCGAGGCGGCCGCCTGAGGCCGGATTGGGGCCTGAAAGAAAGCCTCCCTTAACTCCTTGAGTCCATTCTACCGATCGGTTGACGTCGCGGCCCCGCCGCGACGGAACGGGCTGGTTAGATGGACGATATTCTCAAGGATTTTCTCGCCGAAACCAGCGACCAGCTCGATTCGGTCGCCGCCCAGCTCGTGCAGTTCGAGCAGGAGCCCGGCGACGCGCGCATCATCGCGTCGATTTTCCGGCTCGTGCACACGATCAAGGGCACTTGCGGGTTTCTCGGCCTGCCGCGGCTGGCCAACATCGCCCACTCGGCCGAAACCTTGCTGGGCAAGCTGCGCGACGGCTCCGAGCCGACCCATGAAAGGGTCTCCCTGATACTTGCCGCGATTGACCGCGTGCGGCTGATCCTCGCCGAACTCGAGCGCAGCGCGCAGGAGCCGGACGGCTCGGACACGGACCTCATCACCGCCATCGAGATGGAAGTTTCCGACGGCGAGGAACGTCACTTCGTGGGCGACAACGTCGACCCCATGTCGATCGCCGCTCCGCTGGACGAGCCTGTCGAGCAAGCGCCCGTCGCCGCCGTCGCCAGCGCCGCGCCCGTCACGGCGGAGACCGCGGCTCCCAAGCCCGCCGCCGCGCCCGCCACCATTCGCGTCGCGGTCGGCGCGCTCGAACGCATCATGGCGCTCGTGTCGGAGCTGGTGCTGACGCGCAATCAGTTGCTCGAAATCACCCGCCACGACGACGACGAGGCGCTCAAGAATCCGCTCCAGCAATTGTCCTCGCTGACCACGGACTTGCAGGACAGCGTCATGCGCGCGCGCATGCAGCCCATCGGTCGACTGTTTTCGAACCTGCCGCGCCTCGTGCGCGAACTCGCCGCCGAGCTCGACAAGAAGATGTCGCTCGTCGCCGAGGGGTCCGACACCGAGCTTGATCGCCAGTTGATCGAGCTCATTCGCGATCCGCTGACGCACATGGTCCGCAACTGCGCCGACCATGGCATCGAGACGCCCGAGGAGCGCCGCGCCGCCGGCAAGCCCGAGATCGGCAAGATACTCGTGCGCGCGTCGCATGAAACCGGCCATATCAACATCGAGATTTCCGACGACGGCAAGGGCCTCGACGTCGAGCGCATTCGCGCCAAGGCGACCGCGCTTGGCCTCGCGCCCGCCGACGAAATCGCCCGCATGACGAATGACGCCGTGTGTCGGTTCATTTTCGCCGCGGGCTTCTCGACCGCCACGCGCGTCACCAGCATCTCCGGTCGCGGCGTCGGCATGGACGTCGTGCGCGAGAACATCGAATCCATCGGCGGCACGATTTCCCTGTCGACGACGATGGGTCGCGGAACCACCTTCTCGCTCAAGATTCCGCTGACGTTGGCCATCGCGCCCGCGCTCATCATCGAATCGCATGGTCATCGCTTCGCGCTGCCGCAGCACGCGGTCGTCGAGGCGGTTGGCGTGTCGGAGGACGGCGCCCGCGTCGACAACGTGCAGGGCGCGCTGGTGCTGCGCCTGCGCGATCAGGTCTTGCCCATCGCCGATCTCGGCCGCTTTCTCGGCTTTGAATCGAGCCCCGCGCGCCCCGGCGTGGACCAACTCGTGGTGATCATGCGCGTGGGATCGCTGAATTTCGGCATCGTCGTCGACGGCGTCAACGACGTGCAGGAAATCGTCGTGAAGCCGCTGGGACAATCGCTGGCCGGCCTGCCGGCCTTTTCGGGCAACACGATTCTCGGCGACGGCTCGGTCGTGCTCATTCTCGATCCGCCGGGGCTCGCCAAGACGCTGGGGCTCGACAACTCCAACGAATTCAGCGTCGCGCCCACGCAACCGCCCTTCGTCATGCCGCGCGAGCCGATGCGCCTCATCGTGTTCCGCGCCGGTCCGGGCGCGCTCAAGGCGGCGCCGCTGTCGATCATCTCGCGCATCGAAAGCGTGCGATCCGAGGAAATCTTCGTCTCCGATGGCAAGCGCATGATGACGCATCAGGGCCGCCTGATGCCATTGATCAGTCCATCCGACGACATGGTGGCGACCATGCCGGGCGGCGTGCAGCCGGTGCTGGTGATTGGCGTTGGCGGCGAGCCCATGGGGCTTCTCGTGTCGGAAATCGTCGACATCGTCGAGGAAGAGCTCGAAATCGAGATCGCCGGCGAAAGCGAAAGCGTCATCGGCTCGACCACGATCAATGGTGAGCCGGCCGAAATACTGGATATCGCCTATTTCATGCGGCTCGCGCGCCCCGGCGCCTTCTCGCGCGGGCATACGCGGCGCTTCTCCGTGCTCATCGTCGACGACAAGCTCTTCTTCCGCGACATGCTGTCGCCCATCGTATCGGCGGCCGGCTACGAAGTGTCGACGGCCGGCTCGGCCGCGGAAGCGCTCGAGCTGTTCGACAAGGGCGCGCAGTTCGACGTGGTCGTCACCGACACCGACATGCCCGACATGGACGGCTACTCCTTCGCGCGCGCCCTGTTCGAGGACTCGCGGCGGCGCGACATGCCCATCATCGCCATGGCGGCTCACGCGGCGCCGGCGGTGACCGCGGCGGCGAGCGCGGCTGGCATGCGCGCCGCCGTCGGCAAGTTCGATCGTGGCGCGCTGCTGGCGGCGCTGAGCGAGGCGCTCGACGGCGGCGCCTTCAATTTCCACGCGCTTGAAACGCGCGTCATTTCGAAGGTGGCGGCATGAGCCTTCCCGAATTGATGCGAACATCCTCGCGCGCGCGCGCGCCCGCCGCGGCGCCCCCGCGCGAGATGCGCATTTTCACCGTGGTCGCCGGCGGCGAGCGGTTGGGTTTGCCCGTCGAGTGCGTGCACACGATCGTGCGCATCGCGCGCATCACCCCGGTTCCCTGCGGCCCGCGCGAGGTCATCGGCCTCGCGAATTTGCGCGGCAAGATCGTCACGGTCGTCAGCCTGCGCCTGCGCCTGGGCATGCCCGATATCGGCGACATCGGTCCGGCGCTCGCCATCGGCATCGAGCATCTGGGCGAAAGCATCGCGCTTGTCGTCGACGAGGTTGGCGACGTGATTTCCGTCTCGGAGGCCGACCGCATTCTCGCGCCTCCACATCTCTCGGGGTCGCGATTGGGCGTCACCGGCGCCGTTTTACGTTTTGACGAGGGCATCCTTTCCGTTCTCGAACTCGATCGCCTGTTCGAGTTCGACGGGACCGCCCGCCCCAAGTCCACGCCCAGAATTGCCGCAGCTCCTGGAGGTCGATTGTGAAGCAGATATTGATCGTCGATGATTCCGCCGTCATGCGTAAGGTGACCCGTCGCATTCTCGACGGAATGCGCTTCCAGACTTCCGAGGCGGAGGATGGACGTCACGCGCTGGCGGCCTGCGCGACGGAAATGCCCGACGCCATTCTTCTCGACTGGAACATGCCGGTCATGGACGGCTTCGAGTTCCTCAAGGAATTGCGGCGTCTGCCCAACGGCGCCAATCCGAAGGTGATTTTCTGCACCACGGAAAACGACGTCGCCCATATCGCGCGCGCCATGCACGCGGGCGCCGATGAATACATCATGAAGCCGTTCGATCGGCAGATCGTGCAATCCAAGTTGCAGGAAATCGGCCTGATCTGACGAGCCGCCAATCGCCTTTACTCCAGCCACAGACGGAACTCATGCCCCTAGCGAACGCGCCCGGCCAAGGCCCGACGCCCGCGGCGCCGAATGCGCGGGTCGCGATCGGGGCGCGTAATTCCGCCTCGCCGTTTTCGCTGCGGCGTTTCGCGCCTTGCTCGCCGCGCGCGATCTTCATTGGCGCCTCGACGGGTGGGCCGCAGGCGCTAGCCTCCGTGCTGGAGGCGCTCGCGCCGCATCTCGGCTCGGTTCCCGTATTCGTCGTGCTGCATGTGCCAGCCGATTTCACGACCTTGGTCACTTCCAACATCGCCCGGGTGACGAAGCTCGACGCGCACGCCGCCCAGCATGGCGAGCAGGCCAAGCCCGGCATCATCTATTTCGCGCCCGGCAACGTGCACATGCGTGTTCTGCGCATGGGCGAGACGCCGGTCATCGTGCATAGCGACAGCCCGCCAGAAAACTTCTGCAAGCCGGCTGTCGACGTGCTGTTCCGATCCGCCGCTCAGTCCTTCGGTCCGGGCGCGCTTGGCGTCGTGTTGACGGGCATGGGCTCCGATGGCCTGGCGGGCTCGCGCGCCATCGTCGACGCGGGCGGCGCCGTCATCGCGCAGGACGAGGCGTCCAGCGTTGTCTGGGGCATGCCGCGCGCGGTGGCCGTGGCCGGCCTCGCGGCCGCGGTAATGCCGCTCGATCAGATCGCGCCCGCGATTGGCTCCCTGATACGGGGCATCAAGCCGGGGAGGGCCGCTTGATCGCCGCCTTTGGAAAACTCTCCGGCCTGATCAAGGAACTGACCGGGATCGTCATCGATCCCGAGAAGAAGTTCATCATTGAATCGCGACTGATGCCGCTCGCGCGCGCCAATGGGTTCGATTCGGTCGCGACCATGATCCACATGCTCATGAGCGAGAGCCAGCCGGCGCTTCTCGCGGAGGTCATCGACGCCCTGGCGACCAACGAAACCTTCTTCTTTCGCGATCGCGCGCCTTTCGATCTGTTCGGCGCCCACATCCTGCCCTACCTGCTGCAAGCGCGCGCCGAACAGCGGGCCGTGAGAATCTGGTGCACGGCCTGTTCGACCGGGCAGGAGCCCTATTCGCTCGCCATGACCATTGATCAGTTCGCGCCGCGGCTGACGGGATGGCGCATGATGCTGCAAGCCAGCGATATTTCCCGCAAGGCGATCGAGGCGGCGCGCAACGGGCTTTACAACCAGTTCGAGGTTCAGCGCGGCATGCCCGCCAATTTCCTTCTGCGGTACTTCAGCCGCGAGGGAGAGAACTGGCGCATCGCGGAACACTTGCGCTCCAAGGTGGCCTTCTCGAATTTCAATCTGCTGAATTCATTCGAGGACCGCGGGCCCTGCGACGTGGTGTTCTGTCGCAACGTGCTGATCTATTTCGACCAGCAAACCCGCAACGACATCCTCGCGCGTCTGTCGCGCGTCGTGCGCAAGGACGGATTTCTGATCCTGGGTTCGACGGAGGCGCTGCTGGGCGGGGAGGGCGGTTGGATCCCGGCACCGGCGGCGCCAATGCTCTATGTCCACCGCGACGGGCCGCACGCCATGGCGGCCGCTGAATTCGCCGAACGAGCCTGAATTCCTTGCTCGCTGGGTATTGACCGCGGGCGCGACGAACGCGCCCGCGTCGTTTCAAGCGGTGATGCGCTCGTCGTTCTCTGAAGGCTCGCGCAGCACGTAGCCGCGACCCCAGACCGTTTCGATGTAGTTGCGGCCCTGGCTCGCGTTCGCGAGCTTCTTGCGCAGCTTGCAGATGAACACGTCGATGATCTTGAGCTCGGGCTCGTCCATGCCGCCGTAAAGGTGGTTCAGGAACATTTCCTTGGTGAGCGTCGTTCCCTTGCGCAGGGAAAGCAGCTCCAGCATCTGATATTCCTTGCCGGTCAGATGGACCCGCACGCCGCCGACCTCGACGGTCTTCTGATCGAGATTGACGACCAGATCGCCGGTCGTGATGACCGACTGCGCGTGCCCCTTGGAGCGGCGGACGATGGCGTGAATGCGCGCCACCAGTTCGTCCTTGTGGAAGGGCTTGGTCAGATAGTCGTCGGCGCCGAAGCCGAGGCCCTTGACCTTGTCCTCGATGCCCGCGAGGCCCGAGAGGATGAGGATTGGCGTCTTGACCTTGGCGACGCGCAAGGTGCGAAGCACCTCGTAGCCCGACATGTCCGGCAGGTTCAGGTCCAGCAGGATGATGTCGTAATCGTAGAGCTTGCCGAGGTCGATGCCTTCCTCGCCGAGATCGGTCGTGTAGACATTGAAATTCTCGGATTTCAGCATCAGTTCGATGCTCTGCGCCGTCGCGCTGTCATCCTCGATCAAAAGTACGCGCATGTGTGTCCCCACCTTGCCGCGTTTTCACACGGCCGCAACGATCGAAACCGTCCATCCGACGGCAAGCCACGCGGCCATGACCAGGGCGGCTGCCCAAATAATTTCCGGCTGAGTAACCTTAACGCTCAATCGTTAACAAAGTCTGATTCGCTTCGGCAAGGCCTTGGCTAAAATAAGGTCCAAATTCGCCAAAAATGCTGAAAAACATTGGCAATCGCGAATTTGTCTTCTTGAACCATCACATTAAGAAACGTTGACAAGTGATTCATGTGACTCAAGGGGGCGATTTAGGGGCCTTTTCGCGCTCGGCCAGCCTGTTCGATCGCCTCGGACATCCTGACGGCGATCCGACAAGAAATTATTAACGGCGTTCGCAAATCGCGGGCGAATCAGCGGGCGGTCGATCGCGCCCGGGCGAATCCTCGGGGAGTCGCCGATCCCGGTAAGGAAAGGGAAACCTCCCTCGTTCATGGTGAATCCGTCTCGCGGAAGCGCTACGCGCCTCGACCGGCTCCTCGGCCGGCGAGGATTTGAATTCAACCTGCGTGACGGAGTAACGAGTAATGAAGTCGCGGGATACACTCATTCGCCTGAAGCGGTTCCAGGCCGAGGACAGGCGTCGTCGGGTCGCCCAGATCGAGGCGATGATCGCGGAATTCACCCGCATGGCCGGCGATCTTGATCGCGAAATCGCCACCGAGGAACAGCGTTCGGGCAATTCCAACCCGACGCATTTCGCCTATTCCACCTATGCGCGCGCCGCCCGTGGGCGCCGGGACAACCTGAAGCATTCGGTTGACGAATTGCGCGGGCAGCTCGAGGAAGCCAAGGCGCTCCACGCCGAGGCGCTGGAAGAGGTGGCCAAGGCGCAGAGCCTCGAGGGCCGCGACAAGACCGAGCGCGTCATCGAGGCCGTCCGGGAAAGGCTCGACCCGAACATGATCGGGATGCGCCCGCTGGGCGCCTGACCGACCGATATCGCGCGCCGCGCGTAAGTAAGCGCGCGGTTTTCCCCGCCGTGGCCTTGCGCCACGCGCGGCCATCGTGCAGGGAAAGCGCGTTCGATCCGGGCGGGGCGCATTCTGGCGGAACTGAATGAAGCGGTATCTCGATTATTTCTGGCCGCTTCTGGGGCTCGTGGCGGTCGTCATGTCCGTCCAGCTGCTTTACGAGAAGCTGAAGTCCGAGGCCGCCAAGGATCAGGCGACCCGCGCCTTGCTCGCAACCAGCGACTTGTGGTCCAGCATCAAGATCATCGCCGGCGTCATCGGCGCCAAGCTGGCGGCGATCCCGCCTCACGCCTACGGACTGGCGTTTATTTCCACGCTGGCCGCCTATGCCGCGCTCGCCTGGTACGACCGCATCGCGCTGATCCATCTGCGCAAGCAGGCGGGAATCTCCTTTTTATACGTGGCGACCTGTTCCTTCGTCACCTACGCCCTGTCCCATAATATCGGGGCGTCTGTTTTTTCGGGTGGCATGGTGCGGTTGCGCGCCTATACCGCCAAGGGACTCACGGCGACGGAAGTCGCGGTGCTCGTGGCGCTTTGTTCCTTTACCTTCGCTTTTGGCACGATCCTCCTGATGGGCGTCGTGCTGCTGCTGGAGCCGCATATTCTGGAGCCGCTCAGCTCCCTGTCTCGGCATTTCGCCGTCAACCCGATCGCGGCGCGCATGATCGGCGTGGCGATGATCGCCTTCTGCATGCTGTACACGCTTGGCGCCTGGCTGAAGCTGCGTCCCCTGAGGATCGGCGAGTTCCGGCTGGTCTATCCGGGCATGCCCATCGTCATCCGCCAGTATCTGGCCGCCCCGCTGGAGCTCATGGGCGCCGCGGGAATCATCTATTTCGCGCTGCCCTGGGAGTCGAATCCGGGGCCGCATATCGTGCTGGGCGCCTTTCTCCTGTCTTTTTCGGCCGGACTTCTGTCGCAAGTGCCGGGTGGGGTGGGGGTGATGGAGGCTGTGTTCCTCGCGATCATGCCGCAGGTGCCCGCCTCGGCCGTCTTCGCGGCCCTGCTCGTATGGCGGCTTTTCTACCTGCTGTTGCCGCTGGCGCTCGCCATTCCCGTGATCGTGCTGTTCGAGCGGTCGCAACTTGGCAAGAATACGCGGGGCCTGAAACCGCCGCCCGGATCGCACTGAACCGGCGCCCCGCAACGACAACGCCGGCCACGAGGGCCGGCGAGCAAGTCGTTTGATCGTGAATTTGACTGTTACTGGCGATATTGCTGGATGCGCGTCGTGCGCAGGCCGGCGAGGCCATGTTGATCGATCGACATCTGCCAGCTCAGGAATTCATCGACGGTCAGCGTATAACGGCTGCACGCCTCGTCGAGCGAGAGAAGTCCGCCACGCACGGCCGCGACGACTTCCGCCTTGCGGCGAATGACCCAGCGCTTCGTGCCCGTGGGGGGCAGATCGGCGATGGTCAGGGGGCTGCCATCGGGCCCAATCACGTATTTTACCCTCGGGCGTTGGGGTTCGGCCATGGTGCTTACTCACTACTCTACTGACTGGCGTTGAAAATCAGACTACGCCCGCGCCTTTAAAATTTGGCTAAGTGAGTTGCCGCAAGTGGAGCGTGATATCGCCTAAAATACCTTGATTTATTTTGATTTTATTAGGATTCGGCCGCTTTCGTCCACGTTCGGCACAGGCGTCCATCAAGCGTTAACCATAACGGACGGGAGCCTTGTCCGGCGGTCGCGCGCGGTGGCGGCCGCGCCAACAGTTGCAATCGCCCGCCAAATGCGTTTTCTGCCGACTGGGGAACAGGTCATGCCGGCAATGATGGACATTCAATCCGGCGCCCGGCCGCTCGAATCCGGCCGCGTCGCCAATTCGCTGGGCTTCCACAAGGAGCCCGGCCAGACCCGCGTGGTCGTCGCCATGTCGGGCGGCGTTGACTCATCCGTGGTCGCCGCCCTGCTGCGCCGCGATGGCTATGACGTGGTCGGCGTGACCCTGCAACTCTACGATCACGGCGCGGCCACCCATCGCAAGGGTTCCTGCTGCGCCGGGCAGGATATTGCCGACGCGCGCGCCGTCGCGGCGCGCCTTGGCATTCCCCACTATGTGCTCGATTACGAGAGCAAGTTCCGCGAGAAGGTGATCGATCCCTTCGCGCGCAGCTACGTCGCCGGCGAAACGCCCATTCCCTGCGTCGCCTGCAACCAGCACATCAAGTTCGCCGACCTGTTCGACACGGCGCGCGACCTCGGGGCGGACGTGCTGGCGACGGGCCACTACATAGCTTCGCGACCCGCGCCCGACGGCGGTCGCGCCCTTTACCGCGCCGCCGACGCGGATCGCGACCAGAGTTATTTTCTGTTCGCCACCACGCGCGCGCAACTCGACATGCTGCGTTTTCCGCTGGGCGACCTGCCCAAGAGCGCCGTGCGCGAATTTGCGCGCGAGTTCGGGCTGGACGTCGCCGACAAGCCCGACAGTCAGGACATCTGCTTCGTGCCCGAGGGGCGCTACACCGACATCGTGCAGAAGCTGGCGCCCAACGCCGCCGAACCGGGCGAGATCGTCCATCTCGACGGCCGCGTGCTCGGCCGTCACGCTGGTCTGATGCGATACACCGTCGGCCAGCGGAAGGGGCTTGGCGTCGCCGATCAGGGCGGCGGCGCGCCGCTCTACGTGTTGCGCCTCGACGCCGAACGCAAGCGCGTCATCGTCGGGCCGCGCCAGGCGCTCGCCACGACGCTCGTCGAGTTGCGCGACGTGAACTGGATTGGTCCGGGCGCCTTCGGCGACCTGCCCGCCGAGGGCGTGGAAATCGCCGCGCGCATGCGATCGACCCGACCGCCGACGCGCGCGCGCCTGTTCGCCCGCGCCAACGGCGCGGCGGAGGTGGAGCTTTACGCCGGCGAGGAGGGCGTCGCCCCCGGACAGGCCTGCGTCTTCTATGAAACCGCCGAGCCCGACGCCCGCGTGCTCGGCGGCGGCTTCATTCGCGCCACCCATCCCGCCGCCCGTCAGGCCGTGGTCGCATGATGGTTGCCCCGGCGATTTCCAACGCTGACGTCGAGAGCGCCTATGCGCGCTGGGCGCCGTTTTATGACGCGGCCTTCGCGCTGGTGATGCGCCCCGGCCGCAAGGCGGCGGCGGCGGCGATCAACCGGCTGGGTGGCCGCATTCTGGATGTCGGCATCGGCACGGGGCTCGAATTGCCGATGTTCCGTTCCGATATCGATCTCGTGGGCGTCGATCTGTCCGGCCCCATGCTTGAAATCGCCCGCAAGCGCGTCGCCGAGCTCGGCTTGAGCCACGTCGAGGCCCTGCTGGTCATGGACGCCATGAATCTCGAGTTCGCCGACGGCGACTTCGACGCGGTGGTCGCGCCCTATGTGCTGACGGTTGTGCCCGATCCCCGCCGCATGCTCGACGAGGTCGCGCGCGTCGTGAAGCCGGGCGGCGAGATCGTGCTCGTCAATCACATCGGCGCCGAAAGCGGCGTGGTCGAGGTCGTCGAGCGCTGGCTCGGCAAATATTCGGATCGCCTTGGCTGGAACCCGCGCTTTCCGTGGGCGGTGCTTGGCGACTGGATCGCGGCCCGCGACGACATCGAATTGCTGGAGCGTCGTCCCGTGGCGCCGCTGAAATTGTTCACGCTCACGCGGCTGCGCCGCAAGTAGCGCCGATTGGCGGCGCGCGATCCTTGACAGGCCGAGAGCGCTGCCCCTATACCCCCACCGTCCTCGCGACGCGCGTTTACGCGCTTTCCGCGATCGGGGCAGAGTAGCTCAGCTGGCTAGAGCACGGGAATCATAATCCTGGGGTCGGGGGTTCGAGTCCCTCCTCTGCTACCAACCTTCCTGACATCCGCTGTTTGACCGTCTCGCTGCTGGCGCACGCTTGCCTTCGCCGCCAAACAGTCGGATGCTTCATCCAAGGGCCGCGCCAAGCGGCCCGTCAGGGAGGATGACATGGCGGATCAGGCCATACCGCGGCGCGGATTCTTGAAGGGAGCCGGCGTCGCTGGCGCTGGCGCGGCGGCCGCGCTGACAGGCGGGGCGGCGCAAGCTCAAACTCCGGCGCCCGCTGTCACAGCTGCTGCCAAGCAAGTCGCGCCGAACGAGCCGCTGCTGGCCCTGACCGCCGCCGAGGCGGCATTCTTCACCGCGGCCTTCGATACGCTGATCCCCGCCGACAAGCTTTCGCCGTCCGGCAGCGAATGCGGTCTGGTGACATTCATGGACAGGCAGCTCGCCGGCGCCTGGGGCAATGGCGCGCGGCTTTATCGCGCCGGGCCCTTCATGCCCGGCAAGCCCGAGCAGGGCTACCAGTTGCCGCTGACGCCGCGCGAGTTTTTCGCGGCCGGAATCAAGGCCGCCAACGCCTACGCCCGCAAGACCTTCGGCAAGGATTTCGACCGTCTGTCGCCCACCGACCGCGAGGCCGCTATGAAGGCGATGGAAAGCGGGCAAGCGCAATTTCCCGACTTTGCCTCGAAGATGTTTTTCGAGGCGCTTTACGCGTCGGCCATGGAGGGCTTTTTCGCCGACCCCATCCATGGCGGCAATCGCGACAAGGCGTCGTGGCGCATGATCGGCTACCCCGGATTGCCGGCCACCTACGCGCGGACAGCGGAGCAATACCGCGGCAAGAAACTCAACATCGAACCGCAATCCATCGCCGACTTCATCTGACGGGGGACGTCATGGCCAAGGTAATGAAATCGGTCGACGTTGTGATCGTCGGTCTGGGATGGTCGGGCTCGATCATGGCCCGTGAACTGACGAAGGCGGGACTGAACGTAGTCGCGCTCGAGCGCGGCGCCGAGCGAACGCCCGCCGAGGATTTCGTGTTTCCCTATATCCGCGACGAGCTGAAGGTGCGCGTGCGCAACGGGCTCATGCTCGACACGGCGACGGAAACGCTGACCATGCGCAACGCGCCGGGCGACACCGCGCTGCCCATGCGTCGTTGGGACGTGTTTTCGCTGGGCGACAACGTCGGCGGCGCCGGCTCGCACTGGAATGGCATCACGTGGCGTTTCACGCCGAGCGAATTCGTGCTGCGCAGCCACTTGCGGGAGCGCTACGGCCGCGACGCCATACCCGCCGAACTGCAATTGCAGGACTGGGGCGTCACCTACGACGATCTGGAGCCGCATTACGACCGCTTCGAGAAACTCTGCGGCACGTCGGGCAAGGCGGGCAATCTCAAGGGCAGGATCGTCGAGGGCGGCAACCCGTTCGAGGGGCCACGATCCGATGAATATCCCAACAAGCCGCTGATCATGTCGCAGGCGGGGCTGATGCTGACCAAGGCGGCGCGCGAACTGGGACTGCATCCGTTTCCCACGCCGGCGTCCAACTCCAGCGCGCCCTACACGAATCCGGAGGGCTGCGCGATCGGCCAATGCCAGTATTGCGGCCACTGCGAATATTTCGGCTGCGAGGCCAACGCCAAGGCGAGCCCCAACATCTGCCTGCACCCCGTGCTGTTCCGCGATCCGAAATTCGAGTTGCGGACCCTGTCTTACGTGAAGAGCCTCAACTACGACGCGCAGTCGCGACGCGTGCGCGGCGTCGTCTATATCGACCGCCGCACGGGCGAGGAAGTCGAGCAGCCGGCCGAGATGGTCGTGCTGTGCGCCTATCCCTTCAACAATGTTCTGCTGATGCGTCTGGCCGGCATCGGCAAGCCCTACGATCCCGCGACGGGCGAGGGCGTCATCGGCAAGAATTATTGCTACCAGACCAATTCGGCCGTTGGCGTCTTCGTGGACGAGGAGATCAATCCCTTCATTGGCACCGGCGTTTCGCCCGCCGTCGTCGACGACTTTCAGGGCGACAATTTCGATCACGGCCCGCTCGGCTTTTTCGGCGGCGGATATATTTCGCCGACGGTCAGCGGCGGGCGTCCGATTCAGGTGCGCGCGACGCCGCCCGGCACGCCACGCTGGGGCGCGGCGTGGAAGGAAGCCACGGCGCAATGGTACAATCACTGGTTCCCGCTCTCCATTCACGGCACCAGCTACGCGCATCGCAACAACTATCTCGACCTTGATCCGACCTATCGCGACGCGATTGGCCGGCCGCTCGTGCGCATGACATTCAACTATCCCGAGAACGACAGGAAAATGTCGGTTTTCCTCACCAACAAGGCCAACGACATCGCCAAGGCCATGAACGCCAGGTTCACGACGCCCGCGCCGCGCACGTCGAATTTCGGCGCCGCCAACGGGCAGGCGTCGCATCACACGGGCGGCGTCATCATGGGAACCGATCCGAAAACCAGCGCGCTCAATCGCTATCTGCAAAGCTGGGATTGCGACAACCTGTTCGTCATGGGCGGCGCGGCCTTCCCGCAAAACGCCGGCCACAATCCCACGGGCACCATCGCGGCGCTGGCCTATTGGTCGGCGAAGGCGATCACCGAGCAATATATCAAGGCGCCGGGGCGGCTCGTGCATGGCTGACGCGAGGTTCTTGCTGGTGGCCGCCGGACTGTTGTGCGCGACTTCGCCGGCCTTGGCGGGCGACGCCGCGCGTGGCAAGCAGGTGTTCCAGATCTGCGCGGCCTGCCATGGCGACCAACCGGGCGATCTCGGCCCAAGCCTTGTCGGCGTTGTCGGGCGCAAGGCCGGCGCGCGCGACGACTATCGTTATTCCGGGCCCATGTCGCGGGCGGATTTCACCTGGGACCGCGAGCGCCTGCGTTCGTTCCTGCGCGATCCGCGTGGCGTGGTGAAAGGCACGAAAATGCCGTTCGATGGACTCGCCGACGAGGGCGAAATAGATGACGTCATCGAATTCCTCGCGTCGCGCCCCTAGCGCCGGACCATTGATGGACGAGGCGACCATATGATGATTTCCCGTCGACGGGCGCTGGCCGCCGCCGGCGCCGCGGCCCTCGTGTCGTCGCGGTCAGCTTGGGCGTTCGATTATCCCACCCGTCCCGTGAAAATCGTGGTGGGGCTTCCGCCGGGCGGCTCGCCCGACACGACCGCGCGCCTCGCCGGCCAATGGCTCGCCGAGCGTCTTGGCCAGCCCTTCATCATCGAGAACCGGCCCGGCGCCGGCGGCAACCTCGCCGCCGAGGCGGTGATCCGCGCGCCCGCCGACGGCTACACGCTGCTGCTGATCGGCACGCCCAACGTCATCAACGCCGCGCTCTCCGACAAGGTCGATCTCGACTTCACCCGCGATGTGCTGCCGGTCGCGACGCTGACCGGCAATTCGCCCTTCGTGATGATCGTGCATCCCGCCCTGCCGGCGCGCACCGTGCCGGAGTTCATCGCCTACGCGAAGGCCAATCCAGGCAAGATCAACATGGCCTCGACGGGCACGGGCAACATGAGCCACGTCTCCGGCGAACTGTTCAAGATGCTGGCTGGCGTCGATCTGCTGCACGTTCCCTTCCGCGGCGAGGCGCTGGCGCAGGGCGACCTGATGAGCGGCCGCGTGCAGGTGATGTTCGACGTGCTGTCGGCGGCCATGCCCTACATCAAGGAAGGCATGGTGCGCGCGCTGGGCGTGACAACAGCGCAACGATCGCCCGCCTTGCCGGACGTGCCCGCCATCGGCGAATTCGTGCGGGATTACGAGGTCGGCGCGTCCAGCGGGCTGGCCGCGCCGCGCAACACGCCAAGGGAAATCATCGATCTGCTTAACCGCGAGATCAATCTGGGCCTCGCCGACCCACGCATGGGCGGACGCATCGCGGAGGTCGGCAGTCCCGTGCTGATCGGATCGCCCGCCGATTTCGGCGACATCATCGCGCGTCAGAAGGCGAAATGGACCGAGGTCATCAAATTCGCCGGCATCAAGCCGGACTGAGCGCGCCCGCTTAGATGACGAGACGCGGCGCGCCGCTCTCGGCGACCTCGAGTCGCCCCGCGACCTCCATCGTCCGCAGCATGGACGTGTCCGCCGGCGCCTCGGCGCCGATCACCGCGAGGCTCGCGCCGGGATCATGGATCAACCCGCAGGCGAGGCAGGGCGCGGTCGTGCGCTCGTAAAGATCGAACAGGGCGCCCGCGCGCAGGGCCGGCGCGTAAAAGCCGGCGACGCGGATATGTTCGCCCGCGCGCGTCCGGGCCAGCGGCGTCGCCGCGCCCGCGTCGTCGACGAGGTCGCCGATCCGCAACGCGCCATCGTTGGCGCGCCTGTCGAAGGCGCCGTGTTTCGTCGCCATCAGCGCCAGCAGCGGCGCGCCCGCGCCAATTCCGACCACGAGGGCGCGGCGGGTGGGGGCGTCGCAACGAAATCGGCTCTGGCTCATCGTCAATCCTCGCTCACGCTGCCTTCTACACCCGAAGTCCGCCATCATTCCAGCAAATAGCCGAAGCGGCGGCGGGCCTCCTTGCGAACCTCGGGCGAGGGCTGGTTCACCTTCGGGAACTTGTCCTTCCAGTAAAATGGCTTGCAGGCGTCAATGATGGCGCGGCTGTTGGTGAAGTCGCCCTTCGCCTTGCGCTCGGGCTCGATGCGCGGGTCGAGCGGCGTCGACCAGGCGTTGGTGATGATGTCGATCGAGGTGGCCGGATCGGAGCGCGTCAGCACCGCCCACATGACCTCCTCCAGATTCGAAACATCGATGTCGTCGTCCACCACGATCACATAGCGGCCGGCGTAGGCGCCCGAATGGCACATGGCGGCGATATGGCCCGCCTGTTTCGCGTGGCCGCCGTAGCGCTGCTTGATGGCGACCGCGAGCAGCAGCCGCGCCGTGCCGATTTCATGCGCCCACGCGGCGGTCACGTCGGGCACGCCGGCCTTGACGATGTTCTCGCGCACGATCGCCGAGCGTGTAAGGGCGCGGTAGCGCGCGATCTCGTCCGGCGGACGCTGCGGCGCGCACCCCAGCAGGATCGGGTCGTTGCGGTGATAGATCGCCTTGATGTCCATCACGGGCTCGGGCCGCACGTCCGAGCCGTAATAGCCGAACCATTCGCCGAACGGCCCCTCGTTCTTGAGATTGCCGGGCTGGACGAATCCCTCGATGACGATTTCCGCGTCGGCGGGCACGGGCAGGCCGGTGATCGGCGCCTTCACCAGATCGACAGCCTTGCCACGAATGCCGCCGATGACCTCGTATTCGCAAACGCCATGGGGGATTTCGCTCGACGACATCAGGAACGACATGGGGTCGCAACCCACCACGATCGCCACGGGCATCGGCTCGCCGCGCGCCTCGTACTTGTCGCGCATGATGCGGCCATGCTTGCCGGGCGAAATGTAGAAACCGACCGTCTGCTTGTCGTGAATCATCACGCGGTAGGTGCCGCAGTTGATCCATCCGTCGTCGGGGTCGCGCGTGACGTTGAAGCTGCCGGTGCCGATGTAGCGGCCGCCGTCGTCCTCGTGCCACTTCGGCGTCGGGAATACGCCGATGTCGATGGCGTCGCCGGTGATGACGTTCTCGAACACCGGGCCGTCGTTCACGTAGCGCGGCTCGATGCGCTTGAGGTCGGTCATGTAGTTGAGGCGGAAGGCCTCGCTCAGTTCGAGCTTGTTGAGGTCGGTGGGAAAGCCCAGCGTCATCGCCGCCCGCTTGCCGCCGAAGAAGTTGACCAGCAGGCGGCTGCCCTTGAGCGTGCCGGGCACGTCGGTGAACACCACGGCGGGCGCCTTCTCGTCATGCAGGATCACCTCGGCGGCCATGCCGATTTCCTCCTGCCAGTTGAGGCCGCTGGCCTCGCGCACCTCGCCGAGCTTGCGCGCTTCCTCGATCCACTCGCGCAGGTCGGTATAGGCGAGGTCGGCCACGACTGGCTTTCGGGCCCCTGAATCCCCGGACATTGACGTTTCTCCCGCGTGTTGGGCGCCGGTCGCGGGGCGCCCCCGAGCCGGCGTTGTTCTGAATCTTCACCAGCTACTTTGAGGACTTCGGGCGGTTTGGCAATCCCCGCCGCGACGTTGATTCCGATCAATGCCGGCGGCGTCCGTTGGCGGACAATGCGACAAAGAGGAGAATGTCATGGAAACGTCGCCCAGCGCCCGTCCGGGTCTCGTCGAGAAGCTGCGCAACGCCCTCGCGTCGCTGGTTCGCGAGGAAAAGTTCACCTGCGGCGATTGCGAAAGGTGGGAGCGTTGCGGCCAGCGACCGAGCGAGCAATGCGTCGCGCGCGCCGCGCAGATCGAGGCCGCCGACGGCCAAGTCCACCGCAAGAACCCGCTCGCGGGCTGGTGAGGTCGCCGCCGCCCGCGCGTCGCGAATTACTTCTTGCCCCTGAACGGTCGCGCCTTGCCGCCGTGCATGCCGCCCTTGCCCGCCGTGCTGCGCGCCGCGGGGCGCGCCTCGCCGCCGCCGTAGTTATGCGGCCCCATGTCTGAATCCGTGGGCTTGTGCGGTCGCGACGCCGGCGTATTGGCCGCCGCGCCGAATTTCCGCTCGCCCGCGTAGGCGCCAGCGCTGCGCTCCACGTCCTGCTGGCGCGCGAGGGGATCGTCGCCCACCGCCAGCTCCACCGCCTGCAGGCGCTTGACCTCGTCTCGAAGGCGCGCCGCCTCCTCGAATTCCAGATTGGCGGCGGCCTCGCGCATCCGCTTTTCCAGATCGCCGATGGTCATCTTGAGGTTGTGGCCGATGGCTGGCGCCTCGGCCATGCCGATGTCGACGGTGACGTGGTCCTGCTCGTAGACGGAGCCGAGAATATCCTGAATGCCGCGCTTGATCGTCGCGGGCGTGATGCCGTGCTCGGCGTTGTAGGCGAGCTGCTTCTCGCGACGACGCGTGGTCTCGTCCATCGCGCGTTGCATCGAGCCTGTGATGTGGTCCGCGTAGAGAATGACGCGGCCGTCGACGTTGCGCGCCGCGCGGCCAATGGTCTGCACGAGCGAGGTCTCGCTGCGCAGGAACCCTTCCTTGTCGGCGTCGAGAATGGCGACGAGCGCGCATTCGGGAATATCGAGGCCCTCGCGCAGCAGGTTGATGCCGATCAGCACGTCGAAGGCGCCAAGGCGCAGGTCGCGGATGATCTCGATGCGCTCGATCGTGTCGATGTCGCTGTGCATGTAGCGCACGCGCACGCCGTTCTCGTGCAGGTATTCCGTCAGGTCTTCCGCCATGCGCTTGGTCAGCGTGGTGACGAGCGAGCGATAGCCGTTGCGCGCCATCTCGCGCACCTCGCCGAGCAGGTCGTCGACCTGCGCGCGCGCGGGGCGGATTTCAACCGGCGGGTCGATGAGGCCGGTCGGGCGAATGACCTGTTCGACGAAAACGCCGCCTGTCCGCTCCATTTCCCACGTGCCCGGCGTGGCCGACACATGCACGGTCTGCGGGCGCATGGCCTCCCATTCCTCGAAACGCAACGGCCGGTTGTCCAGGCACGACGGCAGGCGGAAACCATATTCGGCCAGCGTCGCCTTGCGGCGGAAGTCGCCTTTGTACATGCCGCCGATCTGCGGCACGGTGACATGGCTTTCATCGGTGAACACGAGCGCGTTGTCGGGCAGGTATTCGAACAGGGTCGGCGGCGGTTCGCCGGGCTTGCGGCCGGTGAGATAGCGCGAATAGTTCTCGATGCCGGCGCAGGAGCCGGTGGATTCCAGCATCTCGATGTCGAACATCGTGCGCTGCTCAAGCCGCTGCGCTTCCAGAAGACGGCCGGTGTTGTTGAGTTCGGTCAGCCGCTCCTTCAATTCGCGCTTGATGGAGTCGACGGCCTGAATCAACGTTGGTCGCGGCGTGACGTAATGTGAATTCGCGTAGATTTTCACGAATTCCAGATCCTGCGATTTCTTGCCGGTGAGCGGATCGAACTCGGCGATGGATTCGATTTCATCGCCAAAGAAACCGATGCGCCAGGCGCGATCCTCGTAGTGCGCTGGAAACAGTTCCACCGTGTCGCCGCGCACGCGGAACACGCCGCGCGAAAAGTCGCCGCCGCTGCGCTTGTATTGCAGCGCCACGAGGTCGGCGATCAACTGTCTCATGTTGATGCTTTCGCCGACCTTTATCGAGAAGGTCATGGCGGTGTAGGTCTCGACCGAGCCGATGCCGTAGATGCATGACACGGAGGCGACGATGATGACGTCGTCGCGCTCCAGCAGCGCGCGCGTCGCCGCGTGGCGCATGCGGTCAATCTGCTCGTTGATGGAGGATTCCTTCTCGATATACGTGTCGGTCCGCGGCACGTAGGCCTCGGGCTGATAGTAGTCGTAGTAGGACACGAAATATTCGACGGCGTTGTCGGGAAAGAAGCTCTTGAACTCGCCGTAGAGCTGCGCCGCGAGGGTCTTGTTGGGCGCGAGGATCAGCGCGGGACGGTTGGTCTTCTCGATGACCTGCGCCATCGTGAATGTCTTGCCGGAGCCGGTGACGCCCAGCAGCACCTGATCGCGTTCCAGCGCGTTGACGCCCTCGACCAGTTCCGCGATGGCGCGCGGCTGGTCGCCCTTGGGCTCGTATTCCGAAACGATCTTGAATTTGACGCCGCCCTCGGATTTCTCCGGCCGGGGCGGGCGATGCGGCGTCCACGGCTTGGCGGCGCGCAGGTTGGGATCGCCAGCCTCCAGCAGCGCCTTCAGCGAATCGGCGGTGGCGCCGGCGCCGGTGAGGCCCTCGTGGCGCGGCCGCGCGCGCCGGGGGGCGTCTGTCGGCAGGGTGATGTCAAGCGCCTTCGCCAGCGCCGGGTCGAGGCCGGTCACGTCGCCCGCGTCGAACGCCGCCTGCGGCGCTTCGCCGAAGCCCCGCGTCTCGTTCAGCGCCGGGTTCAGCAGCGCGGCGAGATGTTCGTCGAGAGGCTGAACGTCGGGACGCGACGCTTTCGAGCGCGGCGCGCGGACGGCGGGCTTGCGCGAGGGGGAAGCGGGAGATTTTGCCATGTCCCCAATATGGGGCGAGTCCCCCGCCGGGGGAAGGCCGGTCGGCGCGTCAGGTCGCCTTCGCGCCAGCCAGCACGCGATACATGAAGCCGGTCATCAGCCCCATGGCGGCCACCGTTGGCACATGTTCATCTTCGAGGCCGAGGCCTTTCATGGTCAGCGCATAGGCGACGCCCGCCATGGCGCCGGCGATGGCGTAGGCGATCGAGGAAAGGGTCTTCGGGCTGAGGGTCCGCAGGCCGAAATGCGCCAGCAGCATGGTGACGGCGGCGCTTCGCCCGCCAACCCACAGGCCATAGGCGATCAGCAGGGGCTCCATGGACGAACCGGCGCCGCCCACTTCGAACTGAACGCCCGGCAGGATGGCGGTCGGCGTCTGCGCCGACATCACGACCACGCCGGCCTGAAGACAGGACGCGCAGACGCCGGCCAGCAAGGCCGCGCGCCAGGACCACGGAACGACGCCGGTTTGCTCTTTTTCGGCCCCTGGGGCGGGGGCGTCGCCAGAACCGATGAGATTGCGCGCGATCTGATCGAGGGGAATGCCGGATTCGGTGGTCGACAGGGCCGCGTTCAGGTCTGGCCGCGCCGCGCGCGAGGCCGTCGCGGAAACCTGTCGTGGCGAGGCTCCGCGCTTGCCGAATGTCGCTGCTTTCGAAAACGTCATGTCGCGATGTTACGAAGACGGCATTACCGAGCCGTAAACGGATGCTTGCTCGACTATTGTTTTTGACTAAAAAAATATTCGGTTTGGTAAAATATAAAACCCCGGGACTAGCGGCGATTCGACGGGCGGCGCGCGCCGCCCGTCATTAATCGCGGAATTTATTTCGCCTGCTTGGCGATGATCTTGTCCTTGATGTCGTCATAGACGTTCTGCGGCACGATGCCCTTCTGGACCAGCTCGTCCTTGCCCTTGTACGGGCGGCCCTTGACGATCGCGGCGGCGCGCGCCTTGCCGATGCCCTTCAGGGCGTCGAGATCGTCGGCGCTGGCCGTGTTGATGTCGATCAGGGCGGCGGCGGGCGCCGGCGCGGGCTTGGCCGCGGGTGTCGTCGCGGCGGCAGGCGCCGTGGGCTTTGGCGCGGGCGCCTGGGCGAAGGCGGGCGTGGCGAGAAAAGCCAGCGCCGCGAGACTAGCAAGGGTCAATTTCATCGGGTGCTCCCAATACGGGGCCGCGAATCGAGCCCCGGCGGGATCATCCGCCGGAAGCGCGCCGCTTCCAAGGCCGCGCCGGGGGGCTTTCCGGGGATTTCCCGCGCGATTTCGGGTTGCCGGAGGGGGCGGCGGCCTCTATGGTCCGCGCCGCTATAAAATCGTCACCGGAGTGCTCAAATCATGTCGTTCCTCGCAGGCGCCGTAACCCGCGTGAAGCCGTCGGCCACCATGGTGCTGACCCAGCGGGCGCGCGACCTGAAAAATTCGGGCCGCGACATCATTTCCCTTTCGGTCGGCGAGCCGGATTTCGACACGCCCGATCACATCAAGGAAGCCGCCATCGCGGCGATCAAGCGCGGCGAGACGAAGTACCCGCCGGTTCTGGGCATCGTGCCGCTGCGCGAAGCCATCGCCGCCAAGTTCAAGCGCGAGAACGGGCTCGACTACAAGGCGAGCCAGACCATCGTCGGCACGGGCGGCAAGCAGATTCTGTTCAACACGTTCCTCGCCACCTGCGACAAGGGCGACGAGGTCATCATTCCCGCGCCCTACTGGGTGAGCTATCCGGACATGGTGACCATCGCCGGCGGCACGCCCGTCATCGTGCCGACGAAGCTTGAAAAGAACTTCAAGCTTCAGCCCGAGGATTTGCAACGCGCCATCACGCCGCGCACCAAGTGGCTGCTGCTGAACTCGCCGTCGAACCCGACGGGCGCGGCCTATACCCGCGACGAGCTCAAGGCCGTCACCGACGTGCTCATGCGTCCGGAGAACCGCCACGTCTGGGTGCTCACCGACGATATCTACGAGCATCTGACCTACGGCGATTTCAAGTTCTTCACGCCCTGTCAGGTCGAGCCCGGCCTGATGGACCGCACGCTGACGTTGAATGGCATGTCCAAGAGCTACGCCATGACCGGCTGGCGCATTGGCTACGCCGCCGGCCCCGACGTGCTCATCAAGGCGCTTGACCTGCTGCATGGCCAGCAGACCTCCGGCGCTTGCACGATCGCCCAATGGGCCTCCGTTCAGGCGCTGAATGGCCCGCAGGACCATCTGCCGATGTTCCGCAAGGCCTTCGAGGAACGTCGCGACCTCGTGGTGTCGATGCTTAACCAGGCCAAGTACATCAAGTGCCCGCTGCCGGAAGGCGCCTTCTATGTCTATCCCGATTGCTCCGAGGCCATCGGCAAGAAGACCCAGAAGGGCAAGGTGATCTCGACCGACGAGGATTTCATCACCGAACTTCTCGATCAGGAAGGCGTTGCCGTGGTGCATGGCTCGGCCTTCGGGCAGGGACCGAACTTCCGCATCTCCTACGCGGCGTCGACCAAGTTGCTGGAAGACGCCTGCTCGCGCATCCAGAAGTTCACCGCCAGCCTGGTCTGACCCATCGCGGGGGCGCGGCCGCGTAAGCCGCGTCCCCGGTTCATCCGCGCGCGGACCACTGGGGGCGCGACCATCGGATGCATTGCGGCGTGACGCGCGCGCCGATAGTTTGCCGGATACGACAAGGCCGGGAGGCAGCGCGGATGAAACCTGTTTTCGATCTTTATTCCGGCCAGATCGACGCCGATCCCTTTCCCTCCTACGCCGCGTTGCGCGAGGAGCATCCCTGCTACTGGTCCGACGACAATGGCCTGTGGATTCTTTCGCGCTTCGAGGATGTTTTCGCGGCGGCGCAGGACTGGCGAACCTTTTCGTCGACCAGCGGCAATCTGATCGACGAACTGCCGGGTCGCACCGGCGCGACCCTCGGCACCACGGATCCGCCGCGCCATGATCGCCTGCGGGCGCTCGCCGCCGCGGCCTTCGCCCGCAAGAACATGGCGGCGCTCATCGAGCCTACGCGCGAACTGGCCAGATCGGCGCTCGCGGTCGCGCTGGAAAAGCCGGTGTTCGACTACATCACGGATTTTTCCAGCAAGGTGACGGTTGGCCTGTTGTTCCAGTTGCTGGGCCTGCCCGAATCCGACGCCGCGGAAATCCGGCGCAAGGTCGTGCTGTCGATTTCCACCGACAAGGAGAAGCGCGGACGCAACGACGAGCAGATCGCCGCCTTCGCCGATATTTCGCGCTTCATCACGGAGGAAGTCGAGAGCCGCCGCGCCGCGCCGCGCGACGATCTCATCACCGCGCTCGCCACGGCGGAGATCGATGGCGACCGGCTCAGCGACCGCGAGGTCGTGCTGACGACGGCGACCTTTGTCATGGCCGGCGTCGAGTCCCTGTCGAGTTTCATGTCGATGTTCGCGCTCAACCTGCATGATTATCCCGACGCGCGCCGGCGCGTCGTCGCCAACGCGGAATTGATGCCGTTGGCCATCGAGGAGTCCCTGCGTTTCAACACCTCCGCGCAGCGCTTCAAGCGCGTCGCCACGCGCGATGTCGAATTGCATGGCAAGACCATCAAGGCGGGCGACCGCGTGGCGCTCGCCTATGGCTCGGCCAATCGCGACTGGCGCAAGTTCCGCAATCCCGACGTCTACGACATCGAACGCCGCCCGCAGGGACACATGGGTTTCGGCGCGGGGCCGCATTTCTGTCTTGGCAGCAACATGGGGCGGCTCGTGACTCAGGAGGCCATGCGCGTTTTTCTCGACGCCGTGCCGGAATATCATCTGACCATCGAGAAATTGGCGTGGACGCCGTCGTCGAATTTCCGTAGCCCGGTGGCGATGCCTTTCGAGATCGGCCACGCCTGAGCGAGCGCGCCAAAACGGCGCGCCGGAATTTCACGAATCACCCGCGTCACAAAAGCGCGGCGATGAATAAAGGGGAAACGCGATGACGGCATGGAAAGCCCTTGCGCTGGCGGCGACATTCGCCATTGCCGCGACTGGCGGCGCGATGGCGCAAAACCGCAAGGTGACGATCGGCAACACGCTGTCGGCGACCGACATCGGCCTTTGGGTGGCGCACAAGAAGGGCTTTTTCCGCGACGAGGGCATCGACGCCGAATTCATCACCTTCGATTCCGCCGCGCGGATGATCGCCGCGGCCGGCACCGGCGAGCTTGATGTCGTGGCGGGCGGGCACTCCGCCGGCCTGTTCAACGCGGTCGGGCGCGGCATCGATATCCGCATCGTCGCCGACAAGAGCCAGAACGTCACCGGGCGCAGCAGCATCAAGATGCTCGTGCGCAAAGATCTCGTCGATTCCGGGCGCTACAGGAGCTACGCGGATCTCAAGGGCCTGAAGGTCGCCGAGGCCGCGCCGGGCGGGTCGGCCCAGCCGATCGTCGTGAAGTTCCTGGAGAAGGCGGGGCTCGGATATGGCGATATCGAGCATGTCTACATGGCCTTTCCGCAGATGGCCGTGGCGCTGCAAAACAAGGCCATCGATGTCGCTATCCCCGCCGAGCCCTCGGTGACGCAGGCGCTGCGCATGGGCGGCGTTGTCGCCGTCGCCAATGATTACGATGTTTATCCCGTGCATGAAGTGTCGGAGATCATGTATTCCGGCAAGTTCGCCAAGACCGACCCGGAACTGGCGCGCAAATTCATGAAGGCGTTTCTGCGCGGCGTGCGCTACCACAACGACGCGCTGGGCCCCAATGGCGAATTCGTCGGCGCGCGCGGCGACGAGATCGTCGCCATCGCGACCGAATACGGCCCTTTCAAGGACCCCGCCGTCTGGCGTTCGTTCATCCTGAGCTATTGCGGCCCGGATGGCGAATTGCACGTGCCGAGCCTCAAGGAGGATCTCGACATTTTCCGCAAGCTGGGGCTCATTGAATCCGATGTCACCATCGACAAGGTCATCGACACGAGCTTCGCGACCGCCGCGGTCAAGGAACTCGGGCCCTACAAGAAAAACTAGGCCGCGCGCCTGACGCGCGGACACTAACGGGAGAGGGAACGTCACGCATGATGGCGAGGCCGTTGGCGATTGCATTGATGGGCCTTGCCTGCGTCGCGACGTCGACGTGGGCGGACGAAGCTCGTAAACTGAACGTCGGCATCACCAATTCAGCGAGCGACGTTTGCCTTTTCGTCGCCGACGCCCATGGCTATTTCAAGCGCGAGGGGCTCGACGTCAATTTCGTCAAGTTCGATTCCGCCGCGCGCATGATCGCGCCATTCGCGTCGGGCGAGCTCGACGTGGGCGCGGGCGGGCCATCGGCGGGACTATTCAACGCCGTCGCGCGCGGCATCGACATCCGCGTTGTCGCGGACAAGACCTCGACCATTCCCGGGCGTCCCATCAATTTCCTCATCGTGCGCAAGGACCACGTCGACTCCGGTCGTTACAAGACCTTGGCCGATCTGCGCGGCATGAAGATCGGCGGCGCGGCGCCGGGCGGCGCGGCGACCGCGACCCTGCACAAGCTGCTGGTCATGGCGGGCCTCAAGACCGCCGACATCGAGCGCGTCTATCTCGGCTTTCCGCAACAGGTCATCGCCATCCAGAACAAGGCGATCGACGCGGCCATGCCGACGGAGCCCTTCGTCACCGACTCCGTCGTCAACGGCTCGGCCGTCCGCGTCATGGGCGATGACGTCATCTATCCAGGCCATCAACTGGCGACGCTTTTCTACACGGGCCAGTTCATCAAGAAGGATCCCGAGGCGGCGCGCCGCTTCATGCGCGCCTATATCCTCGCCGCGCGCGACTATAACGACGCGATTGTCGGCCAGCATCTCGCCGGTCCGAAGGGCGAGGAAATGATCTCCATTCTCACGCGCTATTCGCTCGTCACCGACCCCGCCGTGCATCGCTCGCTGACCGCCGTCAACATCGATCCCGACGGGCGCGTCAACGCCGACAGTCTGCGCGAGGACGTCGATATATTCGCCGCCGAGGGTCTGCTCGAAGGCAAGCTGGATATGAACAAGGTCATCGACACGTCGATCGCTGAATCCGTCGTGCGCGATATTGGCGCATATGTTCGCAAACCCTGAATTTACCCGACGCCAACCGGAGCGCGCGCGATGAAATCGATTTTGACGGCGCTTGCCCTCGTGGCGCTTTCGCCCACGACGCTCTCCGCGCAAACCGCCGTAACGGTGGGCATCGCCAATTCCGCGACGGATGTCGGCGTCTTCGTCGCCGACAAGCGCGGCTACTTCAGGAGCGAGGGACTCGACGTGACGTTGACGCCCTTCGACGCGGGCGCGCGCATGATCGCGCCCTTCGCGTCGGGCGACCTCGACATTGGCGCGGCCGGCCCCTCGGCGGCGCTTTATAACGCGGTGGCGCGCGGCATCGACATTCGCGTGGTCGCCGACAAGGGGTCGACGCCCGCGGGGCGCCCGATCAGTTATCTGCTCGTGCGCAAGGATCACGTCGATTCCGGGCGCTACAAGACGCTCGCCGATCTCAAGGGCATGAAGATCGCCAATTCCGCGCCGGGCGCCTCGGCGAACACGGTGCTGGCGAAGTTGCTGCAAAAGGCGGGTCTTTCCGTCGCCGATGTCGAGCGTGTTTATCTCGGGTTCCCGCAGCAGGCGCTGGCCTTGCAAAACAAGGCCGTGGACGCGGCGCTGCCCGTCGAGCCGGCGGCGAGCGCGGCGGTGCGCGATGGCTCCGCGGCGCGCATCGCGGGCGACGATACGATCTATCCCGATCACCAGATCGCGACGATCTTTTATTCGGGCCAGTTCATCGCAAAAAAGCCGGAGGCGGCGCGCAAGTTCATGCGCGCCTATCTGCGCGGCGTGCGCGATTACAACGACGGCATCGTTGACGGACATTTGCGCGGCGACAAGGGCGAGGCGATCATCGCCATCCTCGCCGAATACAGCACGATCAAGGATCCCGCGATCCATCGCGCCATCTCCGCGGCCAATATCGATCCAGATGGCAAGGTCAATGTCGCCAGCCTCGCCGAGGATCTGTCCATCTTCGCCAGCGAGGGACTGATCGAGGGCAAGGTCGACTTGGCCAGGGCTGTTGACATGACGTTCGTCAACGCGGCGGTGAAGGAACTCGGGCCCTATAAAAAGCCCTGAGTAGGGCCGTTACGGCTTGCCCGGCAGTTTCTCGCGCAAGTAAGCCGTTATGATTTTGGCCTCGTCCGCCGTCATCGGCGCGCCGATGTCGAGCATGTGGCCGACCACGCGGTCCCAGTCCTTGCGGCCGAGCCGTTCCGTGCCGACCTTCTGCAAATCGTGGCAGGCCACGCAGCGCTGTTCGACCAGTTGCTTGCCATCGCCTTCGGGCAGCGTCACCGCGGTCGCGGGCGGCAGATTGACGCCCGGCGCGAAGTTGCTCGCGAGATAGTTCACGACGGTTTCCACCTCGGCGTTCTTGATCTGGGCGCCGCGCAGGATCATGTCGTGCACGTGAAATCGCCAGCCCGTGGGCCCTTCGCGCAATGTCATGATGATCGTGGGCTGGTGACATTGCACGCAGGCGACCGAAACAATCTCGCGGCCCTCGCCGGGGGGCCATTGCGGTTGCTGCGCAAGGGCGGGCGTCGCCGCGGCGAAGGCGAGAAGGGCGATGGAGAGCGAATGACGATTCATGGTCAGACCTTCCGCGTGCGCAGGCCGGCGATCGAATATTCGGGGTGCCACGCGGACGAGGCGCCGATGCCGTCGCGCTGAATGTTCACGTCGAGCAGATAGGGCCGGCCATCCATGTTGGCCTTTTTGGCGCGCGCCAGCGCGTCCTTGATCTGGCTGGCGTCCTGAACCTTTTCGGCGTCGACGGAAAAAGCCTTCGCCAGCATGGCGTAATCGACGTCGGGCGAGCCGAGATAACAGGTCATGTCGCGGCCCGCCTTGAACTGCGTTCCGCCGCTCATCCAGATGCGGTTGCGTTCGTTGTTGTAGCTCTTGTTGTTGAGCACGATGCTCGTCGTCGGCGCCTGATAGCGCGAAAGACTCCACAGCGGCTGGGGGCCGCTGAACAGGAAACTGCCGTCGCCCACCACCGAAAGCACCTGACGGTTGGGATGGGCCAGCTTGACGCCAAGCCCCGCCGCCATGCCCCAGCCCAGAATGTTCGGGCCCGTGCCGATATACGACTTGTCGTCGCCGCCAAAGCTCATGAACGGGTCCATGCGCTTGCCCGAGTCGACGTCGCAGACATAGATCGCGTCCTTGTCGAGCCATTGCTCGAGTTCCACGCCAAGGCGCTCCATGCGGATCGCCGATCCCTCCGCGTGATCCCGCGCGATCTTCTGGAGGATCTTCGCCTGCTCGCTGGTGTAGTCGCGCACGCGTTGGCCGCGTTCGTCGGCGATCTGCTTGAGTCGCTCCTTCGTCGCCAGGCTTTTGACCGCGTCGATGAGGTCGATCAACGCCAGTCGAATATCCGCGATCATCGGCAGATCAACCGGCGCGTTGCGCGCGATGGAGGCGGGGTCGCGCCGGATCGAAATCTGTTTCGAGCCGGGCATGTAGAGTTCGCCGTGCTTCCAGCCGACGTTGAGATGCACGTCGACCGCGCCGGGAAAGCGCATCTGGCGCAGCATGGCGCCGATGTAGAGCGGATGGCGCGTGGGGAAGGGCTTCGACCAGAAGCCCAGCGCGCCCGAGCCGCCGGCGGCGGGCAGGCCCAGCAATTCCGCCAGTTCGACGAGTTCCTTCTCGCCCTTGCACAGCGTGACTTCGTCGCCGAACGAGAGAACCGGGTTCATCGCCTCGATCAGCATGCGCGCGGCGCGCTCGATGTCGTCCTTCGACGGACGCATGGTCATCGGCACGTTGAACAGCGCGCCGTCGTAAATCTGCGCCGACGCCTCCGTGCGCAACAGGTTCTCCGGGAAGGAGAGATAGACTGGCCCCGAGGGCGCGGTTGACGCGTATTTGATCGCGCGTCGCGCGGTTTCGGGAATCGCCTCCGTGGCCTGCGCCACCCAGCTCCATTTCGTTATGGGCTGGGTCATCTGCTCGATATGTTCGTATTCCTGGAAGGCCTCGCGCCCGACCGCCTCCTGCGCGACGGAAGCCGCCGCGAGCAGGATCGGAATCTGGTCCTTCCAGCTGTTGACCATCTGGCACAGCGCGTTGGGCAGGCCGACGTTGGCGACGATCGCGACGCCGAGCTTTCCGGTGGCGCGGGCGTAGCCGTCGGCCATGGCGACCACGGCGCCTTCCTGCACGCCCTTGATCAGTTGAATGCCGGGCTCGTTGACAAGCGAGTCGAAAATCGGCGCGTCGGCCGTCGACGGATTGAAGAAGATAAATTCGACGCCCGCCGCCTTGAGTTGTTGCGTGAACAAAGCGCCGCCGGTGCCCTTCATGTCCCTGACGGCGCCGGGCGCCGCGGCCGCGGCTTGCGGTGTCGGTTGCGCCAGATTTTGCGCCATGGCGCTGGCGGCGACGGATGTCATGCCGGCGGCCGTCAGGCCGGTCGTCAACTCGCGGCGCGAGATTCCCTTGTCGAGAAACTGTTTGACCAGATCCTTCATGGCGCTTCTCCCTCGCGCGTGGACGCCTGTTCTGGCGGGGGTTGAATGCCCCCGCTCGCCAGCGTCTCGGCGACAAAGCCTAGCATGGCCGCGTGGATTGACAACCGGGGGCGGTGCTGGCTTGTGGTGCGCGCTGAATGAAATGGGCGAGGGAATGTCGATGTCGATGCGGAAGTGGCGGACGGCGTTTGTCGTCGTGGGCCTTCTGGCCAGTGTCGCGGGAGCGAGGGCGCAGTCGGGCGCGGCGGACTATCCCAACCAACCCATCAAGATCATTGTTTCGGCGGCGGTCGGCGGCGGGAACGATCTCATCGCGCGCATCGCCGGCGATCGCCTGCAACGCAAATGGGGCCAGAACGTCGTCGTGGATAATCGTCCCGGCGCGGGCAACAATCTGGCGACGGAACTCGTCTATCGCTCGCCGCCCGATGGATACACGATTCTCGTTTCGCCGCCGGCCTCGCTCGTGGTCAACAAGGCGCTGTTCAAGGAACTGCGCTTCGACCCGGCGAAAATCGAACCCGTCGCGATCACGTCGTATATTCCCAACGTGCTTGTCGTGAACGCCAAATCGCCATTCAAGACCGCGCGCGAGCTGATCGACTTCGCCAAGGCGAACCCCGGCAAGCTGTCCTATGCCTCGCAGGGCACCGGCACCACGGGCCATCTGACGGGCGCGCTGTTCGAGGCGTTGACCGGCGCGAAGCAGAACCACGTTCCCTTTGGCGGCGCGGCTCCCGCGCTCAACGACGTGGCCGCGGGCCATGTCGATTTCATGTTCGCCGATATCGGCACGACCATGCCGCTGCTCGATGGCGGTCTCGTGCGCATTCTCGCGACGCTGACGAAGGAGCCGCTCGCCGTCGCGCCGGACGCGCCGACCATCGCTTCCGTTGGCCTGCCCGACTTGCTGTCGGACACCTGGACGGCGTTCACGGCGCCTCCCGGCACGCCATTGGACGTGCGCGAAAAAATGGCCGCCGCGCTGAAGGAAATCATCTTCGATCCCGAGGTGGCCGGGCGTCTCGCCAAAATCGGCGTCGTGCCATGGGGCCTCGGCCCGAAGGAAGCCGCCGACGTGATCGCGCGCGAGACCGCGCGCTGGACCGATGTCGTCAACAAGGCGGGCATTCGCGTCGAATAACGACGCGAGGCCCCGTAGAGATCAGATGTAGAGCTTTTCCTTTTCGAGCCCCTTGTAGAGGTCGGCGACGTATTCCGCGTAGCCGTTGAACAGCAGGGTGGGGCGGCGGTCGCTCGTGCCGATCACCTCCTCGGTCGCCTGACTCCAGCGCGGATGCGGCACCTGCGGATTCACGTTCGCCCAGAACCCGTATTCGCCGGGGCCCGAGGTTTCCCAGAAGGTCTCGGGCCGCTTCTCGACGAAGCTGATCTTCGTGATCGACTTGATCGACTTGAATCCATATTTCCACGGCGTGTGAAGGCGCAGCGGCGCGCCGAAGGCGTTGGCCAGCGGTTTGCCATAGGCGCCGGTCACCATCAGCGCGAGGTCGTTGGTCGCCTCGGCCATGGTGAGCGCCTCGACATAGGGCCATGGAAAAAAGCCGCGCTGGCCCGGCGCCATTTTCGGATCGAGGAAGGTCTCGAAACGCACGAACTTCGCGCTGCCGAGCGGCTTGGCGTAGTCGACGAGCTTCTTGAGCGGAAACCCCGTCCACGGCATGGTCATCGACCACGCCTCCACGCAACGATGGCGATAGAGCCTTTCCTCGAGCGGCATGGCCTTGATGAGATCGTCGATGCCAACCGTCATGGGCTTTTCGACGAGGCCGTCGATCTTGACGGTCCACGGCCGCGTTTTCAGCGACTCGGCCTGCATGAAGGCGTTCTTGCTCAGGCTGAACTCATAGAAATTGTTGTAGCGCGACGCCGTCTGTTCCGGCGTCAGGTCGCGATCGAGCTTGTAGGCTTCGTTGCGCTTGGCCGGGTAGAGCCCCGCGGTCGGATCGGCGTCGGCCATCGCGTGGCTTGAAAGGCCCGGCAGGATCGATCCGGCGCCGAGAATGGCTCCGGCGCGCACCAGCGATCGCCGGCTGAGCGCCAGATGCTCCGGCGTCGCCTCGCGCTCGGGAATTTCCCAGCCTTTCTTGCGGATAATATGCATGCGACCCTCCATTGTCGCGAAAGTGACGCAGACGCGGGCCACTGGCAAATCACGTCGGCGCGAGGGTTGGGTGACCCCGCGCGGGCGCTTGCGGGGACGCGAGCGCGGGGCGATAAGGCTTGGTTCGCGCCAGAAGGAGACGGGCATGGTCAAGGCGGTTGTCGGCATCATCGGCGGTTCGGGCGTCTATGACCTTCCTGGCCTTGAAATCGAGCGCGAGGAGCGGATCGCGACCCCATGGGGCGAGCCTTCCGACGCCCTGCGGTTTGGTCGCATCGGCCAGACCAGCGCGGTTTTTCTGCCCCGCCATGGGCGCGGCCACGTCCTGTCGCCCTCCGACATCAACTACCGCGCCAATATCGACGCCATGAAGCGGGCGGGCGTCACCGACCTCGTCTCCGTCTCCGCCTGCGGTTCATTCAAGCCGGAGTTGCAACCAGGCCTGTTCGTGCTGGTCGATCAATATGTCGACCGCACCCATGGCCGCCAGTCGAGCTTTTTCGGCCGGGGCTGCGTCGCGCATGTGTCCATGGCGCATCCCGTCGCGCCGCGTTTGGTCGAGCGCATCCACGAGGCCGCGAAGGCCGAGGCCATCGCCATCGTGAAGGGCGGAACCTATGTCTGCATGGAAGGTCCACAGTTTTCGAGCTACGCGGAATCCCTGACCTATAAGGCGCTGAACTACGATGTGATCGGCATGACCGCCATGCCCGAGGCGAAACTCGCCCGCGAGGCGGAAATGTCCTACGCGACCATCGCCATGGTGACGGATTTCGATTGCTGGCACCCCGAGCATGACGCGGTGGACGTCGCGTCCGTCATCAAGATCGTGCATGAAAACGCCGACAAGGCGTCGCGCCTGCTGACGCGGTTGCTCAGGGATTTCCCCGCCGAGCACGAGCCTTGCCCCGTTGGATCGGACCGCGCGCTCGACGCGGCGCTGATCACGGCGCCGGCCGCGCGCGATCCCGAGGCGCTCAAGAAACTCGACTCCATCATGGCGCGCGTCTTGAATGCCCGCGCCTGAGCGCGTCGTCGCCTCGATTGAAACGGTAACTCGCATCGGATAACGCATGGCCATCGTCGACGAATTGAAAGCCTCTATTCGCACGATCCCGGATTACCCCAAGCCGGGCATCCTGTTTCGCGACATCACGACCCTGTTGGGCGACGCGCGCGCCTTCCGCCGCGCCATCGATGAACTCGTGCAGCCATGGGCCGGCGCGAAGATCGACAAGATCGCGGGCATGGAGGCGCGCGGCTTCATCCTTGGCGGCGCGGTGGCCCACCAGTTGTCGGCGGGCTTCGTGCCGATCCGCAAGAAGGGCAAGTTGCCCCACGCGACAGTGTCCATCGCCTATTCGCTGGAATACGGGCTCGACGAGATGGAGGTCCACGAGGACGCGGTGTTGCCCGGCGAGCGCGTCATTCTGGTGGACGATCTCATCGCCACCGGCGGCACCGCCGAGGGCGCGGTCAAGCTGTTGCAGAAGATCGGCGCTAACGTCGTGGCGGCCTGCTTCGTCATCGATCTGCCCGATCTCGGCGGCGCCAAGAAAATCCGCGACCTCGGCGTGCCCGTTCGCACGCTCATGGAGTTCGATGGGCATTAAGTCCGGCGGCGGCCTGATCGAAACCCGATCAGCCCCGCATCCGCGCCAGCGCCGCGCCGTGGGACTCGAACACGAGGCCGCCCGCCGCGTCGTGGCCGCGGGCGCGCGTGAACAATTTGCCATAACCGGGCTTTGACGAAGGCCGCTTGCCGGTGATCGTCGTCTCGAAGGAGATGACATCGCCGACGAAAACCGGTCGAATCCAGCGCAGGTCGTTGAAGCCCGGCGAGGGACGGCCCGCCGCGCCTTCGACGCCGCGGGCGCGCGCCTCCGCGCGCATCAGGTCGCGAGTCTCGATGAAACATTTCATATAGGCCGCGGCCGTGTGCCAGCCGGAGGCGGCGAGCTTGCCAAAATGGCTTTGCGCCGCGGCCGCGTTGTCGAGATGAAACGGTTGCGGGTCGTAGGCGCGGGCGAAGCGCAGCATGTCCTCGCGCCGGAATTCATGCGACCCCAGCGCGACGCGCGCGCCAACAACCACGTCCTCGTAAACGGTCGAGAAGCGCGTCGCGTTGATCGGGGGATCGTCGAAAGCGGGCGGCTCGGGCGGCAACGTTCGGCGCGCGGGTGCGGGCGTTTCGTCGTTTGGAAACGGCGCCGACGGATCGCGCCGCGAAAACATCGTCCAGTTGCGCTGGCGCATCAACAGATCGCCGGTCTGGTCGACGATATTGAAGACAACCTGCGTCAGGCCGATGTCGGGACGCGACCGCGAGACGCGCGCGCCGACAATGTCGAGATCGATGGACAGGACCATGCCCGGCCGCACGGGCTTGAGCCATTCGCATTCATCGACGCCGGGCGCGCCGACGCTGCTGGAGTTCAGCATGAAGCCGTCGCAGGTCATGCGCATCATCATCGCGCAGGTGTGCCAGCCCGACGCGATCAGGCCGCCGGGCGTCGCGATATTGACATGAAACGGTTGCGGATCGAATTCGCGCGCGAAGGCGAGGATTTCCGCCTCGGTGACCGCGTAGGCGCCGTAACGCATGCGCGCGCCCGGCTTGAAGTCCTCGAAATAGAGCAATTGCGGCGCTTTTTCCGTCGATCCCGATGCGTTGACGATATCGAAGCCCCGCGCCATTGTCCATTTGGGGCGAATGAATTGAAAAACACCACGGCGGCGAACTGGCTCGATCTTTACGCGCCACTGACATCGGTCTCGGGCGAGGCGCGTCGCGTGCTCGCGGACTTGGCGCCGCGCGCGATTCCGGCGGGAACGGTGTTGTTCACGCCGGGGGCGTCGGCGGCGGCGTTTGTCGTGGTGCTCGATGGCGATATCCGCGTGGCGCTCGATGGCGCGGGCGGTCGAAGCCTCGTGCTTTATCGCGTCGGCGTTGGCGATACGTGCATCGAGACGACGCTGTGCCTCGCGGGCAATCAGGCCTATTCGGCGACAGGCTTTGTTGAACGCGATCTGACGGCGGTGCTGATTCCACCGGCGATCTATAACCGCTTGCTGGGCGAATCCGCCGAGTTCCGCGCCTATGTGTTCAGCCGCTTCGGACTTCGTTTCGCCGACATGACGCGCGTGCTGGAGACCGTGGCCTTCGTGCGCGTCGACGCGCGGCTGGCCAAGGCGCTTCTGGCGCGGGCCGGCGCGGGCGAGGAAGTGGCGATGACCCATCAGGCGCTGGCCGAGGAGATGGGCAGCGTGCGCGAGGTCGTCAGCCGGCAACTCGCGGCTTTCGCGCGCGACGGCCTCGTGAAACTGGCGCGTGGCCGAATCGTGTTGCGTGATCGCCGGCGCCTCGCGATGCTGGCGGATATATCCTGAACCGCGCGATTTATTCGGTCGTTTGGTGACTTCGTCACCGACGGGCGGGCGACGCGCGACTAGCTTGTTTCCATTCCGTTGGCGGTTTCGCCTTCGGGCATGGAGTGGAAAACATGTTCAGCACAAATGTCGGCGGCATTGACCGCGTCTTGCGCGTCATCGTTGGATTGGTTCTGCTGTCACTCGTGTTCGTTGGGCCCAAGACCTATTGGGGCCTGATCGGACTCATCCCGTTGATCACGGCGGCGATCGGCAGTTGTCCGCTATACAGCATCATCGGCGTATCGAGCTGCCCGACCGGGAAATAGCGCCGAACGCGGGAGCGCGGCCCCGGAAATACGGGGCCGCGATCGCGTCAATTGGCGAAGCGGAAGTGCAGCACGTCGCCGTCGCGCACGACATATTCCTTGCCTTCGAGGCGGAACTTGCCGGCCTCGCGCGCGCCCGTCTCGCCCTTGCAGGCGATGTAATCCTCGTAGGCGATCGTCTCGGCGCGAATGTAACCCTTCTCGAAGTCGGTATGGATGACGCCCGCCGCCGCCGGGCCCTTCGTGCCCTGCTCGATGGTCCAGGCGCGCGCTTCCTTCGGACCGACCGTGAAATAGGTCACCAGATGCAATAGCTCGTAGCCGGCGCGAATGACGCGGTTGAGGCCCGGCTCGTCAAGGCCGACGGCTTCGAGATAATCCTTTTGCTCGTCGGCGGGCAGAACCGCGATCTCGCTTTCGATGCGGGCGGAAACGACGACGGCGACGGCGCCTTCGAGCGCGGCGCGCTCGAAAACCCGCTTCGAGAAATCGTTGCCCTTGTCGGCGGAGGCTTCCTCGACGTTGCAGACATAGAGAACCGGCTTCGACGACAGCAGGCCGAGGCCCGCGAAGGCCTTGCGTTCATCGACGGAGACTTCGGCCAGACGCGCCGGCTTGCCCTCGCGCAACAACACGAGACAACGCATGACGAGGTCGAGGATTTCCTTCGATTCCTTGTCGCCGCCGCGCGCCTTCTTTTCCAGATTGACGACGCGCTTTTCGAGGCTCTCGAGGTCGGAGAGCATCAGTTCGGTCTCGATGGTCTCGATGTCGTTGACCGGATCGATGCGGCCCTCGACATGGGTGATGTCGCCATCCTCGAAGCAGCGCACGACATGGGCGATGGCGTCCACCTCGCGAATGTTGGCGAGAAACTGGTTGCCAAGACCCTCGCCCTTGGAGGCGCCGCGCACGAGGCCGGCGATGTCGACGAAGGTCAGCCGCGTCGGAATGATTTCCTTCGAGCCGGCAATGGCCGCCAGTTGTTCAAGGCGCGGGTCGGGCACCGCGACGTCGCCGACGTTGGGCTCGATGGTGCAGAAGGGATAGTTCGCCGCCTGCGCCGCCGCCGTCTGCGTCAGGGCGTTGAACAGGGTCGACTTGCCGACGTTGGGCAGGCCGACGATGCCGCATTTGAAACCCATGGGTGTGGCCGTCTCGAATGGAGGTATTTTGAGGGGCCTTGTGCGGCGGGCGGGCTCAAAAGGCAAGGGCGGCGGGGCGTCCGGCTTGCTTTCCGGCGTCGCCCCCGCCAAAAGACCCCCATGAACGACTCGATTTGCCCTTGCCGCCTGATGGCGGCCGAAAAACTCTCGCTCGCCGCCTGCTGCGGCCCCAATCTGGAGGCGCCCTCGCGCGCGCCCACGGCCGAGGCGCAGATGCGCGCCCGCTACAGCGCCTACGTGCTCGGCAAGCTGGATTTCATCCACGACACCATGGCGCCCGAGACCCGCAAGGAGTTCGACCGCAAATCCGTGGCGCGCTGGTCGAGCCAGTCGCAGTGGCTGGGGCTGGAAGTGCAGGCGACCGAAAACGGTCAGCCCGGCGACGCCGAGGGCGTGGTCGAGTTTTCCGCGCACTTTACCGCCGAGGGCAAGAAGCAGGAGCATCACGAACGCGCGCTGTTCCGCTTCGAGCCGACGGAAAAGGCCTGGGTGTTCGTCGACGCCCTCAACCGGATCAAGGCGCCTGTCGTCAAGGGGCCGCAGCCCGGCCGCAACGATCCATGCCCCTGCGGCTCCGGCAAGAAATTCAAGAAGTGCCACGGCGCCGCCGCGGCGTGATCAACGCGCCCGGCCGCCGCCGTGGCGTGGGATGGCATTGATGGCTGGAGAAGCTGACGGCGTCGCGCTGGCGCCCGAAAGGGACGTGGAGATCGTCGCCGGTCGCGCGGTCGCGACGTCTCGCCGTCCGTGGCTGCGGGTCGTTGACCCCGCGAGTTTTTCGCCCGGCGCCCATGTCGAAATCCACTATCGGTCGAGCCTTTATGACGATCCCGTCCGTCCCGTTCTCCGGTTTCTGACCCCGGACGGGCCCCTCGATCGCCTGCTGCCGGGGCCGGTCGCGGGCGCGGGCGTCTGGACAGGGCGCGTCCCAAGGGGCGCGGACGCGGTTCTGATCAGCCCGACCCATTTGGCTGGCCGCTTCGACTTCAGGCTGGAAAGCGTCCGAACGGTGTCCGCGTTCAGACTGTACGGACGCGGCTTGCGCCGGTCGCCGGGCGACGCCATTGGCGCGCTGGCGTGTCGCGTCATCGGCTTCGGTCCGGAACATGATCGCAATCTCGCCTGGGCGACGGGGTTCACGCCGCTGGAGGACTACGCCGCGTGGAGAGCCGCGCGCGTCCGGCCCATCGAGCCGGATGGCCTCGACGCGCCGCGCGCCGACTGGTCGCAAGGGGCGGGCTTTGTCGTTCGTCTGACGCCCGGCGGCGACGCCGAGGTCACGCTCCGATCTCTGCGCGGCCAGACGTTCCCCCGCTGGCGGCTCCATGAACCAGATGCGCGGACGGACGAAACGCCCGCGTGGGTTCTGACCCTCGCCGCCGGCGACGAACTCGCGCCTCATGCGCTCGCCTGTCTGTTCGAGCACGCCGCGCGCCATCCCGAGCGCCGCTTCATTTACGCCGACGAGGAGGCGCTGGACGCCGAGGGCCGTCTCGTGCCTCTCTTCAAGCCGGGCTGGAGCGCCTTGCTGGCGGGAGACGGCCCCTATCCCGGTCGCATGCGCGCCGCGCTCGCGCGCGGGCCCGACGAACTGGCGGCGTTGCTGGCCGAAACGCCGTGGCCGACCGGCGCCGTTGGCCACGTCCGCCGCGCGCTCATGCGTGGCCGTGGCGACTATGCGCGACCGCTGGCCGCGCCCGCGCCCGCCGCGCCCGTCGCCGGGCGGAGCGCCATTGTCATTCCCTCGCGCGACCGGGTCACGCTGTTGCGCGCCTGCGTCGACAGTGTTTTTGGCCGAACGCGCGCCGGCGATTTCGAGGTGGTCATCGTCGACAACGGCAGTGTCGAGCCCGCGACCGCCGCGTTTTACGCGGAACAGGGGGCGTCGGGTCGACCGGTGCGCGTTGTCGCCGCGCCGGGCCCGTTCAATTTTTCGCGTTTGTGCAACCTCGGCGCGGCGGCGGCGCCGGACGCGCGCCTGCTCGTGTTCCTCAATAACGACACCGAGGCGCTGACAACGGATTGGCTCGACCGGCTGGCGGCGCGGGCGATAAGTCCCGACATCGGCGCGGTCGGCGCCAAGTTGCTGTTTCCCGATGGCGGGGTCCAGCACATCGACCTCGTGCTTGGCCTTCAGGGCGCGGCGGGCGCGCCCGATCGCGGCGTCGACCCGTCGTGGCCGGGTTGGCTCGGTCGCGATATCGTCGCCCACGAGGCGAGCGCCGTCACGGCGGCCTGCCTCGCTGTTTCACGTGAAAAATTCGATGCTGTTGGCGGCTTCGACGAGGCGCTGGTGGTCGAACTGAACGACGTGGATCTCTGTCTTCGGCTGGCGGCGCGCGGTTGGCGCTGCGTCACGGAGCCGACCGCGACCTTGCTGCATCGCGAGGGCGCGAGCCGCGGCGGCGCCTCCCTGCAACGACTCTCGAAGCACGCGGGCGAACGCGCGTTATTCAGCGAGCGCTGGTTCGACGTGGCGCGCGACGACCCGTATTTTCATCCGGGATTGTCGCTGGAGCGATTGCGGACATCGCTAGGTTGAATCCGTTTCGCCGGTTGGCGCGATCGCGATCGTCGCGCGGCGCGGCCAGGGGTTCGGCGGAATGTCCCGCTCGATCCACCGTCGGCGGAAGGGTTTGCGAGTCTCGTCGCTTTTCCACGAGCCCACGAAATGGTGGCGCGCGTGAACATGGGCGTTGAACGGCCAGCAATTCGGATAATCGCGCGACGGCGCCCAATAGGTTTGCGCCAGAACGCTCATGCCCGCGAAGGGACGTTCGTAAAACAGGCGCGTCAGCATGCGCGGGCCGGTGATGTCCTCGATGTCGCCGCGTTTCGGGCGGGGATTGGCTCGCGCGAGCCGCGCGACCCGATCGATCGCCGCGGCGAAAAACGGATGCCCCGGCTCCCCGGCGAAGATGAAATTGGCGATCTGCATGGGCCGCGCGTAGCCAAGTTCAGCCTGACGCGCGCGCGTCAAACGCGCCTCCACGCCCAGAATCGCGCCGCCAAGGGTCAGCAGCGGCGTGAAGGGCCTGACGCATTCGACATCCGTATCGGCGTAAACGCCGCCGAACCGGTGAACCGCGAGATAGCGGAACAGGTCCGACCGCATGACGCCGAAGGGGAAGCCATCGAGGACATCGAGCAGGGCCGGGTAGTCGCGGGCGACGAAGGCGCGAACGGCCGCGTCGTCGCGCAGGCGAAGCTCGAAACCGGGATTGTGTCGGGCCCAGCTATCGCGCCATCGCGCTTCGCGGTCGTCGAGAACGCCGCGCGCGTTGGTCTGATGCAGGATGGGCGGGATCATCTGAAATCCAGGAGGGTCGGATGCGTGCGGCGTCACGCTAGTGGAGCGCCGCGCGGCGCGCAATGAAACGCCGCCGGGAGCGCTTCGCCTAGGTCGCGCGCCGTTGGCAATCGCCCGGCGATGCCGGTACATTGGGGAGGGAGAGGAACCACCCATGCGCCTAGGAATCTGGACACCCGCGCCCCTGTCGATGCGCCCCACGGTCGAGACGCAGCCAGCCATTGACGCGCTGACGCGCTCGGGCGGCGGCGTCGACCGCAATTTCCTGTTCGCCGCTGAAATCCTGCAACGGGCCGAGCAGCTTGGATTCGAGATCACGCTCATCGCCCAGCGGTTTCTGGGGCCGGACCTTGATTCATGGGTTCATGCTTCCGCGCTCGCCACCCAGACGTCCAAAATCGAGATCATGGCGGCGGTGCATCCGGGCATCATGGACCCGCGCATCACCGCCAAGCTCGGCGCCTCCATCGACCGCATCAGCGGCGGACGCTTCTGCGTCAACATCGTCAATGGCGGGCGACCGCATGAATTCGCGGTGTTCGGCGACTGGATCGAACAATCGGAGCCGCGCTACCGGCGCATGCGCGAATTCATCCAGGTCATGCGGGGCATGTGGACCTCGGACGATTTCAACTTCAACGGCGAGTTCTACAAGGTGGCGCATGGAACCGTGCCGACCAAGTCGGTGCGCTTGCCGCACCCGCCAATCTACGCCGCCAGCCGCGTCGACGAGGGCATGGATGTCGTCTCGCGCGAATGCGATCTCTGGTTCGTCAACTATGACAAGGATTATCGCCAGTACGAGGCGAGCCTGAAGCGCATCGAGCACGAGATCGGCCTGATGGAGCGTCGCACCCGCGAGCTTGGCCGCAAGATGCGCTATGGCATCAACGCCTGCCTGCTGATGGCCGAAACGGACGCGGAGGCCCAGGCCATCGCCGACGACTGGATGGCGCAGCTCGCGCGCGATCCCTCCATCGGTTCGGCGTCGGGCGGCGTGGGCGCCGCGGTCATCGGCAGCCGCAAGACCGTTCTGGAGCGTATCCGTCGCTATATCGACATGGGCGTCGAACTGTTCATGTTCCAGTTCTATCCCATGCGGGAGGGGCTCGAGGTTTTCGCCCGCGAACTTCTGCCCGAGCTGCAACGCGACATCGAGCGCCGCGCCCGTTCCGAGGCCCGGGTCGTCGCCTGAGGCTTGTGCGCCGCGGCGCGCGGGGCTAATCCCTGCCGCGACCCAGTTTCGGGATCGGTCTGGTCCCGGTTCGCCATTCTGGCGCGGAGCGGAATGTTTTTCATGCAACGATCAGTCAGGGCTTTGGCCATCGCGGCGCTTCTCATCGCGGGCGGCGGCGCGGTCGCGCAACCGGCGAGCGATCTTTACAAGGGCCGCAACGTCGATCTCTACATCGGCTACAGCGCCGGTGGCGGCTACGACCTCTACGCGCGCGCCCTCGCGCGCTTCATCGGCCGCCATCTGCCGGGCAATCCGACGGTCACGCCCCGCAACATGGAGGGAGCGGGCTCGCTGCGGCTCGCCAACTGGCTTTACAACCTCGGCCCCAAGGACGGCCTGTCCTTCGGCACGTTCGCCCGCGGCACCGCGTTCGATCCGCTGTTCGGCTCCACGCAGGCCCAGTTCGACGCGTCGAAATACAACTGGATCGGCAGCGCCAACAACGAGGTCAGCACCTGCGTCATGTGGGCGGCGGGCGGTGTCACGACCATGGACGATCTGTTGACCAAGCCCAGCGTCATGGGCGGCTCCGGCGGCGCCGCCGACACCGACCAGTTCGTCTATGTAATGAACGGCGTGCTCGGCACGAAGATCAAGCTCGTGCAGGGCTACCCCGGCGGCAACGAGGTCAATCTGGCCATGGAGCGCGGCGAGGTGCAGGGCCGCTGCGGCTGGTCCTGGTCGAGCCTCAAGACGACGCATCCCGAATGGTTGCGCGACAAGAAAGTCACGGTCCCCGTGCAGCTTTCGCTGACCCGGCATCCCGAATTGCCGGATACGCCCGTCATCATGGATTACGCCAAATCCGACGCCGATCGCGCGATCCTGCGTCTCGTATTCGCGCGCAACATCATGGGGCGGCCCTTCGCCGCGCCGCCCGGCGTCGCGCCCGAGCGCGTGGCCATTCTGCGCAAGGCCTTCACGGACACCATGAACGACAAGGATTTCCTCGCCGAGGCGGCCAAGATCGATCTCGAGATCAATCCGGTGTCGGGCGAGGAGCTGCAATCGCTGGTGGCCGACGCCTATAAAACGTCGCCGGACATCGTCAAGCGGACGGCGGACCTGCTCAAGGGCATGAAATAGGAAAATCCGGCGCGCCGGCTTGCCGCGGGGCGTCCATTCACTAGACTGCGCGCCATCGATTGATGGCGTGGCCACATAAACCATGAAGAGGAAACACCCATGACACATGAGAAGCCGCCGCGGACGGTCGCCGAGGATTACATGTCGGCCCTGCACGCCTGCGGCGTGAGCCACGTGTTCGCCAATGGCGGCACGGATTTCGCGCCGATCATCGAAGGCCTCGTGCAGATGAAGGCGCGCGGCGAGCCCGCGCCGGAATTCGTCACCGTGCCGCACGAAAACGTCGCGACCGCCATGGCGCAGGGCTACTGGAAGGTCGCCGGCAAGCCCGCCGCCGTGATGGTTCATGTCAACGTCGGCACCGCCAACACCATTTGCGCGCTGATGAACGCCGCGCGCGACAACGTGCCGATGCTGCTGGCCGCCGGGCGCACGCCGCTGACCGAGACCGGACATGCCGGTTCGCGCGATGTGCCGATCCATTGGGCGCAGGAACAGTTCGATCAGGCCTCGATCGTGCGCGAGAACGTCAAGTGGGATTATGAGCTGCGCCATGGCCAGCCAATCAACACGATTGTCGCCCGCGCGCTCGATATCGCCATGAGCGAGCCGAAGGGCCCGGTCTATCTGCAATTGCCGCGCGAGGCGCTGGGCGACGACGGAGTCAATCCCGGCCCGGCCATTCGTTCATTTCCCGCGGGCGCCGCGGCCGCCGCGCCGTCGCTCGCGGCTCTGGAGCAGGCCGCCGACATGATCGCCAAGGCGCAAACGCCGCTCATCATCGCCGGTCGCCCCGGCGCCTCGCCGGGCGGCTTCGAGGCGCTGGCCGCGCTGACGCTCGACGCGGTGATTCCCGTGGCGAGCGGGTCGCATCCCAACATGCCGTCGAACCATCCGATGAACCTGGGCATGCTGACCAAGCCGCTGCTGGAATCGGCCGACGTGATCCTCGTGCTGGAGTCCGCGGTGCCGTGGGTGCCGCGCGCCATGCAGCCCTCGGCGGACGCCAAGGTCATCCACATTGCGCATGATCCGATGTTCCGCACCATGCCGTTGCGCGGTCACCAGATGGACCTCGCCATCGCCGGCGATTGCGGGCAGGCGCTCGTCATGCTGCGCGAGATGCTGAAGACCAAGATGCAGGGTCGCGAGACCGCGCGCGACAAGCGTCGCGCGCGCGTCGCCGAGCTGCGCCAGAAGATCGTCGATGGCCGCAAGGCGACCATCGAGAAGCTGAAGGACACGGCGCCGATCAGCCCGATTCTCGTCGCCCACGCGCTCAACATGGTGCGCGACGAAAGCGCCATCGTGGTGGAGGAACTCGGCGCGCCGTTCCCCTTCCTCGACATTACGCGTCCCGACAGCTTCATCACCGGCCATTCGGGCGCCCTGGGCATGGCGCTTGGGCAGGCGCTCGGCGCGAAGCTCGCCGCCGGCAAGCGGCAGGTCATCACCACGGTGGGCGACGGTTCCTACATGTTCGGCGTGCCGCTCGCGGCGCATTTCGTCGCGCGCGCCGAAAATCTGCCGACGCTGACCATGGTGTTCAACAACTCGCAATGGTACGCGGTGCGCCGCGCGACCATGTCGATGTATCCCAATGGCGACGCGGCCAAGCAGAACTCGCTGCCCATCGTCGACCTCGCGCCCTCGCCAGACTTCGAGAAGGTCGCCGAGAGCTGCGGCGGTTATGGCGAGCGCGTCGAGGATCCGGCCAAGCTCATTCCGGCCATCGAGCGCGCGCTCAAGAAGGTCGACGACGGTCAGCAGGTCACGCTCAACGTGATCACGGGTCTACGGCCCTACGGCTGATCCGTCGCGCGTCCTGATAACGGGGAGGAAACATGCATCCGCCATTTCGCGCCGAGCATATCGGCAGCCTGTTGCGGCCGACCGAATTGCTCGAATTGCGCCAGCGGCACGCCGCCGGCGCCGCGACGGCGGAAGCCCTGCGCGCGGCGGAGGACGCGGCCATCCGCGCCGCCGTCGCCATGCAGGAACGCGTTGGGCTAAGGGTTGTCACGGATGGCGAGTTTCGTCGCCATTCCTATCACAGCTACTTCTTCGCCCAGCTTGGCGACATCAAGCCGGACTATGTGCCCGGCGACGATGGCGGCGGCACGGCGACAACGCCGCGCCGCGCCGCACAGCCCATCGCGCGCATCAACAGCCGCGTCGCCTGGACGAAGCCCATTCACGTCGACGATTTCACTTTCCTGAAGTCGCTGACCTCGGCCATGCCAAAGATCACGATTCCCGGCCCCTGCGCGCTGCACTTTCGTGGCGGCGACGCCGCCGTGCTGGCGAGCGCCTACAAGGACACGGATTCGTTCTGGTCCGATATCGTCGCGGCCTTTCGCCAGGAGCTCGCCGCGCTCGCCGGGGCCGGTTGCGCTTACGTGCAGATGGATGAAACGGCCTTCGCCAAGTTCGGCGATCCCCACGTGCAGGCCTCGCTCGCCGCGCGCGGCGACAACTGGTCCGATCTGATCGACCGTTACATCGAGGTCACCAACGAGACGCTCAAGGGCGTGTCGGCGCCGCGCGTCGGCATGCATCTGTGCCGCGGCAATCGCGCCGGGCAGTTCCATTCCGAGGGCGGCTACGACGTGGTCGCCGAACGCCTGTTCAACAAGCTGGCGATCGACATCTATTTCCTCGAATACGATTCCGATCGCGCCGGCGACTTCTCCCCGTTGCGCCATGTGCCGAAAGGCAAGCACGTGGTGCTCGGCCTTGTCTCCACCAAGACCGGCGAGATGGAGACGCGGGACGAAATCCGCCGTCGCGTCGACGAGGCGACGAAATATGTCGACCTCGATCGCCTGTCGATCTCGCCGCAATGCGGCTTCGCCAGCATCGATCGCGGCAACCCCCTGTCGCGGCAGGCGCAGGAGGACAAACTCGCGCTCGTGGTCGACATGGCCCGGGAAATCTGGGGCGAGGCCTAGGCGCGCCGACCCGCGGTCTTGTCCGCGACGATTTGCAGCGCCGCCGACAGGGCGGCGTCGATGTCGAGGTTGGTCGTGTCGAGGGTCACCGCGTCGGCGGCCTTGACCAAAGGCGCCGACGAGCGGCTTGAATCGCGCTCGTCGCGTTTGCGGATGTCGTCCAGCACGGCGGCGTATTCGACCTTCTCGCCGCGGCCCGCCAGTTCAAGCGCGCGACGGTTGGCGCGCGTTTCGGGCGCCGCGGTCACGAAAATCTTCACGTCCGCGTCGGGGCTGATGACCGTGCCGATATCGCGCCCGTCGAGCACCGCGCCGCCGGGCCGCGCGGCGAAGGCGCGTTGCATGTCGAGCAAGGCCGCGCGCACGGCGGGAATCGCCGCGACGATCGACGCCGCCTCGCCCATTTCGCGGCCGCGCAGTTTGTCCTCGTCGAAATCCGTCAGCGCCAGTCCGCGCGCCGCGGCGATGGCGCGGGCCTCGTCGTCCAGCCGCTCGCCCGCGTCGATCAGGGCGCGCGCGGTCGCGCGATAGAGCAGTCCCGTGTCGAGATGCGACAGCCCATGATGGGCCGCGATGCGCCGGGCGAGCGTGCCCTTGCCCGAAGCCGCCGGTCCGTCGAGGGCGATGATCACCGCGTCACCCGAAGGTCGCGCCAAGGCCGGTCATCGCCGGCTTGAACGTCGGAAAACTGGTGGCGATCATGGTTTCGTCGTCGATGGTCATGGGCTTCTCGGACGCCAGCCCCATGACGAGGAAGCTCATGGCGATGCGATGGTCGAGATGGGTGGCCACCACGCCGCCGCCACGCGCGCGCCCACGGCCGCGCACGATCAGGTCGTCGCCCTCGATGGCGTTGTCGACGCCCGCGGCGTCGAGGCCGGCGGCGACCGCCGCGAGACGATCGGATTCCTTCACGCGCAACTCCGACAGGCCGCGCATGCGCGTCTCGCCCTCGGCGAAGGCGGCGGCGACGGCGAGGATCGGATATTCGTCGATCATGGCGGGCGCGCGCGCGGCCGGCACGTCCACGCCGCGCAAAGCGCCGTGGCGCGCGCGCAGGTCCGCGACCTCCTCGCCGCCCTCGATGCGACGATCGAGCACGACGATGTCCGCGCCCATTTCCAGCAGCGTGTCGAGCAGGCCGACGCGCAGCGGATTCATCATCATGCCCTCGATCATCACCTCCGAGCCGGGCGTGATCAGCGCGGCGACGAGCGGGAAGGCCGCCGACGAAGGGTCGGCCGGCGTGATGATGGGGCGCGGTGAAAATTTCGGCCGGCCCTCGAGCGTGATTCGCCGGCCATGCGCGCCGTCCGGCGTGCTGGTGATCGTCGCGCCGAAATAGGCGAGCAATTTTTCGGTGTGGTCGCGCGACGCCTCCGTCTCGATGACGGTGGTGCGGCCCGGCGAGTTGAGCCCCGCCAGGAGTATCGCCGATTTGAGCTGGGCCGATGGCACGGGCGTGCGGTATTCGATCGGCGCGGGATCGCCCGTGCCCTTGAGCGTGACGGGCAGGCGCCCGCCGTCGGCGGCCGACAGAACCTCAGCGCCCATCAGCACCAGCGGATCGAGAATCCGCTTCATCGGGCGTTTCCGCAGCGAGGCGTCGCCATCGAAGGTCGCGGTGATCCCGTGTCCGCCGATGACGCCCATCATCAACCGCGCTCCCGTGCCCGCGTTGCCGAAATCCAGCGCGCCGCGCGGCTCCAGCAGCGTGCCGATCCCCGCGCCCTCGACCCGCCAGGAACCCTGACCAAGACGCTCCACCTTCGCCCCGAGATCGCGGCAGGCGCGCGCCGTGTTCAGAACGTCGTCGCCTTCCAGCAGGCCCTCGATGCGGGTTTCGCCCACCGTCAGCAGGCCCATGATCAGCGAGCGGTGCGAAATGGACTTGTCGCCGGGCGGACGCAGGCGACCGCGCAGGGCTGTCCCGGCGTGGGCGGTCAGGGGGCTGGGGGAGGCGGCGTGGGCGGTCAAGGTGGCCTCGTGATCTCGCGATGTTTCGGCGGGCTGGTAGCACGACCGCGACCCGCGCGCCACCAAGCCCCCATAAAGGACAAAATGCCATTTGACACGCGGCTTTCGCCCGACTAACCGGAGCGGCCATATTGGCGGAGATACCGCGCCGGGGCGGCGCGGACCGTCTTGGAACGGATGTTCGAGAGGTCAGAAAATCGTGGCGAAACCAGAACTCGGCATGAAGCGCCAATGCCAGAATTGCGGCGCTAGGTTTTTCGACCTCAATCGCAGCCCCATCGTCTGCCCGAAATGCGCGACGGTGTTTCAGGCGCCGGCGATTTCCCGCGCCGCGGCGCGCCCCGTGGCGAACGACGACGGCGACGAGGCCGACGTGGCGCCGGTCGAGATCATTTCGCTGGAGGACGCCGACGCCGGCGACGAGAAGACCGCCGCCGCCGCCGTCGACGACGTGGAAATCGAGGACGATGATTCCGCCGCCGATGAAACCTTCCTCGAGGAAGAGGAAGAGGACGCCGACGACGTCGCCGGCCTGATCGATGGCGACATCGAGGACGACGAGGAAGCCTGACCGGTTTCCATTCAACGGGAAAAGACGAGGGCTTGCCCTTGTCGACCCCGCCAACCGCGTCTATAAGGCGCGCATCGGCGGCCCCGTTCAAAGGGCCGGCGGTCTTCCAGGGCCGCCGGTGGGAACGCCTGATAAATCGGAGTGTAGCGCAGCCTGGTAGCGCACCTCGTTCGGGACGAGGGGGTCGGAGGTTCGAATCCTCTCACTCCGACCATTTTCTTTTTTCCATCGAATCGTCACGGCGGCCGGGCGCATATGCCTTCGACGTTTTCTCGATCATTACGAGCGCTGACGCGACCAACGAGTTTTTTGGCGATTGTGCGTCGGTTTCCGTCACGCTACCCTCGGGTCCGAGGATGTATCGGGATGGCGCATGAAAACGCTGGCGGTTCTTGCTTGTTTGACCTGCCTGGCCACGCCCGCCTTGTCCGACATGGCGCCCATGCCCATTCCGCCCGCGATTCTGAATCCGCTTTTCGAGGGTTACGCGGCTGGCGCCATGTGTGGCTTAGTCGTGCGCATGGATGTCGCGGAAGCTTACTTGACGGACAAATTTGGGTCTGGCGTGAAATTCAACGCCGCGCAATTGGCCGCGATCACGTTCGCGCAGTCGAGGAAAATCGCCGCGACCATGGAAAGGTCCGGCGACAAGCGACGCTATTGCGGGAGCATGCTCGCCGCGTTTGGTCCGCGGGGAAAGCAAATACCCGGCCTGCTAGGCAACTGACGGCGGCGCGGTTCAACGCCGCCGCGCGTTACTTGGCGCCATAAACGACGACGCGCGATCCGCGGCTGAATTGTTCGTAGTCGTCGGGATCGGGCTTGATGACCTCGATCGTCTTGAAGCCGAAGTCGCTCATCAGGAACAGCAGCGCGTTGAGCGAGGGAACCAGCGCGATATCGGTCGAACCGCCTTCGCGCACGTGATGGTAGTCGGAGGAAAGCTAAAAGACACCGCTCACCTCGCGTTGCCAGATGTAGTGGCCTTCCTCGAGTTTGCCCGCGATGTCATACGGAAATATCTGCGTTTCGATGAGGATGTGCTTCTTGGAAAGCTGGGAGGCGAGCCGCAGCACGTGAATCGGATTTTCCAGATGATATAAAAGGCCATAAACGAGCACGAGATCCGCCGGGGCGATATCGTTCGTGGTCAGTTTCGTCAGGTCGCCCTGCGTGAACGTGACGTTTGACACGCCCAGCGCCGCCTGCATCGCGAGGCAGGCCGCGAAGCTTTCATCGCGGTATTCGACGCCATGGACCTGGCCAAAATGCCTGGCGAGTTCAAAGCTGAAATAACCCTCGTGCGAGGCGAAGTCGAGCGCGGTCAGGTTGCTGGCGTCGCCCACGCGCTCGGCGATGACGCGTCGCAGCTTGTCGCGGCGCGAAGTGTGTATGCGCAAGACGTCGGCGGGTATGTTCGTTTGCGTGATCGAACCGTCCGGCAATTCAAATTCGTAAAACCAGATTCGCTTTTTGACTTCGTCCAGCATCGCCAAGCTCATGGGAATTGTGTTCCTTCAAAAAACGGATGTTGTATTGACGACGATAACAGCTTGTCGAAAATGATACATCCGTCAATTGGGGAACACGCCACGTCCCGCGCCACGCGGCGCGGTCACGCCGGCCTCATGCGTTTATTGGCGTTCCGTCAGCGCGCCAGACAAAAAGCGAGGGCGAGGGCGAGCCAGATCGCGAGGCCGATGCAGACTCCAAGAAAAATACCCGAAAATCCGGAGTGCGCCTCGCGCCGGTCGTCGTCGCGAACGCTGGCGTCGACATAGCGCGTGGCGTTGGAGGAGCCCATGGGACCGGCGGATGAAAAAGCATTGAGCGAAAATTTTGTCATTGTGGCGTCGCCTGCAATCACTGAAATCAAAAATAAATATGACAAACTAAAAGTGCATTTCGGTAAAACCGACTGGATTATTGAATTCCGTTAACCCCCTTGTCAATGCGCCCCTTCATCGCGCCGAGGCGCCACCGACGCCTCGGCCTGGACGCCTCAGCGTCCCATCGCCTTGCGCACGCGTTCGACCACGGCCTTCGGGCTGGCGTACATGGCGGCGATGGTCTTTTGCAAATCCTCGCCGGACGTCGGCACGGCGTCGATGTTCATGCGATGCGCGTCCTCCTGCAACTCGGGGTCCGCGATTGTCTCGGCGAAGGCCTTGCGCAACGCCGCGACCCGTTCGGGCGCGACGCCGGCCGGCAGGATGAAGGGCCGGCTGAAGGCGTTCTGGGAGAGGAACATGGTCATCGCCGCCTTGTCCTCGTCGGTTTTCGCCAGCGACGTGATCAGCGGCACGCCGCGCGCGTTGAGCTCGGGATGGCCGACGACATCCTCCTGCGCGAAAACACGCGCGAACATGCCGCCTTTCAGCATGTCGGGATATTGCACCTTCACGGTCGACCAGCCGAGACCGCAGATGCCCTGCACCTCGCCCTTTTCAACCGCCAGCGTCACCTCGCGCGAGCCCTGATAGCCCGTGACGATGCGGTACTTCGCGCCAAGCAGACCCTTTTCGATCACCGGGAAATCCGACGTCGTGCTGCCGGGCGCGGTCGCGCCGATGATGATCTCCTTCGACAGAACGTCGTCGAGTGTTTTCGTCGGCGCGTCGCCACGCACGAGGCACACCAGCACCTCCGCGTTGGCGTTGCCGAGATAGGCGAATTTCGTCGGATCGTAGCCGCGATGGTTCTCCGCCAGCAGCGGATCGATGATCACGCTGGGGAAGGTGATGCCCATGAAGGTTCCATCCTTCGGGGCGGTTGTCCACAGATTGTTGGCGACGACATTTCCGCCAGCGCCCGGCATGTTCGAAACGATGACCGTCGGATTGCCGGGAATGTGCTTGCCGAGATGCCGCGAAACGAGGCGGCCGTAGGTGTCGAGACCGCCGCCGGCCGAGGAGCCGATGCCGATCGTCACGGTCTTGTCCTTGTAGAAACGCGCCAGCGTGTCGGCGTCCTGGGCGACCGCTGGCGCGGCCATGCCGGCGAGGGCGCATAGCGCGAGAACAAGCGAGGGGCGCGAAACAGGCATTTCCAATCCTTTGAAGCGGGCGATCGGATTTCTCGGCGATCGTGATTGACGGTTCAATATATCAGGAATGGCGCGAGGGCGAGGGCCGCTGGCGCGACAAAATGGGCGCGTCGCCGTCGCCGACAGTGGCGCGCCGGGCGAATTTATAGGACATTGAATGCGAGGGAGGCGCGCGGCCTCGACGCCGCCGCGCTCGGCGAAAGGACAGAAAATGAGCCCGCCCAGAATATCGTTTGGATGCACCGTTTACGATCGCATGTTGCCGCTTTACCTGCGCGAGGTCGAGGTCAAGGGTTTCGAGCTTGATTTTCAGGGCTCGCACGGCGTGCGCGGCGTGCGCGCCATATTCGACGCCATGGGCGCGGGCAAGGGTTTCGACGTCTCGGAAATGTCCAGTTCGGAATACATTTCCGGGCGCATGCAGGGCGATCGGCGCTTTGTCGCCATTCCCGTCTTTCCGTCGCGCGTGTTTCGTTCGAGCTACACATTCATCAACGCCGATCGCATTCGCCATCCGCGCGATCTTCAGGGCGAGCGCATTGGCGTGCCGCTGTTCACCATGACCGCGGCTGTCTTCGCGCGCGGCCATCTGAGCGACGAATATGGCGTGGATTTCTCCGACTGCGTTTGGGTGCAGGGCTCGATGTTCGACGGCGGCTCGCATGGCAATCCATCCGCCCCGCCACTGGCGCGCCCGACGCAAATCGAGATCAACCACTCGGGCAAATCGCTCAGCGCGCTGCTGGCCGAGGGCGCCATTGACGCGACGCTTGGCGCGCTGATCCCCGACACCTACGGCAAGCAACGCCACGTGCAGCGGTTATTTCCCGATTACCGTCAGGTGGAGCTGCAATATTTCAAGCGCTCGGGCGTTTTCCCAATCATGCATCTCATTGTCATCAAGCGCGAGGTCCACGAGCGCCATCCCGAACTCGCGCGCGCCCTGTTTGACGCGTTCAACGCCTCCAAGAACATCGCGCTGGAGCGCATGATGGATGTCGGCAGCCTTCAATACATGGTGCCGTGGCTGACGCAGGACACGGACGAGATCAAGGAAGTCTTCGGCGGCGATCCCTGGCCCTACGGGCTCGAAGCCAACCGCCCGACGCTCGAGGCCTTGACCCGTTACCTGCATGAACAGGGGCTCACGGCCACGAAGGCGTCCGTGGACGACCTGTTCCTGCCGGTCGGCTAGCGTGGCTCGCGGCCATGACCGACGGCGCGCCGAAGCCAGAAAGCGCCTTCAGGTCGTCGGTCAATCTGCTGTTCACGCGACGGTTTGGCGTGTTCTGTCTCGCCAGCCTGCTGTCGAACCTGGGCACGTGGGCGCAGCAGGTGGCGCAGCCGTGGTTGCTGCTGAGTCTCGGCGCCTCGTCGATGTTGCTGGGCCTCGACGCCTTCGCCATGGGCGCCCCCGTGTGGCTGCTGACGCTGGTGGGCGGCGCCCTGGCCGATCGCGGCGATCGTCGCCGCGTCATCGCGTCTTTCCAGTCGATCCAGATGCTGTGCCCGATCGCGCTCGTGGCGCTTATATTGTTCGGCGTCATTCAATCGTGGATGGTTGTCGCCTTGTCCGTCGTGGTTGGCGTGACCGACGCGCTGTCGATGCCATCGTTTCAGACCATCGCGCCGACGATCGTCGATCCCGATCAGTTGCCCTCGGCGCTCGCGTTGAACGCGACGCAATTCAATCTGTCGCGCATCCTCGGGCCGGCGCTCGCGGGCGTTTTGATGGCAAGCCTTGGCGCCGTGGGTTGCTTCGCGTTGAACGCGGCCTCCTACGCGCCGTTCATTCTCGTCGCGCTGTGGATATTGCCGGCGCGAACGCAAGCGGCAACGCCCGCGAACGCCGCGGTCCGTTGGGCGATTCTCGCGGGCTTGCGCGATGTCTACGCCGCGCCGCGTTTGCGAGCGACGATTTTCATGGTCTTCGCCACGAGCCTCTTGTGCGGCCCGCTCATTACCTTCGCGCCGGTGCTCGTGCGCGACGCCTTTCAGGGCGACGTCACCCATTTCAGCCTGATGATCGGGGTCTTTGGCGCTGGCGGGCTGCTGGGAGCGATCGCGTTGCTGGGCGTCGCGCCCGGGCGCGACCGTCGCTGGCTTTGCGTCGGCGCGGCGGCTTCCCACGCGACCGTTCTGGGTTTCGTCGCCATTGATCCGTGGCTTTGGGCGCTCCCCATCCTTCTCATGCTCTCCGGTTTTTCGATGACCATCGCCAACACCTCGGCGAACACGTTCCTGCAATCGACGTCGTCGCCCGGTCTGCGAGGTCACACAGTCAGCGTTTACATGCTGTCGATGCGCGGTGGTGTTTCCATTGGCAGCCTGATCACGGGCCTGTCGGTGCACGCTATTGGCGTGCGCCACGCGCTGCTGATCAACGCCGCGCTGGCGTTGATCGCCGTCGCCGCCGTCGGGCGCTTCTGGTTGCGCGCGCCCGCCGCCGGGTCCGCGCCGGCTATTTGACCGACTGCGCCGCCTTCGCGACAAAGCGGCCGTCGAAGGTTGTCGCGAGGTCGACCTTGGCGTCCTTCAACTCGGGATCGAACTTGGTCAGCATGTCATTGGTCGATTGCATGCCGGCGGGATCGAGCACGCCCGTCAGCGAATAGGACGGCTTCGATTTCGTCGCCGCGAGCATGTAGAGCGACTTGTCGCCCAGCAGATATTCCTCCGGCACGGTGGCGGCGATGTCCTCGGCGCTGGCCGACTTCAACCATTGCAGCGTTTTGTAAAAGGCTTTGGTCAACGCCTGCACCGTGTTTGGATTGGCGTCGATGAAGCTTTTCCTCATGTAGAGAACCGCGGCGGGATTGGACCCGCCAAACAGCGCGCGCGTGCCTTCCTCGGTGCGCGTGTCGATGACGACATTCACCTCGCCCGCGCGCTCCAGGAAGGAGATCACGGGTTCGAGATGCGAGATCGCGTCGATCTCGCCCTTCTGGATCGCGGCGAGCGCCGATTGCGCGCTGCCGATACCGATATAGGAGGCGTCCGATGGCGCGAGGCCGGCCTTCGCCATGACGAAGTTCATCAGCATGTTGGTGGAGGAGCCCGGCGCGGTGACGCCGATCTTCATACCCTTGAAATCGGCGGGGCCGGACCACTTGCGGTCCTTCTTCACGCCAACGCCGATGCCGGGAAAGCGGCCGAGCTCGATGACCGCGCGGATGTCCTGCCCCTTCGCCTGCATGCGGATGGTGTGTTCATAGGCGCCCGTGACCACGTCGACGGAGCCGCCGACCAGCGCCTGCAACGACTTGGCGCCGCCGGCGAAATCGGTGATCTCGACGTCGAGCCCCTGTTCCTTGAAGAAGCCCTTCCGCTCGGCGATCGTCAGCGGCAGATAGTAGAGCAGGGCCTTGCCGCCGACGCCCAGCGCGATGTTCTTCTTCTCGGGCGCCTGCGCGAAGGCGCTGGCCGAGGCGAGCAGCGCGGCGAGCGCCGCGGCGAACTTGATCAATCGCATGTTTCCCTCCCCACGCACGCGGCTCAGACCGCGCTTCCCCAGACTTCCGTCGCCGTTTCGACGATCAGTTCGAGCTTGCGGCGCTCGATATCCTCGGTGATCTTGTTGCCGCCGCTGGTGCTGGCGAAGCCGCATTGCGGCGACAGGCACAACTGATCGAGCGCGATGTATTTCGTCGCCTCGTCGATCCGGCGCTTGAGATCGTCCTTGGTCTCCATCGTCGCGAGCTTGGAGCTGACGAGGCCCAGCACGACCTTCTTGCCCTTGGGCACGTAGCGCAGCGGCGCGAAGCCGCCGGAGCGCTCGTCGTCGAATTCGAGGAAGAAACCGTCGACGTCGACGATGTTGAACACCGCTTCCGCGACGGGATCGTAGCCGCCCGACGCCATCCACATGCTCTCGTGGTTGCCTCGGCAGGTGTGCATGGTGACGGTCAGATGTTCGGGCCTGCCGGCGATCAGCGAATTGATGACGCGCGCGTAGAACTCGGGCAGCTTCTCCGGATCCTCGCCGTCGTTCGCCACCTGCTTGCGGATGTCCGCGTCGCAGAGATTGGCGAAGGAGACGTCGTCGATCTGGATATATTCCGCGCCCGCCTTTACGAGATCGGCGATTTCCGCCCGGTATCCCGTCGCGACATCGGCCCAGAACTCGGCCATGTCGGGATAGGCCTTTTCGTCGACGACCTTGCGACCGCCGCGCATGTGCAGATAGGTCGCCGCCGGCATGCAGAACTTCGCGACCTTCTTCGTTACCGATTTCAGATACTGGAAATGGTCGAGCATGATCGGCTTCGAGCGCCGCACCTTGTCGTTCACGACCAGCATGGAACGGGTCTCCGCCGTGGAGCCGTCCTTGCCCTGAAATTTCGCCGCGTATTGCGAATGGGTCGCGACCACGCCGTCGAAGCCGGTGAGGAAATCCGTGTGCCACATCGCGCGCCGGAACTCGCCGTCGGTGATCGACGTGAGCCCGGCGGACTCCTGTAGTTTGACAACGTCCGCGATGCAGCGATCCTCGATCGCGCGCAACGCCTCGCGGGTGATCTCGCCCTTTTGCGCCTTAAAGCGCGCCTGCTTTAACTCATCCGGGCGCAGCAGGCTGCCGACGTGGTCGGCGCGATAGGGTCCCTTGGCCATGCGATCCAATCCTTACCAATGCATCCAGCGGCGCAGCGCGTCGGTGAGAACATCGGGCTGCTCGACGGGCGTGAAATGTCCACTGTCCTCGATGATCTCCAGCTTCGCGCCGGGGATCATCGCGGCGAAAGCCTCGTGGCTGGGCACATCGCTCCATTCGTCCTGCTGGCCAACGGCGACAAGCGTCGGGCACCTGAAGCCCGACAACAGGGGCCGCGCGTCGGGGCGGCCGAGCAGGGCGCGGATTTGACCCGCGAAAATGTCGGGCGTCGCGCGGCACACCATGTCCGTCAGCGGTCCGACGATGGCCGGGTCGGCGCGATGCGCCGCGTTGAGCATCGGCGGCAGCCAGACGTCGCAAAGCGCCTTCATGCCCTTCTCGTAGGCGAGATCGACCAGCGTTTGACGTTTCTCGGCCTCGCCCGGCGCGGCGGGCGTCACGGCCGTGTCCAGCAGGCAGACGCGCTCGACGCGCTCGGGCGCCAGCGCCATGATGCGCAGCAGCGCGCGGCCGCCCATCGAGAAGCCGCAGGCCGAAAACTTCTCGGGCGCGTGCGCCAGCACCTTTTCTGCCATGGCCGTCATGGAATCGAGGCCGAAGAAGTCGAGCACGCGGACGTCGAATTCATCCGACAACGCGACGCGCTGCTTCTCGAACGTGTAGGCGTCGCACAGCAGGCCAGGCAGCAGATAAAGAACGGGGCGGGTGGTCATGTCGGACTGTTTCCTCGGCGGTCAGAGCTTGAGCAGGCGCGTCGCGTTGCCCGACAGCATCTTGGTCATGTCATCGCGCGAAATCTGCAGGGTCTTCAGCCAGTCCATGCCCGGCTTGTTGGACACGAAGGGCCAGTCGATCGCGAAGATGATGTGATCCATGCCCATTTCCATCATCGAGGTGACAAGCGCCGGCGTCGAGAAATGGCCTGACGTGGTGATGTAAAAGTTCTTGCAGAACGTGCCGCGGAAATCCATCGGCTTGGCGCCGGGACGGCGCAGCGCCTGATCGATGCGCCAGAGCTGGTAGGGCAGGGTCTCGCCGAAATGGCCGAGGATCACCTTGAAGTTCGGGTGTTTCTCGAACAGGCGCGAAAGGATCAGCCGGATCGCCTGCGTGGCCGTTTCGACGGTGTAGCCCCAGGCCGCGCGCACGACCTGCGGAAAGTCGGCCGCGTATTTGTCGTAATAGAGCGCGGAAACGTCCTTGTTGGGGAACGAGGGGTGGAAATAGACCGGCACGTCGAGCTTTTCGGCGACCTCGTAGATGCACCAGAACCGCTCGTCGTCATGAAACACGCCATTGGTCATGCCGTGGATCATGGCGCCCTTGAAACCGAGCTGCGTGACCGCGCGCTCAAGCTCGCGGGCCGCTTCCTCCGGCGCCTCGGTCGGGATGCAGGCGAAGGCGGCGAAGCGGGTGGGGTGTTTGGCGACCGCCTCGGCCAGCCGGTTGTTGGCGCCGCGCGCGATGGCGGCGGCGATGCTGGCGTCGAGTTTCTGCGCGCCCGGCGCGCCAAGCGACAGCACCTGCATGTCCACGCCGGATTCGTCCATTTCCTTCAGGCGCAATTCGCCGAGATCGTATAGCCGCGCCAGCAGCGAGTCGCCGCGGATGCCCTCTTGCCCGGAGACATGGCTGAACAATTCGCGGTCCCAGTAATGTTCCTCGATGGCGATGACGGGGATATTGTTGAACACTGGGGAGCCTCCCGCTCGGTGGATTGCGTATCGCCGACTTATACGCGTGGCTGCCGCGTCCTCCAATGGAAAACGGCGCCGCCGCCGAGCCAGATTGACAGGGCCGCCGACCGACGCCTAGCGTGCGGCCAAGCGCCCGCCGACGCGGCGCGCGACAAGGGACGGGAAATGCGGTTTGGCATCTGGTCGCCGACCAATCCACGCGACGGCGTGTCGATGGTCGAGCTCTATCGCCAGCAGGTCGAGGAAGTGGTTGTCGCCGAGGAATGCGGCTTCGATCACTACTGGTTCTATGAGCATCACGTCTCGCCCTCCGGCCCCATGCCCTCGCCCAACCTGATGATCGCCGCGGCCGGCGAGCGCACCAGCCGCATTCGTCTCGGCACGATGGTCAACATCCTGCCCTATCGGCATCCGCTGATCGCCGCCGAGGAGGCGGCGATGCTCGACACGCTGACGAACGGGCGTCTCGACTGGGGCGTCGGGCGTGGGCTCAAGCCCATCGAATTCGAGGCTTTCTGTCTTTCTCAGGCGAAGTCGCGCGAGGCTTTTCTGGAGCATGTGGAGGTGCTGCGGCGTGTCTGGGCCGACGAGAATTTCGAATTTCACGGCCAGCACTTCCACATCAACAAGCAATCGCCGCTGTGCCCGCCCGTCGTGCAGCGCCCGCACCCGCCGCTCTATGTCAGCGCGCAGAGCGAGGAATCGCTGCGTTGGGCGGCGGAAAACGACGTCTATTTCTGCCAGATCGACGCGTTGATCGAGGAGGCGCGGCTCGATGGCGATTTCTATCGCGCCATCCAGACCGCCAACGGCGCGCCGCCGCGCGCCCGCCAGATCATCACGCGCGAGGTCTACGTGGCGCCGACCATGGAGATCGCCCGCGAGGAATCGCGCGAATGGCTGCTGCGCTACTGGCAGTTGTGGCGGCGTTACGCCCAGTTGACCCATCAGGGCCAGATGCCGCTCGAATACCAGAAATGGCGCGAGCGCGCGCCCATGCTCGCCGACATGAGTTTCGACGAACTCAACGAGCGTGGCCTGATCATGGTCGGAACGCCCGAGCATGTCGCCGCGCGCATGATCGAGCACATGGAAGGTCTCGACCTCGCCGCCATGGCTTGCGTGTTCAAGTTTGGCGGCATGCCCTATGACATGGTGCTGCGCTCGATGCGCCTCTTCGCCAGCGAGGTGATGCCCGTCGTCAAGGCCGCCATGCGGCCGGAGCTGCGCGGCGCCGCCTGAAGCCTTCAACGAAAACCGGAGCAAACCCCATGCTGAAACGCGTGCAAAGCGTCTATTACACGGTCAAGGACATGAATCGCGCGGTGGACTTCTACCAGAATGTCTTTGGCATGAAGCTGAAGTTCCGCGACGGCGACAAATGGGCCCAGTTCGATGGCGGCAACGTCAGCGTCGCGCTCAGCTCGCCCGAGGAATCCGCCAGCATGGAAGGCGGCGCCGTCGTCGCGCTCGAGGTCGACAACATGGCCGACTACGAGGCGAAGCTGAAAGCCGCCGGCGCCGTCGTCATCCAGCGCCGCGACATGGGTTCGCACGGCTCCGTCGTCGCCTTCCGCGACACCGAGGGCAACATCGTCCAATTGTTCGCCAAGGCGGCGCCTTGATCGACGCAAGCGCGGATCGCCCGACGTCATGACGTTGTCGACGCACTTGGAGGGGACCGCCACGGAAGGCGGCGGGCTGGCGCGTGGCCTGCCGATGACAATCTTCGGCGTCGTATTTGGTCTGGTCGTCTGGATCGCCGCGGCGCCCTTCATCATGCTGCTTTACAGCTCCCTGTCCTCGGACAAGGACAAGCTGCCCTATGAATCCACGCGGCTCTCGCTCGACAATTACATCGCCGTCCTCGCCGACGGACGCAATCTCGAACTGCTGGCGACGACGGCGGCCTTCACCATTGGCGCGACCGTCATCGGCGTGGGGCTGGCGATATTCTTCGCCTGGCTGATCGAACGCACCGATGTTTTCGCGCGGCGTTTCCTGTTCGTCGCCATGCTCACGCCCATGGCCATTCCGAGCATGATCTACGCGATGGCGTGGATTCAGCTCTGCGGCCCCAATAATGGACTCGTCAACGCCACGCTGGTCAATCTTGGCCTCGGATTCCTGCAAATCAATGTGTTCTCGCTGCCGAGCATGATCGTCGTTCAGGGGCTCGCGCTCGCCTCGCACGCCTATCTGTTGATCGCTATTTCGTTCCGCAATTTCGACACGAGCTTCGAGGAGCAGGCGTTCATGTGCGGGCGCGGCCGCTTCGCCACGGTTGTCGGCATAACCCTGCCCATGCTGAAGCCGGCGCTGCTCGCCGCGGGCCTTTTCTTCACCGTGGTCTCGATGGAGACCTTCGATATTCCGATCACGCTGGGCCTGACGTCGCATGTGCGGGTCGTCAGCACGTCGATCTATTGGGCGACGCATCCAGAAAGCGGGCGCCTGCCTGATTATGGCGTGGCGAGCGCGCTGGCGGTGGGCCTCGTCGCCATCGCCTACGCGTTGATCAGCCTCTATACGCGCGCCACGCGCGACGCCAGGCGCTTCGTGTCCATCACCGCGCGCGGCTTTCGCCCGCGGCCCATTCCACTGGGTCCGTGGCGCTGGCCGCTCTTCGCCGTCGCCATGATCTTTGTCGTCGTGGCGGTGGGCTTGCCGCTGTTCATCCTGATCTGGCGTTCGCTGCTGCGGTTTTATCAATATCCATCGCTGGTCGCGCTTAATCAGCTCAACCTGAACGCGTATCGTAGCGTCTTCGCCGATGTCGACATGCCCGGCGTTATCGCCAACACATTTGGCCTTTCAGTTGGCTCGGCCGCCGCGGTCGTCGTGCTCGCCGCGGCCATCGCGTGGCAAACGGTGCGCGGCCCGGCGAGCCCCGCGTGGCGCGAAAGGCTCAACCGTCTCGCGTTCTTTCCGCAATCGATTCCCGGCGTCGTCGTCGGTCTCGCGCTGATCTTCATTTATCTCTGGTTGCCCATTCCCATCTACGGCACGCTGTGGATCATGGGGCTCGCCATGGTCACGCGCTTTCTGGCCTATGCCGTGGGCTCGGCCATCGCGGCGCAGTTGCAGATATCCGGCGAGCTGGAGGAGGCCGCGCGCATCGCGGGCGCGAGCCGCGCCTTCACCTACTGGCGCGTCGTGCTGCCGCTGGTGACGCCCGCGCTCGTGGCGACTTTTCTCTGGGTGCTCATTCACATCGTGCGCGAGCTTGGCCTGTCGCTGATGCTCTACACGCTGCAATCGCAGGTGCTGTCGACCAAGATCTGGCTTCTGTGGGAGAATGGCCGCGTCGCCGACGCCTGCGCCACCGGCGTGCTGACGGTTCTCGGCCTTCTGGCCTTGCTCGGCGCGCCGGCGCTGGCGCGACTCGCGCGCGGCGGCTGGCGCGTGGTGGCGACGCGCCAGGGACGCGTCGCCTAGTTCGCCAACGCTTCCACGAAGGCCGCGATGTTGTTGCGCATCATGGCCATGTAGGTCGCCGCCGGACCATCGGGCGGCGACAACGCGTCGGAGAACAAGGGCTTGCCGATCCGCGCGCCGCTTTCCGTCGCGATGTTGCGGATGAGGCGGGGATCGCTGACGTTTTCGAGAAACACGGCCGGGATTTTTTCCGCCTTGATCTGTCGGATGATCTTGCCGACGTCGCGCGCCGAGGCCTCTGACTCCGTCGAAACGCCCTGCGGCGCGATGAACGCCATGCCATAGGCCTTGCCGAAATAGCCGAAGGCGTCATGCGTCGTGATGATGCGACGGTTCGCGGGCGGGATTTTCGCGATCGCGGCGCGCACCTCCGCCTCCAGCGCTTCGAGCCCCGCCAGATAGGCGGATGCATTGGCGTCGTAAACGTACTTGCCGGCGGGATCGGCCGCGATGAAACCATCGCGGATGTTGGCGACGTAGATTTTCGCGTTGGCGATGTCCTGCCACGCGTGGGGGTCGGACTTGCCGCGCTCCTCGCCTTCGCCCGCGAGCGGCTTGACGCCCTTCGAGGCGACGATTTGCGGGGCCTTCGCGCCCGATGTCTGGATCAGTCGACCCAGCCAGCCCTCCAGCCCCAGCCCATTGACGACGATGGCTTGAGCCACCGACAGCAATTTGGAGTGCGCGGGCGAGGGCTCGAACACATGGGCGTCGCCGTTGGGCCCGACCAGGGCGGCGACCGCCACCCGTTCGCCGCCCACCTGCCGCGCGAAATCGCCAAGAATGGAGAAGGTCGCAACGACGCGCAGCGGCGCGTCCGCCCGCGCGGGCAGGGGGGCCGCAAGCGCGATCGAGGCGAGCCCGAGCAAATACTGTCTTCTGGTCCGCATTCCTAAATCCCGGACGGAAGGGGGTTGGACATTTCTGAATGTTATAATATTACGTCGCAGAGTGCAACGTTATAATATGACATATTGGAGATGGCGACGTGCTTTGGTCCCCGCGGTTCGGTCTGTCAATGCTGGAAATTTTATGCTCATTGTCAATGAGTTGCGTCCTGGCGCAGGAATTGTCGGCCGAGGAGTTGGTTGCCTTGCCGACGATCGACGTGGTGGCGGCGCGCTTTAACGACGCCCGAAACAGCATACTGCCCCAGGTCGGGGCAAGCAGCTATGAATTGTCGCGTTCCGCGATCGAGGCCGCGCCACAGGGCGCGAACGCCGCATTAAATAACGTTCTGCTTCAGGCTCCCGGCGTGGCCCAGGACTCCTTTGGGCAACTGCATGTTCGCGGCGACCACGCCAACCTGCAATACCGGATCAATGGCGTCATTATCCCCGAGGCCATCAGCGGCTTCGGGCAGGCGCTCGAAGCCCGCTTCGCGGATCGCATCAACTTGATGACCGGCGCCTTGCCGGCTCAGTACGGCTATCGCACGGCGGGCGTCATCGATATTCAAACAAAAAGCGGCGCGCTGACGCCCGGCGGCAGCGTAAGCGTCTATGGCGGCGGGGCGGGGACGTTCAGCCCAAGCATCGAATATGGCGGCAGTGTCGGTCGCTGGGACTACTATATTTCCGGTAATTTTCTCACCAGTGGCCGCGGCATTGAAAATCCCGCGTCGAGTTTTCTGCCTACCCACGATCTGACCAATCAGGGCAAGGGCTTCGCCTTTATCTCCGGCGCGATCGATGACACAACGCGCCTCAGCTTTTTCGGCGGAACATCCATGGGAACGTTCAAGATTCCCAATAACCCCGGCCAGGCCACCAGTTTTCAGGTCAATGGGCTGACCGACTTCGACTCCTCGAAGCTCAATGAACATCAGCGGGAGGAAAATCACTACGGCGTGGTCGCCTTGCAGAAAACGTTCGACAGGGCGGACGCTCAGCTCGCCTATTTCGCCCGTTACAGCGCCACGCACTTTACGCCCGATATGCTTGGGGATCTGCTGTTCAACGGCGTGGCATCCGATGTGTTCCGTTCGAGCTTCGCCCAGGGCGTGCAAGCGGACATGAGCTATCGTCTGGATGAATCGCATACCCTGCGCTCGGGACTGTTTTTCAGCGCCGAGCATACAATCAGCGGCAACCGGTCGACTGTCTTGCCGGGCGACGGAACAGGCGCGCAAGCCACGGACGTCTTTGGCGCTCCATTGGATACGCCCTTCGCCATTGTCGATAAGAGCTCGAAAATGGGCTATCTCGCTGGCGTTTACCTTCAGGATGAGTGGCGGGCCACCGAGCGCCTTACGATCAACGCCGGCCTGCGTTTCGACCAGATGTGGCAATACGTTGACGCCAATCAGCTTTCGCCGCGTATCAACGCGGTTTACAAACTCACGAATGGAACAACGCTGCACGCGGGCTATGCCCGCTATTTCACGCCGCCGCCGCAGGAGCTTGTCGCGTCATCCACGCTTGGCCTGTTCAATAATACGACCAATCAGCCGCAAAATTTCCTCAACAGCCCCGTGCAACCGGAGCGGTCCCATTATTTCGACGTGGGCTTCACGCACAAATTGAATACAAATCTGCAAATCGGGGTCGACGGCTATTACAAGGCCGTCACGAATCTGCTCGACGAGGGACAGTTTGGACAGGCCCTCGTCTTCACGCCTTTCAATTACGCGCAGGGGCGCGTCTATGGAGTAGAAGGGACGTTTTCCTACAAGCAGGATGATCTGTCGCTTTATGGCAACATCGCGTGGGGGCGCGCCATGGGCAAGAACATCGTCTCCGGCCAATTCAATTTCGATCCCGTGGCGGAGTTGCCCTACATCGCGAACCACTGGATCTATCTCGATCATGACCAGCGTTTAACGGGTTCGGCGGGCGCGTCATTTAACTGGAACGACACGACGTTTTCGGCCAAGGCCATTTATGGCTCCGGACTGCGAGCCGGCTTCGTCAACACGGGCGTGTTGCCGGCTTACTGGCAAGTTGACGCGGGCGTGTCGCACGAATTCAATGTCGGCAACGAGAAGATCACCGCGCGTCTCGATGTCATCAACCTCTTCGACAATGCGTATGAACTGCGCGACGGCTCGGGCGTTGGCGTCGGCGCGCCGCAATGGGGGCCGCGGCGAACGATCATGTTGGGCTTGAGGCGCGCGATCTAGGCGCGCGCCTCGTTAAGCCTTAAAGGCTTGTCTTGAGGAACCGCACCAGACGCGGCGCGAGGAATCCCGAGAAGCTGCCGGGCTCGTCGAGCGGGTCGCTCAGCCAGAAATGCGGCCCGTCGACCACGCAGGTGCGCACCATCACGTCGGCGCGCTTGAGCGCGGCGAGAAAGGGCTCCGCCTGCCGCGACGGGTCGACCACGTCGTCGCGCGCGCCCCAGCACAGGAAGAAGGCCGTGTGGGCCGACGCCTTCGTGATGTAGTTGATCGGCGAGGCGCGATGATAGGCGAAGCGATCCTCGACCGGGCTGAGGCCGAGGAAGACCTCGCTGCCGCTGACGCTGGGCGCGATCTCGCGGTCGGCTTCCCACTGCGCCGCCATGTCGTAAACGCCATAGACGGGCGCGCAGACCTTGACCTTCGTGCTGACGCCCGGAAAGGCGTCGTCGGGCTTGCCCGCGAATTCGGGATTGTCGCCTGCCAGCGCCACGAGCGCGGCGAGATGACCGCCGGCGGAATCGCCGATCAGGCCAATGCGATTCGGATCGATGCCGAGTCCCGCGCCCTTGGCGCGCAGGAACTGCACGCCCGCCCGCGCGTCGTGCACGGCGGCGGGATAACGATCCTTCGGCGCGAAGCGATAGCTGATCGCGAACAGGCCAATGCCGTGGTCCGCGAGGAACCGCCCGAGATGGCGATAATTCGCCCGCTGGCCGCGTTGCCAGGCGCCGCCATGCACGGCGACCATGCAGGGAACATTCACTGCGTCGGCGGGCAGGTACAGGTCGCCGGTCAGCGCGTGATCGCCGCGCTTCACATATTCCAGACCTTCGATGACCTTGTGCGGATGGTGATGGGGCGCGTCATGCATGATGATGTCTCCAATCGCTGGTTGTCAGGAGTTGCCGGGCATCAGGGCCGTGCAGCCGCCATCGACGAAAAGCGACGCGGCGACGATGAATTCGGACTCGTCCGAAACAAGAAACAACACGGCGCGCGCGAGGTCCATCGGCACGCCCGCGCGGCCGACGAGATTGAGCACGGGGCGCGTCGGATCGAAATCCTCCTTGCCGACGGGCGAACCGATCTTGTTCGGCACGACCGCGTTGACGCGTATCTTGTGCGGCGCGAGCTGGATGGCGAGCGACTTGGTGAGGTTGACGACGCCGCCCTTGGCCGCGGTGTAGGCGACGGCGCGGTCGCGGCCATAATAGCCCGAGGTAGAACTCACATTGACGATCTTGCCGCCGTTGCCGGCGGCGATCATCGCCCTGGCGGCCTCGCGCGAGAAGATGAAGGGCGAGGTCAGCGTGATCGCCAACACCCGGTTCCATTCCTCCGTGGTGATGTCGAACATGTTCTTGTTGTCGGAAATCGCCGCGTTGTTCACGAGAATATCGAGGCGGCCGAAGGCCGCGACCACGTCGGCGACGCATTTCTTGATGTCGTCTTCCTTGCCGACGTCGCAGACGAAGGCCTTGGCCTTGCCGCCCGCGGCGACGATGTCGGCGGCGACCTTCTCGCCGCGCGCCTTGTCGAGATCGACAACCGCGACGGTCGCGCCTTCCGACGCCAGAAGCTTCGATGTGTCCTCGCCGATGTTGCGGCCCGCGCCGGTGACGATGGCGACCTGATTTGCCAGTTTCATGTTCATTCTCCCTTGCGTCGGTCCGTCGCCGACGGCCTTGCGATGCGGTTGATGGTCGTCAGGCGAGCAGCGCCTTCATCTTTTCCTGATTCATGCCCTTCATCAGTTGGTCGACGAGGGCGGCGAGCGGCACGGGCGCCTTGGCGTCCTGCGCGAGATCGAGCGCCACGTCCATGTCCTTCTCCGCCCACTTGCCGGTGCTCTTGCCCCAGCGCGACAGCGACCAGTTGGCGCCGCTCGAATGTTGCAGGGCCGCGATCATCTTGGGAATGTCGGCGCCCATTTTCTTGGCGAAGGAAAGCGACTCGTAGTTGGCGGAGATGCAGGCCCACAGCAGCATGTTGTTGATCGTCTTGGTGAGCTGGCCCATGCCCGCGTCGCCGACATGCATGACGTTGGCGCCAAAGCATTGCATGACCGGCTTCGCCTTCTCGAAGGCGTTGATGTCGCCGCCGCAGAACACCGTCAGCGTGCCGTTGTCGGCGGCCTCCTGACCGAGCACGACCGGCGTGTCGAGAATGCCGACGCCCTTTTCCGCGCCAAGCTTGTCGAGCGCGCGGGCAGTGTCGACGGAGCAGGACGCCGCGACGCAGATCGCCGACCCTTTCCTCAATTTGTCGAGCAGGCCCGAGGCGATGATGACATCCTCGACCTGCGCGTCCGTCGCCACCATGACGATGATGACGTCCGCGACATCCGCGAGATCGGCGGGGCTCTTGACGATGCGCACGCCAATGTCGCGGCCGCGCGCGTTGGCGGCCTCCTGAACGTCGAGGCCATGCACTTCATAGCCCTTGGCGATCATGTGTCGCGCCATCTGGAAGCCCATGGCGCCGAGGCCAATGATGCCGGCTGCTTTCTTCTCGCTCATCGTGTCGTCGTCTCCATGCTGTTCAGAGGGTCGGGCGCCGCGCGGCGCGCAGATCGCGGGTTTTCGTTTCGTCGACGGCGACCGCGCGGCCGGCGCCGGTCAACACGACGCCATAATCGCGTTCGGCCGCCGCGCGCGAAACGTAGCCTTCCCTGACATCCGCGGCGACGGCCGCTGGATCGCGCGTCAGGGGATCGCCGAGCCCGCCGCCGCCGGGCGTGTCGAGCCGGAAGCCGTCGCCCTTCCTCAGCGGATAGTCGGCGTAGCGTGTCGGCAGTCGCTTTTCGTCGGCGCGCCCGGGATTAACGATGATATCGCCCGTGCGGCCCTTGCCGCCGCCCGCGGCGCCATTGGGCGCGATGACGTGCTTGGTCGAGCGGATCGAGAAACGCGCGTCGTCGAGATTGAGATATTCGCGGCGAATGCCGAGCCCGCCGCGCGTCGCGCCAGCGCCGCCGGAATCCGGAATAAGCTCGAAGCGCAGCACGCGCGTCGGAAACTCGCTTTCGATGATCTCGATGGGCGCGATCTTGGCGTTGGACTGATTGACCGACGTGCCGGAGGCGCCGTCCTTGCCCGAGCGCGCGCCGGCCCCGCCGCCAAGGATTTCATATTGCACATAGCCTTGCCCCGCGCGTCCGCCGCGCCCGCCGATGATGATCGAGCGGCTGCCGCATGAATCCGCTCGCGCCTTGGACGAGACGATGTCGACCAGCGCGGCGAACACCGCCTCGACCGTCGCGTGCACCGTGGGATTGTAGGTGTTCACTGGCGCGGGAAACCGCGGGTTCATGATCGAGCCCTCGCGCGTGACAATCTCGAACGCGCGCATCAGGCCGCTGTTGATGAAGATATGCGGATCGACCAGCGCGATGAGGCAATAGGCGACCGCCGCCTTGGCGAGCGGCGGCCTGATGTTCGCCGGTCCGACGGCCTGATCGTCGCTGCCCGAGAAATCGAAGGTGATCTGATCGCCTTTCTTCTCGACGACGACATGAATGCGCACGGGCTGGTTCAGCCGCACGCCGTCGTCGTCGACGAAACGCTCGGCCTCGTAGCGGCCGTCGCGCCATTCGGCGATGGCCGCGCGCATGCGGCGTTCGGCCAGCGCCATCAGATGCTCGAAACTGGCGAGCGCGACGGCAGCGCCGACCTTGTCGAGCAATTCGCGCAAGCGCTGCTCGCCAAGCCGCGCGCAGCCGAGTTGCCCGCGGATGTCGCCCAGCACGAGTTCGGGCGTGCGGCTGTTGGCGGCGATGATGCGCTCGATCTCGACCATGCGCTGGAAGCCGCGCTGATAGCGCACCGCCGGCAGATGCAGGCCCTCGTTGAAGGTTTCCTTCGCCTGTCCCGAGCAGGAGCCCGGCACGGGACCGCCGATGTCGCCCTTGTGCGCGATGGAGGCGCAAAAGCCGACGAGAGCGCCGGCATGGAACGCCGGCGTGATCACGCACATGTCCGGCGCGTGCGGGCTGCCGCCCTCGTAGGGATGATTGATGAGAAAGGCGTCGCCTTCCGCGATGTCGTCATAGGTCCGCAGCACCGCCGCGCAGCAGGCGGGAAACGACCCGATGTGCAGCGGCAGCACCACGTGCTGCGCGACGACCTCGCCGCGCGCGTCGAGCAGCGCGCAGGAGGCGTCCTGACTCTCGCGCACGATGGTTGAATAGCCCGTGCGGAAAAGCGAATTTTGCATTTCCTGCACGATGCCATCGAGCGAGGCCTTGATGATTTCGAGTTCGACGGCGTCGATCGCTCGCGCGGGTGCTTCCATGTCAGGCGGCTCCCTGGGTGATGATGATGTTCTTGCCGGCGTCGACGCGCGCGTCGAATCCCGGCGGTAGAACGGTGGTGCAGTCCAGTTGGTCGATCAGCGCGGGGCCGGCGAAGCGAACGCCGACATCGAGCCGTTCACGCTGGTAAACCGGGCAGTCGATATCCGCGCCATTGAAACGCGCGCGCCGCGTTTCGCGCAGGGCCGCCGACAATGGCGCGCCGGTCGGCGCGTATACCGGCGTCTCCACGGGCGGCACGCGCCCGACGCCGCGCAGGCGCCACGAGACAATCTCCACGGCCTCGTCGGGCGCCGTGTGACCGAAGGACTTGCGATGCTCCTCGTCGAAGGCCGCGCGCAGCGTTTTCAGCGCGCCCGGCGCGAGCGGCGCGGGGCAGGGGATCGTCATTTCGTATCCTTGGCCGGCGTAGCGCATGTCCAGCGCGTATTCGATGGCGATGGCGGAATCGTCGAAGTCCTCGCGCGCGAGATCGGCGCGGGCGGCCTTTTCAAGCTCCGCGAAGGCGGCGTTGACCTCCGCCTCGGTGGCGCGGGCGATGGGCGTCAGGCGCGAGCGGATATAGTCGTGCTTCACGTCCGACATCACGAGCCCCATGGCGGAATAGACGCCCGGATGCGGCGGCACCAGCACGCCCTTCATGCCGAGTTCCGCCGCCATGTGGCAGGCGTGCAGCGGCCCCGCGCCGCCAAAGGCCAGCAGCATGAAGTCGCGCAGGTCGTGCCCGCGCATGGTCGAGATCGCCTTGATGGCTTCCTGCATCTTGACGTTGATGATGCGCGTCACGCCTTCCGCGGCGCGCGAAACGTCCATGCCCAGCGGTCGCGCGATCTCCGTCTCGATCGCGGCGATCGCCGCCGCCGTGTCGAGCTTCATCTGGCCGCCGAGGAAATTGTCCGGGCTCAGATAGCCGAGCGCCAGATTGCAGTCGGTGATGGTGGGTCGCTTGCCGCCGCGCCCGTAGCAGGCGGGACCGGGCTGCGCGCCGGCGCTTTGCGGGCCGACGATGAGTTCACCGAACCGATCGACTCTGGCCAGCGTGCCGCCGCCGGCGCTCACCGTGTTGATGTCGATCATCGGCAGGGCGATGTCGCGGCCCTCGACCTTGCCGCGATTGGCGATCGTCGGTTCGCCATCCTTGATGAGCGCGACATCGCAGGAGGTGCCGCCCATGTCGAAGGTGATGAGATTGGGAAACCCCGACGCGCGCGCCGCGTGAACGCTCGCGGTAATGCCGCCCGCCGGCCCTGAAAGCACGGTGGCCACGGCCTTTTTGGCGGTCTCCGCGAAGGTCGACATGCCGCCATTCGATTGCATGATGTATTTCTGCGGCGTCGTCACGCCCGCCGACTTCAGCCGCGCGTCGAGATTGGCGATGTAGCGCGCGAGGATCGGCTGGAGATAGGTGTTGATGACCGTCGTCGACAGCCGGTAATACTCGCGGATCAGCGGCACGATCTCGCTCGACAGCGAAACCTCGACGCCGGGCGCCTCTTCGGCGATGATTTCCCGCGCGCGGCGTTCATGGGCCGGCGCGAGGAAGGAAAACAGGAAGCAGACCGCGATGGATTGCACGCCATCCGCGACGAGCTCCCGCACGGTTTCACGCAGGGCGTCCTCGTTCAACGGCGTCAGGATTTCGCCCTCGAAGGAGACGCGTTCCTCGACCTCGCCGGTGCGGCTCGGCGGCACCAGCATTTCCGGTCGAGTATAGTGAATGTCGAAGATCGTCGGGCCATGCGGGCGCGATTGCTCGGCGACTTCGTAGACGCCGCGAAAGCCCTTGGTCACCAGCAGGCCGGCGCGCACGCCCTTGCCTTCGAGCAGGGCGTTGGTGCCGACCGTCGTGCCATGACAAACATAGCTGATGTCGGTGGGCGCGACGCCGCGCGCGATGAGCAGTTCGACGCCCGCCAGAATGGCGCGGGAGGGATCGTCGGGCGTCGAGGGAACCTTGGCCACGCTGATTTCGCGCGTGTCTTCATTGACATAGACGAAGTCGGAAAATGTGCCGCCCGTGTCGACGGTCAAACGAAATCTGGCCATTCCCCGCGCGTCGCCTCCGGTGCTCTTGATTGCGCGAGCGTTCTAGCGGTTGCGCGGGCCAGCGTAAACCCGCGCTGGCGCATCGCGGCGCTTGGCGTTTCGGGCCGGTCATCGGGACGAGGCGGCGGCGCGCGAATTGCTTCGCCTGGCGCGTCGGCGCGCTTGGCCGGGCGCGCCTCGTTGCAATGGGACGAGGCTTTCGCGTAGCCTCCGGTCCGGGGGTGGAGGGATTGGCATGTTCGTGCGTTTCAGAACGGCGACGCTTGGCGTTCTGCTCGCGTGTCTGACTCTTGGGCGCGCCTTGGCCGGGGTCGAGGTTCGCGTGGCCGACAATGTGTTTGTCGTGCCCGATCCAAAGGCGAAAGTCATCACGGTCTGGATGATCGTCAAGGCGGGCTGCCGCGACGAGGAGGCCGGTCAATGTCGCGGTCTCGCCCATTATCTCGAACATCTCATGTTTTTGGGCCGCGGCGCCGAGCAGGCTAGCGCCCAGTCCATGTTCTTCGCCGCGGGCCAGACCAACGCCTTCACGTCCATGCGCGCCACCTCCTATTACCAGTCCGTGCCGGCGCGCGAGGCGACCATCGGGCTAGATCTGGAAAAGCTGTTTTCCCTTTTCGCCCATCGCCTGCGCGAACTGAACCCGCCCGAGGATGCCGCCCGGCGCGAGCGCAACGTGGTCCTGCAGGAGTTCAATTACCGGCAGTCGGACAGTTTTCGCGTCCGTTTCAACACCGAGCTGAACACGATGCTCGAACCCGAGCATCCCATTCACCAGCCGGTGATTGGCGCCCGCGCCGATATCGCGAACTTCACGGTCGAGGCCGCGCGCGCCTTCCATGAGCGTTGGTATTCCCGCGACAACGCCATTTTCGTCGTTTACGGACCCGTGTCGCCCGCCGACGTCAGGCCGCTGGCGGTCAAATACATCGAAACCCTGCCGGAAAAACCCGTGCCGGGTCGCGCCTGGCTCGACGCGCTCAGGACATTCGAGCCGATGGACGCGACGCGCCAGGGCGCCGACGCGTCGATCGCCCGGACGTCGATCCAGTTCGAGAAGATCGTTCGCTTCGCCGAGCCATTTCCCGATCGGTCCGACGCGGCGAGCGATATCCTGTTTGATTATCTCAACAGCGAGATGGAAGGCAGCCTCTCGGACGTTTTCGTCGAGGGAAAGAGACTCGCCACGGGCGTCGAGATATCGCGCACGCCATTCGGTCAGGGCGTCATGTGGTCGACCGTGCGCGCCAATCTGGAGGAAGGCGTGGCGCCGGAAACAATGAAGACCGCAATCGCCGCGTATTTTCGCGAACTGGCGCAAAAGGGCGTCGACGACGCCATGGTCGAGCGGCTCAAGCGTCGCCGCGCTCGCGACGTCAAGGAAATCTCCAACGATCCCAGGCGAACCCTCGCCGATCTCACGGCCTGGTTTTCGGAAAGCGGCGCCTATGCCGATTGGCAAAAGCGCGCCGAGGATTTCGCCAGCGTCACGCCGCAAACGCTCGCGCCGCTTCTGCGCGCCATGGGCGGGCCGGGCCGGCAGGTGTTTGGGGTGCTCGAACCGCTTGAGGGCGCGCGCCGCATGGTCGAGTCCAGCCAGTGAGCTTCAAGCGGGCGTTCGCGGCCCTGTTTTTTTCGTTTGTTGGGGCGCTATCTCCAGCGCGCGTTCTGGCGCTCGAGACATTCCAGCGCGTGACAACGCCCGGCGGTCTCGTGTTCTGGCATCTTCAGAGGCCCGACGCGGACCGCGCCGTCGTCATGGCCGGCTTCAATGATTCATTCGCCCTCGCGCATCCCGACCGGATCGCCGCGCCAAACGTCGGCGCCACGTTGCTGCGCCATGGTCCGCGCGACATCTCCGCCGGAGAATTCAACGAACAATTGAAGGACGCCCGCGCCCAGTGCGGCATTTCCACGGCGCCCCTGTTCGCGACGCTGGTGGCGCAGGCGGCGCCCGGCGATATCGGCGAGGCGCTCGATCTGTGCATGCGCGTGGTTGTCGAGCCGGCCTTGCGCGAACGCGATCTGGAACACATCAAGCGCGACGCGGTCGTCGGTCGCCAGCGTCTGGAGGAAAATCGCGAGGCGCTCGCCAGCATGCTGATGCGCCGCCTGACACAGGCCGGCGCGCCCTTCGGGCGCTGGAACGATCCCGATGAGGTCGCCCGCGTATCGACCGCCGACGTCGATCAATGGCGGCGTGAAACCTTCACGCGCGATGGACTGATGATCGTCGCCGTTGGCGCCTCGGACGCGGCCTCTCTGGGGCCGGTCATCGATCGCGCCTTCGCGCGGCTTCCAGCGGCGGGCGGAGCGCGCCTCGCGGCTCCGGCGCCGGCTTTCCCGGACAAGACGATCGTGCTCGAGAAGCCCGGCGCGCAGACCGCCATGGTCATGGAAGGCCCACTCGACATTCCGCCCGATCAGGCGCCCGTCGCCTTAATCGGCGTCAATGTCCTTGGCGGCGGCCTTGATCGTCGCCTGTCGAAGGCAGTGCGCGGCGAGCTTGGCGCCACCTACGGCATTTCCTCAAGCGTGGTGCTTCTCGCGCCGGGGCAGCGTTATCTGCGCATTGGCTCGGCCCTCGCCAACGATCTGGCCGCCGCGGCGTTGAAGCGCGCGCGCGAGGTTTACGACGCGTGGCGACTGGATGGCGTCACGGATGAGGAGGCGGGTTCCGCGCGCGCCCAATTGGCGAGCGGCTTCGAGCGCAACGTGGAGACCCCTTACGGCAAGGCTTTCGCCATGTTGTCGTTGTTGCGCGTCGGCCGTACCGCGTCGGACGAAGCTGAATACGTCGAGCGCCTGCGCGCCATTCCAGTCGAGTCAGTCAATCGCTTGTTGCGTGAAAAAGCGCCCGCGCGGCTGACTACCGTGCTCGTGGCTTCTGACGCCGCGGGCCTGGGCGCCGATTGCGTCATTCACGAACTCGCCGAGGTCGATAACTGTCGGTGATGCCGCGGCGCGAGACTTGGCTTCGCGTCGGCGCGGGCCGATAAAAGTCACCGAACGCGCGAGTGTCGCGTGATTCGCGTTTATGGCATCGGGCGGGACATGACGACGGACGGCAAGCGGGTATCGCTCGGTGCGATTTTCCGGGTCTTTTTCATGATCGGCGCGACGAGCTTCGGCGGCGGTCTCATTGCCTGGATTCATCGCGAAACGGTCACCAATCGCAAATGGCTGACGCAGGAACAGTTCCTCTCCGGCGTCGCGCTGGGGCAGGTGCTGCCGGGCGCGAACGTGACGAACCTCGCCATCTACGTCGGGCAGGTCTTGCGCGGCGGCCTCGGCGCGACGGTGGCGATCTGCGCCGTGCTGCTCGCCCCCTTCTTCCTGTGCATCGGTCTCGCGCATATCTATGACCGCGTCATCGGCGTGCCCGGCTTTCACGCGGCGATGGATGGCATCGCGGCGACGGCGGTCGGCATGATCCTGCGGCTCGCCTACATGGGCGCGTCCCATAGTTGCCGGAAGGCCGCGCCGGCCATCATCGCGCTGGCGGTGTTCGGCGCCATCGGTCTGCTGCACTGGCCCTTGTTCCCGGTCATTCTCGTCGCCGCGCCGCTGAGCGTCGCGCTGGCCTGGCCAAGGGGCGCGGCCCATGCGTGACAGCCCCTATTTCGGCCTGCTCTATGTGCTCGTGCCGTTCTCGCTGGTGTCGGTGGGCGGCGGCCCGGCTATCTTCGCGCCGCTCCAGCATCAGTCGGTCGACATCTGGCATTGGGTCAGCGCGCGCGAATTCGTTGATCTCTTCGCCATCGCCCGCACGGCGCCGGGGCCGGGCGCGATGTTGACGACGTTGATTGGCTGGAAGGTCGCCGGGTGGAGCGGCGCCATCGTCGCGACATTGGCGCTGTTCGCCCCCGCGTCCTTCATGACCTACGCGGTCGCGCGGGTTTACGACCGCTATCGCGGGCGGGCCTGGCACACGGCGCTGGAGGAGGGGCTGGCGCCCGTCGCGGTCGGTCTCATTCTGTCCGGCGCGGTCTCCGTGCTGCATCTGTCGGGCGACCGGCCGCTCGCCTGGGCCGCCGCGCTCGGCGCGGGCGCCGCGCTGGCGTTCCTGCCGAAACTGCACCCTTTCATCATCCTGTTCACCGGCGCGGCGATTTTCGTCGCCGCGTTCTTTCTGGGTCTGAAATGACGGGCTTGTTGCGGCCGGCCTGTCTCGGCTAGAATCCCGCCAAAGAGGAGCGCTTCATGAGTTCGCAGGGTCAGCCGGTCGTCGAAAACGTCAGCCTGGAAGAGGTCAAGAAGGGCCTCGCCGATGGCTCCATCGCGCTTGTCGACGTGCGCGAGCCCAACGAATGGGCCGAGGGTCATATCGCCGGCGCCGTTCTCAATCCGCTCTCCGCGTTCGATCCCGCCGCCCTGCCACGCGTTCCCGGCAAGCGCGTGGTCCTCCAATGCCGTTCCGGCGGGCGCACGCTCAAGGCGCTGGCCCTCGCGCAGGCCGCTGGCCGCGATGACGTGCGCGCCCACTTTGGCGGCTCGATGAACGCCTGGCTCGCGGCGGGCGAGCCGGTCGTGCGCGACTAATTGGTCGAATTCACACTTTTGTGAATCATTTTCACGGTCTTTTGCATCGGCCTCGGTGATCCATCCGGTACATGTGATCCGCCCGGGTGGGGCGCTCCGATTGACGGGGCAGGAGATGAGGGAATGAAAAAACTGTTTTTCGCGGTCGCCGCGCTGGCGATCGTGGCGACGTCCGTCATGGCGCAAAGCGATCCCATCGCGACGCGCAAGGCGACAATGAAAAAGGTTGGCGAAGGCGCGGCCGCCGTCGGCAAGATCGCCAAGGGCGAGGCTCCGTTTGATCTCGCCACCGTTCAGGCGGCGCTGAAGTCCATGCAGGACGCGGCCAAGGTCATGCCCACGCTTTTCCCCGACACTTCGAAGACCGGGGGCGACACCGCCGCCTTGCCGAAAATCTGGGAGACGAAGGCCGATTTCGACGCGAAATGGGCCAAGCTGGGCGCGGAAGCGACCGACGCCGCCGCCAAGATCAAGGACGAGGCCAGTTTCAAGGCCGAGTTCCCCGCCGTCGGCAAGAATTGCGGCGGATGCCACGAAAGCTATCGGGCCAAGAAGAGCTGACACGCGCCTCGCCGCGTTCTGTCATGGGGGGCGGCCTTGGTCGCCCCTTTTTCTTTCTCGCGCGCCCTTGTCTGGCTTCCCTGGGCATGGCCCGACCTACCAATGGAGTGCGAGATGCGCCGTTTGTTGATCATCCTCGTCTTTCTCGCCGGCGCCGCCGGGGCCGCGTTCTGGACGCTCACCGCGCCGACCCCGATCGTCACCGATTCGCTCGCCAGCGCGCTGGAAACGGGCGGCGACGTTGAAAAGGGCAAGGCCGTTTTTTACGCGGGCGGTTGCGCCGCCTGTCACGTCTCGCAGGGCCAGCCCGAGGGGCAGGAGGATCGCCTCAAACTCGGCGGCGGACTTGAACTTAAATCGCCTTTCGGCAGTTTCTACGCCCCGAATATTTCGCCTCACCCGACCGATGGCATCGGCAAGTGGAAAGTCGCCGACCTCGTCAACGCCATGCAGGGCGGCGTATCGCCGGCGGGCGATCATTATTTCCCGGCTTTCCCCTACACGACCTACGCTCACGCCAAGGTCGAGGACATCCGCGACCTCATGGCGTTCCTGCGCACGCTCGAGCCCATTCCCGGCAAGGCGCCCGCGCATACGGTGGGCTTCCCGTTCAACGTGCGGCGCGGTCTGGGCCTGTGGAAACGCCTTTACCTCGATCACGCGCCCGTCGCCGAGGAGGTCGCGCGGCCGCTCAACTGGAATCGCGGCAAGTATCTCGTCGAGGCCCTTGGCCATTGCGCGGAATGTCATTCGGGTCGCGATTTCATCGGCGGCGTCATCGAAAAATATCGATTCGCCGGCGGCCCCGATCTCGAGGGCAAGGACTGGGTGCCCAACATCACCCAGCACAAGGACGGGATCGCCGACTGGTCGGCCAAGGACATCGCCTACATGCTGAAAACCGGCGACACGCCCGATGGCGATTCCGTTGGCGGCTCGATGACCGCGGTCGTGCGCAACATGGCCGAATTGTCCGACGCCGACCGCGAAGCCATCGCCGCCTATATCAAGTCCTTGCCGCCGCGCGAGGGACCGCCCAAGCCGCCGAAGAAGGACTGACGCGGCATTTGCCGCTTGCAAACAATCCGCGCGCGCCGACACTGGCGCTGGATGATTCGCGCGCGGAGTTTTCATGGCCCTCACGCCGCCGCAAGGCCTCGAGGAAAGCGATTTCGAGACGATCGAGGACGCCGTGCTGGAAACGGCGCGTGGTCGCTGGTTTCTGCGCGAGTTCGCGCGCCGCGCCCGCGCCGCCGATACGGGTCGCTTGCTGGATGCGTTGGGCCGCATTGAAAATCTGCTGAGCGGCCGCGAGCGCGCCTCCGCGGCAGTCGCCTTCGATGGCGAGCATCACGCGCGCCAGCTGGAGGAGCGCCGCGAGCGCCTGTCGGAGATCGGCTGGATGCTGCGCGAACGCGGCTATGACGGCGATGTCTGCGCTCTCATCGAGAAGGAGGCCCGCGCCGTCGGCCGACTCGTGGCGACGATTCGCGGCGGTCGTGACGAGCCCGCGCGGCTGGAGCCTCCGCGCGTCGTCGCGCGTCCATCCGAATCCGAACCTGAACAGGTTGTCGAGGAACCGGCCGTTGATGTCGCGGCGCCGGACTTGCCTCGGCCCGAAGCCCCGGCCAATGTTCCCGTCGTGGTTCCCTTGCCGCCGCGCGACTGGCGCGACAGCGCGCGGGCCGCGCTCGCGCCCATCGCGCGGATGGAGCCACGCGAACGCCTCGCGCTGTTCGCGTAACCGGAGGACATCATGGAACTCGGACTGGCCGGCAAGCGCGCGATCGTTTGCGCCTCGAGCAAGGGACTGGGGCGCGCCTGCGCGACGGCTCTCGCGCGCGAGGGTTGCGAGGTCGTGATCAATGGTCGCGACGCCGCGACGCTGGACGCGACGGCGCGCGCCATCGCCGACGCCACCGGCGCGAAAATCATTCCCGTGGTCGCCGATGTCGGCGCGGAGGCTGGCCGCGCGGCCCTGCTCGCCGCGTGCCCCGCGCCCGACATTCTCGTCAACAACAACGGCGGCCCGCCGGCGCGGGATTTTCGCGAATTGTCGCACGCCGACATGATCGCCGGCGTCGAGGCCAACATGCTCACGCCCATCGCGCTGATCCGGTCCGTCATCGACGGCATGGCCGAGCGCGGCTTCGGGCGCGTCATCAACATCACGTCCGGCAGCGTCAAGGCGCCCTTGCCCAATCTCGATCTGTCGTCGGGCGCGCGGGCGGGCCTGACGGCCTTCGTGGCGGGCGTCGCGCGTCAGGTCGCGGCGCGCAACGTCACGATCAATTCCATTCTGCCCGGCGCGTTTCGCACCGAGCGGTTGGCGACCATCGCGCAAGCGGCCGCCCGCAAGTCCGGCAAATCCGTCGAGGAAATCGAGGCGGCGCGCATCGTCACGATACCCGCCCGGCGCCTTGGCGATCCCGATGAGTTCGGCGAGTTGTGCGCGTTTCTTGCCAGCGCGCACGCGGGCTACATCACCGGACAGAATTTCCTGATCGACGGCGGCGCCTTCCCCGGCGCGTTTTGACGCCGATGCTTCAGGGCATCGCGCTCAAGGTCGCCTCGACACTGTTTTTTTCCGGCATGGTCGCGCTGGTGAAGGCCTATTCCGGCGCCTATCCGGTGATCGAGATCGTCTTTTTCCGTTCGTTCTTCGCGATTCTCGTGCTGATCCTCTGGCTGTGGACGCGCGGCGAATTCCCGCGCGCGCTGCGTACGAACTGGTTTTTTGGCCATCTCCTGCGCTCGCTGGCGGGCACGGCGAGCCTGCTGCTCAGCTTCACCGCGTGGGGGCTGCTGCCGCTCGCCGACGCCACCGCCATCACCTACGCGGGCCCGCTGTTCATTGTCGCCTTCGCCGGGTTGATGCTGAAGGAGACCGTGGGCCCGGCCCGCTGGGGCGCGGTCGCGCTGGGCTCTTGCGGGGTTCTGCTGATGCTGTGGGAGCATCTGGGCGCTTCGTCGGCGGGGTCGCCCCATGGCGCCATCGGCGCCGTTTGCGCGCTTGGCAGCGCGGTTTGCGTCGCCATCGCGATGATCCAGACGCGGCGTCTCGTGCAGACCGAGCACATGGGCGCGGTGATCTTCTATTTCCAGTCGACGGGGTCGGCCTTCGCGGCGTCTTGCCTGCTGATAGCCTGGTTGTGGCCGGGTTCCGGGCCGGTCGCCGATTTCGTCCACGCGCAGGCGTGGATCACGCCCAAGCTGGCCGATTGGGGCCCGTTGATCGGCGCGGGTTTGCTCGGCGGGCTCGGACAGATTCTGATGACGGCGAGCTACAAGAAGGCCGACGCCTCGATCATCGCCTGTTTCGACTACACGTCGATGATCTGGGCGCTCATTCTCGGCGCGCTGTTCTTTGGCGAGTCGCCCTCGGGAACCGTGCTGATCGGCGCGGCCATCGTCGCGGGCGCGGGCATTCTGGTGATTCTCAGCGAGCGCAAATGGCGGAGACTGGCTTGATGCCCGGCGATTTCGACCGTTTCATCGGCATGTGGCGGCTCGTGGCGATCACGACCGACGGTCGGGAATCGCCCGGTCGCGGCGCCCATCCGACAGGGCTCATCACCTACCATCAAAGCGGCTGGATGGCCGCGCAGATCCAGCCCGACCGCCCGCCGGTTGGACGCCGGGGCGACAGGCCCAGCGCCGAGGAGGCCCTCGCGGCGATCCATGGCTACACCGCCTATTTCGGCACGTTCGTCATCGACGAGGCGGCCAGAACCGTCACCCACCATCGCAAGGGCAGCGTCACGCCCGGCTGGGAACGTCACGCCGATTTCGTGCGCCGATATGAATTCGTCGGGGCGGACACGGTGATCTTGCGCCCCCTCGGCAATCTGAATGAACTGGTGTGGGAACGCCTGTAGGATCGACCCGCGCTCGCCGACCGGTGGGCGCGCTCCTTTTCTGTTCGATATTCCGAACGATATTGGCTATTATCCCAAACGTTGGCCAATTCGGGATGCGGACATGGGCGTAGAGGGCAAGGATCGCGTCAAGGCGCTGGAGGCGGGCGCCCACGCCCTCTCCGGATTCCTCGGCCGCACGGTGCTCAAGCTCCGCAAGGCCAACAACATGTCCCTGTCGGAATTGTCGGAACAATCGGGCGTCGCCAAATCGATCATCAGCCAGATCGAGCGCAACGAAACCAATCCGACGCTATCGACCATCTGGCGGCTGGCGCAGGCGCTGGATGTGTCCATCGAGCGCGTGCTGCGGGGATCCGACGACGAGCCCTTCATCGAGAAGTCGTCGCGTGGCGAGACGCCCATCCTTGTTTCGGAGGACGGCCACTGCCGGCTCGCCATCATCGGCTGGATCAAGACCGTCGAATGGCTGCAATGGTATGATTTCAGCGCCGAGCCGGGTGGGGCGCTCGCCTCCGAGCCCCATCAGCCCGGATCGATCGAATGCCTGTCGGTGCTGGAGGGCGAGCTCGAAATCGAGGTCGCGGGCGTCGTTGAAACGGCGAGCGTCGGCGATACGTTGCGTTACCGCTGCGATCGACCGCATGTCATTCGCAATCGCGGCGCCAAGCCGGCGCGCGCGACGCTGGTTTGCATTCTGCGCGCCGCGGTCATGGAATGAACGCCCAAAAAAAAGCCGCCCCCCGCGGAGACCGCTGAGGGGGCGGATCAAGGAAGGCCCCGGGATCGCGGGAGGGATGCGCTCGCGAGGCAACTCCGTAAGAGTCGAGATAATACCTATGCCCCGGCTGGCGATGGCGGCTTGATTTGAATCAACCCCGCGCCGCCGGAGGCGGCGTCGGGCGCCCATAAAATCCATTTTCGTCCATTAAAATCATAAGGTTGGTTGCTATTGTGCGACGAACTGGCGCGGGGGCGCGCGCCTCCCCATATATGGCGCATGTCAAACAAAAATCCCCAATTTCCATTCGTTCCGCGCCTCGTGAGCGCAGATGAACCCGCGGCCGGACCCGGATCGGGCCCGACTGATTCCAGCCGGCGCGAACAGCGCGCGCTCGACGCCTATTCGCGCCTGCTCGTCGATGTCGCCGAGGAAGTCTCGCCCTGCGTCGTCAGGCTCGACATTTCCAGCGCCGACGGGCGGCGCGCGGGCTCCGGTTCGGGCGTCATTGTTTCGCCCGACGGCCTCGTGCTGACGAACAGCCACGTGGTCAGGGGCGGGCGCCGCGCGCGGGCCATCACGATAGATGGCCGCGAACTTTCGGCGCGCGTGCTCGGCGACGATCCCGACACCGATCTGGCGCTGCTGCGCATCGAGGAGAACACGCCGCTCTCCGCCGCGCGGCTGGGCGATTCCAGCCTGCTGCGACGGGGACAACTCGTCGTCGCCATTGGCAATCCGCTTGGCTTCGACGCGACGGTGACGGCGGGTGTCGTGTCGGCGCTGGGCCGCAGTCTGCGCGCCTCGACCGGGCGTCAGATCGACGACGTCATCCAGACGGACGCGGCGCTGAACCCCGGCAATTCCGGCGGTCCGCTGGTCAATTCGGCCGGCGAGGTGATCGGCGTCAACACCGCGATCATTCAGGGCGCGCAGGGCATCTGTTTCGCCGTGTCGTCGAACACCGCGGAATTCGTGCTGAGCGAAATCATCCAGCACGGCCGCGTGCGTCGTGGCTATATCGGCATCGCCGCGGCGACGGCGAACATCCCGCGCGCCATCGCGCTGCGTCTGGGCATGACGCAGGTCAGCGGCGCCTCGATCACCGGAATCGAGAAGGGCAGTCCCGCCTCCGAGTCCGGATTGCTGACAGGCGATCTCGTCGTCGCCATCGACGGGCGTCCGATCAACGGCGTCGATGAACTCGTGCGCGGGCTCGGCGCCGATGTCATCGGCCGCGCCATCGCCTTCGACGTCCTGAGACGGTCGGAACGGCGGCGCTTCTGGGTCGGCCCGCGCGAGCGCAAGGCCGCCTGAAGTCTAGCGCGGGCTGTATTCGGGAACGTCGGGCTTCGCGCCGAAGATCAGCTGTTGCGGGTTCTTCTGCAACGAGCGCGTCGCCTTGTTGATCTCGTCGACCGCGCGGCGGCTGTCGACCACGAGACCGTCGATCGCGCGCAGGCCCGGACCCGTGATGCGGTTGATGCTGGCGGTAATCTCGCGCGCTCGCGCGTCGAGATTGTCGGCGAGCTTGCGGATGGATTTGGCGGCGTCCGCCACGTCGTCGAACGCGCCCTTCGTGCCGGGCTGGCCAAGCAGGTTCTGCGCGCTCGCGATCAGGCCGTCGATCTTGCCCGCCGCCGTGTTGAGCTTGGCGACGAGTTCGTTGGAGTTCTTGACGATGTCGTCAACCGAGCCGGAACTGCGGCCCAGCGCGTCGGCGAAGGGCTTGATGTCGCGGCCGATGCCGCCGAGGCTCGACAGAAGATCCTTCACGCCGTCGGCGTTGTCGGCGAAGGCTTGCGTGATCTTCTCGACGTTCTTCAGCGAGTTGGTGATGCTCTGGGAATTGTCGCCCACCAGCCGGTCGGCGCTGCCGACGAGATTGTCGACCTTGCCCGACAGGTTTTGCAGGGTTTCCATGATGTTCTGCAATTCCGAGCGTTCCGCGTAAATGGTCGGCGGCGATCCGTCCTCGCCCGCCTCGACATTCGGCGCGCTCGCCGTGCCGCCCGTCAGCGCGACCGAGGCGACGCCGGTCAGGCCCGTCGACTCAAGCCGCGCGCGCGTGTCGGTCTTGATCGGCGTGCGCGCGTCGACCTCGATCATCGCGTTGACGATGCGCGGGTCTTCCGCCAGCCCGATGCTCTTGACCTCGCCGACCTTCAATCCGTTGAACAGCACGGTCGCGCCGCGCGACAGGCCCGACACCGAACTGGTGAACACCATGCGGTAGGTCTTGCGCGCCGCCGTCTGGTCGTTGCCCGAAAACCAGTAGACGAACCCGAACGCGCCGAAGATCACCGCGAGGGTGAAGGCGCCGATCAATGCGTAATTCGCGCGGGTTTCCATCTTCAGGGGCTCCGGACCGGGGCTTGTGTCGCAAGCCTTTCGGGCGAATTCAAGTTCCCGAGGCGGGCGTTGGTGAGCGCGCGGGCGCGATCGCCGTGAAAATACGATCGCACCCACGGATGATCGGAGGCGAGCATCTCCTCGATCGTGCCTTGCGCCACCACCTTGCCGTTGGCCAGCGCGGCGATGCGATCGCAAATTGTGTAGAGGCTGTCGAGATCGTGCGTCACCATGAAAACCGTGAGGCCCAGGGTGCGCTGGAGCGTCGTGATCAGATTGTCGAACTCCGCCGCGCCGATGGGATCGAGGCCCGAGGTCGGTTCATCGAGAAACAGGATGTCCGGATCGAGCGCCAGCGCGCGGGCCAGCGCCGCGCGCTTGATCATGCCGCCGGACAGCTCGGAGGGATATTTGTCCGCCGCGTCCCGGCGCAGGCCCACCATCTCGATCTTGAGCATCGCGAGTTCGTCCATCAATCCGCGCGATATGTCGAGGTATTCGCGCATGGGCACCTGAATGTTCTGCCGGACCGTCAAGCCGGAAAACAGCGCGCCCTGCTGAAACAGCACGCCAAAGCGTCGATCGATCGAGCGGCGCTCCCGGCGCGATTGCGCGTCGAGCGACTGCCCGAACACCTCGATATGTCCCGCCGTTCGCGGGATCAGGCCGAGAATCGTGCGCGTCAGCACCGACTTGCCCGTGCCCGAGCCGCCGACGAAACCCAGCACCTCGCCACGCTGGATATCGAGATCGAGACCGTCGAGAATTTTTTTCTCGCCAAACGCCACGACGATCCCGCGCGCGCTGATCGCGATCTCTCGCGCGGCGGCGGTCTGGTTCGAGGCGGGGGCGGTCGGGCTCATGGGCGTCAATAATGAATGGCGGCGAAATACATGGCGAAAATACCATCGAGCAGAATGATCATGAAAATCGACTTGACCACCGAGGCCGTCACCTGGCGGCCGAGCGACTCGGCCGATCCCTTCACGGCGAACCCCTCGATGGAGGCCGTCACGATGATCACCAGCGCCATGAACGGCGCCTTGATGAAGCCGACCGCGAATGTGTTGAAGCCGATGGCGTCCTTCAGCAGGGCCGAATAGGCCTGCGGGTTGATGCCCTCGTAGATCCAGCTCACCAGAAGGCCGCCAAAAAGCGCGGACATGTCGCCGATGAAGGTCAGCATCGGCAGGCAGATGATCAGCGCGAGCACGCGTGGCACGACCAGCACCTCGAGCGGGTCGAGCCCCATCACGCGCAGGGCGTCGATCTCCTCGCGCATCTTCATCGAGCCGAGCTCGGCCGTGACGGCCGAGCCCGAACGGCCGGCGACCATGATCGACGTGAGCAACACGCCGAGCTCGCGCAATACAAGGATGCCGATCAGATCGATGGCGTAGGTCGCCGCGCCAAAGCGGCGCAACTGGTAGATGCCCTGTTGCGCGACGATGCAGCCGACGATGAAATTGATGAGCGCGATGATCGGCACGCCGTTGAAGCCGAAATTCTCGACATGCGTGACGATGGACGCGCCGCGCAGGCGCCAGGGCTGCGCCAACGCCTTGGTCAGCGCGACGATGATTTGTCCCAGAAACGAGACGCCGTTGAAAAGGTCGCCAAGCCCCGCCGCCACGTCGCGCCCGATCTGCGCGAGAAAGTCCACGGCGGCGTTTCCACGTGGTTGGGCCGGTTGTTCGAAGTCGCGATAGGCGGCCTCCTTCAGCAGGATCGCATATTCCTGCCGGGCGCCCTCGATGCGCGCGGCGGGGCCGATTCGCGCCCGCGAACGATCGACCAGCCATGCGCCGGCCGTGTCCATCGCCTCCACGGCGCTCAGGTCCAGCGCGACAACGCCATCCCCGGATTTCACGATTTCGTTGGCGCGGGCCTCGACACCGGACGCCTCGACCGTCCAGCGGCCCGCGAGCCGCAATCGCGCGCCCTCGCTGGTTTCCTCGCGTTCAAACCTGGGTTCGGAGGACATGAAGGGGCTCGCGTCGATATTGATTTATTTATCCGCTGGGTGGACTCAAGTCGAGCCGGAAGCGGGGACGCGCGCTGGCGCGCCGCTGGCCAGTCCATTTCCAGCGCGCGCTTGCTTTGCGCCGCAAGCTGTAGTTTCCATGATACCCGGTATCGACGCGAAGTTCCGCGCCACGCGGTTCCGGCGTGATTTTCTTTTTGGGAGTGCGTCGTGGCGAACGTCTTGGCCAGCTGGGCGACCAGACCGGGGCAAATGCCGCGTCGTCGACGGACGATGGCGTTGCTGGCGGCTTGCGTCGCCTTGCCCCTCGCCGCGTGTGGCGGAGGCGCCGCGCCCGAAACCTTCGATCTGTCGGCGGCGTCCCCGGAAGCCCACGCCGGACGACCGCGTGGTCAACTCGTGATCATCGAGCCCGTCGCGACGTCGCCGGTTGATTCCGACCGGATCGTTGTCCGGCCGTCGGCCGATACGGTCGCCACGTTGAAGGGCGCGCAATGGAGCGAGCCGCTCCCGCGCCTCGCGCAAACGCGCCTGCTGCAAACCTTCGAGAACAGCCGCTTTCTGCTCGCGGTGGGACGACCGGGTTCGGGTGTCGAGGCGCGTTATTCGCTCGTTTCGGAAATCCGCCGGTTCGAGATCGATGTCGCCGCCGGCGAGGCGGTGGTCGAAATGTCGGTCAAGCTTGTCGCGCCGGCGTCCGGGCGCATCGTGGCGGGCAGGGTTTTCACGGCCCGCACGCCGGGATCGGCGGATTCCGGCGCTTCCGCGGCGCGCGCGCTCGACGCCGCTCTTGGCGGCGTCATGCGCGACATCGTCGCCTGGACGGCGACGCGCGTCTAGCGCGCGCCGACCTCGTCGGGCTGGCTCAGTCCAGCCGCCCCGTCGCGTGGGCCAGCATCGTATAGACCTTGCCGCTGTCCGAGCCGAGATAGGCGCGGATGCGCGAGCCATCGCGGTCCTCGCGGGCGACATCGCTCAGAATGCGCTCGAATTCCCGGCTGTAGCGATCCACCGTATCGCGGAAATCCGCTTCGCTGGCGTAGCGACGATGGATTTCCTCGAATGTCGCCAGACCCTGCGGCGTATAAAGCTCGCTAGTGAAGGCGCCTTGTTCGCCACGATAGTAGCGCTCCCACGCGTCGCGCGCGGCCTCGGGCTCCACCATGCGGGTGATGTCGAGCGAGATCGAGTCGAGCGACTGGGCGAGGCGGGTCGTTTGCCGGGGCGGGTCGCGCTCGTCGCGCGAGGCGCGGGCGAGGAGGTCCGTGATCCAGCCGGGGCCACGGCCAGTGCCGGCGGCCGGCGCCTCGGGCGCGGGGCGCGGCGGGGCCGCGACGACGCGTGGCCGGACAGCCGCGACGGGCGCGGGTTCGGGTGCGGCGGGAAGCGCGACCGGCGCGGGCCGCGGAATCATCGGTTCCGGCCGCCGTGCGACAGGCGCGGGCTCGGGCAGGCGTGGCGTCGCGGCGGGAGCCGGCTCGATGCGCGGCGCGGGCGTCGCTTCCGCGACGTCGTGGACGCGGCCCGATCGCGCGACGATGGCGTTGAGGTCGCCAAGCGCCTTGATCTGCTCGCCGACGACGCGGCGCAGGGCGGCCGCCTGCTCGGCGGTCTCCTTGGGTAGTTCGGTCGCGCCACGACGCACTTCGTCGCGGGTGGCCTCTAGCTCGCGCTGGATTTCGCCGGTCATGCCGCGAAGTTCGTCGGCCGCCGCGCGGAAACGCTCGAGCGACTTGCCGAAGATTTCCTCCATTTCCGTGGTGGACTGCTCATAGGCGGCGCGCAGCGCGGCCGCGGTGCGTTCCCGCTCGCGCGCGCTGGCGTCGCGCACGTCGCCAAACTGCCGTTCGACGAGGCCCGCGATTTCCCGCGTGGAGTCGGAGAGGAAGGAGCCTGTTTCGCGCGCGCGCTTCTCCACCTTGGCGAAGGATTCGTCGACGAGGCCCGCGAAGGCGTGGGCGACGTTGTCGAATTCCGCCGTCTTTTCCGAGAGGCCGGACAGCAGCGCCTCGATGGCGAAGCGCCGGCGCCCCAGCGCGTCGTCGAACTGGGCTTGCGTTTGCGTGAGGTCGCCCAGCGTCGCGCCCAGGGTCGCGGCGTGGTGCTCGACCTGATTGGACAGCCGCTCGACGCCGCTGATCGTGTTGCTCGCGACCTGGCCGAGCGACAGAACCTGCGTCGAGATGGAGCCCATCGCGCCTTGCAGATCCTTGACCCGCTCGGTGAGCGTCGATTCCACGGCGATGAGGTTTTCGCTCGCGCCGCCGACGATGGACTGCAACGCGACGTTCAGATGCGTCAGTCGATCCAGCACGGTCGCCATTTCGCTCTTCATGCGGTCGTTCGCGCCGACCAGCGCGTCGATGGAACGCGCGGCGCTGGCGTCGATGGTCGAGCGCAGGGTTTCGCCCGACTGGACGATCACGCGCGCGATTTCCGATTGCCGCTCGCCGAGGTGGTCGATGATGTTGGAGCCGCGATTCTGGATGGTCTGCGCGACCATCTCGCCGACCGACGCGATTTCGCGCGCGACATTGCCGCCACGATCCTCGATCGCATGGGCGACCGATTCGCTGGCCGCCGCGATTTCGCGGCTGATCTCGCCGCCACGCGTCGACAGAAGCTCCACGAGCATCGGTCCGTTCGTGTCGAACAGTTGATGCAATTCGCCCGTCCGTCCGGCGAGGGTCTCGTGCAACTCGCGGGACCGCTCGGAAAGCGTGACGTTGATGTCGCTGGCGCGGTTGGCGAGCGTTTCGTGAAGGTCGCGCAGACGTTGATCGAACGCGCGCTTGATTTCCTCGAGGCGGGCGCCGAGCGTTTCGTCGACCGCGGCGGGATCGAGCGCGGCGGTGATGTCGCGCACGCCCCGCGACAAGGCGCCATTGATCTCGACCATGCCTTCCGTGAGCGCGCGGGCGGTGGCGAGCGCGTTGCGGGCGAGGGTTTCGTTCAGGCCGCGCGCGCGCTGGTCGAGGCCTTCGTCCATGCGGGCGACGAGCTCCTCGAGCGACTGCGTGACGGTGCGCGCCGAATAGGCCGCGCGCTGCTCGAACTCGACAACCTGCCGTTCGAGCGTCTCGGCGGTTTCGCGCGTGCGTTCGCCAAGCTTCTCGTTGAAGGCCTCCGCGTGAACCGTGAAGGCGTCCTCGACCGCGCCGAGCTTCTCGTTGATTTCGCGGGTGAAGCGATCCGAATGGAAGGCGATCTGCTCGGTGAGCGCGCCGCCATGGGCCACGAGCGCCTCGTCGAACTCGCGCAGCCGGTCCTTGACGCTGTCGCTGACGCGATCGCCATGCACGCCGATCGCCTCGATGGCCTCGTGCGCCTGATCGGCGAACAGGCCCTCGAGATTGACGCGCTGGGCCTCCAGCGAGGCGCGCAGCGCCTCCTGATGGCTTTCCAGCCGCTGGGTCAGATCCTGTCGCGACTGACGCAGCATGTCCGCGGCGGACATGGCGTGCGTGGTCAGGCTGGCGGACACCTGGTCGCCGGCCGCCGCGAGGGTGCGGGCCGATTCCTCGAGCGAACCGCGGGTTTCGCGCACGCGTTCGGCGAGTTCGGCCGTGGCGCGACGATGCGCCTCGGCCAGTTCCATCTCGGCGCTGGCAAGCGTCGAGCGATGTTCCGCCGCGCGCGCCGCGATGGCGTCGGCGGCCGCGTCGCTGGCCTCAGCGAGTTCCCGATGCGTGGCGGCGAGCGTTTCGCGATGTTCCGCGGCGCGGGCCGCGATCGCATCCGCCGCCGTTTCGCCCGCCTCGACGATGTCGCGCTGCGTGGCGATGAGCGTGTCGCGATGATTGGCCGCGCGCGAGATGATGTCGAGCGCCACGCGATCTGTGGTTTCGA
>CAIOVE010000099.1 GCA_903861645.1 uncultured Hyphomicrobiales bacterium
AAATGGTGATGCCGGGCGACAACGTGACGATGGCGGTGGCGCTGATCGTGCCGATCGCGATGGAGGAGAAGCTGCGCTTCGCCATCCGCGAGGGCGGCCGCACCGTCGGAGCCGGCGTCGTCGCTTCCATCATCGAGTGATGACGGGAACCGACCTGGAATGAGGGAAAAGGCGTCCGCGAGGGCGCCTTTTTCCATTTCAGGTCGCCGCATCGGGGCTCGCCGGGCGGGGATTACGCCGGGTATCCCTTGCAATTGGCTCCGTCTTTTGGCAATGAGTGCGCGTCGGGCCTTGGCCCGGTCGCGAGAGCTAGGGGCTTAGCTCAGCTGGTTAGAGCGGCGGTCTCCAAAACCGCAGGTCGAGAGTTCGAATCCCTCAGCCCCTGCCATCCTCTCCGCGGCGCGCGCGTCGAGGGGTCAGTTCAATGTATTTACGCTTGGCATTGTATCTGCGCCTGGCATGGATTTCTCTTTCCGAAATTCGTTGGCTTGATAAGCTGGACGAAACGGATCGCATGGCCTTGCCCTGGCCCCTGGAAATGGAAAATGTCGGACGACGATCTGGATTTTGATCGATTTGTATCCGGTCTGGCGCTGTTGATTGGCGCCATGTCGGGTGTGCTTTACGGCGTGGGCATGTGGCTTATCGACGGCAACTGGGTCTGGTGGCCTGTTTGCGGCGTTCTGGGCCTTGGCGTCGCGCGCCTCGGGGCCCATTGACAGGATCGTCGACCGTTTCGAGCGTCTGAATACGTGGGGGCAACTGATCATCGACGGCGCCGCGGCGGCGGCGCTGAACTACGCGACCCTCGTGATCTATTGCTTCGTCAAGCCTTCCAATCTCGCGCTGGACTGCCTGATGTTCACGGCGCCGGTGATTCTCGCCTATTTTTTGCTGCGAACCCGCTGCGCGATCCTCGCCTTCATCATCAGCGTGCTCTGCGTCCTCTATTTCGTGATCCCGCCGTCAAACAGCTTCGCGATTACCACGATGACGGATCTCATGGATTTCGTCTGTTTCCTTTTATCGATCGGGGTCGTGTTCTCCGCCGTCCGCGTCGAGCGAAAACTTTGGCAGGCGCTCCGCCCCGTCGCTAACTGACGGGCGCGGCCAACAGCGGACAGGGCGCTTCGCGCAGCACCCGTTCCGTCGTGCTGCCGAGCAGGACGTCCATGGCGCCGTGCCGTCCCTCGGTTGGCATGGCGATGAGATCGGCGCTGATTTCCTCCGCCACCGACAGAATGGTTTCGACGACCAGTCCTCGGCGCGTCTCCACGGGTATGTCGAGCGCGCGGCCTTCCTCGTCCTGAATGACGGGCGCCGTCGCTCCAACATGCAGCACGTGCACGCGCGCCATTGGCTCGAACAGCCGCGCGAGCGCGATGACCTGTCGCCACGCGGGCACGCAGGGAACGGCGCCATCGACCGGCAACAGGATGGTTCGCAGGCTGCACGCGCCCGTGTCGATATCGACAAAGCCACGTTGATTCTCGCGTATGAACAGGCTTGCCACGCCGGTTGCCCGCGCGACGTCCTCGCCAACCGAATGTTCGACGACGCGGCGCAGTCCGACGCGCTCGTGCGACGCCAGCACCATCAGGTCGCAAGCGTGATAGTCGATGAAATGCGTCAGGCCCCGCAGCGGATCCACCCGGCGCAGGGACTCCTTTTTCACGCGCAGGCCAATGTCCGCGATCGCGCTCTCGGGCGCGTCTGTGGGGATCATGCCCCAGCGCGCGAGCGTCTGGCGAACCCTCGGAAATGAATCCACGTGGGCGAAGGGCTCGCTCTCGTCGACATGCGCCATGTAGAGATCGGCGCGGGCCGCGACGGCGATGCGCAGCGCGTGGGCGAAAGCGGCTTCGCTCGCCTCGGAAAAGTCGGTCGGATGGACGATCGATTCGATAGGGTGCTGCTTCATCGGAGAACTTCCATCGGTCCTGACTGGCGAAACTACCATGTTCCTCGGTCAGGCGCCCGACCTTGACGCGGATCAGGGTTTGGATGGCGATTTGTCATCCAGTCCGACAAAGCGCGGGTCCGTGGCGAACACGCGCGCCATGAGTCGCGCCGTGCGCATGAACGCCTTGCCCTGCGCCGTCAGGCGATAGCCGTCCGGCGTGCGCTCTATGTTGCCGGACGCCGTCTGCTCGCTCAGGCGGCGGCCAATCTGGTCCCATTCGGCGCCGTAGTAGCGCAGGAAATCGTCGTTGATCGCGCGCGCGCTCAGGGCGCGGTCTGCGCGATCGAAGCGAGAGAGCATGAAGACCGATATCGACCGGTCGACGGTCACCGGGCCCAGCGTGAACACGCACAGATTGAGCGCCACGGCGACGAGACCCGCGCTGACAAGATCGCTCGCGCCCAGGGGCAGGGAGGGCCACCGCCGCGACGCCAGCCCCAGCAGGGCGACGACGACGACCGCGCTAACCACAAGCGCGACGATGCCCCGATAGAACAGGATGGCGATGCCCGTGAATGGCGGCAGGTTCATCGCCGCGATGAAAACAAGTCCGCAGGCGATCGTCGTCAGGCCATGACACGCGAGCACCGAGAGAAGTCTGATGGCCAATCCGGGTTGCCTTGTCATGGCGTCGCCTCGGCGAAGGCCTTTTTCTCGATTCCGATCACGCGGACGCCCTCGTTCGAGAAAAGAACATCGGTCGGCGACGGCCACGCGGCGGGCGCCCTGAAGATCGGATCCGTCGCGCGCAGGACGACAACGTCGATGCTCGCGCGCGTGGCGATGGCCATGGCGTCCTCGCGGGTCAGGTCCGGATTCGTGAACAGCGGCTTCAGATCGTTGATCCGCGCCTCTATCACCGCCTTGGTCGAGCCGAACAGAATGCCATTGTAATGATCGGCAACCGACGCGCGAAAATGGCCGTAGAGCCCGTAGCCAAAGGCGCGGGGCCGGTCCGGGTTTTCCTCGACGATGGTCGAGGCCGGCAAGTTGGCGGACATCCACGCCCAGGCCGCGCGCTCGTCGGGCGCCATGGCGACCTCGGCGGCGGTCTCCTCGGTGTAGCGCGCATTTGCACGACGCCATAAATGTCCGCCGCGAACCCTAGCAACAGGCATGTCCAAAGCCACGTCGCCCTGGGGCGCTTGCCCGGCGGCGGCGAGACGTGAAACAGCCCGCCGCGCAGGGCGGCGAGGCACCAGACCAGCGCCGCGAGCTGGACGAACAGCATGATGCGCCAGCCGAGATCATTGAGCAGCACCGTCGAGCGCAGGAACGTGCCGACAAGCAGCGAGACGCATGCGCCGATCACGAGCAGGCGCGCGACGTCGCCCTCGAATCCGCGCCGACCGGCCTTTTTCCAGAACAGGACCGATCCCAGAAGATACACGCCGAATTCGATGGCGTAGGCGAAGGGCGCGGCGATCAGGCGGCCGATGGAGCGCGCGGGCTCGGCGACCAGCAGCACGTCGAGCACGGGCAGGGCGCGGATTTCAAACGCGACGGGCGCCTCGCCCGCGCCCACCGGCCGCCCCGTCACGAGCGAGACGAGCCACGGCAGGGCGGCCAACACGGCGACGACGCCCGAAGCCTTCCACGACCAGAAGTCCGCCCAACGGCGTTCGATGATGAGCCAGATCGCGAAGCCGCCGGCGATCAGCGCCGCGCCGAAGGCGACATAGATGGACACGCCGGCGCAGGAGGCGAAGGCGAGGCCTGCCAGAACCACGGGCCCCGCCCGGTCGCGCCAGCCGCCCCGCGCGCCAACGATCGCGAGAAAACCGATCCACGCCGCCGCGAGGCCGGTGATGTGATGCGGCACCCACAACACGCTGTTGAGCCACGAGGTGACCTGCGTGTCCCAGAATTCGAAATCGACGATCCAGACATGGTAGACGAGGCCGCCGATGAGCACGACGGGCAGGATGTCGAGACCGGTCGTCGTCAGCAGGGTCAAAAGCCACGTCATCAGCGGCTTTTCGGGGGGCTTGCCCAGCGCCGCCTCCGCGCCCGAGCGCGTGTAGACCAGATGCGCCAGCGCCGTCAGCGCGACGCCCGCGAAGACGACTCCCGCCCACGCGGCCTGCCGCGCCACGACGCCCAGCGGCGCGCCAAGCAGTTCGACGGTCGCCGTCAGATTGTAGAAAAAATAATAGTAGGCGGCCTTCGCGCCCGGCTCGAAGAAGGTCGGATTGTACGGCGGCGAGCCCGATTGCGCGATGGCCCAGGTGGCGGCGGCGTGCTTGACGTGGTCGGCGCTCTGCATGGAGCGGCGCAAGCCGTCGCCTTCCGGCCAGTCGACAAGCATGACGATGCAGAACAGCGTCCAGCCGACGATGATGGTCGCGGCGAGCGCCATTTCGCGGCCATCGCCCGTGTCGGCCGCGCGCGACCGGAGGGCGGCGAACAGGCCGCCCAGCGACAGAACTAGCGCCAGCGCCGCCATGGCGCGCGGCCCGGCGTGGCCGGCGAGGTCAAGCAGCACGGGCAACGTCGCCGCGCCGACGAGCAGCGAGAGGCCCGCGCGGCGCACGGTTCCCCGCGTTTGCGCGAAGCCCGGAAAGCAAAGAACGCCCGCGATCAGTCGCCCGCTCAGGGCGACCATGGCGAGGAAGATCGGCGTGGCGATGAGAACGCCAAGACAATCCTGAAGGATGAACGACATGGGGAACGCCCTTGATGCGTTCCCTGTCTAGTTGATTCGCGGCGACCGCGTGAGCGGCGCCGCGATTGCCCTCAGGCCGCGCGCATTGCCTTCCAGATGGCGAGCGGCGACAGCGGCATGACGAGGTCAAGCGCGCGATCGGGCGAGATCGCGTTCTCGATCGCGTTGACGATGGTCGGCGTCGAGGCGGTCGTGCCGGCTTCGCCGATTCCCTTCGCGCCGATCAGGTTGGTCTTGCAGGGCGTCGGGCTGTGCACGACCGACAGGCTCGGAATGTCGGCGGCGCGCGGCATGGTGTAATCCATGAACGAGGCCGACAGCAACTGACCGCTGGTCGGGTCGTAGCGCGTGTATTCGCCGATCGCCTGACCGATGCCCTGCACGACGCCGCCCTCGATCTGGCCATCGACGATGGTCTCGTTGAGGATGACGCCGCAATCGCTCACCGCCGTGTAGCGGACGATGGCGACCTCGCCGGTGTCGGGATCGACCTCGACTTCCGCCACGTGGCATCCATTGGGGAACGACGGGCCGGTCTTGGCGGTCTCGGTGGTGTCGAGGTTTTCCTCGATCGAGCCTTGCTTCTTCATGTCGGCGGCGAGCGTCGCCACCTCGAACAGGCTGATGCGGCGACCGGTCTTGGCGATCTCGAAATAGCCCGAGCGATATTCGATTTCCTCGTCGCCCGCCTGCAAGGCGGTTTTCGCCACGGCCTTCGCCTTGACGATAATCTTGTCGGCGGTCTGGGCGACCGCGCTGCCGAACAGCATCGCGGTGCGCGAGGCGACGGCGCCAAAGCCCGGCACGTCGCGCGCCGAATCGCCGAAGGTCAGCGACACGTCCTCGACGTCGATGTCGAGACGGTCGGCGACCATCTGGCGGAACACCGTGATGTGGCCCTGTCCCTGCGGCGCTGCGCCGAGGCTGATGACCGCCTTGCCGTTCTCGAAGGTGATGCGCGCCGGCTCTTCGTAATGGCCGCCGGAGATTTCGAGATAGCAGCCGACGCCGATGCCGCGCTTCTTGCCGCGCGCCGCGGATTCGGCCTTGCGCGCCGCGAAGCCGGCGTAATCGGCCGCCTTGATCGCCTTTTCGAAAGCGGCGGGAAAATCGCCGCTGTCGTACTTTGGCCCGGAGGCGCTTTGATAGGGCATCTTGTCGGGCGAGATCAGATTGCGCCGGCGCAGTTCGGCGGGGTCCATCTTCAACTGGCGCGCCGCCGCGTCGATGGCGCGCTCCAGCAGATAGTTCGCCTCGGGGCGCCCGGCGCCGCGATAGGGCCCGACCGGCACGGTGTTGGTGAGATAGGTCGTCGAGTCCACGACGATCTTGGGGATGTCGTAGACGCTCGGCATGCAGAAGGCGATGTGCACCGTCGGCACCATCACGGCGACGCCCGTGAGATAGGCGCCGGCGTTCATCTCGCCGTTGATGCGCAGCCCGAGAAACTTTCCGCCCTCGCTGATGGCTAGTTCGACATGCCAGACGGAGTCGCGCGCCTGATTGTCGGTGAGGAAGGATTCCGCGCGGGTCGAGGTCCAGTGGACGGTCTTGCCGGTCAGCTTCGCCGCGACCAGCAAGGCCGGATATTCCGGATAGGTCGAGGCCTTCATGCCGAACCCGCCGCCGACGTCCTTGGTCAGCACGCGCAGCTTCGGCATGGGGATCTTGAGCGTCATCGCGACCTGCGCGCGAATGCCAGCCACGCCCTGCGTGCCGGTGGTCAGCGTGTATTGCTCGTCCGCGGCCTCGTAGCTCGCCGTGGCCGAGCGCGGCTCCATCGAAACCGCGTTGATGCGCTGGTTGACGACATCCACCTTCACGACATGCTTGGCGTCGGCGAAGGTCGCGTCGAGCGCGCGACGGGCGGCGCCTTCCGGGTCCGGCGGCGCGGACCACTCCAGCGCGACATTGCCCTTGGCCTGCGGCCAGAGCTCGGTCTTGGCGGCCATCGCCTGCTCCAGCGTGACGACGGGCGTCAGCGTTTCGTATTCGACCTCGACGAGATCGGCCGCGTCCTGCGCGGCCGCCGCGCTCGTGGCGACGATCATGGCGATGGGTTCGCCCACGTGCATGACCTTGTCGACGGCGAGGATCGGACGGAAGGGCGAGACCGGCATCGCGCCGCCCTTGCCCGGAAAGGGAATCGAGCCGGACACGGTGCCGAGCCCCAGCGCGGCGAAATCCTTGCCCGTGTAGACAGCCGTCACGCCCGGGGAGGCCGAGGCGGCGCTCGTGTCCACGGAAACGATTTTGGCGTGCGCGTGCGGCGAGCGCGCGAACGAGGCGAACAGGCAGCCGGCGGGACGCATGTCGTCCGTGTACTGGCCCTCGCCGCGCAGCAGCGGGCCATCCTCGTAGCGGCCGGCCCATTTCCTCGCGATGCGGTTGCTCATGTGCGTCTCCGGATTATTGTCCCGGCCGTGGCCGGACGATCGTCTTGGCGGGGATGTTTCACGGCGCCCGGCGCCAAGTCAATCGGACCCTCAACGTCTCCATCGGGTCGTGTTGACGAAGGGCGGGCGTTCGTTATCGTCCCGCGTCGCCTTTCCACGTGGACGGGCTCCCGCTCGGTTCCCGCATGGCGCTCGCCGCTCACAAACGCTCGAATTTCCTGCAAATCGTCGGCTACGCCACGGTGACGCTGGTTCTCGCCGCGGCCGTGTCGCTGGCCGCGATCTATTATTTGCTCCAGTTCCGCCAGATCAGGATCGCGGCGGGGCCTCGCGATGGCGTCTATTTCCGTTTCGCGGAAAAGCTGGCGCGGGTCGTCGAGCGCGACACGCGTGTCGCGCGAGTCGTGGTCGTCGCCACGGAAAACGACGCCGCGAGCCTCGCCGCCCTCAATCGCGGCGAGGTTCAGATGGCGATCGCCCGGACGGACGCGCGTTTTCCCGCCGACGCGCGGGCGCTCGCCATTCTTGAGCATGAACCCGTTTTCATCGTGACGCCCAAGTCGCGGAATTTCAGCTCGATCACGGGTCTCAAGGGGCAGAGAATCGCGGTGCCGGGGGCCGATGGCCGCAACGAGGCCGTCGTCCGCAAGCTTTTTGATTCGTTCGGCCTTTCCGCCGACACGATAAAGCTCTCGACCGTGCCGACCGACGCGACCTTCGATGGGCTGTTGCTGGCCCAGCCCGCGCCCTATCAGGCCATCGTCGCGATCATGCCGGCCTCGCGTCTGGGCGCGCCGATCCAGCGCGCGGGCCTGTTGCGCCGCGCCGCCCAGCTCGAACTGAATGGCGTCGACGCCGGCGAGTCCCTTGAACGAAAGATGCCGGGCCTTTTCGCGGAAAGCATCGAGGCGGGCGCCATTTCCACGTCGCCGCTCTGGCCGGACGAGGCGCTCGACAGCGTGGCGTTGCATCATCTGCTGCTCGCCCGTCGTCAGATGCCCGTGGGGCTTGCCGGCGAGATCGCCCGCGTCGTGCTCGACAACAAGGACGAACTCGGCCTCGATCAGGAATTCGCCACCAACATCGAGCCGCCCGACGTCGAAAAGACAGCGCGCGTGCCGGCGCATCATGGCGCCGCTGATTTCGTCAACGGCGACGTCAAGACCTTCCTCGATCGTTATGGCGATTACTTTTATATCGGCTCGGCGGCGGCTGGCGTCATCGGTTCCCTTTGTCTGGCGATCTATTCCTGGATCACCAAGGTGGACCCGGTCCGCGCGAGTTCGCTGGCCGGCCCGGTCCTCGAAATCGCCGGACGGCTCAAATCGGCGTCGACCCTCGCCGACGTCGATCTCGCCGACACCGAGTTGCAGGATGTCCTGAAACAGGCCCTGACGGGATTGCAGGACGGCGCGATCTCGTCCGAGGGGCTCGACGTTTTCCGGCTGGCCTATGACGACGCCCATCGGGCGCTGATGGCGCGCCGGCATGCCCTTGCGGCGGGCCACCCGGCGGACCCGCCGCCCGCGCCGACGGTTTAGCGGGCCGGCCCAATTTACCGCTTGGCGCGGGGGGGATTGCCCGCTATATAGCCGTTTCGTGGCGCGTGACCTGACCGGTCCCGCGCCTCGATTAGTTTTTGGCGGTCTGTTTCGGGCAGGGGTCCGGATCGATTGTCGCGCGGGCGCCGCGGGCGTTCGTCACATCGGGAATTGTCCATGGTCAATCCGGTCGAATTCATGTCGCAGGTGCGCGCCGAGGCCAACAAGGTCACCTGGCCGACCCGTCGCGAGACCTTGATCACCACCGGGCTCGTGCTCGTCATGGTGATTTTCGCCAGCATCTTCTTCGTGTCGGTGGATCAGGGCCTGCGCCTGCTGGTCACCTTCATCCTTCAACTTTCGCACTGACGTCCGGGGTCGTACATGGCAGTCCGCTGGTATATCGTTCACGCCTATTCGAACTTCGAGAAGAAGGTCGCCGAGGCCTTGCGCGAGGGGGCGGCGCAGCGCGGGCTTGCCGACCGCTTCGAGGAAATTCTCGTGCCGACCGAATCCGTCGTCGAGGTTCGCCGCGGTCGCAAGTTTAACACCGAGCGCAAGTTCTTCCCCGGCTACGTGCTGGTGAAGTGCGACCTGACCGACGACGTCTATCACCTCATCAAGAACACGCCGAAGGTCACCGGCTTCCTCGGCGCCGATAACAAGCCGATGCCGATTTCCGACGCCGAGGCCGACCGCATTAAGGGTCAGGTCAAGGAAGGCGTCGAACATCCCAAGGCCTCGATCTCGTTCGAGATCGGCGAGAAGGTGCGCGTCACCGATGGTCCCTTCGCCTCCTTCGAGGGTCTCGTGGAGGAAATCGACGAGGGTCGCTCGCGCGTCAAGGTCGCCGTGTCCATCTTCGGTCGCGCCACGCCCGTCGAGCTCGAATACACGCAGGTCGAAAAGCTCTAGCCTTCTCGTTTGCGGGCGCGCCATTGGCGCGTCCGCCGATTGGGCTTGCCCGCCGCGTCGTGTCGCCTATTCTCCGCCCATCGGGGGAGAGCCTTATGGACAGACGTGGTTTTATCGGCGGCGCGGGCGGATTCGCGGCGTCGACCATTCTCGCCGGCCACGCGCGCGGGCAGTCCGGTCCCATCAGGATCATCTATCCCTTCGCGCCCGGCGGCGCGGGCGACGCTCTGGTGCGCATTCTGGCTGAACGCATTGGCGTCGCCTTCAACGAAACCGCGATTGTCGAAAACCGGACGGGCGGCGATGGCCGCATCGGTCTGCGCGCGGTGAAGACCGCGCCGCCGGATGGGCGAACCCTGCTGTTCACGCCCTTCGGGCCGATCGTCACCCATCCATCGGTTTATGCGAACCTTCCCTACGACACGTTCAACGATTTCGCGCCCATATCGCGCCTCGTGACGCTGGATTTCGCCATCGCCACCGGACCGCAGACGGGCGCGTGGACGCTGGCCGAACTGATTGGCTGGCTCAAGGCCAATCCGGGCAAAGCGAGTTACGGCATTCCCGGCGCGGGCACGGTGCCGCATTTTCTCGGCGCGCAATTTGGCGTGGTGACGGGCATCGACATGCGCGTCGTGACCTACAAGGGCACGACGCCGGCGATGGCCGATGTCATCGGCGGGCAGATTCCCTGCGTCGTCGCGCCGATCAGCGATCTGCTGGAGCAACATCGCGCCGGCGCCATCCGCATCGTCGGCGTCGCGGGCGAAACGCGTTCGCCCTTCGCGGCGGATGTGCCGACCCTGCGCGAGGGTGGCGTCGATCTCGTCGGTCAGGGCTGGTACGGGCTTTACGCGCCCGCTGGAACGCCAGCCGACATCATCGCGAAAACGAGCGCCGTGGCGCGCGAAACGCTGCTGTCGGAGCAGGGCAGGGCGCGAATGGCGCAACTGGGCTTCGTGCCCGTCGCCGGCTCGCCGGAGGATCTCGCCGCCACCCAACGCCGCGATTTCGCCTTCTGGGCGCCGGCGATCAAGGCGTCGGGATTCAAGGCCGAGGAATAGCGCGCTATTCGGTCGGCTTAACGCCGGCCTTGGCGAAGACCTCGCCCCAATAGACGACATTCTGGTCGATCATCGCGCTCAGATCCTCCGGCGTGCCGCCGTTGATGCCGGCGAAGTCTGCCTTTTCCAGCTTCTCGCGCGTGGCCGGGTCGCGCAGGGCCTTGTTCACCGCCGCGTTGATCCTCTCGATGATCGGTCGCGGCGTGCCCGCCGGGGCGGCCATGCCAAACCACGTTCCCTGATCGGCGACGCGCGTGTCGACGCCGGTTTCCCTGAAGGTGGGCACGCCCCCGAGCGAGGCGATCCGCTGGTCGCCGAACGTGCCGAGCACGCGCACGAGGCCACTTCTGGTTTGCGGGCCCGCGGTCGCCTGACTCATCCAGACCGCCGAAATGTTGCCGGCGATCACGTCGCTCAACGCGAGCGCCACGCCGCGGTAGGGCACATGCGTCAGATCGATATTGGTCGCCTGAAGGAACGCCAGCGCCCCCAGATAGGGCGGGGTGCCCAAACCCGACGTGCCATATTTGATGTCGCCGGGCTTGGCCTTGGCCATCGCGATGAATTCGGCGATGGATTTGGCCGGGAAATCGGCCCGCACGACCAGGCCCATGTAGGAGCGCATCAGCGGCGCGATCCAGGCGAAGTCCTTTTGAACCTCGTAACCGGGCTTTGCGACCATGTGTGGCGAGACCACCAGACCGGGGTCGACCATCATCAGCGTCTGGCCATCGGGCGTCGCCCGGGCGAGCTGGGCGCTGCCAATCGCCGTCGAGGCGCCGGGTCGGTTTTCCACGATGACCGTCGCGCCGAGCTCCTCGCCCATGACGGGCGACAACAGCCTTGCGATGATGTCGGGCGGACCGCCGGCCGCGTATGGCACGATGATCGTGATGGGGCCATTGGGGAATCTGGCCGGCGTTGTCTGCGCCATGGCCGTTTGACTGAACATGGCCGTCACGGCGAATAGAAGCCCACGAGCCAGCTTGCCCGTCATGCGCGTCTCTCCCCGAATAGGGCGATTTTCCTCGCCATTCCGAAACAGACTAGCAGCAATTTCCGGTTTCGTCCGCCTCCGCGGCTGCGACTATTTCGAGTTTTTCAACACAAGCACGACCACGGGGTCCCACGGAATGTTCTGCGTGTAGATGAAGTTGAGGGAGGCGGCGATCGCCCGGCGCAGCAGCGCGCGCGTCAGCCGGACCACGCGCTTGGGCAGCGATCCCCCGCGGATGCGATAAGACGGCGCGTAATCGACGATTTCGAGGGTTGTCGTGACCAGCAGTTGCTCGAAAACGCTGCGGGAAAGGCCCGTCTTGTGCGTTGGGTCGCCGTTCTGCGAAGCGAGCCCGAACGGGCTCTGCGCGTTTGGGAATCGAAGGAATACCCGTCCCCCGGGTCGCAGCATCGTTTCGATCGCCTTGAGCCGGACGATGATCTCGCCGACGGAAAAGTGTTCGAAGACATCGAACGCGGCGATGACGTCGAATCGTTCGGCGTATTGCGCCGCCACGGTCTCGAAATCGGCTGGCAGGATCTCGACCCCGAAGTCCCTGGCGGCGGCGAGCAGGGTTGGATTTATTTCCGTGCCGGCGACTCGCGCGCCCCCCGCACGCGCCCAGGCGAGAAAAACGCCCGACCCGAAGCCGATTTCAAATACCTCCGCCTTCTCTAGTCGAAAGCCACGCATCTCGCCGGTGTAATACTCCGCTTCCTCCGATGAATAGATGAAGGGTTTGTTCCAGCCTTTCCAGCGTTCGTAGCCCTCGTATAACTCAGCGGCGCCAATATCCAGGTTCGACGTGGGGTCCATGATACTGGTCCAATGCTTTGGAAGGCGTGGAGTATAGAGCGTTAAAATGCGAATTTAGCTCGATATACTCATATTTATTTTTGCACGGCGCGTGCTTAAAAGTCAAGCCGTTCAGGCCAATGGTTATCGCTTGCCAGCGCCGCGCGCTTGCCACCAGCCCGCATCCCTGCTAACTGCCGCCTCCTCATGCGTGGGAGACGCGCCCGGTCGCCAGCCGGGAGCTCGCGTCGCACCACGAACTGCAACTGGCCGGCTCGGACGCAAGTTCGGGACCGGCTTCTCATGGAGCAGCCAAATGGCGAAAAAGATCGTCGGCTATATCAAACTGCAAGTGCCCGCGGGCGCGGCCAATCCGTCGCCGCCCATCGGTCCCGCGCTCGGCCAGCGCGGCCTCAACATCATGGAATTCTGTAAGGCCTTCAATGCGCGTACGTCGCAGATGGAGCCCAAGTCGCCGATTCCCGTGGTGATCACGGCCTATCAGGATCGTTCCTTCACCTTCGAGATGCGTCAGCCGCCCGTGACCTTCTGGCTCAAGAAGGCCGCTGGTCTGAAGATCGGCAAGAAGCCCGCCTCCGGCGCCAAGACGCCCGGCCGCGGCTTCGTCGGCAAGGTGACGAAGGCGCAGGTGCGCGAAATCGCCGAAAAGAAAATCGTCGACCTCAATTGTCATACAATCGAGGCGGCCATGTCGATGATCGAAGGCTCCGCTCGCGCGATGGGCCTGGAAGTGGTGGGGTAAGGCCATGTCGCACGTTGGAAAGCGCATCAAGGCGGCGCGCGTTGGCGTCGACCGCATCAAGCTCTACCCGATCGATCAGGCGGTCGCCCTCATCAAGGAGCGGGCCAAGGCCAAGTTCGACGAGACCATTGAAATCGCCATGAACCTGGGCGTCGATCCCAAGCATGCCGACCAGATGGTCCGCGGCGTGGTCAACCTGCCCAACGGCACCGGCCGCACCCAGCGCGTCGCCGTGTTCGCCCGCGGCGCCAAGGCCGACGAGGCCAAGGCCGCCGGCGCGGATGTCGTCGGCGCCGAGGATCTGGTGACCATCGTTCAGGGCGGCACGATCGATTTCGATCGCTGCATCGCGACCCCGGACATGATGCCGCTGGTCGGTCGTCTCGGTAAGGTGCTCGGCCCGCGCGGCCTGATGCCGAACCCGAAGGTTGGCACCGTGACCATGGACGTCAAGGCCGCCGTCGCCGCCTCGAAGGGCGGGGCCGTCGAGTTCCGCGTCGAGAAGGCGGGCATCGTGCAGGGCATGGTGGGCAAGTCCTCGTTCGGCGACGAAAAGCTGATCGAGAACATCAAGGCCTTCGTCGACGCCGTCGCCAGGGCCAAGCCGCAAGGCGCCAAGGGCACCTATATCCAGCGCGTGGCGATCTCCTCGACCATGGGCCCCGGCGTCAAGGTCGAGCCGGCCAGCGTCGCGACCGCCGGCCAGACCGGCGCGTGAAAAATCTGCGGCGCCCCCTTGTGAAAGGGCGCGCCGGCGGATAAGTAGACGTTTCGGGGTGCTCGTACGCGCGGCCCCGGATCAATTTCAGCTTGCTTGCGGCGTTTTGTTGAAACCCAACCGAATATCGTGAGCCAGAACGGCCGGCGGACCCGGGGGCTAGTCCTCGTGTCCAGTCCGGCCATGTCCTGTCCGAGACTGCAGGCGCCCGAAACAATCTCATCGGATTGTCAAGGGCTTAATCTTGTCGGCTTCGCCGCGTTCGCGGGGAAGCGGAGGCCAGCATAGACGGGGAAAGACCTGATGTGGGGATCGCCGAGGCGATCCTGGTGTTGGTTCGAACCCCTCTGTCCGCGGCGACCCCAAAAGGTTGCTTCGGGGGCAGGCGCCCGGTGTCGCGGGAAAATCGCCCTGGCGGTTGACTCGCGGCTCAATCAACCGGCGGACATGGTCCGCCAAGTGGAGAGAGCACTGTGGACAGAGCGGAGAAAAAAGAGGCTGTCGCGGAACTCACGGAAGTCTTCAAGTCGACTTCGGTGGTTGTCGTGGCCCACTACTCCGGCATGACCGTGGCCCAGATGCAGAATCTGCGCAAGCAGATGCGCGCGGCTGGGGCGACGGTTCAGGTCGCCAAGAACCGCCTCGTCAAAATCGCTCTCGAAAGCACGGATGTCGCCCCGATCGGTCCCCTTCTGAAGGGGCCGACCCTGATCGCCTATTCGGACGATCCGGTGGCGGCGCCGAAGGTCGCCGTGGCCTTCGCGAAGGAAAACGACAAGCTCGTTATCCTTGGCGGCGCCATGGGCAAGACCTCCCTGAACGCGGATGGCGTGAAGTCGCTTGCGACCCTGCCGTCCCTGGACGAACTGCGCGCCAAGATCGTGGGCCTTGTACAGGCGCCCGCGACCAAGCTCGCCCAGCTCGCCAACGCGCCCGCCGCCAAGCTGGCGCGCGTGTTCGGGGCCTACGCCAATCGAGACGCGGCCTGACGCGGCCCAAATCCATCATCTGGTTCGAAACCAATCACCCAAAGGACTACATCAATGGCTAACCTGGAAAAGATCGTTGAAGACCTCTCGAGCCTGACCGTGCTCGAGGCCGCCGAGCTCGCCAAGATGCTCGAAGAGAAGTGGGGCGTCTCGGCCGCCGCCGCCGTCGCCGTCGCCGCTGGCCCGGCCGCCGCCGCCGCCGCCCCGGCGGAAGAGCAGACCGAGTTCACCGTTGTTCTGGCCGCCGCTGGCGACAAGAAGATCGAGGTCATCAAGGAAGTCCGCGCGATCACCGGTCTCGGCCTCAAGGAAGCCAAGGATCTGGTCGAGGCCGCTCCCAAGCCGGTCAAGGAAGGCGTGTCGAAGGAAGACGCCGCCAAGTTCAAGGCCCAGCTCGAGAAGGCTGGCGCGAAGGTCGAGCTCAAGTAAGCTCGCGGTCCGCCGCGGCGGGCTGGTTGCTATCAAGGGCGGTCCCGGGGTTTTCCCCGGGGCCGTTCAGTTGTTCCCGGAAGCGCTTGTTTCCGGTTGCCGCCAGAGAGGCGGGTAGGAATTTTCGGGGCGTTGGCCCCGCCATCGCGCCCTTTGGCGGGTGGTTTCGACGGCGCCATTTCGGCCCGTCGACATGATGCGAGGCACGAGGAGCGACATGGCGCAGACGTTGGCTCAGACTTTCACCGGCCGTAAGCGTATTCGCAAATTCTTCGGCCATATCCGCGAAGTCGCGGAAATGCCGAACCTGATCGAGGTCCAGAAGGCCTCCTATGACCAGTTCCTGCTTGCCGACGAGCCCAAGGGCGGTCGCCCGGACGAGGGTCTGCAGTCCGTATTCAAGTCGGTCTTCCCGATTTCCGATTTCGCCTCGACGGCGCTTCTTGAGTTCGTGAAATACGAATTCGAGGCGCCCAAGTTCGACGTCGACGAGTGCCGCCAGCGCGGCATGACCTTCGCCGCCCCGCTGAAGGTGACGCTGCGCCTCATCGTGTTCGACGTGGACCCGGAGACGCAGGCCAAGTCCGTCAAGGACATCAAGGAGCAGGACGTCTACATGGGCGACATGCCCTTCATGACGTCGAACGGCACCTTCGTCGTCAACGGAACCGAGCGCGTCATCGTCTCGCAGATGCATCGTTCGCCCGGCGTGTTCTTCGATCACGACAAGGGCAAGTCGCATTCGTCCGGCAAGCTGCTGTTCGCCGCGCGCATCATTCCCTATCGCGGTTCGTGGCTCGATCTTGAATTCGACGCCAAGGACATCGTGCACGCGCGCATCGACCGCCGCCGCAAGATCCCCGTGACCTCGCTGCTTTATGCGCTCGGCATGGACGGCGAGGAAATCCTGCGCACGTTCTACGGCTCGATCGCCTACACCAAGATGAAGGACGGCTGGCGCGTTCCCTACGATCCCGATCGAATGCGCGGCGTGAAGACCACCGTTGATCTGGTTGACGCCGACACCGGCGAGGTCGTGGTCGAGGCCGGCAAGAAGCTGACCGTGCGCGGCGCGCGCGTGCTCGCCGAGAAGGGCGTCAAGGCGCTGAAGGCGCTCGACGAGGATCTGTTCGGCCAGTACATCGCCGAGGATCTCTATGACCCCAACACCGGCGAAATCTTCGCCGAGGCCGGCGACGAGATCACCGCCAAGTCGCTCGCGGCGCTGGTGGAGGCCGGTTTCGAGAACCTGCCGATCCTCGACATCGACCACATCAACATCGGCCCCTACATCCGCAACACGCTGGCCGTCGACAAGAACTCCTCGCGCGAGGAAGCCCTGTTCGACATCTACCGCGTGATGCGTCCGGGCGAGCCGCCGACCATCGACACCGCCGAGGCGATGTTCCATTCGCTGTTCTTCGACTCCGAGCGCTACGATCTTTCCGCGGTCGGCCGCGTCAAGATGAACATGCGCCTCGACCTCGACGCCGAGGACACCGTGCGCATCCTGCGCAAGGAGGACATTCTTGCCGTCGTGAAGGCCCTGGTCGGCCTGCGCGATGGCCGCGGCGAAATCGACGACATCGATCATCTCGGCAACCGCCGCGTTCGTTCGGTCGGCGAACTGATGGAAAATCAGTATCGCCTCGGCCTGCTGCGCATGGAGCGCGCCATCAAGGAGCGCATGTCCTCGGTCGATATCGACACGGTCATGCCGCAGGATCTGATCAACGCGAAGCCGGCCGCCGCCGCCGTGCGCGAGTTCTTCGGCTCGTCGCAGCTTTCGCAGTTCATGGATCAGACCAACCCGCTGTCGGAAATCACCCACAAGCGCCGCCTGTCGGCCCTTGGACCGGGCGGTCTGACTCGCGAGCGCGCCGGCTTCGAGGTGCGCGACGTGCATCCGACCCATTACGGCCGCATCTGCCCGATCGAAACGCCGGAAGGCCCGAACATCGGTCTGATCAACTCGCTGGCGACCTTCGCCCGCGTGAACAAGTATGGCTTCATCGAGGCGCCCTATCGTCGCGTGAAGGACGGCAAGGTCACCGACGAGGTGGTCTATCTCTCCGCCATGGAGGAGACCAAGCATTACGTCGCGCAGGCCAACGCCGTCATCGACGCCAATGGCATGCTGGCCGATGACCTGGTCATCACCCGCCACGCCGGCGACGTCATCACGACGCAGCGCGAGCGCGTCGATTTCATGGACGTTTCGCCCAAGCAGCTCGTGTCCGTCGCCGCGGCGCTCATCCCGTTCCTCGAGAACGACGACGCCAACCGCGCGCTCATGGGCTCGAATATGCAGCGTCAGGCCGTGCCGCTCGTCAAGAGCGACGCGCCGCTGGTCGGCACCGGGATGGAAGCGGTCGTCGCGCGCGATTCAGGCGCGGCCATCGCGGCCCGCCGCACGGGCATCGTCGATCAGGTCGACGCGACCCGCATCGTCGTGCGCGCCACCGAGGAGACCGATCCCTCCAAGCCCGGCGTCGATATCCATCGCCTGATGAAGTATCAGCGCTCCAACCAGTCGACCTGCATCAACCAGAAGCCGCTGGTGAAGGTTGGCGACTTCGTGCGCAAGGGCGACATCATCGCCGACGGTCCCTCGACCGATCTCGGCGATCTCGCGCTTGGCCGCAACGTGCTCGTCGCGTTCATGCCGTGGAACGGCTACAACTTCGAGGACTCGATCCTGCTCAACGAGCGGATCGTCAAGGACGACGTGTTCACCTCCATCCACATCGATGAGTTCGAGGTGATGGCGCGCGACACCAAGCTTGGCCCCGAGGAAATCACCCGCGACATTCCCAACGTCTCCGAGGAAGCGCTCAAGAACCTCGACGAGGCCGGCATCGTCTACATCGGCGCGGAAGTACAGGCGGGCGACATTCTCGTCGGCAAGATCACGCCGAAGGGTGAAAGCCCGATGACGCCGGAAGAAAAGCTTCTGCGCGCCATCTTCGGCGAGAAGGCCTCCGACGTCCGCGACACCTCCATGCGCGTGCCGCCCGGCGTTCAGGGCACGATCGTCGAGGTGCGCGTGTTCAATCGCCATGGCGTCGACAAGGATGAGCGCGCGCAGGCGATCGAGCGCGAGGAAATCGAGCGTCTCGCCAAGGACCGCGACGACGAGCTCGCGATCCTCGACCGCAACGTCTACAAGCGTCTTTCCGGCCTGCTGGTTGGCAAGGTCGCGATCGGCGGACCGAAGGGCTTCAAGAAGGAGACGACCCTCACCCGCGAGATCATCGAGGAATATCCGCGCTCCCAGTGGTGGATTTTCGCCGTCGACGACGATCGCCTGATGGGTGAGATCGAGGCCATGCGCAAGCAGTACGACGAGGCGCGGAAGGGGCTCGAGAGCCGCTTCCTCGACAAGGTCGAGAAGCTGCAGCGCGGCGACGAACTGCCGCCCGGCGTGATGAAGATGGTCAAGGTCTTCGTCGCGGTGAAGCGCAAAATCCAGCCGGGCGACAAGATGGCCGGCCGTCACGGCAACAAGGGCGTCGTGTCCAAGATCGTGCCGACCGAGGACATGCCGTTCCTCGAGGATGGCACGGCGGTCGACATCGTGCTCAACCCGCTCGGCGTGCCGAGCCGCATGAACGTTGGTCAGATTCTCGAAACGCATCTGGGCTGGGCCTGCGCGGGCCTTGGCAAGCAGGTCGGGCAGGCGGTCAACGCCTACATGAAGTCGAAGGACGCGAGCCCGCTGCGCCAGAAGCTGACGAGCATCTACGGCAAGCACGAGACCATCGACGCGATGGACGACGCGGCGCTCGCCGAGCTGGGTGAAAACCTGCGCAAGGGCGTTCCGATCGCCACGCCGGTGTTCGACGGCGCCCGCGAGAAGGACATCGTCGAAATGCTGGAGATGGCCGGCCTGCATGGCTCCGGTCAGTCCACCGTCTATGACGGCCGCACGGGCGATCAGTTCGATCGTCAGGTGACCGTCGGCTACATCTACATGCTGAAGCTGCATCACCTTGTCGACGACAAGATCCATGCCCGCTCGATCGGCCCTTACTCGCTGGTCACGCAGCAGCCGCTTGGCGGCAAGGCGCAGTTCGGCGGCCAGCGCTTCGGCGAGATGGAGGTCTGGGCGCTCGAGGCCTATGGCGCGGCCTACACGCTGCAGGAGATGTTGACGGTGAAGTCCGACGACGTCGCCGGCCGCACCAAGGTCTACGAGTCGATCGTGCGCGGCGACGACACCTTCGAGTCGGGCATTCCCGAGAGCTTCAACGTTCTCGTCAAGGAAATGCGCTCGCTGGGTCTCAACGTCGAGCTCAACTCGACCAAGCCGACCATCGATCTGCCGCCGGCCGAGGCCGCGGAGTAACGGTCAACAGGATTGCGGCGAGGGGTTCGTCCCTCGCCGGTTCGCGAATTTCTTTATCCGGCGTGGCGGGAGACGTGACGAGCCCTCCCGGCCAACCTTCAGGAGACCGGCATGAATCAAGAGGTCATGAATCTCTTCAATCCCGTGGTCCAGCCCCAGGCTTTCGACCACATCCAGATTTCGATCGCCAGCCCGGAAAAAATACTGAGCTGGTCGTTCGGCGAGATCAAGAAGCCCGAGACGATCAACTATCGCACGTTCAAGCCCGAGCGCGATGGTCTGTTCTGCGCGCGCATCTTCGGACCGATCAAGGACTACGAATGCTTGTGCGGCAAGTACAAGCGCATGAAGTACAAGGGCGTCATCTGCGAGAAGTGCGGCGTCGAGGTCACGCTGTCGCGCGTCCGGCGGGAGCGCATGGGCCATATCTCGCTGGCCGCGCCCGTCGCGCACATCTGGTTCCTCAAGTCGTTGCCCTCGCGCATCGGCCTGCTGCTCGACATGACGCTCAAGGATCTCGAGCGCATCCTCTATTTTGAATCCTACATCGTCATCGACGCGGGCCTGACGCCGTTCAAGGACCGCCAGTTGCTGAACGAGGAAGAGTACATCCGCGCTCAGGACGAGTACGGTCAGGACTCCTTCACCGCCATGATCGGCGCGGAAGCCATTCGCGAAATCCTGCGCAAGATGGATCTGGCGACCATCGCGGCCGAATTGAAGGTCGAGATCGCCGAGTCCACCAGCGAGTTGAAGCCCAAGAAGCTGGCCAAGCGCCTCAAGATCATCGAGGCCTTCATGCGTTCGGGCAACAAGCCCGAGTGGATGATTCTCACGGAAGTGCCGGTCATCCCGCCGGACCTGCGTCCGCTCGTGCCGCTCGACGGCGGTCGCTTCGCGACCTCCGATCTCAACGATCTCTATCGTCGCGTCATCAACCGCAACAACCGCCTGAAGCGGCTGATCGAGCTGCGCGCGCCCGACATCATCATCCGCAACGAAAAGCGCATGCTGCAGGAGTCGGTCGACGCGCTCTTCGACAACGGTCGCCGCGGCCGCGTCATCACGGGCGCCAACAAGCGTCCGCTGAAGTCGCTCGCCGACATGCTCAAGGGCAAGCAGGGCCGCTTCCGTCAGAACCTGCTCGGCAAGCGCGTCGACTACTCCGGTCGCTCGGTCATCGTGGTCGGTCCCGAGCTAAAGCTGCATCAGTGCGGCCTGCCCAAGAAGATGGCGCTCGAGCTGTTCAAGCCCTTCATCTATTCGCGTCTCGACGCGAAGGGTCTGTCGGCCACCGTCAAGCAGGCGAAGAAACTCGTCGAAAAGGAAAAGCCCGAGGTTTGGGACATCCTCGACGAGGTCATTCGCGAACACCCGATCATGCTGAACCGCGCGCCCACGCTGCACCGCCTCGGCATTCAGGCGTTCGAGCCCGTGCTGATCGAGGGCAAGGCGATCCAGTTGCACCCGCTCGTCTGCGCGGCCTTCAACGCCGACTTCGACGGCGACCAGATGGCCGTGCACGTGCCCCTGTCGCTGGAAGCGCAGCTTGAGGCGCGCGTGCTGATGATGTCGACCAACAACATCCTGCACCCGGCCAACGGCCAGCCGATCATCGTGCCCTCGCAGGACATCGTGCTGGGTCTGTACTATCTGACCCTCGTGCGCGATGGCGAGCGCGGCCAGTTCCGCATTGACGCCAAGTCGAACCTGCCGATCCAGGGCGTGTTCAGCGACATCGCCGAGGTCGAGCACGCGTTGCACGCCAAGGCGATCACCTTGCACACCAAGATCAAGGGCCGCGCCTGGACGCGCGACGCCAATGGCGCGCGCGTGGCGAAGATTTACGACACCACGCCGGGTCGCTTGATTCTCGGCCAGGTGCTGCCCGACCATCCGAAGATCTCGTTCGACGTCGTGAACAAGCTCATGACTAAGAAGGAAATCTCCGCGATGATCGACACGGTCTATCGCAACTGCGGTCAGAAGGAGACGGTGATCTTCTGCGATCGCATCATGGCGCTCGGCTTCCGCGAGGCGTTCAAGGCCGGCATTTCGTTCGGCAAGGACGACATGGTCGTGCCGGACACCAAGCCGAAGGTCATCGCCGACACCCGCGCGCTCGCCAAGGAATACGAGCAGCAGTACAACGACGGCCTGATCACCCAGGGCGAGAAGTACAACAAGGTCGTCGACGCCTGGGCGAAGTGCTCCGACAAGCTCGCCGAGGAAATGATGGCCGGCATTTCGTCCGTCAAGAAGGACGAGACCGGTCGCGACAAGCCGATCAACTCGATCTACATGATGTCGCACTCCGGCGCGCGTGGCTCGCCCGCGCAGATGAAGCAGCTCGCGGCGATGCGCGGCCTCATGGCCAAGCCGTCGGGCGAGATCATCGAAACGCCGATCATCGCGAACTTCAAGGAAGGCCTGAGCGTTCTCGAATACTTCAACTCGACCCACGGCGCCCGCAAGGGTCTCGCCGACACCGCGTTGAAGACCGCGAACTCGGGTTACCTGACCCGCCGTCTCGTCGACGTCGCGCAGGACTCGATCATCACCGAGGTGGATTGCAAATCCACCGGCGGCATCCGCATGCGCGCCATCATCGACGCCGGGCAGGTCGTAGCCTCGCTGGCGAGCCGCGTTCTCGGCCGCACCGCGGCCGAGGACATCGTCGACGCCGAGGGCAACGTCATCGTCGCCAAGGGCGAACTGATCGTCGAGGGTCATATCGAGAAGATCAACACGTCCGGCGTTCAGGAAGTGAAGATCCGCTCGGTGCTGACCTGCGAGGCCAAGAACGGCGTTTGCGGCACCTGCTACGGACGCGATCTCGCGCGCGGCACGCCCGTCAACATGGGCGAGGCCGTCGGCGTCATCGCGGCGCAGTCGATCGGCGAGCCGGGCACCCAGCTCACCATGCGCACCTTCCACATCGGCGGCGCGGCGCAGATCGCGGACCAGTCCTTCATCGAGTCGAACTTCGAGGGCACGGTGCGCATCCGCAACGCCCATATCGCCAAGAACTCCGATGGCGATACGGTGGTGCTGGCGCGCAACGTGGCGATCGTCATCGTCGGTTCCGATGGAACCGAGCGGGCCGTTCACCGCGTCATCTATGGCGCGCGTCTCAAGGTCGCCGAGGGCGACAAGGTCAAGCGCGGTCAGCGCCTGGCGGAGTGGGATCCCTTCACCCGTCCGATCATGTCGGAAATCGATGGCGTCGTTGGCTACGAGGATCTCGTGGACGGCATGTCGATGTCCGAGGCGGTCGACGAGTCGACGGGCATCGCCAAGCGCGTTGTCACCGACTGGCGTCTCAACCAGCGCTCGTCGAGCCTCAAGCCCTGCATCGTTATCAAGGGTCCGGATGGCAAGCCGCTCAAGCTGCCGCGCGGCGGCGACGCCCGCTACACGCTGCCGGTTGAGTCGATCATCGCCGCCGACCCCGGAGCGGTCATCCGCGCCGGCGACGTGGTCGCCCGTATCTCGCTCGAATCAGCCAAGACCCGCGACATCACCGGCGGTCTCCCGCGCGTCGCGGAACTCTTCGAGGCGCGTCGTCCCAAGGACCACGCGATCATCGCGGAGATCTCCGGCACGGTGCAGTTCGGTCGCGACTACAAGAACAAGCAGCGCCTGACCCTCATCCCGTCGGAAGAGGGCGCGGAGCCGGTCGAGTATCTGATCCCCAAGGGCAAGCACATCCATCTTCAGGACGGCGACGTCGTGGAGAAGGGCGATTACATCGTCGACGGCAACCCCGCGCCGCACGACATCCTGGCGATCAAGGGCGTCGAGGAGCTCGCCGCCTACCTGGTCAACGAAATCCAGGAAGTCTACCGGCTTCAGGGCGTCGGCATCAACGACAAGCACATCGAGGTTATCGTCCGGCAGATGCTGCAGAAGGTCGATATCGTCGAGGTCGGCGACACCGACTATCTGCCCGGCGAGCAGGTCGACGCCTCCGAGATGGAGGAAGTCAACCTCAAGGTGGTCGCCAACGGCGGCAAGCCCGCCACGGGCACGCCCGTGCTGCTCGGCATCACCAAGGCGAGCCTGCAGACCCGCTCGTTCATTTCCGCCGCCTCCTTCCAGGAGACGACGCGCGTCCTCACCGAGGCCGCCGTCAACGGCAAGATGGACACGCTGGAAGGCCTCAAGGAGAACGTCATCGTCGGCCGCCTGATCCCGGCTGGCACGGGCGCCGCCATGTCGCAGCTGCGACGCGTGGCGACCATGCGCGACGAGATGATTCTCCAGCAGAAGGCCGAAACCTCGCAGGCGCCGGCCCCGCAACTGCCGCCCGCCGCCGAATAGGCCCAACGGACCGCAAATCGAACCCCGGGGGAGCCGCTTCATCGCGGCTCCCTCTTTTTTTCGAGGCCAAAAACCGAGTCCCGTCCGGGGCTTGGGTCGAAATTCGGCAAATCCCTGAAACGACTCAAGGATTTTCGCCCATCAGGGGTTGACGCCCGGCATGTCGGGGGGTATCAACCGCGCAGATTTGAAGAGCAGTAGATTCCATGGCTTCGGGGCGACACGCTCTGGACGAGAAATCTAAACGTCTTCAACCTCTTCGTGACGAAAGTCATATCTGCTCGCCCCTCGTGGGTGGGTTTTGGGGCAAGATCGCGTCACTTCGGTGAGGTGGTCCTCTGCTTTGCCGCGCCACGGTCCGCAAGGACGGTCGGCGTGGTCGTGTTTTGCGCGGATTTTTCCGCGGTCTCCGCGGGGTTGGGTGGTTCGCCGCCTGGTTCCGTATCTAACAGTTCTATCTTTCCCGGGAAGGGCGAGGACGAATGCCGACGATCAGCCAGTTGATCCGCAAGCCGCGGCACCCAAAGACCTATCGCGAGAAGGCCCGCCACATGCAGGCCTGCCCGCAGAAGCGTGGTGTCTGCACGCGCGTCTACACGACGACGCCGAAGAAGCCGAACTCGGCGCTTCGCAAGGTCGCCAAGGTGCGTTTGACGAATGGCTTCGAGGTCATCGGTTACATCCCCGGCGAAGGCCACAACCTTCAGGAACATTCCGTGGTCATGATCCGCGGCGGCCGCGTGAAGGATTTGCCCGGCGTGCGTTATCACATCCTGCGCGGTGTGCTCGATACGCAGGGCGTCAAGGATCGCAAGCAGCGTCGTTCGAAATACGGCGCGAAGCGTCCGAAGTAAGGAGAATTCTCGATGTCGCGTCGTCATAGCGCCGAGAAGCGCGAAGTTATTCCGGACGCCAAGTTTGGCGACCTCGTTCTGGCCAAGTTCATGAACTCCATCATGTACGACGGCAAGAAGTCTGCCGCCGAGGCCATTGTTTACGGCGCGTTCGACATCATGCAGTCCAAGGCGAAGGCCGATCCGCTGCCGATGTTCAAGCAGGCGCTGGAAAACGTCGCCCCGGCGATCGAGGTCCGCTCCCGCCGCGTCGGCGGCGCGACCTACCAGGTGCCCGTTGAGGTGCGCATGGAGCGTCGTCAGGCGCTGGCCATTCGCTGGATTATCGCCGCCGCCCGCGGTCGCAACGACAAGACCATGGTCGACCGTTTGTCGGCCGAATTGATGGACGCCGCCAACAACCGTGGCAACGCCGTCAAGAAGCGCGAGGATACGCACCGGATGGCCGAAGCCAACCGCGCCTTCTCGCATTATCGCTGGTAACGGATCTGTTCAGGCGCGTTTGACCGCGCGCTAAGAGGATAAAGACGATGGCCCGCCAATACGCCCTCGAGGATTATCGTAACTTCGGCATCATGGCTCACATTGATGCCGGCAAGACGACGACGACCGAGCGGATTCTCTACTACACCGGCAAGAGCCACAAGATTGGCGAAGTGCACGACGGCGCCGCGACCATGGATTTCATGGAGCAGGAGCAAGAGCGTGGCATCACGATCACGTCCGCCGCGACGACCGCCATCTGGAATGGCAAGCGCCTGAACATCATCGACACTCCCGGCCACGTCGACTTCACCATCGAGGTCGAGCGTTCGCTGCGCGTGCTCGACGGCGCGGTGTGCGTGCTGGATTCGAACCAGGGCGTCGAGCCGCAAACCGAAACGGTCTGGCGTCAGGGCGACAAGTACAAGGTTCCGCGCATCGTTTTCTGCAACAAGATGGACAAGGTCGGCGCCGATTTCTATCAGTGCCTTTCGGACATCAAGGTGCGCCTCGGCGCCAAGCCGATCGCGATCCAGTTGCCGATCGGCTCGGAAAGCAACTTCAAGGGCATCGTCGATCTCGTTCGCATGATGGCTGTTGTGTGGGAGGAAGAATCCCTCGGCGCGAAGTATCATGACGCCGAGATTCCCGAGGATCTGAAGGAAAAGGCCGCCGAGCACCGCATGTTGCTCATCGAGGCCGCCGTCGAGCTCGACGACGACGCCATGTCCGCCTATCTCGATGGCGTGGAGCCCGACGAGGCGACCCTCAAGCGCCTGATCCGCAAGGCCGTCATCACCGGCGCTTTCTATCCCGTGCTGGCCGGCTCGGCCTTCAAGAACAAGGGCGTGCAGCCGCTTCTCGACGCCGTCGTTGATTACCTGCCCTCGCCTATTGAGCGTGGCGCGATCAAGGGCATCGACTACAAGACCGGCGAGGAAACCGAGCGCAAGCCCGGCGACGATCAGCCGCTCTCGCTGCTCGCCTTCAAGATCATGGACGATCCCTTCGGCGTGCTGACCTTCGCCCGCGTTTACTCCGGCAAGTTCGAGAAGGGCGTCGCTCTTCTGAACTCGACCCGCGAGAAGCAGGAGCGCGTTGGCCGCATGGTTCTCATGCACGCCAACAACCGCGAGGAAATCTCCGAGGTTTACTCGGGCGACATCGTCGCGCTGGTCGGCATGAAGGACACCCGCACCGGCGACACGTTGTGCGATCCTCTGAAGCCGGTCATCCTCGAGAAGATGGAATTCCCCGAGCCCGTCATCGAGATGGCGGTCGAGCCGAAGACCAAGGGCGATCAGGAAAAGCTCCAGATGGCGCTGATCAAGCTCGCCACGGAAGACCCGTCCTTCCGCGTTTCGACCGATCAGGAGTCCGGCCAGACCATCATCAAGGGCATGGGCGAACTGCATCTCGACATCAAGGTCGACATTCTCAAGCGCACCCACAAGCTCGACGTCAACGTCGGCGCTCCGCAGGTCGCCTATCGCGAGAAGATCACCAAGCGCGTCGAGAAGGACTACACGCACAAGAAGCAGACCGGCGGCACCGGTCAGTTCGCGCGCGTCAAGTTCATCGTCGAGCCGAACGAGGCCGGGAAGGGCTTCGAGTTCGAATCGAAGATCGTCGGCGGCTCCGTGCCGAGGGAATATATCCCCGGCGTCGAAAAAGGCCTCAACTCCGTTCTGGGCGCTGGCGTTCTCGCGGGCTTCCCGGTGGTCGACGTCAAGGTCTCGCTGATCGACGGCGCGTTCCACGAAGTGGACTCGTCCGCCCTCGCGTTCGAAATCGCCTCCCGCGCCGGCTTCCGTGAAGCGCTGCGCGAGGGCAACTCGGTTCTGCTGGAGCCGATCATGAAGGTCGAGGTGGTGACGCCGGAGGAATACACCGGTTTCGTCATCGGCGATCTGAACTCCCGGCGCGGGCAAATTCAGGGGCAGGACATGCGCGGCAACGCGAATGTCGTGACCGCCATGGTGCCGCTCGCGAACATGTTCGGCTACGTCAACAATCTGCGGTCGGGCAGCCAGGGTCGCGCGAGCTACTCCATGCAGTTCGATCACTACTCGGAAGTGCCGCGCAACGAAGCCGAGAAGATCCAGGCCAAATACGCCTGATTCACCCATCCAGTCGCACTCTCAATAAGGGCTAAGGAGCTCGATCATGGCCAAGGAAAAGTTTTCGCGGACGAAGCCGCACTGCAACATCGGGACGATTGGTCACGTTGACCATGGCAAGACATCGCTGACGGCGGCGATCACGAAGATCCTCGCGGAGACGGGCGGGGCGACGTTCACGGCGTATGACCAGATCGACAAGGCTCCCGAGGAGAAGGCGCGCGGCATCACGATTTCGACGGCGCACGTCGAATACGAGACGGCGAACCGCCACTACGCGCACGTCGA
>CAIOVE010000100.1 GCA_903861645.1 uncultured Hyphomicrobiales bacterium
ATCGAGCGATGCTTCAACAAACTCAAGAATGCCCGGCGCTTCGCGACGAGATACGACAAGCTCGCCGAAACGTTCGGAGGCTTCGTTCAAATCGCCTGCATCCGGCTATGGATGCGCTACTTTGTCAACGAGACCTAGTCTTGAAGGACGCCGTAACCCGGACATGCCCCGCCCATGAACAGATCCTTCGCCAGTTTCGACGCGGAAACGGCCATGGCCCACGACGACGCGCTTGAGGCGCGGGCGGCGGCGCTCGTCAATCCCGAATCGGGTCTCGCGAACGATTATCTGAATGTTTTCAATGAACTTGTGATGCTCGTCGAGCAATTGCCGATGATGCCCGAGTTGATCGACGATATCACGGCCTGGCGACCGATCTCCTATGAGGATTACTTCCGCAAATCGAATTTGCCGGGCCGGGCGATCGCCCTCGATAATTACCAGAAGCTCGCGCCGGACCTGCGGCAGGCGTTCGAGGAAGTCGTTGACGAACTCGACCGTTGCGCTACTGGCAACGTCGCGGCGATCCGCATCGCCTATCGACGCACGCGCGAGCGCGATCCCGCCGCGTTCGATGACTTGTGTTCGCGGGCCGCGAGCGCGCTGCATGTGCTGCTGGCGCGCGCCACCAACATCGTGAATTTCGGCGCCGCGCGCGAGGCGGAAAACGCCCAGATGCGCGCCGACCGGCTGCTGGCCGTGCGCATTCAGGCGCTGCGGGACGTCAAGGATTTCCAGGACCGCTCGCGATTTTCGCAAGACTGATCGGCGGAATGGAATCGTCCGGCACGAAGAAATCGGGCGCCAGATCAACGCTCGGATCGACCCGGTAATGGTCGAAATCCCGCACGCCGTTCTCGAATAAAAACGTATCGTCGATGATGAATCGGCCGCTGAAGGATTTCGCGTCCTTCAGGAAGATCATGCGCGCGGCGTCGGCGAGGATATCCGGCGTGCGCGACGCCCGCATGATGGCGTCGCCGCCGAGCAGGTTCTTGATCGCCGATGTCGCGATCGTCGTGCGCGGCCACAGGGCGTTGACCGCGATGCCCTTGCGGCGCAATTCGCCGGCTAATCCGAGCACGACGAGGCTCATGCCGTATTTCGCCATCGAATAGGCGGTATGCCCGGCGAACCACTTTTCCTTGAGGTCGAGCGGTGGCGACAGCATGAGAATGTGCGGGTTGGCGGATTTTTCGAGGTAGGGAACCGCGAATTTCGAGACCATGAACGTGCCGCGCGCGTTGATCTGATGCATCAGATCGAAGCGCTTCATGTCGGTGTTTTGCGAGTTGGTCAAGGAAATGGCGCTGGCGTTGTTGATGACGATGTCGACGCCGCCGAAGGTCGCGGCCGTCTTGTCCAGCGCGTCGCGCACCTGCGCCTCGTCGCGCACGTCGACGACGAGCGGCAGGGCCTTGCCGCCCGCCGCGACGATCTCCTCGGCGGCGGTGTAAATCGTGCCCGGCAATTTGGGATTGGGCTCGGCCGATTTCGCGGCGATGGCGATGTTCGCGCCCTCGCGCGCCGCCCGCAATCCGATGGCGAGGCCGATGCCCCGCGACGCGCCGGTGATGAAAAGCGTTTTGCCGGACAGGCTGGCGGACATGGCGCGCTCCCGAGTTGGTTTATACCTAAACCATGGCGCCGAATGTCAGCTCGCGCAAGCCGCGCCGGGTGGTCAGGCCCGCAGCGCCGTCAGCATGGCCTCAATGTAGTCGGCGCCGCTGGCGACGACCAGCATGCGCGCGTAAGGCCGCAGGTCGGCGAGGGAGGCGGTGACGTCGGCGTCGGTCGCGCCCTCGCGCGGCACGATCAGTCCGACGAGGGTCTTGTTGTGCAGCTTGCAGGCGTCGGCGATCACGGAGACCGCGCGGGCGTCCTCGCCAACGGAGGTGATGACGACAACGAAGTCGGACGCCGCCACCTCGCTGATCAGGTTCATCGCGTGGCCGGTCACGTCCTTGAGCCAGGCGTCGAGCCCCTGACCGGGCGTGGCCGTCGCTGCGAAGTTCAGCGACGTGAAGAAGGCCGCGCCGTGCCAGGCCCCTTTCGAAATGGGCTCCAGCACGGTCGCGGCGACGGGATCGAGAGCGATCACCTTGACCGCGCGCTCGCGCGAGTTCGGATACTGGATCCGGTAACTCGCCTCGCGGGCGGTCGTCATACGGGCGGATTCGCTCAGCATTCCCTGCTCCGATGGTTGGCGGATCGCGCGTCAGACCGAGGTCTGGCGCACGCCCTTCTTGGCCTTCAGCGCTTCCTTCGCGCCTTCCTTGAACTGCACGTCATGCTTCAACAATAGAGCGGCCTGCCGCACCTTGTGATGTTCTGGATCAACGCCGGGCGGGATCGTGCCCTTTTCGGCGAGCGCCCTGGCGGCGCGCATCAGGCGGTGGCGGGCCATGATGATGCCGTTGTCCGTGCCGACCAGGTTTTCCTTGGTGCGGTCGCAGATCGGCCCCATGCTCTCCTGGAGGGAGGCGTCCTGCATGCCGATGCCCTCGATGCCGCTGAAGGTCTTGCCGGCCTTCTGCGCCGCTCGGTTCATCAGGTAGTCGTTGTTCTTGTTGGCGGCGGGGATGTAGGTGCCGGGCACGTATTTGACGTGAATGCCCTTGCCGTCGCGCATGGCGGAGACTTCCGCTTCCGTCAGCGGGCGGGTGGGATGGTAGTCGTAGCTCCAGGCCCAGCAGCTTTCATCGTCGATCGGCACCCAGAAGTGGCCGTGGATCGGGTGATCGCCGCGCGGCGGCACGCCGGTGTAGCAGGGCATGACCCAGGGGGTGATGCGCCAGTAATACTGGTCGTCCTCGGCGTTGCGGCGCGCGCCGATCAGCAGGCCGCCGTCGTTCTCGACAACCTCGAAAACCGGCGACAGATCCTTCATGTTGTACTTGTTGCCGGCGGCGCCCTTGAACAGGGGATCGTTGGACAGATCGCCGCGATGCAGCCACGACACGTGGCTGGAATCGATGCCGCCTTCCATCGCCTGAAGCCAGTTCGACTCCTGCAGGCGCTTGGTCATGAAGGTCTGGTTCAGGGGCACCGTGCAGAACTCGAATTCCGGCTCCGGCGGCTGCTTTTCCGGCGGGCCCATGTAGGTCCAGAGGACGCCGCCCTTCTCGATGAGCGGATAGGACTTCAGCTTGATCTTCTTGGCGTAGCCGGATTCGACGGGTTCGCTGGGCACTTCGACGCACTGGCCGCTGACGTCGAACTTCCAGCCATGGTAGGGGCAACGGATGCCGCATTCCTCGTTGCGGCCGAACCACAGCGAAACGCCGCGATGAGCGCAGAACTCGTCGATCAGGCCGAGCTTGCCCTCGCTGTCGCGGAAGGCGAGCAGGCGTTCGGAGAGAAGCTTGAGGCGCACCGGCGGGCAATCGGGCTCGGGCAGTTCCTCGGCCAGCAAGGCCGGCATCCAGTAACAACGAAAGAGGTTGCCAAGCGGCGTTCCCGGACCCGTCTGGGTCAAATAGTCGTTCTGTTCTTTCCTGAGCACGAGACCCTCCACCGCTGTTTCGCGGCCGCCGCGTCCCCGTTTCGGGTGTCCGCCGTTGACCGCGTCGCCAACCGTTGCTAGAAATAAGTGGTTCTTGTATGCGGAACGATGTTCCGTATATGGAACCTCATATCATTCTGGTCCCCCGGACGTCAACGAGGAGGCAGGTTCCCGCCCATGTCCATCATACCCCTTTGCAAAACCTCCGAAGTCGACGAGGGCTCGGCCATAAAGGTCGACACGGAAGGTCTTTCCCTCGCCGTTTTCAATCTGAACGGCGCCTATTACGTGCTGGACGACGTTTGCTCGCATGGGCCGGGCTCGCTGTCCGAGGGGTACATCAAGGGCGACACCATCGAGTGCGATTTCCACAATGGCTCGTTCAGCATCATCACCGGGGAGGTCGTCGAGCCGCCGTGCCTGATTCCGCAAAAGACCTACAAGGTCGTCATGGACGGCGAGACGGTCTGCATCGAGACCTGATCGCGCGGGAGAGGTTGAATGGCGACGCGAAAGAGCGTTCCGATCCTCGTGCAAACCGGCTTTCTCGGCGGCGGCAAGACGACGCTGCTCGGGTGCTGGCTGCGCGAGCCGGCCTGCGCCAGCGCCGTCGCCATCATCAATGAAATCGGGGAGATCGGTCTCGACGACCGCCTTGCCCGGCCGGTGCTCGACGCGGCGCTTCTCATCGAAAGCGGTTGCGCTTGCTGCGAGGCCAGCGAGGATCTCGCCGGCGCGCTCGAAAGTCTCTTCTGGGACAGGTTGCACCGGCGCATCCCCGAATACGGTCGGGTTATCGTCGAGACCACCGGCCTCGCCGATCCCGCGCCCATTCTGCGATTGCTCGCCGAGCGGGCGTTGATCGCCGAGCGGTATCATGTCGAAGGCGTCGTCTGCGTGATCGACGCTCGGCTGGGCGCTTCGCAACTCGCCGAATTCGCCGAATGCCGGGCGCAACTCGACGCCGCCAGCATCGTCATTCTCACCAAGATCGATCTCGCCGGCGAGGCGGAGCTCGCGGCGACCCGCGCGGCGATCGGCGCGCGGCGCCCGGACGCGCCCGTGCTGTATTCGCGCGACGGCGATCTGCCCTGCGCCGATGTTCTCGCGGCGCTCGCTCACGCGCCGGACGCGGCGCTTCCCGAGGCCGCGCCCGCGCACCACACGCCGGATGTGACGAGCGCCTTCGCCGCCGCGCCCGATGGCGCGGATCGCGCCACGCTCGAAGCGGTCTTACGCGCGGCGCTCGATGATTTCGGACCGAGGCTGCTGCGGATGAAGGGTCTTGTGCGGCCGACCGCCGGCGCCGACTGGATTGTCGTGCAGGTCGCGCCCGACCACGTCATGCGGTTTTCAACCCTTTCGCCCGGCGCGCAGGATCCGCCGTCCGGGTTGACGGTCATCGCCCGCGACATTCCCGCCGGAGTGATCGCCGCGCGGTTGCGCGATCGGCTCGCGAGGAGGGCGCATGTCGTCTGAACACGACTCTGACATCGTGGCCCTCGATCACGAGGCTGACGCCGCCATCGGCGAGACCGTCGCGGCTTCCACCGACGCGCGCCGCGGCCTGTCCTCGGTGACGAGCGCCATGCGCTTGCTGAAAATGTTCAGCGAGGGCGAGGTCGAGATCGGCGTCACGACCCTCGCCCGCCGCCTGGGCGTCGCCAAGAGCACGGCCTACCGGCTGGCCTCGACGCTGGTGGCCGAGGGGATGCTGGAGCAGAATCACGAGACCGAAAAATATCGCCTGGGCATCGCGCTGTTCGGCCTTGGCGCGCTGGTGCGCCAGCGCATGAACGTGTCGAACGAGGCGCGTCCCTATCTCTTCGATCTGCGCGAGGCGACCAACGAGACGGTGCATCTAGCGATCCTCGATCGCGCGTCGATCATGTATGTCTACGATCTCGAAAGCACGCAGGCGATCCGCATGCGCGCCAATCTGGGCGAGCGCAAGCCGGCGCTGTGCACGGCCGAGGGGCGCGCCATGCTGGCGTTCCAGCCGCGCGAGCAGGTGGAAAAAGTCCTCGCCGAGAAATTCCGCGCGCGCACGCCCAAGACGGTGACGGATGTCGCCACGCTACGCGCCGCGCTCAAGGACGTGCGGACGCTGGGCTACGCGCGCGAGGACGAGCAGAGTGAGCGTGGCATGCGCTCCATCGCGGCGCCGATCCGCGACGCCACGGGGCAGGCGGTCGCCGCCGTCGGCATGGCCGGCCCCGCGCAACGGCTGTCCGACGAGGTGCTGGCGCGTTTCGCGCCCCTCGTCGTCGAAACGGCCCATGTCATTTCCACGCGCCTCGGATATAAGGCGCTCGCGACTTTCTGACCCGCCGGCGCGAGCCGGTTCCCCTCACCCAACCCACGGCGCGCGACACCATGGCGACCATCGAAATTCCCAACGCGAAAATATCCTTCGACTGTCCGCCGGACGACACAATTCTCCGCGCGGGCCTGCGCGCCGGTCTCGGCATGGCATATGAATGCAACGTGGGCTCGTGCGGCAACTGCCGCTTCGAACTCATCGAGGGGCAGGTCGAGAGCCTCTATCCCGAGGCGCCGGGGCTTCAGGAACGCGACAAGCAGCGCAACCGCCATCTGGGTTGCCAGACGCGCGCGCTCACCGACTGCAAGATCAAGGTGCCCATGCGCGACGACTACAAGGCGCGCATCAAGCCGCTGCGCACGACGGGCGAGCTCATCGCCATCGAGGACGTGACGCACGACATCCGCGAGTTTCGCTTCCGCCTCGCCGCGCCCAATCCCTTCTTGCCCGGCCAGTATGGCCTGATCGGCATTCCCGGCGTGCATGGCGCGCGCGCCTATTCGATGTGCAACGTGACATCGAGCGGCGAGGAATGGCATTTCCAGATCAAGCGCGTGCCCAATGGCAAGGGCACCGGCGCGCTGTTCGAATCGCTGAGGAAGGGCGATCGCGTCGATCTCGACGGTCCTTATGGCAACGCGTTCCTGCGCGAGGATTCGGCGCGCGACATTCTGTGCATCGCCGGCGGCTCGGGCCTGTCGCCGATGATCTCCATCGCGCGGGCGGTTGCCGCCAGCCCCGCGCTCGCGGGCCACAAGCTGCATTTCGTCTATGGCGGGCGCGCGACGCGCGATCTCGCGGGCGAAAAATTCCTGCGCGAATTGCCGGGTTGGGGCACGACAATTTTCTATCACGCGGCCCTGTCGCACACGACGCCCGAGGAAGGCTGGACGGGCTGGACCGGCTTCGTTCACGAGGCAGCCAAGGAGATTGTCGAGGGCAAGCTCGCCGACCACGAAATCTATTTCGCCGGTCCGCCGCCGATGACGGAGGCGGTGATGCGCATGGCGATCGAGAACAAGGTGCCGGTGACGCAGTTGCACTACGATCGCTTCTATTGAGAACAACGAAACAGACCGGAGGGAATTCATGTCGAAACTCAATCTGACCCTGTCCTGCTGGAACTACGACCGCATGCAGGCGCTGCGCGACGGTTCGGTCCAGCCGGACGGAATCGAGCTGAACTATCTACCGCTGCCGGTGGAGGAAACCTTCTTCCGCATGGTGCGCTTCGGCGAATTCGACGTCGCGGAAATGTCGCTGTCGTCCTACACGGTGTCGCTGTTCAAGGATCCGCGTCGCTTCATCGCCATTCCGATCTTTCCGTCGCGGTTCTTCCGTCACTCGTGCATTTACGTGAACGCGAAGTCGGGCATCCGCGAACCGAAGGATCTCATCGGCAAGAAGATCGGCGTGCCGGAATTCCAGATGACGGCGCCGGTGTGGATTCGCGGCATTCTCGCCGAGCATTATGGCGTGCCCGTCGACAGCGTCACCTATTACACGGGCGGCGAGGAAGAGCCGGGTCGCCCCGAGAAGCAGTCGCTCGACCTGCCCGCCAACATCAAGGTGCAGGCCATTCCCGATCACAAGACGCTCGCCCAGATGCTGCGCGATGGCGAGATCGATGCGTTTCATACGGCGCGCAAGCCATCGACCTATGACGGCGTGAACGTCACGCGCCTGTTCGAGGATTTCCGCTCGGTCGAGCGCGCCTATTACAAGCAGACCGGCATTTTCCCGACCATGCACACGATCGCCATTCGTCGCGAGGTCTACGAGAAGAACCGCTGGATCGCGCAGTCGCTGTTCAAGGCGTTCCGTGAATCGCAGAAGCGCGCCTACGAGGATCTGCGCCAGACGGCGGCGCATATGTCGATGCTGCCGTTCCTGAACGCCGACATCGAGGACGCCATTCGCGACATGGGCGAGGATTACTGGCCCTATGGCTTCGAGAAGAACGAAAAGACGCTTTCGACCTTCCTGCGTTATCATTTCGAGTCGGGCCTTTCCAAACGCCTGCTGAAGCCCGAGGAACTGTTCGCGCCGGAGACGCTCGAGGAATTCAAGATTTAATCGACGATCTTGTCGGGCGCGGCGTCGTCGCGCCCGAACATGCGACCACGAGCACGGCGCGAGACCGGGCCGCGCGACAAGGCAAGGAAATCATGACGAAACCGGACACGCATGCGCTGTCGCTCGAAGCATCCACCGGCTTCGCCCGCGCGCGCATCGGGCTCATCATTCCCTCCAGCAACCGTCTGAGCGAGCCGCAGTTCCGACGGTTCCTGCCCGCCGACATCGCCGTGCACGTCACGCGCCTGCGCATGACGGGCAAGCATCGCAAGCCGCTTGAGGACTTGCTGCGCGATGTCGAGGACGCCGCCGGCGCGCTCGGCGACGCCAAATGCGACTCCATCGTTTTTCATTGCACCGCCAATTCGATGGAGCATGGCCCGGAGGGCGAAAAGCGCATTCTCGACACGGTCGCCGCGGCCTCGGGCGCGCGCGCCATGTCCACCGCGCAGGCCGTCGTCGAGGCGTTCCACGCCAGCGGCGTCCGCCGTCTCGTGATGATCTCGCCCTATGTCCAGTCGCACAACGATCACGAAAACGAATATCTCGCCGCGCTCGGTTTCGAGACGGTGCACGACGTCGCGCTGAACCTGCCGCCGAGCGACGGCTACCTTGCTTTTCCGCCGTCGGGGTGGATCGAGACGACGCTCGCCAATCGGCGCGCCGAGGCCGACGGTTATTTTTTGAGCTGCACCAACACGACGCAGATAGACGCGATCCCGGCGCTAGAGCGGGAACTTGGCAAGCCTGTGATCAACTCCAATCAGGCGACGATGTGGGCCGCGCTCAAGCGCGTCGCCGACCACATCGGCGGCATGCCCCACATAGCCGAGCTTGGCGGCCTGATGGCCCGCTGAGCGGCCCCGCTTGCGCGGTCGGCCCACGCGGGTAGAATCGACGCGGGGAGAGACATCATGAACGTGATGAATACGGTATTCGATGGCGTTTCGGCGACGACGCGGCCGGGCCGGGAGGATTTGATCGCGCGGGCCGAGGCGCTCGCGCCGATTCTCGCCGAGCGTTCGGCGGCCTGCGAGGCGGCCCGCGAGGCGCCCGCCGAGACCGTGCGCGACTACATGGACCTTGGTCTGCTGCGCATCTGCCAGCCCAAGCGCTACGGCGGCTATGAACTCGGCTACGACGTGATGTGCGAGGTGACGCAAGCGCTGGCGCGCGGCTGTGGATCGCAGGCCTGGGTGCACATGGTGCTCGCCGACAATCCGCTGAAGCTGAGCGCCTTCAGCCTCGAGGCGCAGGACGAGGTGTGGGGCGTAAACTCAGCCGCGCGCATTTGCGTCGCCGTCGCCGCGGTCGGCAAGGCGAAACGGGTCGCCGGCGGCGTGATCTGGAACGCGACGCACGGATTTTCGAGCGGCGTCGATCACGCCGACTGGGTCATTTGCGGCGGCAACATCATCGAGGAGGGCAAGGCTACGGTGGGTTGCTTCGTGGTCATGCCCACCAGCGAAATCGAGATCATCGACGACTGGCATTCGGTCGGTCTCGCGGGCAGCGGCAGCAAGAGTTTCTCGGTGAAGGACGTGTTCGTTCCCGATCATCGCGTGCTGATGAAAAAGGATTACGACGCGGGCACGTCGCCGGGCACGTTGTTCTATACGTCGCCGATTTCCAAGCTGCCGCGCGGCGGCGTCTCGGCGGTCAGCTACACCGCTGTGTGCGTGGGCGTCGCGGAAGGCTTTCTCGAGAACTATCTCGCCTTCACCGGGCCGCGAAAATCGCGCGGCGCGCCGGTCGCCGATGGCGTCGGCGTGCAGATGGGCGTCGGCCTCGCGTCGGCGGAAATCGAGGCGGCCTCGCGCATGTATCTCGGCGCGGTGCGCGAGACCATGCAAACGCTCGAACGTGGCGAGGACGTCACCAAGCTCATGAGCGTGCAGGGCAAGCGCAACGCCGCCTACGCCTGCCAACTCGCGACCAACGCGGTGCAGAAACTGTTCAACGCGGCGGGCGGCCGGGCGCTCTACACGGACAACGTGTTGCAGCGGCAATTTCGCGATTGCTTCGCCGCCGCCGCGCACCATTCCGTGGTTTGGGATGGCGCCGCGGCGGACTACGGCAAATACGTGTTAAGCCTGCACGCCTGACGGCGCCCTAGAGTCCCTGCCAGAAGCGTACGGCCTCGCCGCGCGCGGGGGTGGCGATCTCGCCTTCCCACATCACGCGCGCGCCGCGCACGATGGTTCCCACGGGCCAGCCGGTGACCACGCGCCCGTCATAGGGCGTCCAGCCGCAGCGCGAGGCGATCCATGAATCGCGAATGGTTTCGCGGCGCTTGAGATCGACCACGGTGAAATCCGCGTCATAGCCAACGGCGATGCGACCCTTGCCGGCGATGCCGAACAGGCGGGCGGGGCCAGCGCTCGACATGTCGACGAAACGCTCCAACGTCAGGCGGCCCGCCGCGACATGATCGAGCATGAGCGGCACGAGGGTTTGCACGCCGGGCATGCCCGAGGGGCTGGCGGGGTAGGGCTTGGCCTTTTCCTCCAGCGTGTGCGGCGCGTGGTCGGAGCCGAGAATGTCGGCGATCCCCTGCGACAGTCCCCACCAGATGCGATCCTGATGGGCCTTGTCGCGCACCGGCGGATTCATTTGCAGCTTCGTGCCGATGGTCGCGTAGAGGCTGGCGTCGAGGCTCAGGTGATGCGGCGTCACTTCCACGCTGGCGACGTCCTTGTGGTCCTTCAGGAAGTCGATTTCGTCGCCCGTCGACACGTGCAGCACGTGAATGGTGGCGCGTTGCGCGCGCGCGATGCGCACGAGACGTTGCGTGCATTGCAGGGCGGTCGTCTCGTCGCGCCAGACCGGATGGGAGCGCGGGTCGCCGGGTATGCGCAGATGCTTGCGCTCCTCCAGCCGGTATTCGTCCTCGGCGTGGAAGGCCGCGCGGCGGCGCGTTTTGGCCAGCACCGCGGCGACGCCGGGATCGTCCTCGACCAGCAGCGAGCCGGTGGACGAGCCCATGAACACCTTGATGCCGGCGGCGCCGGGCAGGCGCTCAAGCTCTGGAATGTCGTTGACGTTTTCGTGCGTGCCGCCCACCCAGAAGGCGAAGTCGCAGTGCATGCGATGATGGCCGCGGCGCACTTTGTCAGCCAGCGCCTCGGCGCTGGTTGTCAGCGGATTGGTGTTGGGCATTTCAAACACGGCGGTGACGCCGCCGAGCACGGCGGCGCGTGAGCCGGTTTCAAGGTCTTCCTTGTGCTCCAGTCCCGGCTCGCGGAAATGCACCTGGCTGTCGATGACGCCGGGCAGCACGTGCAGGCCGGCGCAATCGATCACCTCGCCCGCCGAGGCGCGGGAGAGATCGCCCAGCGCGGCGATCTTGCCGGCGATGACGCCGACGTCGCGCGCGCCCACGCCGTCGTGATTGACGAGGGTCGCCCCCTTCATGATGAGATCGTAGGTCGTCGCCATCGGGCCGCTCCGGTTGAACACTTGCCTTGCCGCGCAAGGGGCTTACTTAGAGCGGGCGAGGGTAGCAAGCGAAAGGCGCTTTTCATGCCGGTGGCGTTTCTGGGCGATCGGGGCGTGGCGAGGGTTGGCGGCGGCGAAGCCCGCGCCTTCCTGCAAGGCCTCGTGACCTGCGACCTCGACAAGGTCGCGCCCGGCCGGGCCGCCTTCGGGGCCCTGTTGACGCCGCAGGGCAAGATCATCGTCGATTTCATCGTGACCGAGGACGATGGCGCCTTCCGGCTCGATTGTCCCGCAAATCTTGCCGGCGATCTCGTCAGGAAGCTCCGTATCTACCGGCTTCGCGCGCGGCTGGACATCGACGACCTCTCCGCGACCCATGGCGTTCTGGCCGCGTGGGGCCCCGAGGCGCGCGGCGCGCCCGATCCGCGCGACGCGGGCCTTGGCGCCCGGGAAATCATCGCCCGCGATGGGTTGCGCGACGATCCCGCCGCCGTGGCGGCCTATGAAGTGCTGCGCATCCGGCTTGGCGTGCCGCGCGGTGGCGTGGACTTCGCCTATGGCGACGCCTTCCCGCACGAGGCCAACATGGATCTTCTGCATGGCGTCGACTTCAGGAAGGGCTGCTACGTCGGACAGGAGGTCGTTTCCCGCGTCGAGCATCGCGGCACGGCGCGCAAGCGCGTGGCGTGCGTGACCTTCGAGGGCGCCGCGCCCGCGACCGGCGCGCCCTTGCTGGCGGGGGATGTCGAGGTGGGCGTCATGGGCTCGTCGATCGACGGCGCCGGACTGGCCATGGTTCGCGTCGATCGCGCTGCCGACGCCATCGCCGCGGGCGTTCCCGTGACATTGGCGGATCGCGCGGTCACTCTCGTGCTTCCCCCGCAACGGGGATAGACTGGCGGCATGGCGACTATCGAAAAACCCCTCCGTCTTCCCGTCCTGCATGAGGACGGCAAGCATCGCTGCGACTGGCCGGGCGTCGATCCGCTTTATGTCGCCTATCACGACACGGAATGGGGCGTGCCGGAGCGCGACAGCCGCGCGCTGTTCGAGAAGCTGTTGCTCGACGGTTTTCAGGCGGGCCTCTCGTGGATCACCATTCTGCGCAAGCGCGACGCCTTTCGCGCGGCCTTCGACGGTTTCGATCCGGCCATCATGGCGCGCTACGACGCGGCCAAGGTCGAGCGCCTGATGGCCGACGCGGGCATCGTGCGCAACCGCTCCAAGATCGAGAGCGCGATCAAATCGGCGCGGGTCTATCTGGCGATCGAGGAGAAGCAGGGCTTCGCCAATTATTTGTGGAACTACGTCGACGGCAGGCCGCTGCAAGGCCGGTTGCGCCACATGGGCGAAATGAAAGCCGAAACCGACTTGTCGAAAAAAATCTCGAAGGAGCTGAAGGCCGCGGGGTTCAACTTCTGCGGACCGACGATCGTCTATGCCTTCATGCAGGCGGTCGGCATGGTCAACGATCACCTCGTCGGTTGTTATCGCCACGCCGAATGCGCGGCGATGGCGGACGCAAGCTGATGGCGCGCAAGCCGGCAAAACCGCGCGCGTGGCAACGCATGTTGTCGGGGCGTCGGCTCGATCTGCTCGATCCCTCGCCGCTCGACGTGGAGATCGAGGATATCGCCCATGGCCTCGCGCGCGTGGCGCGCTGGAACGGCCAGACGCAGGGGCCGCACATTTTTTCGGTCGCGCAGCACTCGCTGCTGGTCGAGCGAATCGTCGCCGCCGCCGACCCCGGCCTGCCGGCGCGCTGGCGCCTGATGGCGCTGCTGCACGACGCGCCGGAATACGTGATCGGCGACATCATCTCGCCCTTCAAGGCGGCGGTCGGCGAGAGTTACAAGACGGTTGAAAACCGCATTCTCTCGGCGATTCACCTGCGGTTTTCGCTGCCCGGCGAGACGCCGGCGCCGCTGGCCAGGGTCATCAAGCGCGCCGACCACGACGCGGCCTTCATAGAAGCGACGCAACTGGCTGGTTTCTCGGTCGAGGAAGCCGCGTCGTTCTTTGGCCGCCCCGCGTTGCGCATGCGCGATGTCGCCGCGCTCATCGCGCCGCTGCCGTCGAACGAGGTGGAGGAGCGTTTCCTGCGCACCTTCCGCGTCCTCGAGGCGCGGATGGCGCAAGGCGATTCATAGGACGACCCGCCATGCCCCGCATACACGTCTGTTCGCTGGCGCGCATCGAGGACATCGCGCGCGAGACCGGCGCGCGCTCGATGGTGACGCTCATCAATCCCGACTACCCCGTCGAGCGACCCGATGTGATCCATCCGTCGCGCCATCTGCGCCTGTCGCTGGCCGACATCGACATTCCCGTGGACGACCATGTCGCGCCGGAGGAAACGCATGTTCGCGCGCTGATCGATTTCGCGCGCGCGTGGGACCGGCGCGCGCCGCTGCTGATCCATTGTTACGCGGGCGTCAGCCGCTCGACGGCCGCGGCCCTCATAGCAGTTTGCGCGCTGGCGCCGACGCGCGAGGAGCGCGAGGTGGCGGAACGCTTGCGGGCGCTGTCGCCGACGGCGACGCCGAATCGCCTGCTGATTCGCCACGCGGACGCGGTGCTGGGGCGCGACGGACGGCTGATCGCGGCGGTGGAGGCGATAGGCCGGGGCGCCGACTGTTTCGAGGGCGTGCCCTTCGCGCTGGATATCCACTGACGGTCGCCCGCGCGCCCGTGCTATCGTAAGCGAAACAAGCGCCTGGCCCGATGACCTCAGCGATTCAATCCCAGTTTCCGGTGGAAGTCGGCCTGACCGCCGCCATCGTCGCCACCCGTGGCGACGCGCCGCTGATTCTGGTGGCGCAAGGGGCGGACGCGGCGCACGAGGCGGCGCTGCCCTCCGGCCCGTTCGACCCGCTGGCGCACCGCACCTTCGAGATCGGCCTGCGCGCCTGGGTCACCGAGCAGACCGGCGCGCCGCTGGGCTACGTGGAGCAGCTTTACACCTTCGGCGACCGCGGCCGGCAGGCGCGCGCCGACGACCGCGAGCCGCATGTCGTCTCCATCGGCTATCTCGCCCTGACGCGCGTCGGGGCCGAGGCGGAACCCATGGCCTCGGGCGCGGCCTTCCGGCCGTGGTACGCGTTTTTTCCGTGGGAGGACTGGCGCGCCCACAGGCCCGCCGTCATCGCCCAGAAAATCCTGCCGGCGCTCGGCAAGTGGGCGGCGCGCGACCCTGACCGGCCCAACGCCTATGGGCTGAGCCGGCGCGAGCGCGTGCGGCTGCTGTTCGACGCGGAACACGGGCGGTTCGACGATGAAAACGTGCTCGACCGCTACCAGTTGCTTTACGAGGCGGGCCTTGTCGACGAGGCCCGGCGCGATGGCCGCGCCAGCCCGCTGATCGGCGAGGTTGGCCCGCTCGGCGCGCCCATGCGCCACGACCACAGGCGCATACTCGCCACCGCCATCAGCCGCCTGCGCGCCAAGATGAAATACCGGCCGGTGATCTTCGAGCTGATGCCCGAAACCTTCACCCTGTCCGCCCTGCAAAAGGTCGCGGAAGCGTTGCAGGGCCGGCGGCTGCATACGCAGAACTTCCGCCGCCTTGTCGAATCCGCCGCCGTGGTGGAGCCGACGGGCGAGACCTCCCACGCGACCGGCGGACGCCCCGCGGCGCTGTTTCGCTTCCGCCGCGAGGTGTTGCAGGAACGCCCTGCGCCGGGCCTGCGCGTCGGCGTCAGGGGGTAGGGGTTGTTTTTTTGAGACGGCACGTTACATGTAACGGGTTGCATGTAACGAGGGTCCGCGCCATGACGGCCATTTCCCATCGCGTGAAACTGCATCGCGACGCGCTCAGGCGGGCGGGGCTGCGCCCTGTCCAGATTTGGGTTCCCGATAGCAGGCGCGCCGGTTTCGCGGAGGAGTGTCGCCGGCAGGCGCTCAAGCTCGCGGGCGACCCGCATGAGCGCGAGACGCAGGACTGGATCGACGCGGCGCGCGACACCGAGGGCTGGCGGTGAGGCGGGGCGATCTCGTCACCGTGGCGCTGCAAGGCGATTATGGAAAGCCGCGCCCCGCGCTAGTGTTGCAATCCGATCTCTTCGCCGATCTCGTGTCCGTTACCATATTGCCGATCACCAGCGAGGCGCGTGACGTTCCCCTGTTGCGCATTCCAGTCGAGCCATCCGCAGACAACGGCTTGCGCCAGCGTTCGGAGATCATGATCGACAAGGCGCAGACGGTGGCGCGCGACAAAATCGGTGGCGCCATCGGTCGGCTGGACGACCGAACCATGCTGATGGTCAACCGGTCGCTGGCGCTGTTTCTCGGACTGGCTTGAGGGGGCCGCTTCGACATGTCGTCGTGGCGCTAACCGATCCGCCAAGGGGCGTCCTGGACTAATTCCCAAGTCGACAAATTCGGCCGCTATGGATTTCCTTGGGGCGATTTTAGGAGCGAATTTTATGTACGAATTATATATTCAACACGGTCGTCGGAGGCCCGATGCTGACTTGGACAATTAGGGCGAGGATGGTCCGCGGCTTCGCAACTGCATTGGCGTGCATTGGACGTATGGAAATCACCGCGCATATTTCGCATCGAGTGAAGACGCCATCCAAGCCGCTCAATTGACAGGTTGGGAGAAATGGGACGACTGTTGTCTTGTCATGCGGTTTCACGAAGATATGCTCGTTTCGATTTTCAACGACGGCGCGATTGGCTATTTTGGGGATTGGGGCCTCATCAAATCGGAGACGGCTTCAATTGCTGAATCCGCATGCGGCGAACCGTCTCGGATTGTTCATCGACGACCGGGTTTCTGGTGACTTGAGTTGATCGATTAACGCGCGGCAGGTCGCGCCGTTCCGGGGTGGAATTAGTGGCAAGGGCTCCATGGACGCGCGAGCAATTAATCGAGGTGCTCAAACTATATTGCCGTACGCCATTTGGTCGGTTGCATTCGAGAAATCCAGACATAGTCGCGCTGGCCAAGATCATCGATCGAACGCCCGGCGCCGTCGCTATGAAAGCGACTAATTTCGCCAGCCTCGATCCGACGATAAGCCAGAGTGGGATGGGCAACGTAAGCGCTTTGGACCGCGTCGTTTGGGAGGACTTTTTCGCCCACATGGATCGATATGTCCAAGATAGCGATCTCCGCGTTTCGGAAAATGGTTTCGAGGAAATCGGACAAGCGTCTTACGGCGCGGATTTTCCGATTGGCGAGGATATTCCTACGCTTTCGAAATCGCGAAAAAACCAAGGATTTTTTCGTGACATGATTTTGGCGTCATATGACTCCCGTTGCGCCTTGACCGATGTTTCCAATGCGGAATTACTGGTCGCGAGCCATATTGTTCCATGGGCTTCCGATGAAAAGCTGCGAACCAATCCTCAAAATGGCATCTGCTTGAACGCCCTGCATGATCGGGCTTTCGACCGGGGACTTATTTCGTTCTCTGACGATTTCTCCGTTCTCTATTCGCCTCTATTATCAGGCGAATCCGGAACGCGCTTTCGAGAGTTCACAAACGAAAAGCTCAAGCCGCCCAAACGTTTCAAACCGGATACGCAATTCCTGAATTATCATCGGACGCATATATTCCGGCCTTAGTGTCTGTCCGATGAGTTCTTGAATCGAATGAATCGTTTGTGATTCAAGAGAGGCGACCTGATTCGGAGGGGTCGCTGATGTGGACCAACGAAAATCGCGCGCGTTATGATCGAAGCCGTTTGCGCTATCCCA
>CAIOVE010000101.1 GCA_903861645.1 uncultured Hyphomicrobiales bacterium
CAGCAAGACCCGCCCCGCTCGCGCGCGTCCCAGGCGCGCGGCCACCAGACCGCAGCAGGCGAGAAACAGAAGTAGCGTCGGCGGGTCCAGAAACAGCCAGGCGATTTTCGAGATCGCGAAGAACATTTGAGGCGCCCCACGCTTTCAGAGGATGATCATGAGGTCAGGACTTTATCGCCTCGATGTACATCGAAAGAATCTCGCGATCGGGATGCGTTTCGTCGAGCACCAGTTCCGGCACGTCGCTCCGTAGGTAGCTGGACCGAATGACCTGCTCGAAACCAGCTTTCCTCAACAGCTCCGCGAAAAACTCGAAATCATAGAGAAACTGGTGAAAATCATTGAACCTGAAAAGCAGGTTCACCGCCACGATTGGCGGGTGTCCGCCTTGCCCGCTTTCCTCGAAATAACGCGTGTCGTTCTCGAGATAGGCGCGCGCGAGATCGCGGGCGTCATGCAAAACCAGGCGCGCGCGACCGCCAACCGCCAGAACGCGATGGCATTCGCGCAAGAACGCGTCGATGGCGTGCGGGAAATTGAGATGGTCGCAGAAATGCTCGCAATAGATCAAAGCGACCGAACCATCCGTCAGGGGGAGCGGGCGGCGGAGGTCCATGCGAATTTCCGCGCGCGGCGACACATCGAGACCAATCCACCCCGGTCGGCGCGCGCCGCCGCTCGCGATGTTGAGCTTGATATCGCGTTGCTTTCGCAAGGACGCGATCAACCTGCGCTGCGCCGGCGAAAACAATCCGGCGAGTTGGGCGTAGGCGCCAAGCCATTCGTAGCGAATAAGCTGAAAAACACGAACCAGGTCCGGGTGCCTTTCATAAGCCCATTTCTTGATGTTCCGCATCATGAAGATTTTCCTCGCGTGAATCGTCTCAAGGCCGGGCTCCAAATCGATCGCGATGCATTCAGCAACCGCGCGCGCATTGGCTTCGGCAAGCACATGTATCCAAGTGGCGCGGCGGTGATGGTCAACCACGCGCCAGCCTTGATCCCCATCGCGACAATCCCGGTGGAGGCATAAGCCGCCATCAATATGTCGCCCGCGAAGACGCTCCAGGCGAAGGCCGCGGCGCCCACAACCAACGAAACCGCCGCGTAACGGGCGAAGCCCGTGAAGAACTCGATGCGGGCGATCAGGCTCACGACGGACCAGAAGGCGATCACCTCGGCGATCGCGAGGCCCGCCACGAGGCCCATGGCGCCAGCGGCGTATTGACCGGCGAGACACAAAACGGGGCCAAGCGCGATTTGCAACAATCGCTGCAAACCGGGAGCCAAGGTCATGTTGGCGAACTGAAGCATGGACGTCGGTTGCTGAAGCGGCGCCACGAGCAACATGGGGGCGAGCATGAGAAGCGCCATGCCCTGCGAAAACAGGGTCGGATCGCCTGTCCAGTAAAGCGTGACAATCGGGCCAAAAGCCACGATCCCCGCCGCCGACACGGCGCACAGAACCGTGGTCAGCACGCCGACGACCGCGGACAATCGCCATGCCCGCTCCAGTTCGCCCCGATGCGCGTGCGTGGCGATCTCGATGCCCGTTCCAACCGCCGCGAATTGGAAAATCAGGCGTATCTGGTTCACCATTGTTCGCAGCAACAAAAACGACGTCAATTCGTGGCCCGACACCTTCCAGGCATTGAGAATCAGCACGGGCAATTGAAGCCAAACCGCGGGAGCCAGGATTTGCAAGGCGAACCATTTGACGTGGCGCGCGGCGTCCACCAGCTCCCGATAACTTGGAAGCGCTGGCGCGCCCAGTCGCCAAGGATAACGGCGACGCGTATCCCATTGGACGTAGGCGAGACCGAGAACGCCCGTGCACGAAAAATATACGACCGCCAACGCAAGGGCGTCGCCGCCCGCCAACGCCACCAGAACCGAGACGCACGTGCTCGCCATCAAGATACACGCGCCAACCAGAATGGAAACCGCGAAGTCGCCCGCGGCGATATAGATGGTGGTGGTGGTTGAGCGCACGATACCGAGCAAATTTCCGCAGGCGTACAATATGAATATCCTGAGCGCGGATACGGGCTCGATATGGGTAATGTTCACAAGGAACCCAACGTCCCCGAATGCGCCAAATCCAAGAACGACGCAGCCGAGCGCGCCAACAATCGTCAGGATCACGCCCAGATGAATGGAGGACAATCGCCGGAATAATTCCCGATCCCCGTTGACGTGGGCGGATTGCATGACGTTGATGAAATAAAGCTGCATGCCGAGTTCGCCGATGGTCACGAGTTGGGCCGCCGACTGAAGCACCGCGAAGTCCGAAAAGACATCGGGCCCCCAGGCGCGCAGCAAGATTCCAACCAGAACGATGCGGTCGACCATCGAAGCCGCGAACGCGATGACCTGCGCCGCGATATTCGATGTCATTCGACGCAAACTGGGCATTCGTTCATTGTTCCGTCATTCGGCCGCGCGAGGCCCAGGCGAGGATCCGCGACGGCACGTCAATAAGCGATATTCGCCAAGGCAGCAATCGCGGCGAAACCCCAAATACTCGTCAAGGATAGCCGCGCGCGGCAAATATTCCATTGACCATGGATGTCACGACAACGTCGCGATAACAGGCGATTTGCGTTGATGGACTTGGAAAGGCCATGTCCAGCGCATTTGAAATTGACAATCAATTCGCGCTCCCTGAAAAGATGGCCGATGAACACGGTCAAGCCTCTTTCCGTCGGCGTTATTGGCGCTGGCTCCATAGCATCCGGCATGCATCTCCCCACGCTGCTGGCCATGGATGACTGTTCCATCGCCTGGATCATGGACGCCGCGCCCGAACGGGCGCGCGCTCTGACACGCGCCTTCGGGCTCGACCACGCGACAACGCCAGCCAATCTGGCTGAAGCGTCTCCATGCGACGCCATTCTTTTCGCGATACCCCTGCCCCCGCGCATGGCGCTGTTCGACGCCCTGTTGCCCGGCGATTGCGCCATCCTGGCCGAAAAGCCGCTGATGACGACAGGCGCGGAACATCGATCGCTTGTCGAGCGCTTCGCGCCCTGGCGCATTTCCGTCGGCTATCAGCGCCGCCAATACGCGACCAATCGACTGTTGAAAAACATCGTCGCGAGCGGCGTTTTCGGCGCCCTTCTGAGCGTGTCGGCCGCCGAGGGCGGTCGGATCACGCGAAGCGGGGGCGCTGGCGGCTATCAGGATCTCCCCGTCGAGGAAGGTGGCGGCGTAACCCGCAATCTTGGTTGCCACGGTCTCGATTCGACGCTGTGGATCGCGGGCGCGACAACCGCCAAGGTGCTGGATCGTAAAATCGAATGGGATGGCCGCACGGATCGCATGGCGACCGCTCGAATGCGCATCGAGGGCGTCAACGGCGTCGCGGGGCATGATGTCGACCTCGATTGGCGCGTCAGCTGGCTCGACGCGCCAAGCAACGAGGTCGCGTATCGCTTCGAGACCGCCGTGGTCACCGGCCCGGTCACGCCCGGCGACAGTTTGCGCGTTTTTGACAGCAAGGGCGTCGAGGTCGCGCCGCTCATGGTGGCGGGGACAAAGGGCGCCCTGTCCGTCGGACAAGCCTGCTACCTCGAATGGCGCGATCTCGTGGAAGCCTTCCGATCGCGTTCAGAGCCGCCCACGTCCGCGCGCTCGACCTTGCTGACGGCCGAAGTCATGGACGCTCTACTCACCTAGGATCAGGGACCATGCGGATCGCGGTTATTGGCGCCAATGGACAGGTTGGCGCGGAAGTCTCGCTGCTGCTCGCCCGCCAGGCCGGCGTCGAGGTGCGCGCGGTCAGCCGCACGCGCAATGGGTCGGCGTTTCTCAGGTACGCCGGGCTTTCGGTCGCGCATGGCGAGATCAGCGACCCCGCGCGCGCGCCCGCGTTGCTGAAGGAAGCGGACGTCATCGCGAACTTCGCGCTGGCGATTGGCACGCCCGCCGCGTCGCTCGCCAATAACGCGAAAATCGTGACGCGAATTTTCGAATGCGCGCCGCCCGGCGCCACGATTGTTTTTTTCTCGACGCTCGCCGTCAACAATCGCGGCGACGGCGCCGGCGGCATGCGCAGCCCCTACGAGAAATCGAAACTGAAGACGGAAAAGCTGGCGCTTGATCTCGCCGCCAAAATGAATCGGAAGCTTTACATACTGCGCCTCGGGCATGTGGCCGGCGAGTTGCAGAATATTGTTTCGATCTGGCGCGACGAACTGAAATCACAGCCCATTCGCATCCCCGATCCCGACCGGGACTCAAACGTGACCTACACGGCGGCCATCGCCGAGGCGCTTGTCGCCATCGCCGAGGGGCGCGCCGGCCCTCCCGGCCGTTATGATCTGGTCAATACGCCGCAATGGACCTGGCGTCAGATCTACGAACATGAAGCCGCGAAAATGGGACTGCCCGTATCGTTCAAAACCCTGAACCCGATCGCGGACAATGCCCGACCGGGGGTACTCGCCCGCCTGAAGGGATTGGCGCGCGCCATCGCCGGGCAACCGCGCGTTCGGCAGATGCTTGAGCGCGTGCTGGCCCTGCTGCCCGTCGAGTTCAACGAAAGAGCCAAGGCCACTTATAGCGTTGGCAGAATGCGGGCGGAGATCGCCGACCTCTCGCCCCCCGCGACCGTGCGCAACTCGGCCGCGCTATGGATTGGCTTGCCGGTCCGACTGCTTGATGGCGCGCGACCCACGGTCGAACTCCTGCAACTGCCAGAATTCCAGTTCACCGATCAGGTTGGACCGCGCTGGCCCGCCGACGCCAGTTAAGCGCGCGCCGGTCGCTCCCACTATGCGTATGTGTTCGACAAGTCGAACCGGCATTCCTTGACATCGAACCACGCAAGGGCGGGCTTGCGCACGAGCAGATAGTTCGACTGAAAGAACCGATCGAGTTCCGGATGCCACTCGGGGAATACCTCGATGTGATCGGGCTCGATTCGCGCCACCGAATAAGGCAGTCCGTCAATCATCTCGAACACGTCCTTGAGAAAGGCGCGCGCGATGATCCACCGGTGATTATATTCGAACTGGAAGACGTCGATGCGCCCGGCGGCGAGAAGGTCGCGCGCGCCGCGCAAAACCAGCAAATCGTGCCCTTCCGTGTCGCACTTCGCCAGGATGATCCTGTCGATCCCGCGCGCGTCGCAAAAACGCGCGAGGGTCGTTTTCTCGACATCGACGAAACCCAGCGCCTCGCGCGAAAGCGCATCGTCGAAGTTCAGACTGTTCGTGCCGCCCGTTTCACTCATCACCGCCATGCGCGCGGCTCCGACATCATCCGAAATGGCGACGCGATTGATCGAAACGAGGCCCACCGTATCCATGCGCGCCACCCTGCCGCGCAGCGTCTCGGCCGTCGTCGGCACGGGCTCGAAAGCCTCCACGCGCAACATGCTCTTGTTCCGTCGCGCGGCCGGAAGCGCGTTGAGCAAAGACTCCGTCCAATCGCCCTGATTGGCCCCGATATCGATCACCACGGCTGGTTCGCCGGGCGACATCGCCGCGATGGCGCGCGACTGAACATATGACTCGCCATTATGGCCAATCGCGTTCGACCGTTCCTCGCCACGCGCGAGGGCATAAAGCCAACGCCCCGCGCGCCACGAGAAGCGACGAAGCGCTGGCCGCGCCAAGATGAAGTCCCCAAGACGGCTCAACATGCGGGCGGTATCCGTTGTTTCCAAATTTCAAGGGCTGGCGAGTTCTGATGACGTCCGCGCATCGTGCTGTCAACGCATCCCTTCGCAACCGGCGCGCGCCCGAGGCGGCGCGCGGCATGTGATCGCGACGCCATGCGCCCATCATGATTGAATGGCGCGACCGCCTGGCGCCGGGGGAGAGGCAAACGGAACGAACGCCCGACGCGGCGCATCCGCATGCAGGCGCGCGGGCGCACCGTGGGGACGGGTCAACAAGGCGCAGCATATGGCGGTCAGGACCATGATGGCCGAGGTGCGCAAGGGGTAGTCAATCGTTGAGTGAAGGAGCAGGAGAATGAGCGCGAAAAGCGACGCGCGCCGCAACAGCAGATCGATGGGCGCGCCGCCTCTGAGCCGCTTGCGCCAGATATCGCGCCCGCGTACGGCAAGCCAGGCAAGGTAGCAAACGAGCAATGCCACGCCGGCCACGCCCGATTCCAGGAACAACTCCAGAAAGTCGTCATGCGCGTGATTGACGTAAATGTAGGAAAGGAGCTCGGCGGGCAATTCACGCAATGGATAGACATCCTTGAACGTGCCAACCCCCGTGCCGAACGGAAAGTAGGCCTTGATGGCTTCAAGCGTATGAGTGGCGATAATCAGCCTGTCGTCCTGCACCACATCGGCGCCCAGGCGCGCCACGAATCGCGTAATCCCAAACTGCGCTGAAAACAGCAGAACGGCGAAGATGGCGACAGCCAGCAATTTCATGCTCGCCGCGCGCCAGAAGTTGCGCGAATCAGTCAGGACCAAAGTCGCGATGCCGAGGGAACCCAACATTGTAAGTCCCACGCCGGCGCGCGACCGCGCCATGATCTGCGCGACGGCGAGGAGAAACATCAGGGTGACGCTCGCGATGAAAATCACGATGGCGCGCGGCTCGGGCGCGTGACGACGGCGGGCTTCGAGAAAAGTGATTCCACTGTCGACCGCGAAGGCGGCGGCGAACATCAGGGCAATATAAAGCAAGGCCGCCAGGTGATTCCGATTGGCGAAGAAGCCAACGGCCTCGGTGGGATTGGTGACGTCATAAAAACGCAACGGGCTTTGTTCGCCGCCGGCCACCTGGGCCAGGCCGAGAAACACGCTCAGCGCGCTAAACGAGAGCACGGCGATGACGACACGCCGTCGCCCGACGTAGTCCAATGAGCGCACGCCGAGAAAAACGGCGAAAGGAGGAATCAACGAAAGCGCCCCAAGGATGGTCGCCTCCGGGATTATGGTCGCCGGTCGCCAGTCGATCGGAGCGCCAGTAATCGCGAATGCCTCAAGCCGCATGTCCGAGAGGGGCAAATCCTTCCAGATGGCGGGTGGCAATGGAATGATCTGTATCAGGGGCACGGCCAGAATCGCGGCCATCAGAGCGATTTCGTCCCGTTGAACCCCCGCGGGCGACCCACTCATCGCCCAAATCCCGCAACCAAGGAAGACGATGCTCACCGCTTGCAAGATCGCGTCGCCAAGAAATCCCGCATGCGTGCCGCCACCCAGAACCAACGCCAGCAACGCGACTAAAACGACCGCGGTTGAATGATTGGTGGGCGATCCTGATTTGGGAAACACGGTTCCAAATCCAGAGTTACGAGAGCCGAGACGCCGGCGCCAAACAAAAAGGCGGGGAACCGGAATTCCCCGCCACGTCGACTTGATGAACCAAAACCAAAATCAGGGGCTGGACGGCTTGTTCGTGCTGTTGGCAGCCTGAACCACGCCGAAGGTGCCAGCGGCCACGATCGCGCCGACGCCTACCAGCGCTGGGCCAGACAAGCCACCAACAGCCCCGACCGCGCCAGCTCCAGCTCCCAAGCCACCACCCGCGCCCGCGCCCGCTCCGGCGCCTCCTCCCGCGCCCGCGCCGGCTCCCCCTGCCGGAGCGCCGCTGGCCAAGGCGGCACAGGGCGATTTCGCCAGAACCGTGTAGACCTTGCCGGGATTGACGGAAACTCGACAGCCATCGTCATATTGAACGGTGACCTGCGAATTCGCGGAAGCCATGACCCTGTAACCGCTGGAGACGGATTGCGCTTCGGCGCCAGCCTTGAAACCCTTGCCGGCGTTGACAAGAACCTTGCCGGAGAGATCAACGAGCGTCGCGGCATTCGCGACCGCCGCCAGACCCAACATCGAAGCCGACAATGTCGCCATGAACGCAACTGCAGCACGCGCAGTTTTCATATTTGATCTCCACGGGCCAAGCCGTCGACCCCGAACAATCGGGTTAACCATTCACTGTCCGACTGTAACAAAACCCGGTGCGAAGGGCAACCGGCCCGGAAGTAAATTTCCAAGTGTTTCTTTTTCGGTACAGATCAATTCCGCGCCTTGTTGAGCGGCTCCGCGCCACCTTGCTCGCTATTGCTCGCCCTAGCATCACCGAAGCGAGGCGTCCGGCATGCTATTTCGTCGCGGCACGCGGAAAATGGAATTTTCATGATTAATTATCTCAACTATTTGAATTATAGGTGAAAATGCATTGAGACCTCGCCCACGCAAAAGATCGACTGAGCCCTCGACCCGCGTCTGAAATGCAAGGCGATTACGAATCCGCCGTCAAAAACGGGGACGATCGTCCCGCTGGAGACCAAAAATGTTCGAACGGGACTTTTGACGCGACAACAAAACGTCAAATTTCAACAATTTCCACCAAAGCACATATACTATACATAACGATTACATGACTATTCACATCAACGCGGCCCAAGGCTAGGCCGCGACTATATTCGGCGCGTCATGACCACGGCTCCGACAGGCGTTCCGCGAATCAACGATGATCCGCGCCGAACTCACAAGCATTGCGTAATCAAACGCGTCATGATCGGTGGAGATCAATACCGCGTCGTAGCCGGCGACCGCCTCGGCCGTCAGGGCGACCGCCTTGCGTCCCGCAACGTCGGCGTGCTCCCGCGTCATGGGAATGACCGGAATGAAGGGATCGGCATAATCGACGGCGGCGCCGCGATCCTCCAGCAGTGAAATCAGCTTGAGTGATGGACTTTCACGAAGATCGTCGATGTTTTTCTTGTAGGCGAGCCCCAGCAGCAGGATGCGAGAACCGTTCAGGCCCTTCCGCGACCGGCGATCAAGCGCCTCGGCCAGCCGGGCGACGACATAGGCGGGCATAGCGATGTTGATTTCGCCGGCAAGCTCGATGAACCTGGTCGAAAGCTCGAATTCCTTGGCCTTCCAGGTGAGGTAGAAAGGATCGATCGGAATGCAATGCCCGCCGAGGCCGGGTCCGGGATAAAACGGCATGAACCCGAAAGGCTTCGTCTTGGCGGCCTCGATGACCTCCCAGATATCGATGCCCATCGCCGCGTAAATCACCTTCAGCTCATTGACGAGCGCGATATTGACGCTGCGGAAGATATTTTCCGTCAACTTGACCGCTTCCGCGGTCGCGCTGGACGACACGGGAACCGTTCGAACGACGAAGGTCGCGTAAAGGGCATTGGCGAGCGCGCTGGCCTCCTCGCCCTCGCCGCCGACAACCTTGGGAATACGGGACGCCGAAAAATCCGGATTGCCCGGATCCTCGCGCTCCGGCGAAAACGCCAGATAAAAATCCTTGCCGCAAACCAGGCCGGTCGACTCGAGAATGGGCTTCAGCACGTCGCGGGTCGTGCCGGGATAGGTGGTTGATTCCAGAACGATCAGTTGGCCCGCGCGCAGATGCGGCGCGATGGCCTTTGTCGTGTTGACGACGTAGGACAGGTCGGGCTCGTGGTGCTTGGTGAGCGGCGTCGGCACGCAAATCAGCGCGGCGTCGACATCGGCCAATCGCGAGAAATCAACCGTCGCCTCGAACCGACCGCTGGCGGCCAGATCGGCGACCAGCTCGCCCGGAATATGCTTGATATAGCTTTCACCGGCGTTCAGGCATTTCGTCTTGGAGTCGTCGATGTCGAAACCGATGACCGAAAGGCCGGCGCGCGACGCGGCGATGCACAAGGGCAACCCGACATATCCAAGACCGATAACGCCCACCCTGGCGCGCTTTGACCGGATACGTTCCAGAAGCGTCGTAGCCATCATCTTGTCGCCCCGTTTCGGAACAGGCATCGACGACGCGTAAAGCGCCCCGCTACCTCGTGAATTCCATGGGTTGCGAGTAGAATATTTACTCATCACTTGCAATGGAAAAAGAACGTCACAATACGCTTGGTTATCACTGTCGCGCGATAGCCTCGCCAAGTCGGGCTGCATTGCGGCTCGACATGAGGATGCAAGATTTGATTTGCGGCTATAACGAGGTATCAACGGGGCTCCCGCGGGCCTCGGCCATCTTCGCGGCCCAGGTTCGTGGATTGATCATGCTTTCGAGAATTCAATCGCGGCTAATACCGATCGCCACGGCCGCGAAATCACCCCTGTCCGGGCGAACGCGCGGCGCGTTGCGACCATGAAGATCGTTTATCACGCCGCCCTGGAGGAAGGCTCGACGTCGTTGCAGCGGCTGCGATCGTTTCGGGCGATCGATGGCGTCGACGTTATCGAGCATGATTCAACCGCCCGCATGACCAGACCCGCGACGCTCTATCAACGCATTCGCTGGCGACTGGGTTGGCCAACGGACAATTTCCGGGAGAACGAGCGGCTGCTCGCGTTCGTGAAGGCCACGCGCCCCGACGTCGTGTTCGTGGATAATTGCAAGGTGATCCGCCGTTCGACGTTGCGCGCCATGCGCCGACACGGGGTCGGCCGACTCGTCTACTATTCGCCCGATGACATGATGAACCCCATGAACATGAAGTGGCCGCTGCGATTGTCACTGCCGGAATGGGACACGGTGTTCACCACCAAGTCGTTCAATGTCGCGGAGCTGAGGGCGCTTGGCGCGCGCGATCCGCGCGAAATCGGCAACGCGTATGATCCAACGCTGCATCGCCCCCTGGACGCGGTGGAGGTCGGCGAGGAATTCGAGCGATTCGACCTCGTTTTCGCCGGCGCCAGCGAAAATGCGCGGCGCGACAGCATCAACGCCCTGTGCGAGGCTGGTTTCAGCGTCGTGATCTATGGCGGCGATCTCGGCAACTGGGATCCTCGCAAGCTGCATCCCCTGGTGGAATGTCGGCCCGCCGCGTTCGGTCCGGACTATGCCAGGGCCATGCATCACGGCAAGCTGGCTTTATGTTTCCTGCGCAAGATGAACCGGGATCGCATCACCACCCGCAGCATTGAAATCCCCGCGATGGCCCGACCCATGCTCGCCGAAAAGACCGAGGAGCATGACGCCCATTTCGTCGATGGCGTCGAATACGCCGGCTTTCTCGACGATGACGGATTGATCGCGGCGGCGCGCAAATACATCGGCGACGCCAACGCCCGTCTGGAGTTGGCGCGCAAGGGCCGCGCGCGCTGCGTCGCCAGCGGATATTCATCGATAGACCGCGCGCGCGAAATGCTCGACGCCTTCAGGTAGCTGGCGAGCGGCGCGTCAATGCGCCGGCAAAATGGCGAGGTTCGTGAACCTGGCCGAACCCGATACAATGCGCTCGGACGCCGACTGCGCGTCGAGTTCCAGGCGAATCTGCTGGGCGGGGCACCCCGAGGCGGGGACGGTGAATTTGAACGAAAAATCCCGCCAGGCAAGCATGTTGCCGACGAATGGATCGCTCTCCGCCAGCAGCGCGCCCGAGGCGTCGACACAGGCGATGCGCCACCGGAGTCCGCGACGCGCGCGCACGGCGCCCGAGAAAGAACCGGAGAAAACATATTCGCCGGCCGCGAGCACCGCCAGTTGTCGAACGCCGCTGGCTCCAACCTGCCCGTCAATGAAGTCAAGACTGACGGCGCGCTGATAAGGCTCGTCGGTCAGGTCAACCACCTCGATCCGGACGCCATTGCCCGACTGGAACTCCCAGTCGAAAGGCAGTCCGGACAGGGGAAACTCGAATCTGCCGTTGAACAGAAAACCCTGGCTATTGATCTCCTCGGGAGGAAGAAACTCTAGCCATGAATAGTAGGCGAGATCGTAAGCCTTGCCGCCGATCAGATAGGACAGAAAGGATTTCAGTTCGAGCGCCGTGGGCGGCGTTCCGTTATCGCGCATGTCCTGCAACAAGCCGAGCGCCTTCAACGGATCGCGCATCGTCACCGCGCCGTAATTGATAAAGAACCAGCGCCACGGTGGATTGACGCGCAGGATTTGCTTGAGTGGCGGCGCTCCATCCTTCGCCTCCGCGACCCGCGCCAGGATGGGGACGATGAACTTGTAAAGATCAAGCTGCGAGCGAAGCAGTATGTCCGCGTAATTGGCGGTGGCCCTGAAATTCGCGTTGATGAAAGCGTCCTGCATCAACCAATAGACGGCGAGGGTTTCGTGGAGCGATCGCTTCGCCGCGCTCGTCATCAGACGCCGCGCGTCGTCGTCATTTTCCGCGATCTGGCCCAGCATCCGCAGGGCGCGGCTATCCTGCGGGTTGGCAAGCAGCGCCCCGCCAAGCTCGCGTCGCAATCGCGCGCGATCCTCGTTCGACAGTTCCGGCGAAACGATGGGGGACGGCACGCCGCGGGCGACAAGTTCGCGGACGCGATCCTCCGTGCGCCTGGAGACAATCGGGGCCGATATTCCGGATGTTTCCCCGGCGTTCGACCTGGCCGACCCAAGTTGCACGTCGGCTATTTTCAGGATCGCGTCGCCGTTGTCCGGCGACAGCATCAGCGCCCATTCAGGCGCCACGTCGGCGAGGTAAGCGGCCAGACTGTGGACGGCCACGAGCCAAAGAAGGCCGGCTCCCGCGAAAATCAGGAAAATCGCGAGGAATGGCGACGCGTGCGTCCGGGTTGACGCGGCCACAACGAAATCCTTTCCAGGTCATGCGGCGCTCTCACGCGCCTGTTCCATTTCCACCGGCGGGATCAGGCAATCTTGGCGGGAGCCGCCTCGGCGTCCTTGGCCCCGCCATTCGCGGCGCCTGACGCATCCTCGATTTCGGCATCGCCGCCATATTTATAGCCATAACCATAACCATAACCATAACCATAACCATAGCCGTAGCCGTAGCCGTAACCATAGCCCTCGTTGCGGGCTTCATAACGCGTCAGAACCGCGCCAATGACGACGCTTCTGGCGAATTGCAGCCGTTTGAGCGCCGCGCGAATGGAGTGCTTCGGGGTATCGCCCGATTTCACCACGAACACGGTCGCCGCCACCGCCTTCGACAGGAGCTGCGCGTCGGCGAGACCCATGATCGGCGGTCCGTCGATCACGATGAGATCGAAAACCTGGGACGCCATGTTCAACAAGACATTGAAACGCGGCGATCCCAACAGATCGGAGGCGTTTGGCGGCAGCGGCCCCGACGCGATGAACGAAAGATTGGCGAATGGCGTGCCTTGGCCAGCTTCGGCCGGCGAACAGGCGCCAGTGAGATAATTGGTCAGACCCCGAGATTTATCGAGGCCCAGCTTTGTATGCAGCGAAGGCTTGCGAAGGTCGCAGTCGATCAGCAGAACACGCAAGCCCAGATTGGCGAAGTGCCGGGCGACCGTCAGCGCGGAGGTCGATTTGCCCTCGCTCGGATTGGCGCTGGTGAAAAGCAGCGACTTCGGCAAGCCGTTGTCCGTGGCGAACTGCAATGACGTGCAAAGCGTTCGGTAGGCTTCCCAAAGTCCGGAGCGCACATTATCCGTTTCCGCCTCCAGCGACCGCCCCTCGCCGATCTCCGGAATGACTCCGAGAGTGGAGAGCCCCGTCAGGCGTTCGAATTCGTCGAGTCGCGTGACGGTGTTGTCCAGACGCTCAAGGACGAAGGCCGCTCCGAGCGCGACAACGAGGCCGAGCAGGAATGAAACAAGAAGATTATTGAAAACGTTGGGAGACGATGGCGAACGCGGCACCTCGGCCCGATCGACGATGAATATATTGTTCGAACCCACGCCACCAGCGATGTCGACTTCCTTGTATCGCTGCAAAAGCCCTTCGTACAAAGCGCGATTGCTGTCGGCCTCGCGCTTGAGGATGTTATACTGAATACCGCGCTTCTGAAGATCCAGCACCTGCGCGCGCAGCGTTTCGATCTGCGCCTTCATATCCTCCTCCTGCTTGAGGGAGGCTTCGAAGGCGCCCTTGAGCGAAGACCGGATGATGCGGATTTCGTCGGATATCTGCCGTTCCGTTTCCTTGATCTTGTTATTGATTTGCAGCATTTCCGGGTAATTCGGCTTCAACGTCAGGAGCTTTTCCTGATAGTCCGTCACGAGGACGCTGCGCTTGGCGCGCAAATCCTCGATGACCTTGTTCGACAGAAACTGCGGCAATGTCGCGACGCTGACGTTCTCGACCTGCCGATACTGCTGTTCGTTCTTGATGCGCTCGGTGACAAGATTGCCAAGCGCCGTGTTGGCGGCGGACAGATTCGACTCCGCGACGGACGTTTTTTCCGCGCTGGCGATAATCTGTTCCTTCTGGCCGAAATCGATCAGCGCGCGCTCGGAACCTTGCAGGCGAATTTGCAGTTGCTTGAGTTGATCCTCGAGAAAGGCCTTGGCGTAGGCGTTGGCCTGAAAGCGCTTGTCGAGATTGGCGGCGATGAAAGCGTCCGCAAGACCCATCGCGATCGCCTGCGCGCGAACGGGAAGATGGTCGGTGTAGGAGATATCGATCAAGCGCGAACCCGAGACGGGGCGGACGACGCGATTGGCCACGATGACGCCTGCCACGCCACGCTCGATCGCCGCCCGGGCGACCTCGGGCTGCGGCGGCGCGCGGCGAAAAAATCCGACGATCCGCGCGAACAGGGTCGGCGCGACGCCCCTCGAGAACTCCGGATCATCCGCGAGGTTCAGGGAGGAAACGGCCCGCTCCGCGATGCTGCGGCTTTGCAACAGCTCATACTGCGTGCGCAGAAATTCGAAATCGCCGTTCTCGGCCGGGGCCACTTCGCCGCCTTGCACGACTTTCGCGCTGCTGCGGTCGATCTGGAGGCGCACGGTCGATGTGTACAGGCGAGTGGTCATCAGCGTACGCGCGCCGCCGATGGCGACGGCGGCGACGACAATGCCCAGAATGACCCACTTGAAGCGCCGGATGATGCGCAGATATTCGTGGAATGCCTCGAAAAAACCCTCGGTCGTCGTCGGCGGCGCGCCACCCGAGGCGAAATGGGCGGACTGGGCGTTCAGGCGCGAGATTTCCAGCGCATAGGCCGGCATGCCCATGGGCGTGGCGGGCACACCCTCGCCAAAAACCTTATCTTCGCCGCCGCTCATGGCTCGTTCCTAGCATTCATTATCGACAACTTGCCTCAAACGCTCCAACCACCCGAGGCCCGCGCGACGAGAGCGGGGCTCCACCCGGCCGACGGGAAACGAAGCTCAGCCAGCCCGAACAGGCGCCTCTAATTTACGCTTATCATCCAAATGCTTGCAAATCCTAGAATGGCTTGAACAGGCTCGCGACCGGAATGATGCGGGTAAAGTATCCAAAAGCGACCTTACCCGAGGAGGAATCGACGACGATCGTATCGCCCTTCTGGATCACAGGATCCTCGGACCTCCCGGCGCGGATGTCCTCGACATCGAATCTGGCGGCCGCGCGCCCGGTTTCGGTTTGTCTGAAGATGACGACCGTGGACGAGGCCGTTTCCTTGTCCAGCCCCTCGGCCTGGGCGATCATTTGCAACAGCGTCATGCGGCCGCGAATGGGGAACACACCCGGCTTCTTGACCGCGCCCTCGACGGTCGCGCGCTGGCTATTGTATTCCTTCACGAATACAGACACCTGCGGCGACTGGAGGTAACGCGCGCCCAGACGCGACGCCAACTCCTGCTCCACCTCGCGGGATGTCCTGCCAGAGGTAGCAACCTCGCCGAGCAATGGAAAATTGATCGAGCCGTTATCGGCGACCTGAACCGAGCGCGACAGATCGGGAACCTTGAAAACCGTTATTTCCAGGACGTCCTGCGGGCCAATCTTGTAACCCGAGGCGCCAGGCGTCGATGACGCGGAGTAGCGATCGGCGATGCGCGCGAGTTCATTCGAGCCATTCCCGCCTGTCGGCGTCGAGTTAGCGGCTTCCCCTAACGAGCCGGCGCAGCCGGCCAATCCAGCCAATGCGACCAGACCGAGAACGCGAACCAACGACGCCAGGTTCACGCCGGATGCGTTGAGCAGCGCCATCCGCGCGAAATTCATCCAAATTCTCCGGGTTGGCGGCCGCCGCGGCCGGCGCCGGCACGGAAGCCGGGGCGTGGTTAGCCAATATACTCAAAGGCCTTGTGACAACGAGATGCAACGCCTCGGACTCGCCGACACGCTTGGACGCGCATTCGAAACCTTCTATCAGATTGGGGGGGCGGCGTCTAGTATCGTGAGTATCGGACGCGAGTATATGCACGCGACCTTCATCGAGCATTCGCTCGGCCCAGTATTTGGGTTCGCGCCCGAATGAGCCGGTCAATGAACTCGCTGTAATTTGCATCCAGACGCCACGATCCGCGAGTTGCCGTATCATGGGATATTGCTGCCGGATCCACCCCAACCGCTCGGGATGCGTGAGGATGGGATGATAGCCGGCAACCATCACGCTGAAAAACATTTCATCGGTCCGCGCCGGCGCTATGTGATGAGGCGGCTCCACGAGCACATAGCGCGTGTCGGCGAGCGACAACAGTCGACCCGATTTGAGTCCCGCGACGAGATCCGGCACGAGATGGACATCGGCGCCTGTCACCAGCTTCAGGGCGACGCCCTCGCGATCGAGCTCGGTCTGGAGAGCCGCCACGGCCTGACGAATTTGCGGACCGGAATTGTTGTAGACGCCGGGCATGATATGCGGCGTGCACGCGAGCACCTTGACCCCGCTGGCCGCCGCCTGACGCGCCATGGCGATGGACACCGCGAGGTCGGTCGCGCCGTCGTCTATGCCGGGAAGAATATGGCTATGAAGATCATACACCGCGAATGGGTCCGAACGCGACAACCGGCGAAGTTATATGAAGATTTCACGGATAAACGCAATATCCCCGATTATTGATAGTCGAACGATTAAGGGCGAAAGCGTTAATCCGCCGGAAAAGCCCAATGGCTTGCTGTATTGGTCAAGATAAATTCCAGCGGGCGAACCAGCGACGCCCACGCGAGACAGGAAGGACAACGATGCGAATCCTGATCACCGGCACGGCGGGCTTCATCGGCATGCATCTGGCCGAGCGTTTGCTCCTCGCCGGGCACGATGTTGTCGGTCTCGACGCCATAACGCCCTATTACGACCCCGCCCTCAAATTGGCGCGCCTGAAGCGCCTCGAGCGTTTTCACACATTCATCAACCATCGCGCGTCGCTGGAGGACCGCGCCGCCCTTGATCGTCTGATGCGCGACTTCAAACCCGAAATTGTGGCGCACCTCGCCGCGCAACCGGGCGTTCGCTACAGCATCGATCAACCGGCGGGCTATGTTTCCTCGAACATCGTCGGCACGTTCAATCTACTGGAGGCGGTCAGGGCGAATCCGGTTCGTCACCTGATGATGGCGTCGACGAGTTCCGTTTATGGCGCGGGCGTCGCGCCCTTCCGCGAGACCCAACGAACGGATTATCCACTTTCGTTCTACGCCGCCACCAAGAAAGCCTGCGAGGACATCGCTCATTCCTACGCCCATCTCTATGGCGCGCCGACGACCATGATGCGATTTTTCACGGTCTACGGACCCTGGAGCCGACCGGACATGGCGATGTTCAAATTCGCGCGCGCGATATACGCCGGCGAACCCATCGACGTTTACAATTCGACCGGCGCGCGAAGGGACTTCACCTACGTCAGCGACGTGATCGAGGCCATCACCCTCCTCATGGAAAAAATCCCGTCGCCGGGTGGCGACCTGGGTTCCTCGCCACAGGCGCCCTACCGCGTGATCAACATCGCCGGCGGCGCGCCCATTCGCCTTTCGGCCTATATCGCAGCCCTTGAAGCGGCCATTGGCATTCCCGCCAGACGCAATGAAATGCCGGCTCAGCCTGGCGAAATGACGGAAACGGCGGCCGACGTGACGCTGTTGCGCCAATTGACGGGGCTCATCCCCTCAACGCCCATGGAAACCGGCGTGCGCGCCTTTGTCGACTGGTACAAGGACTATCATGACGCGTAGGAGCGGGACTTCACCGACATCGACGAGTTGAAACACTATCGCGAACGCGACGACGAGCGCGCCCTTACAGGCGCCATAATTGAACCGGACGATGGCGATGGAATTCGGGATCCGGCCCGGCGCGCTTCATTCGCCTCGCGCGGCCGAAACACAGAAAGGCGATGCAACCATGCGAGATGGTCTGAACTTCCGGCCGCATGGAGGCCTTTCGCGACTTGTCCCGGTTGTCGCGATCACGCTGTCGATGTCGTCAATCATGACAAAATCGGCCCAGGCGGACGCCGCGACCAACCCCGCTGCCGCGACCAGGGCTGTCCCGTCGTCGAAGCTGGTGTTCGACACGATCGCGCAATTTCAGGCGGCGCGCGTTTCCGACGAGACCACGCGCGTCCACATACGCTCGGTCAACGGCGTGACGCCGGACACCTCCGGCGCCACGATGGTTGGCCTCGACTACGTTCGGCGGCGCGGCGCGGCGGAATCCGACCGCCATTCCATTCTGGCCAGCGGCTCGACATGGGCGCCCGTTTATTCCACCGGGCCCGTGAACGCTGGTGAATTTGGCGCGATCCCCGACGCGACGTTCGACGCGTCGACGGGAGCGATCGGCGGCTCGGACGCGACGACGGCCATTCAGGACGCCATCAATTTCGCCCTCAACCACGGCGTTGATCGGGTCATCCTGCCCTGCTGCCGCTACAAGACAACGGACACGCTTCAACTTGGCTGGGGCGAGGATTTCAAACAGATTTCGCTAGGTCTCGTTGACAAAGTAGCGCATCCATAGCCGGATGCAGGCGATTTGAACGAAGCCTCCGAACGTTTCGGCGAGCTTGTCGTATCTCGTCGCGAAGCGCCGGGCATTCTTGAGTTTGTTGAAGCA
>CAIOVE010000102.1 GCA_903861645.1 uncultured Hyphomicrobiales bacterium
CGGTCACGGAAGCCGAGGTGGATGTGTTCGAGGCGTGGTTCGGCGATATCTTCGATGAGTTGTTCGGGTCGTGCCGATGATGTGACAGGGAGACATACGCCATGACCGTGCCGCTACGGGCCGCCCTTTACTTGCGCGTCTCGACGGCGCGGCAGGCCGAGCATGATGTCTCGATCCCAGATCAGAAGCGTCAGGGTGAAGTCTATTGCGCTTCACGCGGCTACGAACTGGTCGAGACCTTCATCGAAGCGGGCGCGTCCGCCACCAACGACCGCCGCCCCGAGTTCCAGCGCATGATCGAGGCGGGCACGTCGAAGCCAGCGCCCTTCGATATTGTCGTGGTCCACAGCTTCTCGCGTTTCTTCCGCGACCATTTCGAGCTGGAGTTTTACGTTCGGAAGCTCGCCAAGAACGGGGTGAAGCTCGTCTCCATCACCCAGGAGATGGGCGACGACCCCATGCACGTCATGATGCGGCAGATCATGGCCCTGTTCGACGAATATCAGTCGAAGGAAAACGCCAAGCACGTCCTGCGGGCCATGAACGAGAACGCCCGTCAGGGCTTTTGGAACGGCGCCCTGGCGCCGATCGGCTATCGCATCGTCGCCGCCGAGCAACGGGGATCGAAGACCAAGAAGAAGCTGGAGATCGACCCGCTACATGCCGAGACGGTGCGGCTGATCTATCGGCTATTCCTCGAAGGCGATGGCGTGAAGGGGCCGATGGGCGTCAAGGCCATCACCTGCCATCTCAACGAACGGCGCATCTTCACCCGTGACGGCGGGCGCTGGGGGCTGGCTTCGATCCATCAGATTCTCACCCGCACAACCTACATCGGTGAGCACAGGTTCAACACCCGCTCCCACAAGGACCGGGAAAAGAAGCCCGAGAGCGAGGTGGCGGTCATGGCCTGCCCGCCGCTGATCGACCGCGAGACCTTCGACACGGTGCAGGCCCGGCTCAAGGCACGCGATCCCCGGATGACGCCGGCCCGCGTCACCAGCGGCCCCACCCTCCTTACCGGCATCTGCTTCTGCGCCAAATGCGGAGGCGCGATGACGCTCAGGACCGGCAAGGGCAGCGCTGGCGGCGTTTATCGCTACTACACCTGCTCGACCCAGGCCAGGCAGGGCAAGACCGGTTGCGAGGGCCGCTCGATCCCGATGGAGCGGCTCGACCAACTGGTCGCGAGCCACCTGGAAGACCGCCTGCTCCAGCCCGAGCGGCTGGAAGCCGTCCTCGCCAGCGTCCTCGACCGTCGCCAGGAACGCACAGAGCGCCGTCGCAACCATCTGGCCGAACTACACAAGCGGATCACCGAAACAGACCAGCGGCTAAACCGGCTCTTTGACGCCATCGAGTCTGGCGTCGCCGATCTCGACGCGCCCGGCCTGAAAGAACGTATCGCGGGGCTCAAGGCGATTCGGGAGCAGGCCAGCGCGGACGCCGAGCGTGCCCAGGCCGCACTCGACCACGCCGGCAATCGGGCTGTCAGCCCCGATATGGTCACCACCTTCGCGCGCGCCGCTCGCGAGCGCATCCGGTTGGATGGCGGCGGCTATCGCCGCGACCACCTGCGGGCGCTGGCCCAGCGCATCGAGGTTGCGGACAAGGAAGTCCGCATCATGGGATCGAAGTCGGAACTCCTACGCACCCTGGTCGCCGCTTCAGGCGGAAAACCCGGCGTAGCCGGTGTTCGGAGTTCTGTTCTGAAATGGCGCGCCCGGAACGATTCGAACGTCCGACCCTCAGATTCGTAGTCTGATGCTCTATCCAGCTGAGCTACGGGCGCGCACCGGAAGTCGTATCGCCCCCGAGGGGTTGATGGTCTTCCGTGACCGGGTTGCCCCGGCGAGGCGCACCCTTTAGCCGCTTCGCCGCCGCTTGGCAACCGTGTCCCGAAGGATTTCACATGGCCGTCACGCGGGCCGCGAATGGCGCTCGCCGTTGGCGATGGGCAACGCGATCCGGAACAGCGCGCCGCCGAGATCGGCGGCGGGCGTGTCGGAAAGACTCAATTCGCCGCCGTTCGCGCGCACGAGATCCGCGGCGATCGCCAGTCCAAGTCCCACGCCGCCCGGTCTGGCCGAGCCCTGAAACGCCTCGAAAAGCCGCGCGCGGGCGCGTTCCGGCACGCCGGGGCCGCTATCGCCGATCTCGATCGCCACCCTGTCGCGCTCGCGCCACGCGCGCATGCGCACCACGGCGCCGGCATCCGGCCGGGGGCCGGCGGTTTCGAGCGCGTCGACCGCGTTGCGCAGGATGTTGAGAAGCACGCGGAATATCTGCTCGGCGTCGGCGCGGATGGCGAGGTCGTCGGGCACCTCGTTGAGGATTTCCACCTTGCCCGAGGAGGTTATCGCCGTCGCGGCGGCTTCCTGCGTCAGGGGCCGCAACGCGACGCGCGTGAATTGGGGCGCCGGCTCCGCCGCCTTGCCGTAATTCAGCGTCGACTGGCAGTAGGCGATGGCGCGGTCGAGTGTCGCGACGAGCCGCGGCGCGAGACTGCGCCCCATCGGGTCCGACAATTCGGCGAGGCGGTCCGACAGCAATTGCGCCGAGGCCAGGATGTTGCGCAGATCGTGGTTGATCTTGGCGACCGCCAGCCCCAGCGCCGCCAGATGCTTCGAGCGGTTGAGTTCGCGCACCAGCGAGGACTGCATGGTCGCCAGCGCGTTCTCCGCGACGCCGATTTCGTGCTGGCTGCCCGAGGGCGCGATGATCAGCGTGGCGTTTTCCGGCTCGTCGCCAAAGGCCACGATGCTCGACGTGAGCCGTCGCACGGGCCGCAGCACCATGCGATGCAGGGCGAAGAACGCCAGCGCGGCGACGACGCAGGAAATGATCAGCGACAGCAGGAGGATATTGATGGAATAGGCGATCATCGCCATGCGCAGCGGCGTTTCGTCGAGCGTGATTTCAAGAAAGCGCGCGCCCATGGGCGCGTCGCCGACGAGGTTCAGAATGCGCCCGTCCGTCGTGAAGAGCGTGCGGACGGCGGCGGCGATGGAGTCCATGGCCGTCGCTGTGCGTAGGTCGAACGTATCGTCGATGCGTTGCGGCATCTCGGAGGCGGCCAGCAGCCGCCGCGTGTCGGCCGTCTTGAGCACGATCGTGTGGGCGCCGACGCTCGTCAGGATGGCGTCGGCGAGATCGGCCGGCACCATGTCCGCCGGCGCCGCGGCGAAAACCAGCGCCGCCGTGTTGGCCGCGCTCAGGCGATTGCGCAGCCACGTGTTGTGAAAATTCGCGATCGAGGGCACGTAAACGACGACCTCGGTCAGCATGACGAAGGCGATTACCAGCGCGAACAGCCTTTCGCCGAGGCCAAAGCGCGTCCGCCCGGCGGATCGCTCCGTGACGATGATTGGCTCGCGTTGCGGGTTGGGGGCGTTCATCGCGTCAAGTCTTACCCGAACCAGCGCAAAAAGCGCAGCGCGCGGCCAAGCCAGGGATTGCGCAATCCCCGCGCGACGCCCGCCACCGCCGCCCGGCGCGAGACCTCCGAAAGCGTCGGGTAGGGCATGATCATGCCGGCCATGTCGCCAATCGACAGCTTTTTCGTCAAGGCGAGTTGCCAGGGCGCGATGAGTTCCCCGGCCCGAGGGCCGACGATGCCCGCGCCGAGGATTCGCCCGCGCTTCGTGGCGATGACCTTGATGTGGCCGCGCGTGTCGCGTTCGGCGCGGGCGCGGTCGTTTTCGGCGAAGGGCCAGCGCAGCACCAGCGGCGCGTATCCCGCCTCGCGCGCGGCGGCCTCGTCGAGGCCGACCGAGGCGATTTCGGGATCGCTGTAGGTGACGCGCGGCGCGAGCGTCGGCGCGATGCGCGCCCGCAAGCGGAACAGGGTGGCGCGGAGCACGATGCCGGCATGGTAATTCGCCGCGTGCGTGAAGCGCGCGCCGCCCGCCGCCGCGCCGACGACATCGCCCACGGCGTAGACGCGCCGGTTGGTCGTGCGCAAATTCGTTCCCGTTCGTATGCCGACCCGGTCGAAGGCGACGCCGGCGGCCTCCAGTCCGAGGCCATCGACGTTGGGCTCGCGGCCCGTGGCGATCAACAGATGCGATCCCTCCAGGGCGCTTTCGACCCCGTCGCGCTCGACGATCACGCGCGCGCCCTCGCCGTTCGGCTCGACGCGCGCGACGTTGGTTCCCTCGCGCAGGTCGACGCCCTCGCGAACCAGTTGATCGATGACGACGGCGGCAAGTTCCGGGTCCTCGCGGCCGAGCGCGCGCCCGGCTTCCAGCAGGGCGACTTCCGCGCCAAGCCGCCGCCATGCCTGCGCGATTTCGACGCCAATGGCGCCGCCGCCGACGATAATCAGCCGGGTCGGCGTCGTATTCAGATCGAAGAGCGTTTCATTGGTGAGAAAACGGACGGTTTCGAGGCCGGGGATGCGCGGAATAGCCGGCGACGAGCCGGTGGCGACCACGAACCGCCGCGCCTTGATGCGGACATCGCCGGCTTCCACCATATCCCTTGATACAAAACGGGCGGCGGCTTCGATGACCCGAACGCCCAGCGCCTCGAACCGGGCGCGGGAATCGGTTGGCGCGATGCCCGCGATGACGGCATGGACATGCGCGTGAAGGGCCGCCGGATCGACGGTCGGCTCGACCGGCCCAAGACCAAAACGCGCCGCGCTTCGCATGGTCTGGGCCGCGTGCCCGGCGGCGATCAGCGCTTTCGAGGGCACGCAGCCGAAATTGAGGCAGTCGCCGCCCATGGACCCCTTCTCGACGAGAACCACGGGAACGCCCATGGCCGCGGCGGTCGCCGCGACGGACAGGCCGCCGGCGCCGGCGCCGATCACGCAGAGGTCTGGTCGAAGAATGGTGGCGCTCATGGGGGATTGACCTGTTTTTCGGCTCGCGCCCGCCAGCGCCTGATGGCGACCGGGATGAGCGCGACGACGCCAACGCCCGCCAGCGACAGGAGCAACTCATGGGTCACCAGTTGACCGAGGTAAATGTGCGCGCGGCAATCATTGGCGCCGGAGGCGATACAGGCCTCGAAGGCGCGCGTCTGGGCGGCGGCGACGCTGTCGAGGCCGGCGCCGGCGTAGGCGAAGGCGAAGGTCGCGGGCAGGACGCCGAGCATCGTTGTCCAGGCGAATGTCCACAGGTCGACCCCGAGGATGGCGGGGGCCAGATTGACCAGAAAAAAGGGAAAGGCCGGGGTCAGCCGCAGGAACAGCATGTAGGCGGCGGCGTCCTGTTCGAACCCGCGACGGACGCTTTCCAGCCGCGGTCCGGCCATGGCGCGCAGCGTCGCGCCCAATGAACATCGGGCGGCGAGAAAGACCAGGATCGCGCCGGCGGTCGCCGCCAGCGCGGCCATGGACCCGCCCAGCGCTCCGCCAAACAGAAAGCCGCCGGCGATCGTCAATATGGTCGCGCCGGGAAGCGACAGGGCGACCAAGGCGACGTATGTGAGCCCGTAAACGCCCGCGGCGACGGCGCCATGAGCGTTAATGGCCGCCGCGAGCAGGCGTCGGCTCGACAGCAGGAATTCGAAGCTGAGATAGCGGTGGACGCCGCTGGCGATCAGCGCGCCCGAAAGAGCCACCAGACAGGCGATTGGCGCGAACCGGCGCCAGCCGGGGCCCGGCCGGGACGTTCCCGCTTTCTGGCGGCCATTCGGCGCGTTTGCCTGCTCCATGTCGTGTTCATACACAACGGCCCGGCGAGGCGCAGCCCCGGCGCGCGGGGAAGGCGATGAACTTGCCGAGAGCGGCGGCGTGGATGGCCGGGGATCATTGACTTGTGGGACGGGCTTCCCTTATAAGGCCGCACGATTTCGGCGCTCGTCGACGTCGGCGTTGTCGTATGCGTCCACCAGACGATATGGCTTGCCGGCCCGGCGCGCGCTCATAGTCCCGCCGATCATCAAACATCGGACCCTCAAACCACGAATAATCGCCGGGCCCGCGTCAGCGCTCGCATTGTTCGGCAGTAACCGGAGCATTCCCGTGAAGCGGACCTTTCAGCCCAGCAAGATCGTGCGCAAGCGTCGCCATGGTTTCCGCTCGCGCATGGCGACGGTTGGCGGCCGCAAGGTGATCGCCGCCCGTCGCGCGCGCGGCCGCAAGCGCCTGTCCGCCTGAGCGGACGATCAGCTCCCTTCCGGGAGGACCGCCTGCCATGAGTGGTCCGGAACACGCCGACGGCGACGATCGCCGGTGGGGGTTCGCCCGATTGACCCAGCGCGCGCAATTCCAGCGTGTTTCCAAGGGGTCGCGGAGCGGTGTGCGCAGCCTCTCGCTTCAGGCGGCCGGCCGCGACGACGGTCCAGCCGACGCGCGCATCGGGTTGACCATCACGCGCAAGGTTGGCGGCGCCGTGGAGCGCAACCGCATTCGCCGCCGATTGCGCGCGGCGCTCAAGTCCACGCCGGACATGGACCGCCGTCCCGCGCATGACTATGTGGTCGTCGCGCGCAGGGAGGCGCTGACCACGTCCTTTCCGGCGCTTTGCGCCGATCTGGTCAAGGCTTTCGAACGAATCCACAAATCCGGGGAAGGCGACGGTCGCCGTCCCGGGAAAAGGCACCGTCCGCCAACCGCCACCGGCGGCGCGGTCCAACGATAGCGAGCCGCGCGTCGCATGAGCGAAGACCAGAAAAATCTGTTCCTGGCCATGGGCCTTTCCCTGTTGGTCATCGTCGGCTGGCAATATTTCTATGCTTCGCCCAAGCTTGAGCGCGCGCGCGAAACCGTCGCCCAGACCCAGAATCAGTCGGCCCCCGCGGCGCCCAACGGACAGTCCGGGGCGTCGCCCGTCGCCGCGACCCCGCAGACGCCGGGCGCGGCGCCTTCCGCCGCCCCGGTCTCGGCCCAGCCCGCCGCTGAGATGACCCGCGACGCGGCGCTCGCCGCCAGCCCGCGCGTCAGGATCGACGCGCCGGACGTGGCCGGCTCGATCGCCCTGACCGGCGGTCGCATCGACGACCTCATGCTGAAGCATTATCGCGAGACGGTGGAGCCGGGCAGCCCGAATATCGTCCTGCTCTCGCCGGCCGGCGCGCCCGAGCCTTATTACACGGAAACGGGTTTCGTCTCGCAGCCGGGCGCGCCCGTCGCGACGCCAACCGCGACGACGGTGTGGAAGGCCGACGCCGATGCGCTGACGCCCGCCCGGCCCGTGACGCTGACCTGGGACAATGGCGCGGGCGCGGTGTTCACCCGCGTCATTTCCATCGACGACCAGTATATGTTCACGGTCAAGGACAGCGTGGAAAACAAGAGCGGGCAGCCGCTCACGCTGTTCCCCTACGCGTTGACAGCGCGGCGCGGCAAGCCAAAGACCTCGGGCTACGCCGTGCTGCACGAGGGTTTCCTTGGCGTCATCGGTTCATCGCGCGTGCAGGAAATCACCTACGACGCGATCGAAAAGGAAACCAGCGCGACCCGCATTCTCGATGGCGAGGGCGGCTGGCTGGGCTTCACCGACAAATACTGGGCCGTGACGGTTATTCCCGAGCAGAACAAGAAGTTCAAGGGGCGCTTTTCCTCCGCTGGCGCCACGGTCAAGACCTATCAGAGCGATCTGCTGGAGGATGCGGTCACCGTCGCGCCGGGGGAATCCGTCGCCGCGACGACGCATGTCTTCGCCGGCGCGAAGGAAGTGCGCATCATCAACGGGTATGGCCGCGATCTCGGGATCAAGAATTTCGAGCTGATGATCGACTGGGGCTGGTTCTGGTTCATCACCCAACCGATGTTCCAGTTGATCGATTTCATCTTCAAGTTTGTCGGCAATTTCGGCGTCGCCATCCTCATCGTCACGGTTCTGGTCAAGGCGGCCTTCTTCCCGCTCGCCAACAAGAGCTATCGCTCGATGGCGAAGATGAAGGCGATTCAGCCGCAGATGGCCGTCATCAAGGAGCGTTTCCCCGACGACAAGCAGAAGCAGCAGCAGGAGATGATGGAGCTCTACAAGCGCGAGGGGGTCAATCCCGTCGCGGGCTGTCTGCCGGTGGCGATCCAGATTCCCGTCTTCTTCGCGCTGTACAAGGTGATCTTCATCACGATCGAGATGCGGCAGGCGCCGTTCTTCGGCTGGATCAAGGATCTGTCCTCGCCCGATCCGACCAATATCTTCACGTTGTTCGGTCTCATTCCGCTCGATCCCACGCAGTTGCCGGTGTTCGGTTCATTCCTGCATCTGGGCATCTGGCCGCTGATCATGGGCGTGTCGATGTTCGTGCAGATGAAGATGAATCCGGAACCGCCGGACCCCGTGCAGAAGCAGATGTTCGCGTGGATGCCGGTGATCTTCACCTTCATGCTCGGCGCGTTCCCTGCTGGCCTCGTCATCTACTGGACGTGGAACAACACGCTGTCGGTGCTTCAGCAGGGCCTCATCATGAAAAAGGCCGGCATGAAGATCGAGCTGTTCGACAACTTCCGCAAGATGTTCGGTCGCGGCGCCAAGGCGTAGCCGCGGCCCTTCCGACAAACAAAAACCCCGCCGGGAGACCCGGCGGGGTTTTCAATTCGGGCGGTTCGTGCCGGTCAGCGCGAGTAGTATTCGACCACCAGATTCGGTTCCATCTGCACCGGATAGGGCACATCGGCCAAAGCCGGCGCCCGTACGAAGGTGCCCTTGAGGGCGTTCCGGTCGACG
>CAIOVE010000103.1 GCA_903861645.1 uncultured Hyphomicrobiales bacterium
GCTGGGATAGCGCAAACGGCTTCGATCATAACGCGCGCGATTTTCGTTGGTCCACATCAGCGACCCCTCCGAATCAGGTCGCCTCTCTTGAATCACAAACGATTCATTCGATTCAAGAACTCATCGGACAGACACTTAGACCGAACAGACGATTGTCAAGCTGCGCGCCGAGCGTAATGGAGCCGCCTCCAGTCAGCGTCGTTCCATCCGCGATCCGCAGGTCCGCGAAATTACCCAGGCTATTGACCAGCAGGTTTCCCGTGATGGAAACGGTTCCCTTGAGTTGAAGGCTCGAGTTATCGTTGACCACGAAGGCTCCGGCGATGGTCACCGCGCCTTGCGTCGAGCCATCGAGCGTCGCGGAGCCTCCACCAACGGTCGTGATCACGCCGCCGCCGCTGCCATTCAACAGGCCGCCGGCCACGGTGACGCCACCCAGCAAATCAACGACGCTATTCGCGCCGCTGGCGAGAATTTGGCCCCCGCTATTGCCAAACTGCCCTAGGGAAGCGCCGGAGATCACGAGGTTTCCTCCGATCGTCGCCTCGAGAATACCGTGGTTTGTAAGCCCCGCGCTGTTGGGCTGAACGGTCAACGCGCCACCCGCGATATTGGCGTTTATGACGCCATGCGCTTGATTGTCGAACGCCAACTGGCCATTGCCGACGTGGCCAACGCCTTGAATGAGATTGTCGACATTGATCAATTTTCCCGTGCTGGCGGCGGCGTCGCGAATATAATCATTCGCGGTCGAGCCTCCCATCACGATCGTCCCGCCGCCCGAAAGCGTGACGGTTGATCCCCCGGCAATGTTCAAGCCGGCGATATTGCCGCTATTGCCAATTAAAATCGTGCCCGCGTTATAGATCGACGTCGCGACCGTCAACGCGGAGTTGTCGCCAATGCTGACGAAACTCGTCGCGGTGATCTCGAGGGTCGCCACGGTAAAAGCCTGGCCGCCCGTCAATGCCGCCGTACCGCCATTGTTGATGTTTGCGTCGGCGAGAGCGCCGTTGGGAACAGTGGCGGGACTCCAGTTCGCGGCAATGCCCCAGTTGCCTGTCGCGCCGACCCAGTTTGCCATCGGGTTCGTCCTTTGATGACGGCGCTCGCGCCGCGAGGCTGTCTGGCGAGATCCTTGAATACTAAAAATAACGTACCCGCGAAGATTGTCGATGCGGCATTTTTACGAAACGAATATTTGCTGAAAGAGGCAACCTTCGAGCTGTTCCTCCCGGATTGGACCGGTTTGACTAAAATGCCTCCAGCCAGTTTGCCTCGGTTGAACGGGCTGAAAATCATTCAACTCGAGTTGAAGGCATTCGGCTTGCCCAGGCGACGTTGCGCAAGACTGTCCGCGATCGCCACGACTTGCGCAAATCCAGCCTCGACCCGCCGGATCATGCCGCGCCCGAAATCAACCTCACGCCATCGGACATCGGGAACGTTCCGCGGTAGCGCTCCCCGTTCCGAGGGGATTCGAGGCGAACTTGGTTTCCACGTTGCGCGAGCCCCACTTCCATACCGCTGATATCACGGCCATGCGGTCGTTGGCCTGACGGCGCGCGTAGCCCAAATTCGAGTATGGCCCTTTGCTTCATATAAAATAAACAAAATTCAGAAGGTTGCGTGTCGGCGCGCATTGCAAGCGAACCTTCAAGACAAGGAATAATGCGCTTGTCCGGCCGGTCCCAGGTTCGAGCCCTGGCGCGCCCACCATTCATCCCACCTCCCGCTAAATCGAATTAGGCTTGATCTTCCCCCGCGGCGCGGTGGCGCGCCCTTGCGCGGGATCAATGCGCGCACCCTTCTTCAGCCCGGAAATGCGACCATAGGACAATACAACCGCCGTCCCGTTTCAGGAGGTCGCCATGGCCCATCTCGTCGCAGCTTTTGCCTCATCCCACAGCGTCATGCTGACCTGCGAACTCAAGGACTGGCAGCGGCATTTCCGCGAATTCGACCCGAAAGGCTCTTATTACGACGACAATGGCGAGGTCTGCTCCTATCAGGACTTGCTGGCCCGAGCGCCGGCCAACGCCGCCGACCTCGTCACCGACGCCGCCATGGCCGCGCGGTTCGAGACCGTGCACGCGGCGATGGCGCGCCTAAGGCGCGATATCGCCGACGCGCAACTCGACGCGCTCATCATCTGTGGCGACGATCAGGCGGAATTGTTTCGCGATATTCTCATGCCATCCATCGGCATCTACCACGGCATGACCATTCGCAACGGCGTGCGTCAGGATTTACCGCCGGAGCAATGGTACAAGCGCGCCCAGATGAAGCGGCTGGAGGACAAGGTCGAGCGCCATTATCCCGTCGACGCGGCGCTGGCGAAATATCTGATCTCGGGCCTTGTCGAACATAATTTCGATATCGCGGCGTTGAAGGGACTGGCCGAGGGCGAACACGAAGGTCACGCCTTCTCCTTCATCCACAAGATGTACCTTCAGGAGCGCACGGTGCCGATCGTGCCCATTTTCCTGAATACGTTCTTCCCGCCAAACCAGCCAACACCCGCTCGATGTCTCGCGCTGGGCGGCGCGTTGCGCGCGCTCATCGACGCCTACCCCCTTGATCTCCGGATAGGCGTCATGGCGTCGGGCGGGCTCAGCCATTTCCGCGCCGAGGAGGGCCTCGACCATCAGGTCATCGACGCGATCCGCCACAAGGATCTGTCGTTCCTAGCCGCGCTCGATCCCAAGCGCCTGCAAGCCGGCAGTTCGGAAATTCGCAACTGGATCGTGCTCGCCGCCGCGACACGCGGCTTCGATCTCGACTGGATTTCCTACACGCCCGCCTACCGAACGGAAGCCTTGACGGGCACCGGCCTCGCCTTCGCGTCCTGGAAACGCTGAGACCTAGCCGTAGATTTCCTTGGCCAGGGCCAGATAGGCGTCGATGCGCGTGAAATCCTCCTCGACGAGCGGCTTCACATTCGCCAGCGCCTTCGCCTCGGGCGAGAGATCGGCGACCAGCCCGTCGATGACCACGCCATGGCCGGTGCGGGCGTAAAGCGCCTGCACCTCGTCGCTGAGATAGAAATCGGCGAGCAGGCGCGCCGCGTTGGGATGCTGCGCGTTTTTCAGAATGGAGACCGAATACGACCCATAGGTCACGCCGTCCTCGGGAATCACGTAGCGGACCGGCAACCCCTTGAGCGGCTCTATCTGGGAGAAAATCAGCGGCACGTAAATGGCGAATTCCCCGCGCGCCACGCGCCGCGCCGCCTCGCCATAATCGCGCGAGAATTCCGGCGCCTGCCTGGCCAGCGCCTCGTGATAGGCGCGACCATATTTGTCCATTGTCTGATGAAACATCACGCGCCCGCCCCCCGCCGTTCGCGGGTCGTCGAACAGGATCTTTCCCTTCCAGCGGGGATCGAGCAGATCGGCCCATTTGCGCGGCGCTTCCGCGGCTGGAACCTTCGCGCTGTTGATAAGGAAACCATAGTTGATCGTGAAGATCGGAACCTGCCACTCGTCGGCGCGAACCTTGAATTCGGGCTTGAGGCGCCCCGCGCCCGGCAGGCCGCCATGCGGATCGATGTTGCGGTCGGCCGTCGCCCACATGACGGTCTGCGTCGACGCGTTGTGTTGCAGATCGCCCAGAAAGCGCCCGGTGAGCTGCTCGACGCGAATGCGCTCGCGCAATTCATTGCCGCGCGCGTTCAGATTTTCGATCTTGATCCCGTATTTCGCCTCGAAGGCGCGCGCGATCGGCTCATGCGTGTTCTGGGACAGATAGGCGGAATAAACGACCACCTTGCCCTCGCGTCGCGCCGCCGCGATCAGCGCATCGCGTTCGGGCGTTTGCGCGGCGGCCCCCGCCACGCCGGCAAGCGGCGTCGCCGCCAGCCCCATCGCAACCGCGCGCCTCGTGGGATAATTCATGTTCGCGCCTCCACGCGTGATCATCGAAACAGTTCAATATACAACTTCGCCCAGCGCTCATAATCGCGCGTGACATCGTCGGGGCCCATGAAATTCGCCTTGAAACCGCCGGTCGCCGGCGCGAGTTCCGGCATGGATGGCTGAATGTCCGGACGCGTCGGGAAATAATCGGCTTTCTGGAACAGCGACTGCCCCTCCTTCGACAACAGGAACTCAACGAACAATTCGCCCGCCGCAGGATGGGGCGCGTTGGCGGTCAGTGTCTCGATGGTCATGCTGATCATCGCCGGCTCCATCCTCAGCCATTGCACCGGCGCGCCCTTCTTCGCGCTGAGCGCGGCATGATGATTGAAAATCTGCAACGCCAGCGGATGCTCGCCCGCGATCGCCTGATCAAGCACGGCGCGGGCGCTGGCGTTGACGGATTTGATGCGCTGCCCCGCGAGCTTGCGCAGATAATCCATGCCGCGATCCTCGCCCATGGTCTTCAGGACATTGCCGATGAATCCGGGCGCGCCGGAAAGATCGTTGGGCTTCCAGACAATCCTGTCCTTCCAGACCGGCGCCAGCAGGTCTTCAAACACGCGCGGCCGATCCTTCTCGGCGACGAGGTCGGTATTCACCGCCGGCGTCATCACGTAATAGTTCGACGACACCCAATAGTGGTCCGCGTCCTTGAACTCCCTCGGCAAAATGGCGGCGTTGACCGGATCGAACCGTCGCACGGCCCCCGCGTCGACAAGCGCGCGATGGCCGCTGGTAAGGCCGAATACATCGGCCTGCATTTTTCCCGCTTTGTGTTCACTCAACACCTTGAGAATGGTGTCCTGACTATCGGCGCGCGAATACTCGACCTTTACGCCGTATTTCGCCTCGAACGCGGCGACAAGCGGACGCACGATCTGGTCGACGATCAGGTCGGTGTAGTAAACGACCTTGCCCTCGGCCTTGGCGCGGGCCACCAGATCGACGGACGGTTCCTGCGCGCGCGCTGGCGCAAGGGACGCAAGGCCGACGGCCAACGCCGCCGCCACGGCTGATATGCGCGAAACCAGCACGTTCGCCTCCCGGATGTGCTATTTCAAGGTTGCCACATAGCCCGGCCCCACGCAAACCGTTGCGCCGTGGCGCGCATATGTCAGAATATCCGCCAACACGGGAGCGGACCATGCGTGGACCTCATGATGTCGGCGGATTGCCGGACGGACCAATCGAGACGGAATCCCACCCCCTGACCTTCTGGGAAAAGCAGATCGACGGCCTGCGCGCCGCGGTTGGCGCGAAGGGCCTCGTCAACACGCACGAGAACCGCGCGGCGGTCGAGGCCCTCGGCGACGACGCCTACAACACCCTGCATTATTACGAACGCTGGACGGCGACGCTCTGCCGCCAGATGATCCAGAAAGGGTTGCTCACGCAGGATGAAATTGACGAACGTGTCGCGTTGATCCGCCAGCGCCTCGCCGACACCGGCGAGATTGAAAGCGAAGGAGCCGCGCCATGACGCGCTTCTCGCCGGGCGAGCAGGTGCGCGTGCGAGATGATTATCCGCCCGGCCATATCCGCACGCCGGTTTACCTGCGCGGCAAGACGGGCGAGGTCGATCGGTATTTCGGCGAATTCGCCAATGCCGAAATCGCCGCCTATGGCCTGCCGGGGCCACGAAAGGGCGTCTACAAGGTGCGCTTCCGCGCCATTGACCTCTGGTCCGATTACGCCGGGCCGGCGCGCGACGTCATAGAGGCGGACATCTACGAACACTGGCTGGAGAAAACGGCATGACCGATCACGACCACCACGATCATGATCATCATGACCATGAGCACGCGCACGCGCCGCCGCAACCCGACGACAAGGTGCATTCCTATTATCAGATACTCGGCATCGCCCTGAAGGAATTGCTCATCGAAAAAGGCGTCGTGAGCGCCGACGAAGTGCGCCGCCAGATCGAGCATCGCGACTCCATCACGCCCGCGAATGGCTCGCTCGTCGTGGCGAAGGCCTGGGCGGATCCCGCGTTCCGGCAAAGGCTGCTGGCGGACGGCAACGCCGCCGTCGCGGAGCTGGGCTTTCACATGACCACGACAAAGCTTGTCGCGGTCGAGAACAAGCCCGACGAACATAACGTCGTCGTTTGCACCCTGTGCTCCTGCTATCCGCGCGACCTGCTTGGCCTGCCGCCAAGCTGGTACAAGAGCCGGGCCTACAGGGCGCGCGTGGTGCGCGAGCCCCGCGCGGTGCTGGCGGAGTTCGGCACGCATATCGCCGATGATGTCGCGCTGCGCGTTCACGATTCCACCGCCGACATGCGCTTTCTGGTCGTGCCCATGCGCCCCGCCGGAACGGAGGCGATGAGCGAGGCGGAACTGGCCGCCCTCGTGACGCGCGACTCGATGATCGGCGTCTCGCTGCCGGATCAACCCGGACATTGACGCGGCATGACCACGGCATTCGACATCAGGCTCGATGGCCGCGTCGCCATCGTCACCGGCGCGGCCCATGGCCTTGGGCGGGCGATGGCGCAAGCCATGGTGCGCGCCGGCGCGAGCGTTGTATTCGCCGATATTGACGTGGGCGCGGCGGGTCACGCCGTCGCGGAGGTCGCTTTCAGGCCCGGCGCCGGCAAGGCGCTGGCCATGCCCTGCGACATCACGAACAAGGGCGATTGCGAACGCGCGGTCGCCGAGACGACCCGCCTGTTTGGCGGCTTGCATATTCTCGTCAACAACGCGGGCAAGGGCCCCGCGCATCTCGAGGCGCTCCCCGACTACACCAGCATGAAATTCTGGGAAACAAACGTTGATATGTGGGCGAAGGTGATAGAAACCAACGTGGTCGGCACATACTTCATGTCGCGCTTCGCGGCGCCCGCGATGATCCGCGCCGGTTGGGGACGCATCGTCAACGTGACAACAAGCCTGTCGACGATGCAACGTCGGCAGAACTCGCCCTATGGCGTGAGCAAGACGGCCATCGAGGCGGAAACGCTTATCTGGGCGCAGGATCTGACCGGCACGGGCGTGACCTGCAATTCGCTCATCCCCGGCGGCGCCGTGAACACGGCGTTCGTGTCGGCCGAAGGCAAGCGCAAGGCCGCCGCGTCGGGCCAGCCGCTGCTGGAGCCCGAGGTAATCGTGGCGCCCCTGCTCTGGCTGGCCTCGCCCCTGTCCGACGGCGTCAACGGCGGGCGCTATGTCGGAATATACTGGCCCCCCGACATGGAAATCGCCGACGCCATTGCGCTCGCCCTCGAAGAGCCGGTTCTGCGCAAGCCGGCGACACATTGAACCTCACGAAATTGTTTGCCGGGCATGGTCTGTTCAACGACGTCATCGATTGCGGAAACGCGATCGCGGTGACAGGCTTTCCCACGGGCTGGCGGCGATCGGACAGGAGTTCATCATGGGATATTCGACATCGGCGACCACGCGTGGCGGCCGCGACGGCCGCGCGGTTCTCGACAACGGCGCGCTCGGCCTCGCCATGGCGCTGCCGAAGGACATGGGCGGCTCGGGCGAAGGCCACAACCCCGAGCAACTGTTCGCGCTGGGTTGGTCGTCATGCTTCGGACAGGCGGTCCTCGCGCTGTCGAAAAAGCACGGTCTCGACGGCTCGGCCGCGCGCGTCACCTGTACCATCGGCATCGACAAGGACGAGATCAGCTTCGCCCTCAAGGCGGATATCAAGGTCGTGCTGCCCGGCGCCGATCCGGACAAGCTGAGGGCGCTGGTCGAGGACGCGCACGGCATTTGTCCCTATTCGCGGGCGACCCGCGGCAACGTGCCTGTCACGCTGACGATAGGATAATGGGCCTCGACCGCGTCAGGCCGTGACCGCTCCAAGCTTGGCGCGGACGATTTTCGTCCCCGCCACCATCGCGCAAATCTTGCCGTAGGCCACCGCCCGCGGCAGGTATTTGAGACCGCAGTCCGGCGCGACAATGATCCGGTCGGCGGAAATGTGCGGCAGGGCGCGCTCGATGCGCGCGGCGACGACTTCCGGCGTTTCGATGTCGTGATTTTCAAGATCGATGACGCCGAGAATGATCTTCTTCGACGGCAGTTGCTCGAGAACCGCGAGATCGAGATTGGGCTGCGCCGTCTCGATCGAAATCTGGTCGAACCTCGACCGCTCGAGTTCGGTCAGAAAAGCGTAGGCCGGCGGCTTGTTCTTCACCAGCGCGGCGTAGCCGAAACACAAATGGATGGCCGTGGGAACCTTCACGCCATCGAGCGCGCGATCCAGCGCCTCCACGGCGAAGGCGCGCGCCTGCGGGGCCCGCGCCTGCATGTAGGGCTCGTCGATCTGGACAAAATCGGCGCCCGCGGCGACGAGATCCTTGATCTCCTCGTTGACGCAGGCCGCGTAGGCCATGGCGACCTTCACCTCGTCGCCATAATAAAAGTCCTTCGCCTGCATCGACATCGTGAAGGGGCCGGGCACGGTGATCTTGATCTGGCGATCCGTGTTGCGGCGTAGAAATTCCACGTCGCGCACCTCGACAGCGTATTTGCGCCTGAGCGATCCGATCACGCGCGGCACGAGGTCCGGCTTGCCGCTGCGGCTGGGAACCACCGCGGGATTGTCGATGTCGAGACCTTCCAGCGCGGTCGCGAAACGGTTCGAGTAGGATTCCCGGCGCATCTCGCCATCGGTGACGATGTCGATCCCCGCGCGCTCCTGATCGCGAATGGCGAGCAGCGTCGCGTCATCCTGCGCCTGCTCCAGGAATTCCGGCGCGACACGCCACAATTCCTTCGCGCGCACGCGCGGCGGCGGCCGTGTCGCGAGGGTCTGCCGATCGATTAGCCAGTCGGGTTGCGGATAGGAACCGACGATGGTGGTTGGCAGCAACATGACGGCTCCTTTTGATTTGATCAGGCGGTTTGCCCGCGCTTGGCGTCCTCGATGACGCGCCAGATGCGTTCGGGCGTCGCGGGCATCGCGACGTCGCGCACGCCCAGATGGGTCAGCGCGTCGACGAGAGCGTTGGCGACGGCGGGAATGGCGCCGACGCAACCCGCCTCGCCCGCGCCCTTGACGCCAAGGAGATTCGTCTTGGTCGGCACCGGCATGCTTTTGATGTCGATGTGCGGAAAAATCTCGGCGTGCGGCATGGCGTAATCCATGAACGAGCCCGTCAGTATCTGACCCGAATCCGGGTCGAACCGGATTTCCTCCATCATCATCTGCCCGACGCCCTGCGCGATGCCGCCAACGATTTGGCCCTTGAGCAGCAGCGGGTTCAGCACGACCCCGACGTCATCGACAACGATGTATTTGTCGAGCGTCGCGACGCCAGTCTCCTCGTCGATCTCGACTTCCACGATGTGACAGCCATTGGGAAAATTCTGCCGCGTCGTGTGGTAGGCCGCCGTTGCGTTGAGGCCGATTTCGAGATCCTTCGGCACGTTGCGCGGATTGGTCGCGGACTTGGCGACCTCCTTCATCGAAAGACTGCGGTTCGTCTTGCGACTGGTGAAAACGCCATCCGCGTATTCCACGTCGTCGACCTGCATCATGTGCGCGGCGATCTTGCGCGCCTTGTCGACGACCTTCTCGGTGGCCGAGGTGACGGCCGAACCGCCCAGCGCGGACGTGCGCGAGCCACCCGTGCCCTCGCCGAGAAAGACCTGATCCGTGTCGCCCTGCAGATAATGAATCTCGTCGGGGTGGATTCCAAGACGGTCCGCGACGATCTGCTTGAACACGGTTTCGTGGCCCTGCCCCTGCGTGACTGAACCCGCGATCAGCGTGATCGAGCCCGTGCGATCAAAGCGCACCTCGGCGCCCTCGTAACCCGGCGCCGCCGCTTTCTCGATCGTGTAGGACATGCCGATGCCGCGCAGCTTGCCGCGCTTGCGCGCCTCCGCCCGGCGAGCCTCGAAACCCTTGTAGTCGATCATCGCGAGCGCTTCGTCGAGAACCTTCTCGAACTCGCCGCAATCATAATTGAACGACAGACCCGTCTGAAAAGGCATGGCGCTTGGCGGGATCATGTTGATGCGACGCAATTCCGCCGGGTCCATGCCGATTTCGTCGGCGGCGATGTCCACCATGCGCTCGATGACGAAAGCCGCCTCGGGGCGGCCATTGCCACGGAAGGGGCGCATGGGGTTGGTGTTTGTCAGGACGCCGGTGACGTCGACATGCACGGCGGGCGTCATGTAAACGCCCGCGAGCGTTCCGACGTTGCTGGACGCGCCACTATCGGAGCCCGGCTGCGTGTAGGAACCCGCGTTATAAAGCGTTCGCACGCGCAGGCCCGTGAACTTGCCGTTCTTGTCGAGGGCCAGTTCGGCTTCCGTCACGTTGTCGCGACCGTGCGCGTCGGCGATGAAGGATTCAGAGCGCGTCGCGACCCATTTGACCGGCCGCCCCGTGACCTTCGAGCCCAGAAGCACGAGACCAACCTCGTTGAACACGCCTGATTTCATGCCGAAGCTGCCGCCGATATCGCCGGCGACGATGCGCAACTTGCTCTCGGGAATCCGCAGCGTCTCGGCGAGTTCCTCGCGGAAATTCAGCGCGCGCTGCAACGTCGTGTAACAGGTGTAGCGATCGGCGGCCTTGTCGTAATGGCCGATGGAGCCGCGCGTTTCCATCGTCGCGGCGGTGACGCGGCTGATGACGAAACGCCGCTTGATGACGCGATCCGCGGCGGCGATCGCCACGTCGGTCTTGTCCTTGTCGCCTTCCTGATAGACGAAGCAGATGTTGTTGGCGCAATCGTCGTAGACTTGCGGCGCGCCATCCTCGTGCGCGTGGGCGGTGTCGGTGATCGCGGGCAAGGGATCGTAATCGACCTCGACCAGTTCGGCGGCGTCCTGCGCCTCGAGCGCGGTGTTGGCGACGACGAAAGCCACGGGATCGCCGACATAACGCGCCTTGTCGACCGTCATCGCTGGAAACTTCGGTCGATACATGGGCGAGCCATCGCGCTTTTTCTTGCCCGTCGCCGTCGGCAGATCGCCAAAGCCCGATGTCAGCCAGTCCTCGCCGGTCAGCACGGCGATTACGCCAGGCGCCTGCCGCGCCCGCCGCGTATCGATTTTCAGAATGCGCGCGTGCGGATGCGGCGAGCGCACCACGTGACCGAACGCCATGTGCGGCAGCGACATGTCGTCGACATAGCGGCCGCCCCCGCGCAACAGGCGCGGATCCTCGAAGCGCGACACCGGCTGGCCAATGGCGAATTCACCCATTTCATTGCCCCTGTTCGTTCAATGACGCTTCGGCGAGCGAGGCTTCAGGCGGTCAACGCCTCGACCGCGCGGCGGGCGTAGACCTTGACGATATGCGCGCGATATTCAGCGCTGCAATGGATGTCGCCCATGAGCTGATCGGCGGAGACCGCGATATCCGCGATCGACTTTGGCGTGAACGACTTGTCGAGCGCCGCCTCCATCGCGGACACGCGGAACACGCTCGGCCCGGCGCCGGTCACGGCGACGCGAACGCCCGACGCGTATTGCGCGACCATGATGCCCACGACCGCGTAACCGGACGCAGGATGCCGGAACTTGAGATAATGCGCGCGCGAGGGGTTTTTGAAACGCACGGAGGTGATGATCTCGCCCGGCCGCAGCGCGGTTTCGAACAGACCGAGAAAGAAATCATCCGCGGCGATGGAACGCTGGTTGGTCACGACCGTGGCGTTCAGACCCACGATAGCGGCGGGATAATCAGCCGCTGGATCGGCGTTGGCGACCGAGCCGCCGATGGTGCCGCGGTGGCGCACGGCGGGATCGCCAATGCCGCCGGCGAGCGCCGCGAGCGCGGGAATGGCGGTCGCCACTTCATGCGAAGCGGCGACCACGGCGTGCGGCGTCATGGCGCGAATGACAACCTCGTCGCCTTCGATGGAAATGCCCTTGAGATCGCTGACGCCCGCCAGATCGATCAGATCGCTCGGCGCGGCGAGGCGGTTCTTCAAGGTCGGCAGAAGCGTCATGCCGCCGGCGAGCAGCTTGCCGTCATCGACGTCCTTGAGCAGCGCGGCGGCGCCGGCAACGTCGGAGGCGCGGTGATAATTGAAATTGTGCATGACGATTTCTCCTACGACCGCACGGCGTTGATCTTGGCGCTGCCGTCGATGATCGCCTCGACGATGCCCTGATAGCCGGTGCAACGGCAGATGTTGCCCTCAAGCTGATGGCGCACGGTCTTTTCGTCCGCGCCCGGCAGGCGACGGGCGATGTCGACGCCCATCATCACCATGCCCGGCGTACAGAAGCCGCATTGCAGGCCATGATGATCGCGGAACGCCTGCTGCATCGGGTGCAGCGTTCCATCCTCGGCCGCCAGGCCCTCGATCGTGGTGATCGCCTTGCCCTCGGCCTGAACGGCCAGCATCGTGCAGGATTTCATCGCCACGCCGTCGACGTGCACGACGCAACAACCGCACTGCGTGGTGTCGCAGCCCACATGCGTGCCCGTCAGCCGCAAATGCTCGCGAATGAACTGCGCGAGCAGCGTGCGCGCCTCCACCTTCCCCGATACCGCCTGACCATTCACGGTCATCTGAACGTCGTAAAGCACGTCTTGTCCTCCGCTCGACTCTTTGGCGCCGCTCACGCGGCCTTCTGTGATTTCGCGTCCTCGATAGCGCGCCATACCTTTTCGGGGGTCAGCGGCATGTCGATATGCCGGACACCGTAGTCCCAGAGCGCGTTGATCGCAGCCGACACGATGGCGGGCGGCGCGCCGCAGGCGCCCGCCTCGCCCGCGCCCTTCACGCCAAGACCATTGGTCTTGCAGGGCACGACGTTGAAATGCGCCTCGATATGCGACATGTGCGCCGCGCGCGGCATGCCGTAATCCATGTACGACGCGGTCAGCAACTGTCCGGACGCGTCGTAAACGACGTCTTCCGTAAGTGTCTGACCCACGCCCTGAACAACGCCGCCATAGACCTGCCCATGCACGATGAAGGGATTGAGCACGACGCCGCAGTCATCAACGGCGACGTAATTGAGCAACTCGATGATTCCTGTCTCGGGGTCGATCTCGAGTTCGACGACATGCGCGCCGTTCGGGAAGTTTTCGACATCGTTCTCGAAGGTGACTTCCTCGTCGAGACCCGGCGTCATGCCCTCGGGCAATCGCCGCGGATCGCGCGCCGCCTTCGCGACCTCCTCGATCGTGATGCTGCTGGCGTTGGCCTTGAAGACGCCCTCGGCGAAGGTCACTCGCTCCGCCTCCGCCTGCAACAGATGCGCGGCGATCTTGCGCGCCTTGACCAGAATGACCTCGCTGGCCTGCTTGATGCCCATGCCGCCGACCATCGACGAGCGCGAACCGAAGGTGCCATTCGACATCTTGGGCGAATTGGCCGTATCGCCATTGATGAGCTTCACCCGTTCGAAATCGACGCCGAGGAATTCATGCACGAGCTGCGAATAGACGGTCTCGTGGCCCTGTCCATGTGAATAAGTGCCAGCGATGACGGAAATATCGCCATTCTCCTCGAACCGGATGCGCATGCCCTCGACCGGCCGGCTGCCCGCGCCCTCGATGAACACGGAAAGCCCGATGCCGCGATGCTTGCCGCGCTTGAGCGACTCCGCCCGACGCGCGGGAAAACCGTTCCAGTCCGCGCCATCCATCGCCATTTTCATGGTGCCGTCGAAATCGCCGGAGTCGATGGTGAAGCCCAGATGCGTCTTGTAGGGCATCTGGTCCTCGCGAATGAAATTGCGGCGGCGGATTTCATCGCGCGGCAATCCCAGCGCCTCCGCCGCTTTGTCCATCAGCCGCTCGGTGATGTAATTCGCCTCGGGTCGACCGGCGCCGCGATAGGTGTCCGTGCAGACCGTGTTCGTGAAGGTCGGCTTCACGGAAAAATAGAACTCCGGCACGTGATAGACGCAGGGAATGATGCGGCCGCCGCCTTCCATCGGCAGACGCAGGCCATTCTCTGAAAGATAGGCGCCGACGTTGACCATCGTGTCGAGTTTCATCGCGATGATGCGGCCATCCGCGTCGAAACCCATTTCCGCGTGATTGACCTGATCGCGACCGTGATAATCGGAGACAAAGGTCTCGAAGCGATCGCCGCGCCATTTCACCGGCCGGCCCAGCGTCTTGGCGGCGAAGGCGACCGCGACCGTCTCCGGGAACATCTTGCTGCGCACGCCGAAACCGCCGCCGGTGTCGCGCGAGACGATGCGTGTCTTGTCGACCGGCAAGCTCAACAAGCGCGCGAGATTGCCTTGCAGGCGGCGACCGCCCTGCGAAGGTGTGTAAACGGTCAGGGAACCCGTCGCCGCGTCGTATTCGGCCGAGGCGGCGCGCGGCTCCATCGGGCTCGGCGCCAGCCGGTTGTTCACAAGATCGACGGCGACGCGCTTATGGGCGCCCGCCAGCAAGGTCTCCACCTTTGCCGCGTCGCCATACTCCCAATGCACAACGGCGTTCGTGCCGAACTCCGGCCAGACGCGCGGCGCGTCCGGTTCGAGCGCCCGCGCGCCATTGGCGACCGCCGGCAATGGCTCGTAATCGACCTCGACCGCTTCCGCGGCGTCGCGTGCCATCGCCGCCGTCTCCGCGACCACGATGGCCAGGCATTCGCCCACGAAGCGGGCCTGACGGCGCGGCAGAACCTCGCGCGGCGGCTTGTGCATGGGCGCGCCATCGCGGTTCTTGTAGGCGGCGTCGTTCAATAGCAGGCCCACGCCGGCGGCGGCGAGATCCTCCCCCGTGATGACGGCGACAACGCCCGGCATGGACAGAGCGGCCGTCGCGTCGATGGATGAAAAAAGGGCGTTGGCATGCGGCGAACGCACGAAAGCGGCCCAGGCCTGACCATCGAGGTTGATATCGTCGGTGAATTGACCCCGCCCCCGCAGCAGTCGGGTGTCTTCCTTGCGCCGGACCGGCTGACCTATGCCAAACTCGCCCATGAATCCGAATTCCCGTCCCGTGATTTTCCGGCGCGTTCGCCGCGCGACCGGTTGTTTTAAACAAGGTTGACGCGAGCCGCGCAAGAGGCCCACGAGCCGGCGGGATGGGCGCCCGCGTTTCGGGCTTTCATGAGGGGCCAGCTATTTGGTAGTGTCGCCAAAGCGATTGCGCGGGCGACATGCATGGAACGGCCATGCGCGATGAAAAGCCGGTGAACGAGGAAACGCATGAAGGTCGAACGGCTCCCGAACGCCGACACCGCGATCGGCGCGCATGAAGCGTCGGATTCCCGCCGTTACCGCATCGAGGCGGTCAGCCGCGCGGCGCACATCCTCAATTGCATCCGGACCGGCGAGCAATCCAGCGTTGCGGCGATCGCCGCCTGCGCGGAGGCGCCCGAACCCTTCGTCCGCTCGGCGCTGGAGGCTCTGGAGCGTCGCGATCTGGCGCGCGCGAGGGACGGCCGGACGGAGGATTGGGCTCTCGGCCTCGGTTGGCTTCGGCTGGCCGCGGCAGGCCGTCGCCAGATCGACGTTCGCGAAATCGCACAGCCCATCATGCGGCGCATGCGTGAGGATGTCGACGAAACGATCATTCTTTCCGTGCGCCGCGGCAATCGCCGCGTCACCGTGGAATTCGTCGAAAGCACGCAAAACGTCCGGCGTATCGTCGAAATCGGGGCGGAAGCGCCGCTTTACGTCGGCGCCGCCGGGCGCGCCATGCTTTCAGGCTTCTCCGAGCGCGATCTACGCGACTATCTGAGCTCGGTCGTGGCGTCCGATGGCACGATCATCATGGGCCTCGGCGTCGACGCATATATCGCTGAAATCCAGAAAACCCACGAACGCGGCTACGCCATCGCCTTTGGCGAATTCACTCCGGACCTGTGCGCGATCTCCACGCCCATAGTTGATCACGCGGGTCACGTGGTCGCCGCGCTCGCCATCTCGTTTCCAACCGACCGTTTCACGCGGGAACTGGAAAGCGCGTGCATCAAGGTGGTGAAGGACGCGGCGCTCGAGGTATCGCGGCTGATCGGCTACGTCGACCCCGCGGCTGTCCCGGGCGCGGCCTGACCCCTCTGGACAGGGAAGGCCATTCCCGCCAGAAGAAAACCGGAAACGCGATGAACAGCGCAGCGGCTTCGCGGCCGCGCCAGGACGATAGCGAGGAAAGAGTGGAGCCCAAGAGTCAGAACCCTACGGCGAGACCGGGAACCCGGCTGGCGGCGGATATCGGCGGCACCTTCACCGACGTCGCGGCCTTCCGCGAGGAAACGGGCGAACTGCTATACGGAAAGGCCCTATCCACCCCCGCGCGCTTGGTCGAGGGCATCAGCCACGGCGTGGAAAAGGCCGGCGCGACCTTCGCGGAGGCCGATATTTTCCTGCATGGCTCGACCATCGCCATCAACACCATGCTGGAGCGATCGGGCGCGCGCACGGCCCTGATCGTCACCAAGGGCTTTCGCGACATCTACGAAATCGGTCGCATCAACCGGCCCGACGCCTACAATCTTTATTTCCGCAAGCATCGTCCCCTCGTCCAGCGCTCGTTGCGCTTCGAGGCGATCGAACGGCTGACGGCCGAGGGCGACGTCGACACCCCGCTCGACGAAGCTTCGATCCACGCCATCTGCGATCAACTCGCCGCGCTCGACATCGAGGCCGTCGGCATCATGCTGTTGCATTCCTATCGCAACAACGCCCACGAACGCCGGGTCAAGGAAATCGTCCGCGAACGGCTGCCGCGCGCCTTCGTGTCGGCCTCGCACGAACTGTCGCAGGAATATCGCGAGTTCGAGCGATGTTCGACGGTTGTGGCCAACGCCTACGTTGGCCCCAAGGTCAGCGCCTACGTGGCGGGCATCGACGAACATCTGGCCCAGCACGGTTTCGAGGGCTCGTTCCTGCTGGTCCAGTCGTCGGGCGGGCTTTATGAATCCGCGCAGGCCAAGGAACATTGCATCCGCATGCTGGAGTCCGGCCCGGCGGCCGGCGTTATCGGCGCGCGCGCGCTTTGCAACGCGCTTGGCATGAGTGACGCCATCGCCTTCGACATGGGAGGCACGACCGCCAAGGCCGGCGTCATCCACAATGGCGACGCCCTCACGACCGGCGCCGCGCTCGTAGGCGGCTACAACGAAGCCCTGCCCGTGCAGATCTCGATGATCGATATTTTCGAGGTCGGCACCGGCGGCGGGAGCATCGCGCGGCTGGACGCGGGCGGCGGTCTTGGCGTGGGTCCGCGCAGCGCCGGCGCGACGCCTGGCCCGGCCTGCTATGGACTTGGCGGCGAGGAGCCGACCGTCACGGACGCCAACCTGCTGCTGGGCCGTCTCGATCCCGCGCGCTTTCTGGGCGGCGAGATGAAGCTCGACATTCCCGCCGCCGAACGCGCGCTGGAAAAGCACGTGGCCGGCCCGCTGGGCATGTCGGTGATCGCGGCGGCCGAGGGCGTGCTGCGGATCGCGGCGACGACCATGTCCTACGCCGTGAAGGGCGTTTCGACCGAACGCGGCCTCGACGCGGCGGCCTTCCCGATGATCGCCTACGGCGGCGCGGGGCCCCTGCATGCGTCCGCCGTCGCGCGCGAAATCGGCACGTCGCAAGTTATCATCCCGCGCGCGCCCGGACATTTCTGCGCCTTTGGCATGCTGTTTTCAGATCTGCGCTACGACTACGTCCGCACGGCGCCGATGCGGCTGGCCGACGCCTCGTTCGAGCAGATCGAGAAAATCTACGATGGCATGATCGCCGAGGGCATGACCGCGCTCGCCGGCAGCGGCATCGCCAACGCGGAGGCGACCATCGCCCGCGCCGCCGACATGCGCTATGTCGGACAGGAGCATTCGGTCACCATCGACCTGCCGAATGAGTTGTTCGCCGGCCAGGACCGCGCCGCGATCAAGAAGCGCTTCGACGACGTGCATCTGTCGCGCTATGGCACCTGCGCGCCCAACGAGCCCGCCGAAATCGTCAGCCTTCGCGCCACGGTGACCGGCCAGATGAAAAAACCCGCCCTGTCGCCAATCGCGGCCGGAGGCGCCGAGCCGCCGGCGGACGCGCGCCTGCCAGCCCGCGACGTCTATTTCAGCGAGATCGGCAAGGCGGTTTCGACGCCCATTTTCCAGCGCGAACGCCTGCTCGCCGGCAACCGGATCGAGGGGCCGGCGCTCGTCGAGGAACATGCCTCCACCACCGTCGTCCTGCCGGGCGACCATCTGGAGGTCGATCGTTTCGGCAACCTCGTCATCGCCATCGGACGGAGCCATTGAACGCCATGACCACCGCCGCAGCCCAGCCCAAGCGCGCCGCCGACGCCGTACTGACCGCCATCATCAAGAATGGCGTGCTGGCCGTGACCGAGGAGATGAAAACCAATCTCATGCGGACGGCCTACAACATGATCATCTACGAGGCGCTCGACTTCACCGTCGGGCTCTTCACGCCCAACGGCGAGACCGTGTCGATCGGCCTGGGCCTGCCGATGTTCATTCGCGGCATGTCGCAGACCGTCAAGGCGAAGATCGAGAAGTTCGGCAAGGAGAACATGAAGCCGGGCGACATCTACGTCACCAATGACGCCTATCTCACCGGCAGCCACCTGAATCACTTCACCTTCACCATGCCCGTTTTCCACGAGGGCGCGCTCGCGGGCTTCACCTGCTGCATGGCGCACTGGCAGGATGTCGGCGGCGCGCTCGGCGGCGTGACGACGGACATCTATTCCGAAGGCATCCAGATACCGATCATGCGGTATCAGAAGGAAGGCGTCGTCAACGAGGATCTCGTCGACATCATCCGCATGAACGTGCGCGTGCCCGAGCGCGCCATGGGCGACCTGCGCGCGCAGGTCACGGCGGTCAAGACCGGCGAGCGCCGCTACATCGAATTGCTCAACCGTTATGGCCGCGAGGAAACCCTCGTCGCCATCGCGCGCATCATGGACCAGTCGGAGGCGCGCGCGCGCGAACTGACCCGCTCGATTCCCGACGGCGTCTACGAGGCCGAGGCCTTCATGGACGACGATGGCGTCGACATCGGCCAGCGCGTGCCGATCAAGGTCCGCATCGTCATCGAGGGCGACGAGGCCACCATCGATCTTTCCGAGGTCAGCAAGCAGGTGCGCGGCTTCTACAACTCGGGCCCGACAACCGGCTACGCCTGCGCGGAAGTCGCCTACAAGTGCATCACATCGCCGACGGATTACCCGATCAACCAGGGCTCGTTCCGCTCGCTGAAGGTCATTCTCCAGCCCGGCACCGTCGTCAGCGCCGTGCGGCCCGCCGCGATGCGGCAATGGATGACCTATCCCATGACCATCGTGGACTCGCTGTTCAAGGCGCTCGCCCCGGCGATTTCCGAGCGCGTCATCGCCGGCCATCACGCCGACCTGATGACCATCAACATGTGGGGTGTGCATCCGAAGGACGGACGTTTCTACTTCGGCAATTTCGGCCCGCTCGGCGGTGGTTGGGGCGCCAAGAAGACCGAGGATGGCATGCCCGCCACGGTCTGTCTTAACGATGGCGACACCCACAACAGCCCGATGGAGCAGGCGGAAACGAAATTCCCCGTGCTGATCCGCCAACTGGCTTTGCGCGAGAACTCGGGCGGCGCCGGTCGCTGGCGTGGTGGCCTCGGCATTCATCGCGTGATCGAGGCGCGCGCGCCCTTCACCGTCAACACCCAGATCGACCGCGCCCATTGCGCGCCGTGGGGGCTGGAAGGCGGCAAGGACGCGCTTGGCAACAAGGTCGACCTGCGCATTGGCGGCACGCTGATCGACGATCTGCCCAACGCCAAGGTCTACACGCGGCGGCTGGAGGTCGGCGACCAGATTCATCATCTGTCCGGCGGCGGCGGCGGCTTCGGCCCGCCGACCGAGCGCGAGCCCGAGCGCGTGGCCTTCGACGTCGCGGAAGGCTACGTCAGCCGCGAAATCGCGGAGGCCGAATATGGCGTAATCCTCGACGCCAGCGGCAAGGTCGATGCCGCGGCCACGAACCGCCGGCGCGAGGCCATGGCGAAGGCGTCATGACAATGGCGATGTCGCGGCGATCGGGCTCCGGCGCGCGCGACGAATTCGCCGAACTGGCGGACCTCTGGATCGAGGGACTGGCCGCGCCACACGACGCGGGCTGTTCCTGCGGGGGCATGTATATGCCGTCCATCGCGGCGGCGGATATCGAACGGGACTTTCTCGGTTTCCTCGCCGGCAAGTACCGCGACATCGACGAATTGCGGACGCTGATCGCCGACCGCGCGACCGGACCGCGCGCCGAGGCGTTCGAAAACTGGCTCGCCGGTCTCGGCGCGGCGCCGCTGTCAACCGACGCGCGGACGCGCCTTCTGACCGACCTGCGGACGTTTCTGGAGTCCTTCAGCGGCCGAGATCGATCGCGCTTTGTCGTGTGCTATTGATGATCAACCCAAGAACAGCATGGAGCATGCGCCAATGAACTGGACGCCAAGACGCGAGGCCTTCCGCGCGATCCTCGGGGGATCGTCCTGCATCTATCCAGCCTCCGTCTTCGATCCCCTGTCCGCGCGCATCGCGCAGGATATCGGCTTCGAGGCCGCCATGTTCGCCGGCTCCATCGGCTCTCTCGCGGTGCTGGGCGCGCCCGATCTCATCGTGCTGACGCTCACCGAATTCGCCGAACAGGCGCTGCGGATCAATCGCGCCTGCTCGATCCCCGTCGTCGCCGACGCCGACCACGGCTATGGCAACGCGCTGAACGTCATGCGCACCGTCGAGGAGCTGGAAGCCGCCGGCATCGCCGCCCTCACCATCGAGGATACACTGCTGCCGCGCCCCTTCGCCGATGGCAAAACGCGGCCGACCTCCATCGAGGAAGGCGTCGGCAAGATGAAGGCCGCTGTCGCCGCGCGAAGCGACAAAAGCCTCGTCATTCTCGCGCGAACCGGCTCGATCATGATGACCGGGCTCGACGACACGCTGGCGCGTATTCGCGCCTATGAAAAATGCGGCGTTGACGGAATCTTTCTCGCGGGCGTTCGCACGAAGGCGGAAATCGAGGCCGTGCACGCGACAACCAAATTGCCGGTCATGTTCGGCGCTCTGGTGCCCGAAATCGACGACAAGGCTTTTCTGGCGGCGCATGGCGTGCGCTTCGCGCTTCAGGGGCACCTGCCCTTCATGGCGGCCGTGGAAGCGACCCGCGCCACCATGCAGGCCCTGCGCGACGGCGTGAAGCCGAAAGACATCAAGGGCGTCGCGTCCGACGCGATGATCAAGCGATTGAGCCGCGAGGACGACTACAAAAAGGCGATCACGGACTATCTGGAGCCGTGATCGCCGCGCGCCCGACGCTCAGCGGAATCGCGGGGCGTCGGGCATCTGCTTGCCCTTGAGGCGCAGGACGCTCCACGGATCGGGCATGGGACCGACGGGAACCTCGACCAGCGCCGGCGCCCGCGCGGCGACAAGCTCCTTCAGCACGCCGCCGAGCGCGACGGGATCGCCGACGCGCATGGCGTTGACGCCAAAGGCCTTGGCCAGCGCGACGAAATCGGGATTGCCGAGTTCGGTTTGATAACTCGCGCCAAATTGCTGGTTGAGCAGATTACGCACGTTGCCGAAATGCCCGTCGGCGAAGACGACCGTCACGAGCGGAATGTTATACTTCTTCGCGGTGGAGAGTTCCTGCAGGCACCAGCCAAAACCGCCGTCGCCGGTGATGGCGATGGCCGGCCTGTCGGGCGCGCCCGCGGCAATGCCAAGTCCCGTCGGAAATCCATAGCCAAGCGTGCCCTGATGGCCCGGCGTGATCATCGTATGCGGCTCGTAGACTGGATAGGCGACGCGCGCGAAATAGCCGACCTGCGTGAGTTCGTTGATGAATACGCCGTCGTCGGGCAACGCGGCGCGTATGGCGCGCACATAGGCCGCCTGCGGCTCGATCGCGTCAATTTGCGACTGTCGCCACGCGCGCAGCGCCGCGAGCTTGCCGCCGTCGATCTCGCGCCGACGCCCCTGCCGCGCGTCGATCTCGTCGGCCAAGGCTTCAAGGGCGAGGCCGGCGTCGGCCTGCACATGCTCGCCCTCCGGACGCGGCCAGGCGCCGCCATTGGGATCGATGTTGACGTAGATATATTTCTGCCCCGGCGCGCTCCATACCGGCTCGGGACCACGGTTCTCGATGAAGCGACTGCCGACGACAAGCATGACGTCGGCCTGCGGCGCGAGAACGCGGCCCTCGAGCGTGGTGAACGCCAGCGGATGGCGATCCGATATCGCGCCACGCCCCTGCTCGCTCATGATGACGGGACAGCCAAGCCGTTCGGCGAGCCTGACGAGCGACTTCGACGCCCGCGCGGCGAGCACGCCGCCGCCCGCGTAGATGACCGCGAATTCAGCGCCCTGCAACATTTCGGCGGCGGCGCGAATGGCGGATTGATCGGGCGGCGTGCGCCCGTCGAAATCGTCCGGCGGCGCGATCAGCTCCACGTCGGCCGTGGTCGCCAGAATATCCTGCGGTATTTCGACGGCGACAGGCGCGGGTCGACCCGAATGCATCTCGACATGCGCCCGCCGGATAAGCCCAGGAATTTCCGCGACGGAATTGGCCATCGCGTGCCATTTCGTCACGGAATCGAAAACACCGTGCGGCTTCTGGATTTCGTGCAACAGGCCATAGCCCTTGCCAACGCCGCGCGAGTCGATCTGCCCCGCCACGCAAAGCACCTTCGAGCCACAGGCATAGGCCGTCGACAGGCCGGCCAACGCGTTGAGCACGCCCGGACCCGGCACCACCATGCAGACGCCCGGCTTGCCCGTGACGCGCGAAAAGCCATCGGCCATGTAGGAAGTTGACTGCTCGTTGCGCGTGGTGCGAAAGGCGATCGATGATGAGCGCCGCAAGGCGTCAACCGCCCAATCCAGTTGCACGCCGGGTATGCCGAAAATCTGGCTGGCGCCTTCAAATTCGAGTTGTTTGACGAGCGCTTCGCCCCCGGTCAGCTTCATGGTCGCATGCCCCCTGAATTTGTTGTAGGACGCGTCGAAACGACGCGCCCTGTTCCTCCCATCGTGTGCCCCGCGGGACCGTCGAGTCAATCGCACCCGCTTGACCGCGGACGCGCGGCGGCGTCGAATACGGCCAACATCCTAAACGAGTCAGGAGAGGAACCGAGCGCATGGCTCACGTCGAACCGGAAGACTTCAACCGCGCCGGAAACATGGAGGAACTGCTTGGCCTGCTGGGCAAGGCGGGCATCGAGAACGGCTGGGCCAAGCGCGAGCCCTCGATGTACGCCATCCCCAAGAACAAGTTCGCTCCGGCGCACTGGACCTACGCGGTCGCGCACGCGGCGCTCGACGCGGCCGGGCGTTTCGTCAACACGGAACTCGCCGAGCGCCGCAATCTCATTCTCAACAATCCGATTCCGGGCAATCACTACCCGACCGTCACCACCCTCGTGAGCGCCTATCAGATGGTCAAGGCGGGCGAGGTCGCCCGTTCGCATCGGCACACCTCGAATGCGTTGCGTCTGGTGCTGCAATCGAAGCCCGGCATGTACACGATCGTCGATGGCAAGAAAATTCCGATGGTCGAGAACGACGTGCTTTTGACGCCGAACTGGTCCTGGCACGCCCATTCGAACGAAACCAACGCCAGCGCCTACTGGCTCGACTTCCTCGACGTGCCACTGACGCACCTTTTGGGGCCGATGTTCTTCGAGCACCACGAGGACATGATCGAGAAATCCGACATCATCGACGCCGCCTCGCCCTGTCGCTTCCCGTTCGAGCAGACCGTCGCGCGCCTCGCGGACGCCCCGGAAAAATCGCCGGGCGTGCGCGAGATACAACTCGGCGCCCCGGCCATGCGCACCATCGCGCTGCACGTGCTTCGCCTGGAGGCAGGCGCCTCGTTCGAGGTCGCGCCATCCACGTTGAATTGCATTCACGCGGTGATGGTCGGCGCGGGAGAGGCCCGGTTTGACGATGTCGCGTTCAACTGGACGCGTGGCGACGTGGTCGCGACTCCCAGCGGGCGGGGATACACGTTCACCGCCCGCGAACAGAGCTATCTGCTGCGCGTCTCGGACGAGCCATTGATGACCTTCCTCGACTGGTTGCGTCCGATCCCGGCCAAGGCGTAAAAGACGCCGACATAATCATCGAGGAACGCCCATGACCGATATCGACGCGCTGAAGAACGAGCTCGTTCTCGCCAACCGCATTCTCGCCAGCCAGGGCGTCGTTGACGCCTTCGGCCACGTCAGCGTGCGCAACCCCGACAACCCCAAGCGGTTTTTCCTGTCGCGCTCGCGCAGCCCCGAACTCGTCGAAATGTCCGATATCATGGAGTTCGACTTCGAGGGCAACATCACCGACGGGCGCACCGATCCCGGCTATCACGAGCGGTTCATCCATTGCGGCGCCTATGAGGCCAACGACGATGTTCAGGCCGTCGTGCATAGCCACGCGCTCGAGGTGCTGCCCTTCAGCATCAGTTCCGTGCCGCTGCGCGCCTGCCTGCATACGTCGAGCCCCATCGGCACCGAGGTGCCCGTTTGGGATATCCGCGACAAGTTCGGCGACACCGGCCTGCTCGTCGCCAACGTGGCGCAGGGTCGCGACCTCGCCAGGGCGCTGGGCAAGCACAAGGTCGCTCTCATGCGCGGCCATGGTTTCACGGCCGTGGGCCGCACGCTCGGCGAAGTGCTGAAAATCTCGATCTACGTGCCGCAGAACGCCAAGGTGCAGAAGGAAGCCATCGCGCTTGGCGGCGACGTGAAGTTCATGTCGGCGGGCGAAATCGCGATGCGCGACGCCGATGGCCCCGGCGGCAAGGATCTTTTCCGCGCAATGCAATACTGGGCCAGCAAGGCCGGCTGCTCCCACATGTTGGACTACGGAAAGAAAAAATAGCCGCCACGCGGCAAGCGCGTTATCCCAATTCCGGCAGGGGCGTCGCCTCTGGCGGAATGGGGTGGCGGTCGACATTCAGGATCAGGGCGACCGTCGTGTAGTTGCCAATCAACGCGATGAGATCGAGCACGCCCTTGTCGCCAAAGCGATCATGGACGGCCGAGAACGTCGCGTCATCGATCTCGCGCGTTTTCAGCAGGATCGAGGTGAAATCGAAGATCGCTTGAGCGGCGTCATCGAGCCCCTCGGGCCGCTCGCCATGAGCGATGGCGTCGCAGACCGCCGGCGACACGCCCTGCTTTTCGGCCAGCGAGCGATGCGCGTACCACTCGTATTGGGCGCTCCAGTGGCGCGCGGTGACGATGATGGCAAGTTCCTTCAGGCGTTCAGGTAGCGTGTTGTTGTAACGCACGTGATGCCCATAAATTTCCTGCACTTTCGCCAGTTCCGGATGGCGCATGAGCGCGGGATAGGGGCCGCGCACACCACCGCGCGGGCTGGCGGCGATCCGGTCGAACATCGCCTTCTGCGCGTCGTCCATTTCTTCCCGCGGCAGGGCGGGAAAACGGGTTCCGGTCATGATTTCTATTCCGCCGCCGCGCGGGTGGAATCGACGTCTGGGTCGAGATGCTCGATCTTCGGCGCAACTTCCGCCATGAACAATTCCATCGACTTCACGAGTTTTTCGGGCGTGGCGTAATCGCGGCCCGCGTGGAACTGCAGGCGACCGAAGCCGCCGGCCTCCTCGTAAAAATCGACGATGCGCTTTCGCACGGTGTCGGGGCCGCCGATGAACACGTTGCCAGTGTCGACGAGATAATCGAAGGTGATGTCCTTCAAAGTCCCGCCCGCGGGGATGCGCTCGGCCTGATGATGCGGGGTGTTCTCGATCTCCCACGCGATGGTCTTTTCATAGGACTCGCGCATGTCCTCGCGCGCCTGCTTGTCCGTATCCGCGACATAGACCACGCGCGTGGCGTTCAGCATGTTGCGGGTCGGCTTGTGGCCGGCCTTCGCCTGCGCCGCCATCAGCGTGTCGCCGAATAGGCGCAGCCGCTTCACCGGAATGAAATCACCCGTGAGCACCTTGAGATTGAGACGACCCGCCAACTCGACCGAGCTTGTCGAATTGATGCAGGCGATCGCGACCGGCGGATGCGGACGCTGCAAGGGCGGGCATTGCAGGATCATCTGTTTGCCCGTCCAGTAGGGCCCATCGTAATCGACCGGCCCCGTGGCGTTCCACAATTTCAGGATGAGTTCGATGGACGCCTCGACCATGGCGCGCGTATCCTTGGGATCGCGCCCGCGCCATTCCATCTGCCGGGGATGAAATCCATGGCCGATGCCGAGCATGTAGCGGCCATGGGTTAACTGATCGGTGGCGTTGGCTTCCAGCGCGATCTGGATGGGATGATAATAGCCGAGCGGGCGCACGCCCGCGCCCATGCGGATGGTTTTTGTCAGCGCCGCGGCCTTGGCGATGATGAGCTCCGCGGGCGTCTGATGCTCGCTGACCCAGACCTCGTCGAATCCCAACCGCTCCGCCGCGACAATTTCGGCGATATCGAGATCCCAGGCGTCGCCGAGGCTGCGCTCAAACCGGCGATTATTGGAAAAAAGTCCGAACTTCATGGCGTTTCCCCAGTTGGCCGAAACCTTCGTTTCGACCCCGATTTGAGCCGGATTGGAATTGATCGGTCAGCGTCCGTCAAGCGGTGGCCTTCCTAGTCGAGCGGCATTTCCGCGAGCAACCGGCCATAGCCTTCAACACGTTGACGGATGCTCAGACGTCGCTGGATTTCCCACGACCGCGCCGTGATCGGGTGAATGACGGGCACGCCGCAATCCTGCTCCAGTTCCTCGATCATCTCCATCACGCGCCAGCCCGAGCCCAGCAGATAGATCGCCTCCGCCTTCGGCTGCTTGAGGAAGGCGCGCTTCACATGCGCGTAAACCTCGTAGGGCGACAATTGGCCGACGTCATGGAAGGGAACGTCGAGCCCCTCCATGCCCAGCACGTCGAAGCCCGCCTCGACGAAATATTTGCTGAACACGTCGTTGATCGGCCCGGTGAAATAGGTCGCGCCGACGAATTTCCTGACGCCGAGCGCCCGCAAGGCGCGAACATGATTGCTGCCGGATGTGAAAACAGGAACCCCGTATTTCCTTTCCCAGCGCGCGATAACCTCACTTTCGCCCTTGTAGCCGAGCAGCATGAACGGCGGCGCGCCCTCGGGATGGATGATGTCGACCTTCGCCTCGGCCAGCTTGGCGACCATGGGCTCATAGGGATCGACCGCGCGCTTGAATTCGTCGATGGTGCCCTTGCGAACATCGAGGAACAGCGGCAACAGGCAAACGCCATCGGGCAGGATGCGAATCAGTTCCTCGATGCCGCCCGGTCGCATCGTCGGCTTGATGCATCCCACAACGCCGCGCCAACTCGTATAGGCCATTGTTTCCTCCGATAACGTGTTGTCCCAAACTAGGCGGGCGTCGCGCGCCCGGCAACCCGACGCCGGGGGCTCCACAAACGCGACGCGGACGTTATAGTCGCCCGCAAGGTCGCCCCAAGGCGATGCGTTCTGGTTGGAGGGTGTGCATGTATCGCGATCTGATTTGTCGGGAAATTCGCTTCAAGGGTCACGATGGCGTCGAAAAAAACGCTTACTATGCGCGGCCCGATGGCCCCGGCCCCTTCCCCGGCGTTGTCTTCATCCATCACATTCCCGGCTGGAACGAGGTCTGCATCGAGACCGTCCGGCGGCTGGCGCATCACGGCTTCGCCGCGATTTCCAACAACCTCTACGCGGCCTATGGCGAAGGCGACGCCGACGACATCGGCGCCCGCGCCCGCGCGGAAGGCGGCGTTTCCGACGCGCAGATGTTGGGCGATGTCGCCGGGGCGATGGCCTACTTGCGCGCCCAGCCGCAGGCCAACGGCAAGGTCGGCATCATCGGTTATTGCTCGGGCGGCAGGCAAACATTCCTCGCCGGCTGTCGCCTGCCGGACGTCAACGCGATCGTGGACTGCTGGGGCGGCCGCGTCATGGTGAAGGACGCCAGCGCGCTCAACGCCAAGCAGCCCGTCGCGCCGATCGACTTCGCCAAGGATTTGAAATGTCCGGTTCTCGGCATATTCGGCAATGACGACAAGGAGCCGGACCCAGAACAGGTCAACAAGACCGAGGAAATTCTCAAGAGCCTCGGCAAGACCTACGAATTTCATCGTTACGACGGCGCGGGACATGCGTTCTTCGACTGGAGCCGCCCGAGCTATCGTCCCGAACAGGCCATGGACGCCTGGAAGAAGGTTCTGGCCTTCTTCAACAAAAATCTTGGCTGAGGCGCGCCATGTGCTCCTACATCACCGAGAAAGCGGCCATCATGGGCAGCGCCAAGGGTCGGCGCGGCTGGATGTCGGTCGACACCGCGGTCGTCTATTATGACCATCCGACGCACGTGCCGCTCGACCACGCGTTGAACATCGACTTCGTGGATTCGAAATCCCACGAGCGCGTGGCGGTGGAACTGTCGGCGGACTCGGCGCGCGAACTCATCGCGCGCATTCAGGCGGCGCTCGATAGCGGCGACGCCATCCATCTGGGCTCGCGCGACCCGGAACCCGTTCGCGCGCAAGGAGCCTCCGCATGACCATTCGCATGTACGATCTCGCCGGCGCGAACCCGGCCGTGCGCTTCAGCCCCTATTGCTGGCGCGCGCGCATGGCGCTGGCGCACAAGGGCCTCGACGTCGAGACGATCGCCTGGCGCTTCTCGGACAAGGAGGCCATCGCCTTTTCCGGCCAGGGTCTCGTGCCCGTGTTGCGCGATGGCGACACGATCGTCAACGACTCCTGGGCGATCGCCGAATATCTCGACAAGACCTATCCCGATCGCCCCGTCCTGCTGGACGGCGAACAAGGACGCGCGCTCGCCAATTTCGCGCGGCACTACGCGCAGAACGTCCTGAGCGGCATCTTGTTCAAGGCGATCATGATGGACCTGTTCAACGCCATCGATCCCGGCGACCGGGCCTATTTTCGCGAATCCCGCGAAAAGCGCGTCGGCTCGACACTGGAGCAGTTCCAGATAGCGCCCGACGCCGCGCGCGCCCAGTTGAACACGGCGCTTTCGCCCCTGCGCGCCGTGTTGAAGGAGCAACCCTTCATCAATGGCAGACACGCGGCCTTCGCGGACTATTGCGTGTTCGGCGCGTTCATGTGGGCGCGCAACGTCTCATCCGTGTCGCTGATCGCCGAGGATGACCCGACCCATGCATGGCGCGAGCGTATGCTGGACCTTTTTGATGGACTCGCGCGCAAGTCGCCGCGCGCGACGGCGTGAAGGGAGGCGGCGCGATGATTGAATTGCATTACTGGCCCACGTCGAACGGGCACAAGATCACGATGGCCCTCGAGGAAATGGGCCTGCCCTACGAGATACATCCGGTGAATATCGGCAAGGGCGAGCAGTTCAGGCCGGCTTTCATCGCCATCTCGCCCAACAACCGAATGCCCGCGATCATCGACAGGGCGCCCGCCGACGGCGGCGGACCGCTCCCGATCTTCGAATCCGGCGCGATCCTGATCTACCTCGCGGAGAAATGCGGCAAGTTCCTCCCCGCCGACCTTCGCGGCCGCGCCGACGTGCTGCAATGGCTGTTCTGGCAGGTCGGCGGCCTCGGCCCCATGGCCGGTCAGAAAGGACATTTCCTGCATTCGGCGCCCGAACCCGTGCCTTACGCGATCGACCGCTACACAAGGGAGGTTGACCGGTTGTTCGGCGTTCTCGATCGCCGGCTGGCCGATCGGGAATTCGTCTGCGGGGCCTATTCGATAGCGGATTTCGCCATTTACCCCTGGACCGTTTCGGCGCTCAAGCGCGACGCCACCGTGCTCGCGGCCTTCGCAAATGTGCGCCGATGGACGGACGCCATCGCGAAGCGCCCGGCGACCATCGCCGCTTTCGCCAAGGGCGACCCGCTGCAAGCCCAGCAGGCGACGGACGAGGAGCGCCAGCGCAATCTATACAGCCAGACAGCCGCGAGCGTGGCGGACCGCGTGGGCAAGTAGCGCTCGAATGCCGCCCGGTCTTGCCGGGCCTGTTCGCATTGGCTAGCCTTGACCCGACACATGAACAGTCGCCACGCTTCCAACGAGTAGCTTGGTCGGGGAGGAAAACTTGATCACGTTCCTGTTCGTCATGCACGGGCTCTGCGCCATCGCGCTCCTCGGCGCGATCACCCATCAGGCCGCCGCGGTATGGCTCCCGGTTCGCGCGCCCGACCCTTCATTCACCGCGCGCTTTCGGGCCGTGAAGGCGGCGAGTTACGTCAACGCGATCATCGTGCTGTTCCTGATCACCTTCACGCTGGGCGCGATTGTCTATCCGACGTATCGCATCGGGGCGCGCATCTACATGGAAGACCTCCGCATGAGCGCGCCCGTGGGCTCATTCGAGGTCAAGGAACATCTCATCACCTTCGCCCTCGGATTGCTGCCCACCTATTGGTATTTCTGGCGGGCGCCGCTCACGCCGGAGCTGGAAGGCGCGCGCAAGGGCGTCGTGCTCGTATTGGCGATTTTCATCTGGGCGGCGTTTCTGACGGGCCACGTCCTCAACAATATCCGCGGGGTTTGAGATGCGTCTGGCGCGCGCCTTTCCGGCGTTTTCGGCGGCCTTCGCGACCGCCTATCTGATATCAATGTATTTCCATCCGACGTTCACGCTGTTCACCTACGCGCCGCGGCTTCATCAATGGTTCGCGGGCGTGCCCCAACTGCCCGGCCGGCAGGGACCGGGCATGTTCTGGTATTCATGGCTGGCGACGGGCCTGCTGGTCGGCCTTCTGGCGGGGGCCGCGGCGCTGGCGACGCCGGCCGCCATTCGCGCGCGCGTCTGGCCCGGCTTGGCCTGGCTGGTCCCCGTGGTCCTCACGGCGATATTGCTCTACATTGAGCGTACCTGGTTCGGATTTAAATAAGACGCGCGGACCCAGCGCGTCATCTGGAGGAAACACATGCGCCGTCCCCTCGTCACAGCGCTGTTGATCGCACTGGTTGGCGTCGGGGTCGCCACGGCGGCGCGCGCTGGCGGCGGTTCCTTTGACACGATGGACGACGATGATCAGGAGGCCGGGCCACCCTATGTCGGCAACGTCAGGGATCGCGACGGCAATCCGATCGCCGACGCGAAAGTGACAATCTCGGTCAAGGCCTTTAATTCCAGTCTTATTCTGCGCACGGACGATCAGGGCCATTTCAACGTCAAGGGGTTCGACAAGAGCGTCGACCCGGAGGGCGTTGATTTTTCATGCAGCGCCGACGGCTATAAATTTTTCGCGCGCAGCAAGAACCCGACGGGCGACGGACCACGCTCGCCCATCGATGTCACCTGCCTCGTCGAAAAGCAGTGACCCGCGCGCACGCCAACGAATGAAGTGGGCGAAACATCTTTTTTCACTATTGCCTTTGGCGCTGACCTTCGCGGGCGCGCCCGCGCGCGCCGTCGATCAACCGCCCATGCTTTCCGGCGTCGTGCGTTCGCGGGCGGAGGGCGCCATGGAGGGCGTGCTGGTGACGGCGCGCAAGCGGGGCTCGGCCATCGCGGTGACCGTCGCGAGCAATGACAGGGGCGCGTTTGCCTTCCCGGCCGGTCGCCTGACACCGGGCGAATATACGATCGCAATTCGCGCGACGGGATATGAACTTTACGGCGCGCCGCGAACCGTCAGCCTGTCCGGCGAAAAAACGGTCGTCGATCTCGCGTTGACGCCCGCGCGCGATACCGGCGCGCAACTCACCAACTCGGAATGGTTTGACAGCATTCCCGGATCGGAAAAAGACAAGCGGCCACTAATGGCGTGCATGTCCTGCCATTCGCTTGAACGGATCGTAAGGTCGACGCACGACGCGAACGAATTCGTCGACGTTTTGCGCCGCATGGTGAACTACGTCACGGAGTCCGGCCGCGACGACATCCCCCAGCGCGCGATCCCACGCGACATTCCAGAGGATAAGTTGCGGTCGTTCGCCACCTTTCTCGCGTCGATCAACCGATCGCGTGGCGAATGGACCTGGCGACTGCGGATGGCGCCGCGCCCAAGGGGTCGCGCGACAAATGTCATCATCACCGAATACGACCTGCCCCGCGCGACCATCGCCCCGCACGACGTCTGGCGCGACCCCGAAGGCTTCGTCTGGTATTCAAATTCCGCCGAGCAGTATCTCGGCCGTCTCGATCCCCGCGATGGATCGCATCGCGAATTCGCCCTGCCCGTTGCGCGACCGGACGCGCCAAGGGGCACGCTCGATCTGGAACCCGACGGCAATAGCGATCTGTGGCTTGCGCTGATGTATCAGGGCGGATTGGCGAAATTCGATCGCCGGACGGAGCTATTCACGCTTTTCCCTGTTTCGTCCGGCTCCGCGGATGAAGCCACGCAACAATCCATGGTGGCGCCAGCGGCTTCCGACATCGACGGCAAGGTCTGGACCAATGAAGTCGGCAAGCAAGCCATCATGCGCGTCGATATCGCCACCGGACGATACGAACTGGTTGATCCCTTCGCCAACGCCGCGCTCGGTTCCGTTCATACGCCCTACGGCATGGTCACGGACGCCGCGAACAATCTCTGGTTCCTCGATTTTGGCGGACAAACACTCGGCAAGATCGACGCGCGCACGCTCGCGGTGACGCATTATCCCACGCCAACGTCGGCTTCACGCCCACGACGCGGGCGGTTCGATGGCAAGACCATCTGGTTCGCCGAATTCGGCGCCGACAAGCTGGCGGCGTTCGATGTCGAGCGCGAATCCTTCCGCGAGTGGAGCGTGCCATCGACCCATTCCTTCCCTTATGACGCTTTCATGGATGCCGACGGGGATTTGTGGAGCGGCAACATGGCCAACGACCGCGTGCTACGCATGCGTCCCGAAAGCGGCGCGGCGGTGGAATATCTATTGCCCCAACACGCCAACATCCGCCGCGTCTTCGTTGACGACCGGAAACCGCGGCGAAGCCTTTGGGCGGGCGACAATCATGGCGCGCGCATCTTCAGGGTCGAACCCCTCGACTGATCTTTTCAGTCTTTCGTCGAGCGCACGATATCGACATAGCGCTTGATGATGGCGGGCGGCGTGGCGCTCATCCGTTGCACCACGTCGCGAACGGCGGCGCCGTCAATGGGACTGAGTTCAAAATTGGCCTTGCGCGCGTCATCGAGAAACGCGGGATCGCGCGTCATGTCCATGAAGGCGCGACGCAGGGCGTCGACCCGATCGAGCGGAACATCGGGAGGCGCCAGGAATGGCAGCGCGATAAAGAACGACAGTTCGGCGAATTGCAGCAACGCACGATCGTCCGGATCGCTCAGCCGCTCCCGCGCCGTGGGCACGTCGGCCAGCTCGGGCAAGCGCGTCAGGCGTCCGAATTGCAGCAAGGGCCGAACCTTCTTGCCATTCCAGAGCGCGGGCTGCGCGCCCCGCACGGAGCCGAGGCCAATGACCTGCCCGTCGAGCTCGCCGCCCTCCATCGCGATGAACATGCGCGAGGCGCCGGCGTAACCGCGCACGACCTTGATGTTCAGCTTCAACAGATCCCGCGCCAGGATGGCGAATGTCAGGTTCGTGGAGCCCGGCGTGTCGCCGCCGAGGCGCGCGACGACGCCGGGCTTGTGCAGATCCTCGATCGATCGAGCGGGATGCCCGTCGTTGACGAGCAGCAGATAGGCGTCGTTGGCGTAGGACGACAGCGAGCCGATCCAGTTGAACTTCAACGGGTCGAAGCGCGCGTTGGGGTCGCCTTCATAGGCCATTTGCGGCGTGCCGCGTTCCATGACGCCAATGGTCAATCCGTCGCGGTCGCGCGTGTTCATGAACTGGTTGGCGAGCAAAAGCCCGCCGGCGCCCGGCAGATTCTGCACCACGACGCCCGGCTGCCCCGGCATGAATCGGCCAAGATGCCGCGCGACAAGTCGCGCGTTCAGATCGAAGTTGCCGCCCGGCGAGGTCGGCACGAGTATGGTGATCACGCGCCCCTTGTAGAACTGTTCGAGCGTCTGCGTGGCCGCCGGCGGGATTGTCGCGCCCAGGGCCGCCGACGCTAGCAAGGCGCGTCGCGTGACGCTGATCATGGCAGCGCCGGCAAGGTGGCGAGCAACTGGCCATATCCCGCGCGCGGTTCGTTCACATGCAGGCGCTTCTGGAATTCCCAGACCCGGGCGGGCACCGGATGCACGACGGGCACGCCGAGATCGCGCTCCAGCAGGTCGATGATATGTAGGGTCCGCCAGCCGGAGCCCAGCATGTAGATGGCGTCGGCGCCGCCATGCTTGAGAAAATGCCTCTTGATATGGGCGTAGACCTGTTCGCCCGATAGCTCCTGCGCCTTGTCGAAGGGCGTTTCGATGCCCTCCATGCAACGCACCTCGAAGCCCGCGTCGCGGAAATACTGGGCGAAGGTGTTGTTGATTTCACCGGGAAAGTAGGTCGCGCCAATGATGCTTTTCACCTTCAGCGCCCGCAACGCCGAAATGTGGTTCTGGCCGGCGGTGAAAATGGGCGTCTTGTATTTTCGCTCCCAGCTGGCGATCAGTTCCGCCTCGCCCTTCAGTCCATGCACCATGAAAGGCGGCGCGCCATTGGGATGAATGGCGTCGCAACCCTGTTCCGCCAGCAACGCGATCTGCGTCTCGTAGGCGTCCATGACGGTCGCGAATTCATCGCGCGTGCCGCGGCGGATATTGGTGAACAGCGGTAAAACGCCGATGCCCTCCGGCAGCAGGCGAATGAATTCCTCCAGCGCGCCCGGACGCAAGGTCGGATGAATAATGCCGGCTATGCCGCGCCACGCCGAAAACGCCATCGAGTCCTCCCGGAAAATTCTTGATCGCGAGATTAGTCGAGGTTGCCGCTGGATGACAACTTCGCCGTTCTGGCTTAAGTCAGGCGTCAGGGGACGGCGCGGACAACAGCGCGAAAAGGGCGGGATACTGCAACGATGAACGCGATGGCTCCGGCCACCAACGCAGGCGCGACGATGAGGCCCGCTCCCATCATCGAGGCGCGCGGGCTCCAGCGATATTTCAATGTCAATGGCAAGCGGTTGACCGTCTTCGACGGCCTGTCCTGCGCTGTGCAACAGGGCGGCTTTCTGTCCATCGTCGGCCCCTCGGGCTGCGGCAAGTCCACCCTGCTGAAATTGATTTCCGGCCTCGATCGACCAAACGGCGGCGAAATCCTGTTCAGGGGCAAGCCCGTGACCGGTCCCGCGGACGGCATGATCTACGTCTTCCAGCAGTATACGAAATCGATTTTTCCCTGGCGCACCGTCATCCAGAACATCGAATTCGGTCTCGCCAGCCACAAGTCCCTGCCACGCGCACAGGCGCGCGAGAAGTGCATGGAATACGTCAAACTCGTCGGCCTCGATGGCTACGAAAACCACTACCCCTATCAATTGTCGGGCGGCATGCAGCAACGCGTGGTCATCGCGCGCGCAATGATCTGCGAACCCGCCGTGTTGCTGATGGACGAGCCATTCAGCGCCGTCGACGCTTTGACGCGCGCGCTTTTGCAGGAACTGGTGCTGAAAATCTGGTCGGACATAAAATTCACCGTGCTTTTCGTCACACACGACGTCGAGGAAGCCGTGTTCCTCTCCAGCCAAATCATTTCCCTGACCAAGGCGCCCGCGACCATTCACGAGAACGTCGCCATCGACTTGCCCTACCCGCGCGACCAGATCGCCACGCGCGCCGATCCGCGTTTCACCGATTTCCGCCAGCGCCTGTTTTCCAGCATTTTCCTGCAGGAAAAGGGGATCGCGCCAGACGACCTCAAAACCATCCGGAGCAAATAGAGTGCGCAGACGCTGGCCCGGCTTCCTCCTCATCGCCGTTCTTTTGCTCGCGTGGGAAATCTCATCGGCGCGTGGTTGGATCGACCCCATCACGTTTCCCCGGATCAGCGTGATTTTCGACTCGTGGCTGCGCACGGTCTGGACTACAGGCGATCTGACGCGCCAGTTGCTGCCAAGCCTGGGCCGTATTTTCAGCGGCTTCGCGCTCGCCTGCGTGGTCGCGATTCCCCTCGGCCTGCTGATGGGCTCGGTCTCCTTCGTCTATCGACTGCTGGAGCCGATCACCGAATTCATTCGTCCCATTCCCAGTTCCGCCTATATTCCCGTCGCCATATTGTTTCTGGGCATTGGCAACGAGATGAAGATTTTCGTTGTGTTCCTCGCCTGCTGTTTCCCCATTCTGCTCAACACCTACGGCGGCGTGCGCGGCGTCGACCCCGTGCTGATCGACACCGGTCGCACTTTCGGCGTTTCAAAACTGACGGCGGCGCGACAGATTATCCTGCCGGCCGCCATGCCGAGCATCCTGACGGGCATGCGCATCAGCCTCGGTATCGCGCTGATCGTGGCCGTGGTCGCCGAGATGATCACCGGCAACAGCGGCATCGGCTATTTCATCCTCGACATGCAGCGGGTGTTCCGGGTGCCTGAAATGTTCGCGGGCATTTTCACGCTGGGGCTGCTAGGCTTTCTCATCAATTTCGTTTTCCTGAAGATCGAATCCCACTTTCTGCGATGGAGGGGCACCAGTGTCGAAGCCTGAACACGAAAAGGGAGCTGTCTGCGTCACCGGCGCGGCGGGCGGCATCGGGGTCGCGCTGATCCCCCGCCTTCTGGAGGAAGGATATGCCGTTTCCGCCTGGGACATGGCGCCGGGACCGCTGGCGTCCATTTCGAGCGACCGCTATGCTTTCCACACGCTCGACACCCGCAACACGGCGGCGCTCGCGAAGGCCGTCGCCGCCACGCGCCAGCGTTTTGGGTCGATCCACGGCCTCGTCAGCCTCGCCGCCACCTACAGGATGCAGCCCTTTCTGGAAGTCGACGAGGCGACGTTCGACCAGCATTTCTCGATCAATCTGAAGGGGTCGCTTTTCGCGGTTCAAGCTGTGCTGCCCACCTTGCGCGAGCAGAAATCCGGCGCGATCGTTCTCTTCTCCTCGACGCTCGCCCGCACGGGCGGCGCGAAAAGCGCGGCCTACGCGGCGACCAAGGGCGGCATCCTTGGCCTCGCCCGATCGTTGGCGCTCGAGGTCGCGCGCGAGGGCATCCGGGTCAACACCGTCTCGCCCGGCCTCGCCGACACCGCCATGCCGCGCGCGAACATGGAGGACGCCGACATGCGCGCCCGCGCGGCGGCCAGTCCCATGAAGCGATTAGGCATGCCCATCGACATGGCGGAAGCCGCGATCTTCCTGCTCGATTCCGAGAATTCATTCATGGTCGGCCAGGACGTGCGCGTCACCGGCGCCGGCCTGCTGTTCTGAGGGGGACGCCATGAACGTCATCATCACCGGCGGCGCAAGCGGCATTGGCCGCGCGACGGCGCAACGCCTCGCCAGGACGCGCCACGTCATCATCGCCGACCAGAACATCGACGGCGCGCGCGCGTTGGCCGCCGACTTGAAGGCCGCCGGGCACAAGGCCGACGCGGTCGAGGTCGACGTTTCCCGACGCGACTCCGTTTTCGCCATGGTCGATTTCGCCCGCTCGGTGGCGGGCCCCATCGACGCGCTGTTCAGCAACGCCGGCGTCAATCTGCGCTCGCCCGTGCAGGATATTTCCGAGGCCGAATGGGATCGCATGATGTCGATCCACGTGAAAGGCTGCTTCTTCTCGGCGCAAGCGGCGCTGCCCGACATGCTGGCGCGCGGCAATGGCGCCATCGTCAACACATCCTCCGATTTCGCCGTCATGGGCGTGGCCGGCATCGCGGCCTACTGCGCCGCCAAGGCGGCGATCTATTCGTTGACCAAATCGCTGGCGGCGGAATTCACGCCATCGGGCATTCGCGTCAACGCCATCGGACCCGGGCCCATCGATACGCCGATCCTTCGCGCGGGCCGCACGCCAGAGGAATTCAAGGTCGTGGAAGCCAAGCACGCCGCGACCGTGCCGATCGGTCGCCTCGGCCAGCCCGACGAGGTCGCCGTCGTGGTGGAATATCTGCTGAGCGACCGCGCCTCCTACGTCAGCGGCACGATCATTCACCCCAATGGCGGCCAGTTGATCTGGTGACGGCGGCTATTCAGCCGCGTCAACGATCGGGCCTCCCTCGGTCGCGCCGAAACCAGCTGGATCGTAGTTGAGCACAGGCGACAGCCAGCGCTCGACTTCGGCGATCGTCATGTTCTTGCGCGCCGCGTAGTCCTCCACCTGATCGCGCTCGACCTTGGCGACGCCGAAGTAATGCGCCTCGGGATGCGAGAGATACAGGCCGCTGACGGAAGAGCCAGGCCACATGGCAAAACTTTCCGTTAGCTTGACGCCGACGCGCGCCTCCGCGCCCAGCAGATTGAACAGCGTGGCTTTCTCGGTGTGATCCGGCTGCGCGGGATAGCCGGGCGCCGGACGGATGCCCCTGTACGCCTCGGACGCCAGTTCCTCCGCCGTCAGGCTTTCATCCGCCGCATAGGCCCAGAATTCCTTGCGCACGCGCTCGTGCATGCGCTCCGCGAAGGCCTCCGCGATGCGATCCGCCAGCGCCTTGACCATGATCGAACCGTAATCGTCGTTGGCCTGGGCGAAGCGCGCGGAAATCTTCTCTTCCTCCGGCCCCGCCGTCACCACGAAGGCGCCGATCCAGTCGGGTTTGCCAGCGGGAGCGACGAAATCAGCGAGGGCGACGTTGGGCCTTCCATCGCGCTTGGCGAGTTGCTGCCGCAACGTATGCAAGACGGCGAGTTTCTCGCCGCGCGACTCGCCCGTGTAGAGCGCGATGTCGTCGCCCACGGCGTTCGCGGGCCAGAAGCCAATCACGCCGCGCGGATTGAACCAGCGCTCGTCGACGATGCGCTTGAGCATGGCGCGCGCGTCGTCGAACAACTGCCGGGCGGCCTCGCCCTGCGCGGGATCGTCGAGCAAGGCGGGATAGCGGCCCTTGAGTTCCCAGGTCTGGAAAAACGGTGTCCAGTCGATATAGGGAACAAGCTCGGCGACGTCGTAATTGCGGAACACGCGCGTCCCCGTGAAAAGGGGCTTTGGCGGCGTGTATCCGTCCCAATCAGGCTTGAAGGCGTTGGCCCGCGCCCGCGCGAGGGGCAGGCGTTGCTTCTGCTGCTCGGAACGAGCATGCGCATCCGCGACCTTGCGGTATTCGGCTCGAATGGATTCCACATAGGCGCCGCGGGTTTCCCTGGAGAGCAGCGACGAGACAACGCCCACGGCGCGGCTCGCGTCGGTCACGTAGATCGCCTGACCGCGCGAATAGTTCGGATGAATTTTGACCGCGGTATGCACGCGACTCGTGGTGGCGCCGCCAATCATCAGGGGAATGTCGAAGCCCTCGCGCTCCATCTCGCCCGCGACGATGCACATCTCGTCGAGCGATGGCGTGATGAGGCCGGAAAGCCCGATGATATCGACCTTTTCGCGCCGCGCCGTTTCGAGAATCTTCGCGGCGGGCGTCATCACGCCGAGGTCGATGACCTCGTAGTTATTGCAGGCGAGAACCACGCCGACGATATTCTTGCCGATGTCGTGGACGTCGCCCTTCACCGTCGCCATCAATATCTTGCCGGCGGGTTCGCGCTCGCGCCCGCCCGCCAGACGCTCCGCCTCCATGTGCGGCATCAGCACAGCGACGGCGCGCTTCATCACCCGCGCCGATTTGACCACCTGCGGCAGGAACATCTTGCCCGCGCCGAACAGGTCGCCGACGACATTCATCCCGGCCATCAACGGCCCCTCGATGACATCGAGCGGGCGAACGGACTCCAGACGCGCCTCCTCGACATCCTGATCGACGAAGTCGGTCACGCCATTGACCAGCGCGTATTCAAGGCGCTTGGCGACGGGCTCGTCGCGCCAGGCGAGATCCTTTTCCTTCGACTCGACGCCCTTGCCCTTGAAGCGGTCCGCGATCGCAAGCAATCGCTCCGTCGAATCCGCTCGCCTGTTGAGCACCACGTCCTCGCAGGCCTCGCGCAGTTCCGGATCGATCTTTTCATAAACGACGAGCGCGCCGGCGTTGACGATGCCCATGTCCATGCCAGCGGAAATGGCGTGGAACAGAAAGACGGAGTGCATGGCTTCGCGCACGGGGTCATTGCCGCGAAACGAGAACGACAGGTTAGAAACGCCGCCGGAAATATGGGCAAGCGGCATTTTTTCGCGGATGGCGCGCGCGGCCTCGATGAAGTCGACGCCGTAGTTGTCGTGTTCCTCGATGCCCGTCGCCACGGCGAAAATATTGGGATCGAAGATGATGTCCTCGGGCGGGAACCCCACGAGGCGGGTCAAAACGTCGTAGGCGCGTCCGCAGATCTCGACCTTGCGCGCGAACGTGTCGGCCTGTCCCTTTTCGTCGAAGGCCATGACGACCACCGCCGCGCCATGACGGCGGACGATCCGCGCCTGTTCGATGAATTTCTCCTCGCCCTCCTTGAGGGAAATGGAATTGACGACGGCCTTGCCTTGCACGCATTTAAGGCCGGCTTCGATCACCTCGAACTTGGATGAATCGACCATGATCGGCACGCGGGCGATGTCGGGCTCCGAGGCGATCAGATTCAGGAAATCCTTCATGGCGCGGGCGGAATCGAGCATTCCCTCGTCCATGTTGACATCGATGATCTGCGCGCCGTTGACCACCTGCTCGCGCGCCACGTCCAGCGCGGCTGAATATTCATTGTTCTTGATGAGCTTGCGAAAGCGCGCGGAGCCCGTGACGTTCGTGCGCTCGCCGACATTGACGAACCTGATGTCCTTGTTGAGCGTGAACGGCTCAAGCCCCGACAGGCGCAGCAACGGTTCGACGCGTGGCGGTCGCCGCGGGGACACACCCTTCACGCGATCGGCGAAGGCGCGGATATGCTCGGGCGTCGTGCCGCAACAACCGCCGATGATATTGACGATGCCCGCGTCGGCGAACTCGCCGAGCATGCCGGCCATGTATTCCGGGCTCTCGTCGTAAAGGCCGAATTCGTTGGGCAAGCCCGCGTTGGGATAGGCGACGACCAGCGTGTCGGCGAGGCGCGAGATATCGGCCACGTGCTGCCGAAGCTCGCGCGCGCCCAGCGCGCAGTTGAAGCCCACCGCGAAAGGTTCCGCGTGCCGCACGGAATTCCAGAAAGCCGCGGGCGTCTGGCCCGAAAGCGTGCGCCCGGAAAGGTCGGTGATCGTGCCCGAGAGGATAATGGGCAATTTCACGCCAACGGCGTCGAAGGCTTCCCATACGCCAAACATCGCCGCCTTGGCGTTCAGCGTGTCGAAAATGGTCTCGATGATGATCGCGTCGGCGCCGCCCTCGACAAGCGCGCGCGTGGCCACGGCATAGGCGCCGCGCAGTTCATCGAACGTCACCGCGCGGTAGCCGGGATCGTTGACGTCCGGCGATATGGACGCCGTGCGGTTGGTCGGGCCCAGCGCGCCGCACACGAAACGGCGGCGACCATCCTTCGCCTCGGCGAGATCGGCCGCCTCGCGAGCCAGGCGCGCGCCCTCGAAATTGAGATCGACGACGGCCTGTTCAAGACCGTAATCGGCCTGCGCGATGGTGGTGGACGAAAACGTGTTCGTCTCGACGAGGTCCGCGCCAGCAAGAAAATAGGCGAGGTGAATATCGCGCACCGCGTCGGGCTGGCTCAGGTTTAGAATGTCATTGTTGCCCTTGAGATCGCGACCATGATCGCGAAAACGCGCGCCGCGAAATCCCGCCTCGTCGAGACGCAAGTCCTGGATCATGGTGCCCATGGCGCCGTCGAGCACGAGAATGCGCTCGCGCGCCGCTTGCGTGAGCGCCGCGCGAACCGCGCGGCCATCGGCGATGCGTGACGCGGTCATGGCGCGACCCCTTGTTCGGCGGGCGCGCGAACGCCCAGCAGATGGCAAACGGCGAACACGAGATCCGCCTTGTTCATGGTGTAGAAATGCAGATCGGTGACGCCGTGATCGACGAGGTCGATGGCCTGCTCGGCGGCGACGGCAGCCGCGATCAGTCGGCGCGTCGCGGGATCGTCGTCGAGCCCCTCGAAGCGTTGCGCCAGCCAGTTTGGCATGGTCGCGCCCGTCTTGGCGGCGAAGGACGCCGTCTGTCGGAAATTCTGCACGGGCACGATTCCCGGCAGGATGGGAATATGGACGCCGCGCGCGCGGGCGCGATCAAGAAAACGAAAGTAATGCGCGTTATCAAAGAAGAATTGCGTGATGGCGCGCGTCGCGCCCGCGTCGATCTTCGCCTTGAGCACGTCAATGTCCTGGTCGATCGTCGCGCTCTCGGGATGCTTTTCCGGATAGGCCGATACGGTGATGTCAAAATCGGCGATGCGTCGAATGCCCCTCACGAGATCGGTCGAGGTCGCGTAACCATCGGGATGCGCCTCGAACCGCGAGCCCAGACCACCCGCGGGATCGCCTCGCAGCGCCACGATGTGACGGACGCCAGCGTTCCAGTAACCGCGAATGACCGAATCCACTTCGGCGCGACCCGCCGCGACGCAGGTCAGATGCGCGGCGGGGCGGATCATCGTTTCCTTCACGATGCGCGAAACGGTCGCGTGGGTGCGTTCGCGCGTCGATCCGCCCGCGCCGTAAGTGATCGAAATGAACTTCGGCCGCAATGGGGCGAGGCGCGTGATCGCCTCCCACAATTGCGTGTCCATTTCCGGCGTTTTCGGCGGAAAGAACTCAAACGAAACCTTGACGGCGCCCGCGCCCGAGCGGCTGGCGCGCTGGATATCGTCGGCCATCACGCCATCTCCGTTTGAGAAAGGGGCGGCGCGTCGCCGCGCATGCGCTGGTCGAGCCCGACCCATATGGAAACCGTCAGCCGTTCAGCGTCGCCCTTCGCGGGCTTGAGTTCGCGATGTTCGATTGGCAGCAACCCCGCCTCGCGCATGAAGTCGGCGATCTCCGTCGCGGTGAAACCAAGGCGTCGATGAGCGTGCTGCTCGCGCAGGAACTCATGGGAATGCGGCGCGAAGTCGACGACGATCAACCGTCCTCCCGGCCGCAGCACGCGCGCCGCCTCGCGCACCGCCCGCGCGGGATCGTCGAGGTAATGCAATACCCGGTGAATCAACACGAGATCGTGCCGGTCGCGCTCGACCGGCAGCGCGTAGATATCGCCTTGCCGGAGGATGACGTTGCGCAGCCCCGCCCGTTCAAGTCGCGAGCGCGCGACATTCAGCATCGCCGGGCTTTGGTCCACGCCGATCGCCCGATCGGCCAGCGGCGCGACTAGCTCGAGCATCCGGCCAGTGCCCGTGCCCAGATCGAGCATCGAAGCCAGCGAGCCGGCGCCCACGACCTCGAGAATGGCGGCCTCGACCTTGTCCTCGGTCACGTGCAGGGAACGGATGCGGTCCCATTCCGGCGCATGATCCGCGAAATAACGCGCGGCCAACTCGGCCCGCGCCCGTCGCGCTTCCTCCAGCCGGGTCCGGTCGCTGGTCAGCATGGGGTCGGCAAGTTCGATGCGCGCCAGAATGTCGCGCGCCAGTTCCCCTCGCGCGCCACGATCGGCGAGGCGAAAAAACGCCCAGGCGCCCTCGCGGTGCCGTTCCACGAGGCCGGCTTCGACAAGCAGTTTAAGATGGCGGGAAATGCGCGGTTGCGACTGGCCGAGGATGGTCACGAGTTCGCTCACCGTCAGTTCCGCCTCGGCAAGCAGGGCGAGCAGCCGAAGCCGAGTGATTTCCGCGGCGGCCTCAAGCCCTGCCAGAATGACGGGAAATGGCGCTTGCGATGGGAATTTCATGGATCACCAAGTTAGATATAAAGATATGTTTATATCAAACTGAATATCTAGACAAGTGGGCCTTTGGGCGTTCGCTCACTATTCTCGACGGGGTCGGCCCGATCCGCGCGCCGGTGGCGTCGCGTCGGCATCTGTGGAACGATGCGGCAAATCATCGGGGAGGTTATGAATTGCTGACGCTCTATCACGCCGACACGGCGGTCTGCGCGGCCAAGGTGCGCGTGACGCTCGCGGAAAAAGGCCTGAAATTCGAAGGACGTCTGCTCGACCTCCACAAGGGCGACCAGTTCCAGCCCGAATACCGCAAGCTTAACCCGAACGCGGTCGTCCCGACCCTTGTCGATGGCGATCGCGTCATCACCGAATCCACCATCATCAACGAATATCTGGATGAAATCGCGCCAACGCCCCCGCTGCGGCCAGCGGACGCCTTTGGCCGCGCGCGCATGCGCCTGTGGACCAAACGCGAGGATTATATCCACGACGCCATCAATACGATGACCACGGCGATCGTTTTCCGCGCCGACCTTATGACGAAGCCGCCGGAGGAGCGGCGCAAGCGCTACGAGAACATTCCCGACCCCAACAAGCGCGAGAAATGGCGCCAGTTGCTGGAGCATGGGCTCGATTCACCCATCGTCGCCGACGCGCTGTCGCGGTTCAACAAGCTGTTTCGCGACATGGAAAAGGCGTTGGCCAATGGCCCATGGCTTTGCGGCGACGCCTTCACCCTCGCCGACATAGGTTTCATCTCATTTTTCTCGCGCATGGGAGCCATGGAATCGGCGGGCATATGGCGCGCGCATTATCCGCGCGTCGCCGACTGGTACGAGCGCTGCAAGGCGCGACCGAGCTTCGGGATCGCGATCACCGGTTACATTCCCGAGGCGCGCGCCGCGCATTTCACGCGCGTATCGGCGCCCTTGCGGACCAAGGTCGAAGCGGCCTTCGCGCAAGCCATGACCATCGCCTGACACCGGAGCGAAACGTGACAAAGCCCCAGACCGACGATCTCCGATGGAAGCTTTTCGAGACCATGCTGCTGATGCGGCGGTTCGAGGAATCCGTCTCGCGGCTCAATGAACAGAAGCACTTCACGGGCCACTATCATCTCTATATCGGCGAGGAAGCGACGGGCTCGGCGGCCATGGCCTGCCTTGAGCCGCGCGACACGATTACCACGACCCACCGCAATCACGGCCACGTCATCGCGCGCGGCGCCGATCCCGGCGCTGCCCTGGCGGAAATCCTCGGACGCGCGGGCGGACTGAATGGCGGCCGCGGCGGCACGATCCATCTCTGCGATCCGGCGCTTGGTTTTCTGTCGACGTCGGGCATCGTCGGCGGCTCGATCAGCATGGGCAGCGGCGGGGCCTTCGCGCGCAAGATGAAAAAGGACGGCTCCATTCACATGGCCTTCTTTGGCGACAGCGCGCTCGAGGAAGGCGTCGCCTTCGAGGCGCTGAACATCGCCGCCCTCTGGAAACTGCCTTGCGTCTTTCTATGCGAGAACAACAGCGCGGAAGCCTGGGCGCCTGGCAGCGGCGGCTACACCACGCTTGTTCACGCCGCGCACGATCTGCGCGCCATTCCCGCGGCGCTCGGCATTCCCACTACCCGCGTCGATGGCGTCGACGTCGACGCGTGCCACGCGGCGATCATGGAGGGCGTCGCCCGGTGCCGCGCCGGCGAAGGCCCGGTCTTCATAGAGGCGATGACCAAGCGCTGGGCCGGAAGCGCGCCCCTGTGGCCGGAGCTGTCGACGGGCGTCACCGATCTGCGCATGGCGACGGGCGAGGCGTCGACCACGGGCGAGCATCACGCATGGTTTGAACATGACGACCCCGTGCTGCGGCTGGCGCGCACGCTATTGGCGGGGGCCCCAGCGAACAAGGCGCGCGTTTTCGACATGGACGCGCGCGTTCGCGCGCGCATGGCCGAAGCCGAGGCTTTCGCCATCGCCAGCCCGTCGCCCGCCGCGGCGACCTTGCTCGACCACGTCTTCGCCTGAGGTATCAACCCATGTCCGAACACATGAGCATTGCTCAGGCGCTTATCGCGGCCATCGCCGACGCCATGGCCGAGGATCCGATGGTTTGTCTGCTCGGTTCGCCCCTCGGCCTCGGGCCGCAGCGCATGCTGATGAACGGATTGCGCGAGGCGCACCCGGATCGCGTGCTTGATCCGCCCACCTGCGAGGCCGGCAACGCGGCGCTCGGCGTCGGCGCGGCCATGGGCGGCGCGCGCCCCTTCGTCGATCTGTCGACGGGCAGCTTTTCGTTTCTGGCGTTCTCGCAAATCGTCAACGAAGCCGCCGTCGCCCATTACATGTCGAATGGCAAGGTGCGCGTGCCCGTCACCTATCATACGCTGGAAGGCGTGCGCGGCGGCGGCGCGCCGCAACACAGCCAGAATGTCCACGCGCTGTTCTGGAACGCCTCGGGTCTTGAAATGCTCGCGCCCGCGACGCCCGCCGACATGTACGGGCTCGCGCGCTCCGCCATCGCGAGCGACAATCCAACCTTCATCATGGGGCATGCGAAGCTGCTTGGCCTCGAAGGCCCCGTTCCCGAACGCAAGGCCGTTCCCATCGGCAAGGCCGACATCAAACGTCGGGGGCGCGACGTGACCATCGTCGCCATCCATCTCATGGTGCATCCCGCGCTCGCCGCCGCCGAGGCGCTCGCGAAAGAAGGAATTGACGTCGAGGTGGTCGACCCCCGCACGCTCGCCCCGCTCGACGAGGCGACCATTCTCTCTTCCGTCGCGAAAACCGGACGCCTCGTCGTCGTGGATGAAGCCCCGCTGCAAGGCTCCATCGCCTCGGGCATCGCGGGCATGGTGGCGGAGCGTGGATTCCATTCCCTGAAGGCGCCGATACAGCGCGTGGCGCGACCGGACGCGCCCGTGGCTTTCGCCGCAGGTCTCGAGGCGTTGCTGGTTCCCACCGCGGAAACAATCGCCGCGGCCGTGAAACGAACCCTGTCGACGTCGTGAGACTGGCGCGCGACGGTGTGATCAATTAAATTCATCAAAAGGGTGGGAGCGCGCGCGCATGGCGTACGTGGAGGCAGGTAAAACGCGCCCCGGCGAAATGGCCGCGCGGTCGTCCACGCCGGCCCTGAGCCTGCGTGATGTCTCCGTCGTCTTTGGCGCGGCGACCAATCGCCCCGTGCTGACCGACATCAGCTTTGACGTGCGCGAGGGCGAGTTCCTTTGCATCGTCGGCCCCTCCGGTTGCGGAAAGACGACCCTTTTGCGCATGCTGGCGGGTCTGCACGCGCCAACCTCCGGCGCGATCGAATTCGGCGGCAAGCCGATCCGCGGTCCCTCGCGCGAGCGCGCCATCGTCTTTCAAGATTACAATAACGCGCTGTTGCCTTGGCGAACGGTGGCGGACAACATCGCCTTGCCGCTGGAGCGCCACGTCGCCTCGCGCGCCGAGCGCGATGAACGCGTCGCCGCGCTCATCTCCAAAATGAAGCTGGAGCACGCGGCGCGGCAATTCCCGCCGCAATTGTCAGGCGGCATGCAACAGCGCGTGCAGATCGCCCGCTGCCTCGCCCAGCGGCCACGCATGATGTTGATGGATGAGCCGTTCGGCGCGCTCGACGCCATCACGCGCCAGACCTTGCAGGATGAACTGATGGCGCTCTCGGCGGAGCAGCGGACGACCACCGTTTTCATCACCCACGATCTCGAGGAAGCGATCTACCTTGGCGACCGGGTCTTCGTGCTTGCCGCGAATCCGGGGCGGCTGATCGAAACGATAGAGGTGGGATTGCCGCGCCCGCGCAATCAGCTCACGACGCGCGAGGATCAGAAATTCCTGGCGCATCGCCACCGCCTGTTCGGCCTGTTGCAGGGCCACTGACGTGCGAAGGCTTTGGCGCGGCGCGCTCATCCCCTTCCTCGTTCTGGCCGCATGGGAATTATCGGCGCGAACGGGCGCGCTCGCTTATGAATCGCTGTCCCATCCCTCGGCCATCGCGCGCGCCGGGCTGGCAGTGCTGCTCGACGGCTCCATCCTGCGCTCCACGTGGGAAACCTGTCAGTCCGCCTTGCTGGGCCTCGCGGTCGGCGCGGCGTTCGGCATCCTGCTCGGCGCGATCCTCGGCCTGTCGAGCCTCGCCGCGCGCATGGCCGGCCCGACATTCGACGCGCTCCGCGCCATTCCCTCGGTCGCGCTGATGCCGCTGGGCCTGCTGATGTTCGGCTGGGGCCTGTCGATGGAAGTCAGCGTCGTCGCCTACGCCTGTTGCTGGCCGATCCTCGTAAGCACCTGGGCCGCGGTGCGCGGCGTCGAGCCGCGCTTGCTGGAGGTCGCCGACGCGCTGGAAATGTCCTTCGCCGACAGACTGTTCAAGATCGTGCTGCCCGCGGCCTTCGCGCGCATCAACGTCGGCGTGCGTGTCGCGCTGGGCGTGGCGCTCGTCGTCGCCGTCACCGTGGAGATCGCGGTCAATCCGCGCGGCCTTGGCTACGCGCTCGTGCTCGCGCAACAATCGCTGAAGCCAGACCTGATGTTCGCGCAGATCGTCTGGCTGGCCCTGATCGGCTTTTTGCTCAACGCGCTCCTGCGCACGGTTGAAACGCCGCGCGCGAATGGCGGGGGCGAGACATGAAGACGATCATGCGTTTCCTGCCGCCTGTACTCTTCGCCGCTGGGCTCCTTGCCCTCTGGTACGTCGCGACGGACCTGCGGCTTGTGTCGCCCGTGTTTCTGCCAACCCCCGCGCGAACCTTCGATGAAATCGCTTCGCGTTTCGCCGATGGCTCCATCTGGGCGTCGATTGGCGCCACGGTCTGGCGCATGGTTCTCGGCTGGCTGCTCGCCTCGCTGGTCGGCGTCGCGCTTGGCGCCGCGATCGGCCTGACGCCGCTGGCGCGCGACCTGCTTGAACCCACGCTTGAGTTTTTGCGCCCCCTCCCGGCCTCCGCGATGATCCCCGTGGCCATCCTTTTTTTCGGGCTCTCGGAGGAGATGGCGGTTTCCGTCATCGCCTTCGGTTCGATCTGGCCCGTGCTGATGTCGAGCATATTCGGCTTTGGATCGGTGCGCGTGCGACTACGGGAAGTCTCCTCCCTGCTTGGCCTGACCCGCTGGGAGTTCCTGCGCAAGATCGCCGCCCCCTCGGCCATGCCGGATATTCTCTCGGGCATGCGCTCGGGCCTGGCGATTTCGCTCATCCTCGCGGTCGTCACGGAAATGCAGGCGTCGCTGCCCGGCCTCGGACGCGATATCTTTCTGGCGCAGCGCAGCTTCCGCGGCGCGGAGCTTTACGCGGGCCTGATCATGCTCGGCGTGATAGGCGTCCTCATCAATCACGGCCTGCAACTGGCCGAGCGTCGCCTGCTGCGGTGGCGTCCCGGCCGCGCGTGAAAACTGTTTGCCGCCCGCCTTGCAACTGTTAGGCTCGCGGCAACAAAACGGGGAGAAACGCATGCTCAGGGCGCTGTTGTCAGGGTTCGTCGTCGCGGTGTTGGCCACGTCCGCGCCACGCGCGGAACCGGTGAAATTGACCATCGGTCATCCCGTCGCCTCGGACTTCCTCGCGACCTATGTCGCCAAGGAAAAAGGCTTCTTCGAAAAACACAACATCGACGCGACCCTGACCAAGATTCCCGTCATCACGGTCGTGCCGCAGGCGTTGATTTCCAACAGCCTGCAAATCGGCGCCACGACGCTCGGCACGGCCCTGCAGGCCATCGACGCGGGGCTCGATCTCAAGCTCGTCGCCGGAGCCGGGCGCATGGTCAAGGGTTCGCCCTTCATCAGCCTGATGGCCCGCAAGGATCTCGTCATCGAAAAACCCGCCGATCTCGAAGGCAGAAAGGTCGGCGTGCCCGGCGCCGGCAGCTTCATGGAGCAATTCCTGCGTGAATGGATGCTCAACGCCAAGGCCGACGCGAAAAAGACGACATTCGTCGAGGCGCCGCTGCCACAACTGCCGGACATGCTGAAGGCGGGCACGGTCGACGCCGTTCTGATCGTCGAGCCCATGCGCTCGATGATCGTCAACACGGGCATCGGCAAGGTCGGGGCCGAGTATATCAACGAGATCGATCCCAACGTTCTCGTCTCCGCCTACATGGTCACCGGCGATTGGGCCGCGCGCAACGCCGAAACCATTCGTAACTTTCGCGCCGCGCTCGACGAGGGTCTCGCCTACATCAACTCGGGCGCCGCGGACCTGAAGGACATCGAAAAGAAAACCATAGGGTTCAACTCGCCGCGTCTCGCGACCTTCGACAACAAGGTCACGGCCGATGACCTCAAGGTCTTCATCAAGATCGGAGCGGACCTGCGCATTTACCGCACGACATTCGATGTCAATGGCATCATCGTCAAATGATCCGCGCCCGCGCGGCGCAAGGCCCGCGTAAAAATTCATAAGCCCGCGTCGAACTCAATGATCGCGAGCGAACACAAGGGAGAAAGTCATGACGTCATCAACCCTCAAGACGGCGCGCCGCGTCGCGCTCGCGACAACCATGCTGATCGGCGCGCCGGCTCTCGCCGCCGAGGTCACATTTGAACGTCTGGTCAACGCGGACAAGGAGCCGCAAAACTGGCTGATGAACCATCGCACCTACGATGGTCAGCGCTTTTCGCCCCTCACGCGGATCAACAAGCAGAACGCCGGGTCCATCCATCTTGCCTACGCGGTGGCGCTTGGCGGCTCGGCCGTCAATGAAAACATCGAGGCGACGCCGCTTGTCGAGGATGGGTTCCTCTATATCGTCGACCAATGGGCCATCGTCTACAAGATCGACGTGCGCTCCGGCGATCAGGGCCGCATCGTCTGGCGCATGGACCCCGGTCAGGAAAAGCCGCCGACATGGTCCAATCGCGGCGTCGCGCTCTGGGGCAATTACGTCATCTCCGTCGCGGGCTGGCCGTCGCGCGTGATCGCGACCAACAAGGACACCGGCAAGGTCGTCTGGGAAACCAACATGCAGGACCAGCCCGCGGTGGAACTCACCGCGGCGCCGCTGATCGTCAATGACAAGGTCGTTATCGGCGCCTCGGGCGGCGACCGCGGCGCGCGCGACTGGCTGGCGGGGCTCGACGCGGCGACGGGCAAGGTCGCATGGAAGAAGTTCACCGTGCCGGCGCCGGGCGAGCCGGGCAGCGAAACCTGGAAGGACAAGAACAACGCCTGGCAGACGGGCGGCGGCTCCATGTGGACCACCGGCACCTACGATCCGCAATCGAACCAGATTTTCTGGGGCACCGGCAATCCCGTGCCGATGTTCGACCCGACCTATCGCCCCGGCGACAATCTGTTCACGAACAGCATCATTTCGTGGAACCCCGCCGACGGCAAGATGAACTGGTATCACCAGTATCTGCCGGGCGATGGCTGGGACTATGATTCCATCTCCACGCACATCGTCATCGACGCGATGGTCAACGGTCAGCAACGCAAGCTGCTGACGCAGTCCAACCGCAACGGCCACGTCTATACGATGGAAAGCGCGAACGGTCAGATGATCGTCGCCAAGCCCTATACGGAAGTGAACTGGACGAAGGGCATCGATCAGAAGACCGGCAAGCCCGTCGACTATGTCGCGGGCGCCGATCGTCAGATGTACGCCGGCGTCGCGACCGCCACGCTGGAACATAACAGCGTGCGGCAGTGCCCGAGCCTGAACGGCGGAAACAATTTCTGGCCGTCGAGCTATAGCCCGCGCACCAAACTGCTCTACATCCCCTCCGACGCCGGTTGCGACGAGTTGAAGATCGACCCGAAACTGTCGAACCCCGCGGGCGTCTGGAAGGGCGGCGTCTACACGCAAACCGAACGCTTCGAGAGCGACATCGTCGCCTTCGATCCATTGAAGGGCGAGGTGGTGAAGAAGATTCGCTTCCCCTTCCCCAATCACGCCGGCACAGTGACGACGGCGGGCGGCCTCGTCTTCGCGGGCTTCTCGGATGGCACCTTCGCCGCCTTCGACGACGAGACCCTGGAAACAAAATGGAAGATCAACATGGGCGCCGGCTTCACCGCGCCGCCCATGACATTCGCGGTCAACGGCAAGCAATATGTCGCGATTTCCACGGGCCTTTCGACCATCGCCCGCAAGATGCTCGGCAAATCGCCGGAAACCTCGGAAATGCGCAACTCGACCGTGCTCTACGTGTTCACCGTTGATTGATTGAACGAGCGCTTAAGCAACGGCGGCGACCCGCGTGGTCGCCGCTTTTTTATTTCGCGCGCGTTGACGCTCCATGACCAGACCGTCGCCGGCAAGCCAAGCGGATACGTTCGTCCCGCCCCGAGGATTGCCAATCAATTTGAATCATCGATAGTTTGGTCGCCATCAGGACCGGCTCCGGAGGTTTCGTGCTCGATCTCTATTTCTTCACGACCGACAATGGCTACAAGGCGCGTCAGGGCGTCGAGGAATCTGGTCTCCCCTACCGGATCAGGCTGATCAACATTCGCCAGCGCGAACAGTTCGCGCCTGATTATCTGAAGATCAGCCCTGGCCACAAGATTCCCGCGCTCGTTGATCCGGATGGTCCCGGCGGATCGCGCATCAGCCTGTGCGAGTCCGGCGCCATCCTGAAATACGTCGGTGAAAAAGCCGGCAATGGCATTTATCCGACCGATCCACTGGCGCGCCTGAAGGTTGAGCAATGGCTATTCTGGGGCTCGGCGACCTTCACCACCCTCGCCCAGCAATTCGGATTCTTCATCCGCCGAAATCCCGAGGACGTGCCCGCCGCCAAGCGCCATTACACCACCGTGCTGCGCGACATGCTGGGCACGCTCGAAACACATCTGGCCGATAACGAATATGTCGCCGGCGCCTTCTCGGTCGCGGACATATCGATCTATCCCGACGTGCATCTGCACGGGGTCAACGATATCGGGCTCGCGGAATATCCAGCCGTTCGCCGCTGGCATGACGCGATCGAGGCGCGGCCCGCGACGCAACGCGCCTGGGGGCCGCATCAATGAAGCCGGGCGAAGCGCGCGCGACTTAAACAGCCGATCAGGTTTTCTTGCGGAAGGCGTCGATCGAAATGATCTTGGCGTCGCCTTCCTGCGCGGGCGCGGGAGCGTCGTCGGGCTTTTCGGCCTTCTGCTTGGTGGCGGGAACCGAACGCGGCTGCGGCGCCGGCTTGACCTCGGCGGGCTCGGAGCCCGCGCCGCGCGGCGGCTTGTCGGCGACACGCGGCGGCAGCTTCGGCTGCGACTTGCCGCCGGGCTTTTTCATCGGCGTTTCATCGTTGGCGCCGACTTCCGGCTCGGGTTCCTGCAAGGCGAACTTGAGGCCGAATTCAACGGACGGATCGGAGAATCCCACCACCGCGTCGAAGGGAATGACCAGCTTTTCGGTCACGCCGGAGAACATCAGCGCGACCTCGAAGGCGCGCTCGCTGACCGACAAATCCCAGAACTGATGCTGGAGAACGATCGTCATTTCCTCGGGGAAACGCGCCAGCGTCCGCGAGGAGAGCTTCACGCCGCGCGCGTCCGTGCGGAACGTGATGTAGAAATGATGATCGCCGGGCAAGCCATTGCGCGCCGCGTCCGTGAGCACCTTGCGCACCACGCCGCGCAGGGCCTCCTGCACCAGAAGATCGTAACGGATTTCATCTTTTGACATGCAAGGTCCGCGTGCTGCCTGCCGGGCGCGCCCGACGCGTTTGAGAATAGCCTGATTCAACTAGCCGAGCCATGGTCGGCTTGCAATCGGCGGCTGCCCGACGTGCGCAACGCGGCGTTATTTTCAAGCCACGATTTTATCCCGATCGGGGAAGGCCGCGACGCGCCCACGGGCCATGGAGCGCCCGGATGGCCGACGGAGCCGCCATGCAACGACATGAATGCGGCCCATTACCTTATCAGGCAGGAGAAAGTGGAGGCTTCTGTTGCCAGGCGCCTCCGGGCCCCGCCTTAGAGTGCTACCCCTAAGGACTTGGTTTCCGATTCCAGCACCGCATTACGCGGCGAGGGCCTCGGGAGCATAGTTGTCATTGGCAACTATAGGTTTGACCCGATAACGGCGGTATCATGCCGGGCAAAAGCACACCCTTTACACCCCTCGTCGATCCTGTTTCGCCCCCGCCACAACCCAACCGGCGTTGGGCTCTGGTGGAGGCGCCGGGTACCGCCCCCGGGTCCGAAAGGCTTATTCCGATGACCGTTTATCGCCATAGTCTCCCTTGCGAGAGCACGCTCAATATAGGGCGCGCCCCCTCGTATTGAAAGGGCAATCGACCGGCGACGCGACGATTGCCGCCACGGGCGTCCCGAAGGCTCAGAGATCCCTGAGTTTCGGCATGACCTCGCGCCCGAAGAGTTGCAGCGAGCGCAACGCGTCCGGCAGGCTCAGCGTGCCGAAAAACATGTATCCCAGCAGGTAGTTGATACCGAGTTCACCCACCTGCGCCTCGATCTTCCGGCGCACGGTTTCAGGCGATCCGGCGATGACCATGCCATTGGCCTCGCACGCCTCGAAGTCGATGCCGCGATGGACATTCAACCGGCTGGTGAACTCCGTCGATCCATTGAGATTACGAATCCAGTTCAACGATTTCAGATGATGCTCGAAGGCGGGCTTCATGATGCGGCGCGCCTCGGCGTCCGTGTCGGCGACGACAATGTGCCGCAACAGGCCAATCGCCGCCCCGCCGCGGAACTCGGGCTTGGGTTGGGCGGCCGCGCCGCCGCGCTTGGCCAGCGCCGCGCGATAGGCGTCGATATTGCCCTTGGCGTGTTCGGTGCCGCCATTCGCGGTGAAATGCATGCCCTGTTCGCCGGCGAAGGTCGCGCCGATGGCGTTGGACGAGCCATACCAGAAGGCCGGGTGCGGCGCCTGCAACGGCCGCAGCGCCATCGGCACGTCCTTGTAGGTGTAATACTTGCCCTCGTAGGTCAGCGTTTCAGACGTCAGCCCCTTCTGGAGACAGGCGTAGGCGTCGAGAAATATCTCGCGCGAATCCTCGTGCGCCACGCGATGATAATTCAGCTCGAAAGGCGACACGCCGCGCCCGACGCCAACCTCGATCCTGCCCCGGCTCAGATGATCGAGCATGCAGATTTCCTCGATCAGGCGCAGCGGCGAGTAGAGCGGCAGCAGATAGACCAGCGGCCCAAACCGCAGGTTTTTCGTCAGCCGCGCCAACGCGCCCATGTAAACGCCGGGCACCGGCACGGCGTTCAGCGGCGTGCAGTGATGCTCCGCCAGATGCAGCGCGTAAAAATCCATCTGGTCGGCGGCGATCGCGAACTCCAATCGTTCGTCGAAGGTCGTGGCGAGCGGCCGGTCGGCTTGCTCGATGTGATCGAAAAGACCGAATTTCATGACTTCCTCCCAAGGAATTGATCGACGATGGCGTCGATCATGACTCGCCCCGGCGCCACGCGCGACGCGACATACAAGCGCGGTTGCGGCTTATTCCGCGCGCACGCCCGCCTGCTTGATCACGTCGCCCCATTTTTTCGCCTCCGCGGCGACAAAGGCGTCGGCCTGTTTCTGGTCGAGTTGCATGGGAAAGGCGCCCGCGGCGGCGAACCCCTTGTCGAGCACGCCGCTCTTAATGACGGCGTTCACGTCCGCGTTGAATTTCTCGACGATGTCCATGGGCGTCTTCGACGGCATGTAGAACGCGACCACGCTCACCGCCTCGAGATCGCCGATGCCGTTTTCGTTGACGGTCGGCACGTCGGGCAATTCAGGGATGCGCCTGGCCGTCGCGATGGCGACGCCCTTCACGGTCTTGCCCTTCACCTGCTCGAAGGCGCCTGGAAGCGCCACCCACGCCAGCGGCACCTGCCCGCCCATCGTCGCCGTCACCGCGGGCGCGGCGCCGGTGAAGGGAACATGCGGCACATTGACCTTGTTCATGATGCGGAAAATCAACTCGCCGGTCAGGTGCGGCGTCGTGCCGATGCCCGCCGAACCATAGGTGAAATTCTCCGTTTTCGCGGCGTCGACGATTTCCTTCAGCGTGTTCTGCTTGAGGTTGGGGGACGCCACGAGAATATTGGGCGACGAGGTCGCCACGGCCGCCGTGTGAAAATCGCTGAGCGCGTAGCCGGGCTTGTCGTAAAGCGTCAGATTGACCGAAAACGCGCTGGTGGAAACAAGGATTGTGTAACCATCGGGATCGGCGCGGGAAACCGCCTGCGCGCCGACATTGCCGCCGCCGCCGGCCCGATTTTCCACAATGACGGATTGTCCCCACTTTTCCTGCAATTGCAGCGCGAGCAAACGGGCGACGATATCGGCGGGCCCCGCCGGCGCGAAGGCGACGACGAAACGAACGTTCCGCTGCGGCCACGTCGTCTGCGCGTTGGCGGCGCTCGAAAGGGCCGTCATGGCGGCGAGGGCAAGTCCGGCGGCGCGAAGCATGGCGGGCGACCTCACGAGATCATGCCGGCGGGCGCCGACAGGGCGTATTCGGCGATTTCCCGCCGCGTGGCGATCCAGACGTCGGACCGTTCCCGCGCGATTTTCATGATCGCGTCGATGGCCCAGGCGCCGGCGGGTCGCCCGTACACATGCGTATGCGCGGTGACATCGAGCATGAAGGGTGGCGGATCGGCGCGCGTCGCGCCCTCGATCGTCTCGCGGAAGTGCTCCACGAGTCCGCCGGGATTGTTGCCGTAACGGATCGAATGCGGGAGGTCGTTGACGTCCATGGTCAGCGGCAGATTGACGATGCGCCGACCATTTTCGAATTCCGTGATCGCCGGCAGATCGTCGTCGTTGCAGTCGCCGTGCCAAATATAGCCGGCCTCGGCGAGCAGCGAGGCGGTGATCAGGCTGCCCGTGCCGCGCGGCGAAATCCACCCGACAGGCGTCACGCCGCAGGCCGCGTTGATGACGTCGTTGTTGCGCGCGATGTTGGCCCGCTCGCCGGCTTCGTCAAAGTACAAGCCGATGACATCCATGCCCCAGGAATGGCCGACGATCTCGTGGCCGCCCGCGAGCATGTCGCGGAATGTGCCAGGATTGTCGCGCGCCAGAATGCCCGACGACATCACGCTCGTCTTGACGCCGTTGGCGTCGGCGATGCGCAATAGGCGCTGGATGCCGCGCACGGCGCCATAGCTCGCCCAAGAATGGGCGTTCGTGTCGAAATAGCCGGGCTTCAGCAGATTGCCCATGGGCCCGATTCCCGGCGCCTCGCCGTCCGACCACGCCTCGTAGGCGAGATTGAACACCAGCGCGACGCGCTTGTCGCCGGGCCAGCGAAAATCAGGCGTGGCGCGCCTGATCTTGTGGGGTGGCGCGGGGATCGGTTTGGCGACCATGAAGCATTCCTTGAAAGCGGGCGCGACGCGCCGGATTTGATGGCTCGTCTATGCCATGGGCATGGCGTTGTCGCCAATCGTCACGCGTTTCATCAGCCGCCGCTCGGCGCCGGAAAAGTCCGTCCGCGCGTGGCAGGTGCAGCGGTTGTCCCAGACGAGAATGTCGCCGACGCGCCATTTGTGCTGATAGATGAAGCGGGGATTCTCGATGTGGTCGCAGAGTTCGTCGAGCAGCGCATTGCTCTCGGCTTCCGGCATGCCCTCGATGCGGTCGGTCATCAGGCGGCACAGATAGAGGGATTTCTTGCCCGTTTCGGGAATCGTTCGCACGATGGGATGGGTCGCGCGCGGGCCACCCTGATCCTTCATGTCACGCGACGTCGCCGTGTAGCTGAACGAATTGACCGCGACCTTGCCCGCCAGCTTCGCTTTCGTGGCCTCGGGCAGCGCCTCATAGGCCATGACCATGTTCGAGAAGCAGGTGTCACCGCCCTCGCTGGGCGTCTCTATGCAATAGAGCGCCGCGCCGCGGCAGGGCTTGGCCTGATGGATGCGATCGAAGTGGAAGGACATTTCGCCATCCGGCAACTGGCCGAGCGGCTTGCCGTCATCCGACCGGATGTTCGAGATAACCATGATGTCGTCGCGGCCCGACAGCGGTGAGATGTAGCGGGCCTTTTCGATCTCGCCGAAGCACTTGCCGAACTCGACCTGCTCCGCGTCGGTCAGATGCTGGTCGCGCAGAACGATGACATGATGCTTGAGAAAGGCGTCGTTGAGGGCGCGCGCGTCCTCCGCCGTGATTTGACGCGCGTCGAAACCGGTGACGAACGCGCCGAGGGCCGCGCCCGTCGGCGTGACGGTAATGGGCATTTCCCGCTCCTGATGTTCCGGCCGCCGGGGCGACCGCGTTGCGTCCATTCTAGGAGTGTGGGCAACCGTCGCCAAGGGGCGGAATGTCGCGAATGCGCGGGGCGTTTCCAGATGACGCGCGTCGGGTTAGAATACGTCTGAAATTTGGGAGGATTGGAAAGCCATGAGCGCGAGCGACACGCAATTGATCACGCCCTCGGGCGTTTTTGTCGACGTTCATAACATGGAGTGGGCACCCTCCCGCGTGGCCGGTTCCGTGCAGAAGACCCTCTATTCGGACCCCGAGACCGGTCGCTCGACGGTGCTGTTCAAAATGGAGCCCGGCGGCGTCATCCCCTTCCACGAACACCCCGAACTGGAACAGACCTATGTGCTGGAAGGCTCGCTGGAGGACGATCAGGGCGCCTGCACGGCGGGCAATTTCGTCTGGCGCCCGGCGGGCAGCCGCCATACCGCGCGCTGCCCCAACGGCGCGACCTTCATCGTCTTTTTCATGAAGCCGCCCCTGCGCCTGCCCCAGCCGGAATAGCTCCGCGCGCAACGCTCAAGACGCGCGCGAAGCCTTGCGACGCAACGACAAGGGCGTTGACGATACGACGGTTTGCCGATACCTCTGGCCGCAATGGCGATGCCGCGCGACGCCACCCTGACGCCGCGCAATTCATTGCCTTCGCGAGGAAATTTTCGATCCGCGCTTGAGCGGTTCGTGGCGTCGTCCGGGGACGGCGACACGTGTCCAAGGGGGAAACCAGTGCATCGTTCCAGTGTTTTGACGGGCGGGGTGCCATGAGCGCGACGATCGCCGAGCCGGTCGCGACGAGCGCGGCTTCCGACCACAAGATTCGCATCAGCAATCTGAGCAAGGTCTTCGAAACCAGGAACGGTCCGTTCACGGCGCTCGACACGATCAATCTCGATATTCCCGCTGGCTGCTTTTTCATGATCGTCGGCCCGTCCGGCTGCGGCAAGACAACCCTGCTCCGCATTCTGGCGGGCCTTGAGGAACACACCAGCGGCACGCTGGAAATCACCGCGCCCGCCAAGGGGCGCCCGAGCAATTCAATGGTGTTTCAGGGCGACTCCCTGTTTCCCTGGATGACCGTCTGGGAAAACGCCGCCTACGGCCTGAAAATGCGCGGCCTGCCAACCGCCCAGATCGAGGAAACGGTTGGGCATTATCTGTCCCGCACGGGCCTGTCGAAGTTTTACGACTCTTATCCGCACCAACTGTCGGGCGGCATGCGCCAGCGCGTCTCCATCGCGCGCGCCTTCGCCAACGATCCCGACATTCTCCTGATGGACGAACCCTTCTCCGCCCTCGACGAGCAGAACAAGGTTCTCCTGCAGGAAGAGCTGCTGCGCATCTGGGAAGAGACTCGCAAGACCGTGATGTTCATCACCCATTCCGTCGACGAGGCGGTGACATTGGGCGACCGCATCATGATCATGACGGCCCATCCCGGCCGCGCCAAGGTGATGGTCGACGTGCCCTTCGAGCGTCCGCGCCACGTGCTCGAATTGCGCGCGCGGCCCGAATACGGCGAACTCGTTTACAACATCTGGGGTCATCTGCGCGACGAAGTGCAGCGCGCCCGCGCCCAGGACGAAGGGAGAGCCAAATGACCGACGCCGCCCAGAACGTCCAGCCCAGCGAAATCCGCGTCGCGCGCGCGCCAACCCGCGTGTCCGCCTCCATGAGCCGGCAGTCGGTCGAACGCCTGATGAACATCATCTCGCCGGTGGCGTTGATCGGCATCTGGGAAATCTGCGCCCAGCTCGGGCTGATCGACGTGCGCTTCTTCCCGCCGCCCTCGAAGATCTTCAAGGTCATGTACACCATGATCGGCAACGGGCTGCTGGAAAAGCATGTCTGGGCCAGCATGCAGCGCCTGTTCTGGGGCATCCTGTGGGGCGGTATCCCCGCCCTCATCCTCGGCGTCGCCATGGGCATGTTCCGCACATTGCGCATGATCGTGGAACCGATCATCGCGGCGACCTATCCGATCCCCAAAAGCGCCATCCTGCCGCTGATCCTGCTTATTTTCGGATTGGGCGAGCCATCGAAAATCGTCATGGTGGCGACGGGCGTGTTCTTCCCCATCCTCATCAACGCGATGGCGGGCGTGCTCGAGATCAACAAGATCCACTTCGACGTGAGCCGCAATTTCGGCGCGAGCGGTTTTCAGGTTTTCCGCACCGTCGCCCTGCCCGGCGCCCTGCCGCTCATCATGACTGGCGTGAAGCTCGGCGTGGGTCTCGGCCTCGTGCTGATCGCCATCGCCGAAATGGTCGGCGCCAAGAGCGGTCTTGGCTACATGATCTGGAACGCGTGGGAAATCCTCTCGGTCGAGACCATGTACGTCGGCCTCATCACCATCGCGGTGCTCGGCCTGCTGTTCACGCTGGTGCTGAACGAAATCGAGCGCCTGATCGTGCCGTGGAAGTCGAGCCGCTGATCGGCGGCTCGCGTAATAAGGCTGGGAAGGAACACGGTTGGCGGACGCGACGGATTCACAAGGGTACATCGCGTTCCGCTACCGAGACTTTCGCCTGCATTGCGCGGCGCGCCTGGTCTATGGCGTCGCTCTTTCCATGCAAGCCGTCGCCATCGGCTGGTACATTTACACGGTCACGCAAAGCACGCTGGCGCTTGGGCTCGCGGGCCTGTCGTCCTTCATCCCCGCGGCGGGACTTGGGCTCGTCACCGGCCATGTCGCGGACACCTATAACCGCCGCGTGATCCTTGGGCTCGCCTTCACGGTTTCCTCGCTGGCGTCGCTTTGTCTGTTTCTGATCGCATGGACGGGCTGGAACAACGTCACCGCCATTTATATCTGTGTTTTCGTCGCCGGTTCCGCGCGCGCCTTCGCCAATCCCGCCGCGCAGGCGCTGACGCCCAATCTCGTGCCGAAGGAACATTTCGCCAACGCCATCACATGGTATTCCTCGGCGTGGTCGGCGGCGCGCATCGCCGGCCCCGCGCTCGGCGGCGTGCTTTATATATTCGGGCCGACAGTGCCGTTCTTCTTCGCCTTCGCCTGCATCGCAACCGCGGCCACCTGCATTTTCCGCATCAAGAATCCCGGGCCGCCACGCAAGGGCGGCGGCGCCATCACCTGGACAACGCTCAGCGCGGGGCTGCGATTCATTTATTCTCGCAAGGTCATTCTGGGCGCGATATCGCTCGATCTGTTCGGCGTGCTGTTTGGCGGCGCGACGGCTCTGCTGCCGCCCATCGCCCGCGACATCCTGCACACGGGACCGTGGGGCCTCGGCCTGTTGCGATCCTCGCCCGCGCTCGGCGCCATCGCGATGGGCGCGATCCTCGCGCACATGCCGATCCGCGGCGGGGCCGGCAAGAAAATGCTCGTCGCGGTCGCGATCTATGGCGTGGCGACCATCGCCTTCGGTTTCAGCGAGAACATCTTCCTTTCAATGGCGCTGCTCGCGATCGTTGGCGCCGCCGATCAGGTGAGCGTCATCGTGCGCCATACGGCGGTCCAGGCGGAAACGCCCGACGAAATGCGCGGGCGCGTCGCCGCGGTGAATTCCATTTTCGTCAGCGGCGCGTCCGATCTCGGCGAGTTTGAGTCCGGCCTGACCGCCTGGTGGTGGGGCGTTGTCCCCTCGATCGCCTTTGGCGGCGCCGCGACGATCTGCTGCGCGGCGGCGTGGTCGCGCCTGTTTCCCGCGCTGCGCGATCGTGACAAACTGGTTGAACACTAAAGAACGCGGGGGAAACGCCGATGAAAGCGACGCGACGCGAGGCCATTTCGGGAGTATCGGCGCTTGCCGCGACATGCGCCTTGCCGCGCGCGGCGGGCGCGCAGCAATCGTGGCCGACGCAGCCGGTGAAAATGATCGTCAGTCAGGCGGCCGGCGGCGCCCCTGACGTCATCTGTCGCTTGCTGACGGAGCGTTTGGCGCGTGTGTTGGGCCAGAGTTTCGTCGTCGAGAACCGTACCGGCGCGGGCAACGTCATTGGCGTGCAGATGGCCGCCCGCGCCGCGCCGGACGGTTACACCTTCCTGTGGGCCACGGCGGCGGCGCTGACGACGAATGTCTTCACCGTCAAGAACCTGCCCTATGATCCACGAAAGGATCTTGTCACGGTCGCGCGCGTCGCCCGCGGCCCTTTCGTCATCGTCGCCAACAAGGACTTGCCGGCCAACACCCTGCCGGAGTTGATCGCGCTGGCGAAGTCGAAACCCGGCGAACTCAACATCGCCAATGACGGGCCGCGCAACTTCTCCGGCCTTGTCGCCGCGTGGCTCAACAAAAACGCCGGCGTATCGATCAATCCCGTAGCCTACGCCACCATGCCGCAAGGCGTGCAGGATACGATCGGCGGGCGCGTGCAACTCGCCATTCTCGCCTTTCCCGCCGCGGCGCCAATGCTCAAGGGCGGCTTGCTGAAACCCATCGCCGTCAGTTCGATCGAGCGCGTGACGGGCTATGAATCCATTTCACCCATCGCCGACACCTTGCCCGGATTCGATTTCTACGGCTGGCTAGGCGTGTCCGCGCCGGCGGGCGTCCCCAAGCCGATCATCGAGCGTCTGAACGCCGAAATCAGCAAGCTTCTCGATGACGCGGAATTCAGGGAAAGCCTTGTCAAGCTGGGCTTTTACTCGTTCGGTTCCCATTCCGTCGCGGCCGCGGAAAAGGCGGTGAGCGACGAACTGGAGCTCTGGCGCAAGGTCGTCGGCGATCTCGGCATCCAGCCCGAATAAGCAGGCCTATCGCGCGAAAAAATCCGTCGCCTCGACGAGTTTGCGCGTGATGCCCGGCTCGCTGGTCGCGTGGCCCGCGTCGTTGACAATATCGAAGCGCGACGACGGCCAGAGCCGGTGCACCTCCCAGGCGGTGGTCGGCGGCGTCACCACGTCATAGCGCCCTTGCACGATGATGCCGGGAATATGCATGATACGCTCCATGTCGGCGATGACGCGACCTTCGCCGATGAAGGCGTCGTTGATGAAATAATGCGCCTCGATGCGCGCGAGCGCGCGCGTGTGCTCGCCGGCGCCCGCGCTGAAATTCGACGAGCGCGGCGCGAGCGTCATCAGCGCCGCCTCCCACGTGCACCAGGCGCGCGCCGCCTCGCGTTCGACTTCCGCGTCGCCGCTGAACAGCCGACGATGATAGGCGCGGGGCAGATCGCCGCGTTCGTCCTCGGGCACGAAGGTCGCGAATTTTTCCCAGCGCTCGGGAAACAGTTCCGACGCGCCGTGCTTGTAGAGCCAGTCGACCTCGCGCCGACGCGCGGTGAACACGCCGCGCAGCACGAGCGCCTCGACCCGCGCGGGATGCGTCTGCGCGTAGAGCAACGCCAGCGCGGCGCCCCATGAGCCGCCCAGCACCACAAAACGATCGATCCGCAGATGTTCGCGCAAACGCTCGATGTCGTCGACCAGCGCCATCGTCGTGTTGCCGGCGACCTCGCCGAGCGGGCGCGACTTGCCGCAGCCGCGCTGATCGAACAGGACAATGCGATAGCGCCGGGGATCGAAGAGACGGCGATGGTCCGCGTAGCAACCGCCGCCGGGACCGCCATGCAGGAACAGCGCGGGCTTGCCCGCGGGATTGCCGCTCGCCTCGTAATAAATCTGGTGGTCGTCGCCGACATCCAGCATGCCGCTTTCATGCGGCTGGATGGAAGGGTAGAGCGCGCCGGGGCGGGCAAGGGTTTCGGCGATCACGCGACCCTCTCGGCCTCGACGCGACCGAGCGCCGACGTCGTCGGGAACACCAGCGACTTGATCACCACGGGCACGGCGCCGGATGTCTCCAGCATCGCGCCTATGTCGATGAAGTCGAACTCCTTCAGCACGATGCCGTCGATCGACACGATGGGATTGGCGATCCTGGCCTCTTCGAGCGCGTGGATACCCACGAGCCCGCCGATATCGCCATCGCCGACGAGAATGAGCGGATGGCCATTCGCGAGTTGCGCCGCGAGGCCTTTCGCGACACCCTTGCAGAAGTCATCGAGGCGACGGAACATCGCCGAGCCGCCCCAGCGATAGCAGACCGCCACCGGCTGCTCGCCCTCGTGCAGATCGAGCCGGCGCAGCGCCGCGCGCACCGCGGCGGCGATGGCGTCCTGATCGAGATCGTCGGCGTCCAATGCAAAATCCGGCGTCACCACGGGAATATTCCGCAACGGCAAGGTGTCAAGCGGCGCGACGAAGATCGTGCTGCCGCTGACCTGTATGGTGTATTGCGAGGCGCCGACGACGGTGGCGCGAATGCCTTCGTCGGGCTTGGCGATGCGCTGGCCCCAGGCGTCGACGCGCTTCTTGATGGCGCGCGCGAGCAACGGCCCGAGATCGCCGAAACCACTGTCCTGCCGGTTGTAGATATATTCGGAAACGCCGCCCGAAAACGTCACGACATCGGGCGCGCGCGCGTTGCGCAGCGGATCGAGCCGAAGCAACGCCGCCGTTTCAGCGGACAGGGTCGGCGCGGAAATGACCTCGAACAGCCGGTCGGCCATGCGCTCGACCATGAGGCCAAGATCGGCGGGCGATGGTTTCGAGCCGATGTCGAGTTGCAGACCCGCCTCCTTGGCGAAGCGACGACCGGCCTCCTCGAGCCGGACGACAACGCCATGCTTGTCGAGCGCGATGACGCGCGCGCCAACGTCAACCGCCGTCATCTCGGCGATCTCGCCATCCGCGCATACGGCGATCTTCGACGTGCCGCCGCCGATGTCGATGTTCATCACGCGGTTGGATTCGCGAATGGAGCGCGCGGCCGCGCCCGAGCCAAAGGCCGCCAGCGTGGTCTCAAGCCCGTCGCCCGCCGAAACGGACACGAACTTGCCCGCCTGCGCCGCGAACAATTCGCCGATCGCCCGCGCGTTGGAGCGACGCACCGCGACGCCCGTCAGGATCAGCGCGCCCGTGTCGATGGCCGCGGGATCGAGCAGCGCCATGTCGTACTGGCGGTTGATGAAATCGCCCAACGCCTTCGCGTCGATGGTCATGTCGTCGGCGTAGGGCGTCAGCAACACGTCGGATTCATGGACGATCTCGCGCTCGCTGACGATGTAGCGATTGTCGAGACGTTCGAGCACGAGCCGCGAGAACACCAGATGCGATGTCGACGAACCGATGTCGACACCAACGCTGACGAGGCGGATTTCATCCTCCTCCTCCAGGCTGCGCCGAACATTGGAGAAAAAAACGCGACCGCCAACGGGTTCATCGCTCATCGAAACAAACTCCTCGCGGCAGCGTTCTCGTTACACCACGTCCTTGCGCGTATCCGCGTCGTTGGGCTTCAGGTACCACTTGGGGTCCATGCGGCAAGGCACGCCGTTCTGGCGCAGTGTTTCCTCGTATTCGTTGCGGATATACGGGTCTTCCATCCAGTACGGGATCGCGGTGCCGCCCTGATTGACGTCGATCGCCGTATAATCCGTATGCTTCTGGCCGGGCGCGCCGGGGTCGCGGCCGGGATTGTGCGGGCCGAACCACGCGGTCAGCCGGAAGTCGTCCTTCGAGACGCTGAAATGCTGGTGATACCAGCGCGCGCCGCCCGGCGCCGCCGTCACCATGCCAATCGGTTCGTAGTCGAGCCGGTTGACCTGATCGGCCTGACCGGTTTCCCACGGCCGCTCGCCGCAATGCTCGGGCCAGGAATAAGTGTAGCCCTTGCCCTTCAGGCAAATCAGGATCGCCGCGGACGTGTGCGCGTGGCCCTTGGAATAGCGCCCGTTCTCGTGCTGGCCGATCCAGAAATAGAACGAGTTGTTGGTCATCAGCGGCTCGACGCGGCGATAGCCAACCGAGCGACGGTTATCGAGCGGCAGTTCGCAGTTGATGACGTCGGGAATGAAGTTCGTCTTGCGCATGGCGAGGCCACGCACCGGATCGGGCTCGATATCGTCCTTCGGCTTGAAGAAGTCATCGGCGCCCGAGAAGCGATCCTTGAAGACGAAGGGATTGCTGAACACCGCGTCCGCGTTCTGCAGCGCGTTCAGAACCACCGGCGCCGTGGTGCCGCCGAGCAGCAGCGCGCCGCCCGAGGTCGCGTTGACCAGACGATGCATGGCGTTCATCGGGATCGAGAACATCGAGCCCTTCTGCCACTCGAAAACATGCTTCTTGCTGTCGCCCTCGAGCCAGACTTCCGTCGAGCCGCGGCCTTCCACCACGAGGAAGATTTCCTCGTACATGTGTTTTTCCGGGTTCAGCGCGCCGCCCGGCGGAATTTCGACGACGTAGCAGCCCCACTTCGTCTCGGTGCCGTAAAGCTGGATGAAGTGGCCGCGACCGCCGGTGCGCTTCCACGGCACGAGCGGCAGGTTCTGCACCTTGGAAATGCCGATGCCACGGAAAACCGGCAGGCCCTCGGATTCCATCCACGCGTCATAGGGCGTCGGCTGCTTGGCGAACTCGCCGAAACCCGCCTTTTTCGTGCCCGCCGGCTCGTGCCAGTGAACTCCGTCTTTCCCGTCGTGCGGCATGGCGCTTCTCCTGATGGTTTAACGGGCTAGATCGACCAAAGGCGAAGACCTGTCAATGCGCTGTCACCGCGTCGATGGAGGCGGCGACTGGAGAACCGAGCGCAGCGACCGCCAGACCCGGTTTTTCCATTCGACGGCGGGCGGTCCCGGCAGCGTTTCCGGCGCGCTGCCGGCGCGCGCCGCGCAGTCGGGAGTCAGTCGCGCGAGGGCGATTTCGCCGTCTGTGTAATAGCGGTCGCCGCCGCCATTGCGACCCATCAGCGTCTGGCCAACCCCGGTCACCTCATAGACGCCATCGACGACGCCCGCGCGCGTCAGCGCCGCGATCAAACCGTCCCGCTCGGCGTCGATGTCCGCGTCGATATGGTGCGTCACCTGCAAAGTATAGCGGCTGAAACCAACGCCGCGATCGAAGCTGGCCGCGCCGAGCCAGACCGGCCGGCCCTCCTCACCATTCTCCAGCGCTTGCCAGAGGCGCACGTGGTGGCGCGTGTCGGCGCTGCGGCCCGCCGCGCGCTGGAACGACAGATCCTCGCGTCGGCCATCGAGATAGAGCGCGCTGACCGGCGCCGCCGGATAAGGCCGGTCGAGAACCACGCTGCCGACGATTTTAAGGCTCGACGCCAGCGTAACCGGGTCGGCCGGCGCCCACCCCGCCGCGTGAAAGGCGCAGACAACGTCGGATTGGGAGCCCACGAAGCCCACGTTGAGCGGGTCGCCGGGTATTCCCTGCGAGGTGCGCGTGACCATCTCCCGCCCCTCGAGGCCGCGCTGGTGTTCGTAATGCCGCCATATCAGCGGCAGCGCCGCGTAGGCCAGCCCCGCCCAGACCAGCGCGACCACGCCCACCACCGCCCAGAGCCGGCGGTTTGCGAGGCATTTGACGAAGGTTTTGACGGAAATGGTCAAGCTCGCGTTTGCATATCCGACGCGCCGGATGGGGCGCCGCGGTCGACGTTCACCTTACCCCTTCCCGCGCCGCGCGCGAAGAACGCGCCGCCGTTGACTCCCGCGTCAGCATGGGCGAACCAGACGCCCATTCAGGCTTGCAGGGAGTTCGGACGGACCATGGCTGACGAAAACGACAAGAAGCCCGCCGTCCATTCCATGAACGAGCATTCGATGGGCCAGGAATGGTCCCATGAACACGACGGCGAAGCCGACCACGACCACGACGAATTCGATTACGACGGTCCGCTGGAGGAAAATCCCCTCTGGATTCAGGACAATGTCACCCTCGTCAGCGTCGGCATCGACATCGGCTCCTCCGGCACGCAGGTCATTTTCTCGAAAATTCACCTGCGCCGTCTCGCCGAGGATCTGACCAGCCGCTATTACGTCGTTTCACGTGAAACCCTTTACTTGTCGCCGGTTTCGCTGACCCCCTATTCCAGCGAAACCCGCATCGACGACGCCGCCCTCAAACAGATCGTGCAGGACGCCTACGACGGCGCCGGGGTCAAGCCGGGCGACATCGACGCCGGCGCCGTGATTTTGACCGGCGAGGCGCTCAGGCGCGAAAACGCGCAGGGCATTTCCAAGATGCTGTCCGAACAGGGGGGCGACTTCGTCTGCGCCACCGCCGGCCATCACATGGAGTCCATGCTGGCGGCCTACGGTTCGGGCGCGGCGCAGGCCTCACTTGATCTCGGCAAGCGCGTGCTCAACATCGACATCGGCGGCGGCACCACCAAGCTCGGGCTGGTCGAGGGCGGCCAGTGCAAGACAACCGCGGCGGTTCACATCGGCGGGCGCCTGATGGTCGTCGACGAGAATTTCAGGCTGGTGCGCCTCGATCCCGCCGGCAGGCACCACGCGCGTCGGGCCGGCTTCGACTGGAAGCTCGGCGATACCGTGACCTCGGCCGACCTCGACAAGGTCGCCGACGGCATGGCGGAGACCCTCGTCAGCGCGCTGGCGCAACGCCCGATGCCGCACGACGTCGAGCATCTGTATCTCACCGATCCCATCCTCGATTTCGGCGACATCGGCGGCATGATGTTTTCCGGCGGCGTCGCCGAATATGTCTACGCCCGCGAGGAGCGCGACTTCGGCGATCTCGGCAAGCGGCTCGGCTCGGCCATCGCCCGCAAGATCGCGGCGGGACGGTTCCCCTGGACCCTTCTGCCGGCGCGCGAATGCATCCGCGCCACGGCGCTCGGCGCGTCGGAATATTCCGTTCAGCTTTCCGGCAACACCAGCTACATCTCAAACCCCGGCGTGCTGCTGCCGCGCCGCAATCTGCAGGTGCTGCAACCGCCCTGCGAATTCGGCGACGAGATCGACGCGGAGGCGCTGGGCAAGGCGATCATCTCGCACCGCAAGGCCTTCGAGGTCGAGGACGCGGCGATCGACATCGCGCTGGCCTTTCACTGGAAGGGCTCGCCGGAGTTCGGCCGCATCTTCGCGCTGGCCAAGGGCATCGCGGCGGGCATGGCCGACCATATCGCGCAGGGCAAGCCAATCTACGTGATGCTCGATGGCGACATCGCGCAGACGCTGGGCGCCGTGCTGCGCGAGGATTGCAAGGTGAACAGCGAAATCCTCGTGATCGACGGCGTAATGCTGATGGATTTCGACTACATCGACCTCGGCAAGGTGCGCATCCCCTCCTTCACCGTGCCCGTGACCATCAAGTCGCTGGTGTTCAGCGAGGATCCGCGCGGCCCTCGCGCGAAGGAGCGCATCCATCACCGCGAGGAAGATGGCCACCATCATCATCATGGGCATGACCACGGGCATCATCATCACCATGGCCATGGTCACGGACATCATCATCACCACGACCACGACCACAAGCATTAGTCCGACAAAAGCCTGACGGGAGGCGAGCGTGGCGATGGAAGCGGCGGCGACGCGCAACCCGACGGGCGACCGCCCCGAGTCAGCGTACGACGCGCGCGCGCCCTTGCTCGGCGTCGTCGTCGCGGCCATCGCCTGGCTGGCGCTGGCACCCCTCGGCTTCCTGATCTGGCAAAGCTTCATGACGCCACGCGTCGGGTCGCGGCCGGCGCGGTTCACGCTGGGCAATTTCGTCGAGGCCTACGCGAGCCCCGACACCCTGCCCCTCTTGATCAACTCGCTTGAATTCGCCGCCGGCGCCTCGGTGCTGGCGCTTGTCGTGGGCGCGCTGCTGGCGTGGATCCACGAGCGCACGAATACACCATTTAAATCCATGATCTACGCGCTTTCCGTGGTGCCGCTGGTCATTCCCGGCATTCTCTTCGTGGTCGCGTGGATCATGCTGGCGAGCCCCAAGATCGGGCTGTTCAATCTGGCTTTCCAGCGAACCTTCGACACGGACGCCACGCTGGTCGACATCTACTCGCTCGGCGGCATGATTTTCGTCGACGGCCTGCATTATTCGCCCATCGCCTTCCTGTTGATGACGGCGGCGTTTCGCGCCATGGACCCCTCGCTGGAAGAGGCCGCGATGATGAGCGGCGCCTCGACGACCGGCGTCGCCCGGCGCGTCACGTTCGGGCTGGCGTGGCCGGCGGTCGCGGCGTCCTTCCTGATCCTGTTCATCAGGGCGATTGAGTCCTTCGAAACCCCCGCCCTGCTCGGCCTGCCCGTCGGCATCGAGGTCTTCACCTCGGCGATCTACGACGCGATCCACCGCTACCCCAGCAATATCGGGCTGGCCGCGGCCTACGCGCTGTTGCTGCTGGCGCTGACCGGCGGCGGGATCTGGTGGCAATCGCGCATCGCCTCGCGCGGCGGACGCTACGCGACGGTCGGCGGCAAGGGGTTCCGCCCGCGGGTGATGGACATCGGCGGCTGGCGCTGGGCGACCGGCGGGTTTTTCGTCGTTTACGCCCTGCTCGTCGTCGGCCTGCCCTTCCTCGTGCTGCTGTGGAGCTCGCTGCAAAAATTCTACAGCGTCCCCTCCTGGGCGGCCTTGAAAAACATCACGCCCAAGGCCTACGCCACGGTGCTGGCCTATCCCAACGTGGCGACGGCGGCCTGGAACAGCGCCTTGCTCGCCATCGAGGGCGCGACCATCGTCATGCTGCTGACGGCCGTGGCCTGCTGGATTATCCACCGCACGAAAATCCCTGGTCGCTGGCTGCTTGACGGCGTCGCCTCGGCGCCGCTCGTCATCCCTGGCCTCGTGATGGGTCTTGCGATCATGGTCAGCTACCTGTCCCTTGGCGGCGGCGTTTACGGCACGATCTGGATCATGCTGATCGCCTATGTGACGCGCTTCCTGCCCTACGGCATGCGCTACAACACGACCTCGATGATCCAGCTTCACCCGGAGCTGGAGGAATCCGCGGCTATGTCCGGCGCCTCGTGGGCGCAGAGTTTCCGGCGCATCGTGCTGCCGCTGCTCAAGCCCGGCCTCGTCGCGGGCTGGATCTATATCGTCATCGTCTCCGTCCGGGAGTTGTCGAGTTCGATTTTGCTCTATAGTCCGGGTACGGAAGTGATCTCGGTGGTTATCTGGGAGCTCTGGCAGAATGGACAGTACGTGGAACTGTCCGCGCTGGGCGTGATGCTCATTGCCGCGCTGTTCGTCTTCGTGATGGCGGCGCAGGCCCTGAGCAGGCGGTTTGGCGTGCGCGAACCATAGGGAACGGGGAGGAATACGCATGTTGAGCGTCAAGGGACTCAACACCGAATACAAGACGCAGAAGGGGCCGGCCGTGCAGGCCGCGCGCAACGTGGCCTTCGAGGCGCCAAAGGGCGTGTTCTTCACCCTCCTCGGTCCGTCGGGCTGCGGCAAGACCACGACGCTGCGCTCCATCGCCGGCCTTGAGCGCCCGACCTCCGGCGAGATCGAGGCCAACGGCCGCGTCGTCTATTCCTCCGCCCAGGGCGTTTTCGTTCCGCCAAACAAGCGCAACTTCGGCATGGTCTTCCAGTCCTACGCGATCTGGCCGCACATGACCGTGTTCGCCAACGCCGCCTTCCCGCTGGAAGTGCGCAAGAACAGGCTCAACAAGAGCCAGATCGCCGAAAAGGTGATGAAGGTGCTGCACGCGGTCGGCCTCGACCATCTGGCCGAGCGCGATGCGACGCGTCTTTCGGGCGGCCAGCAGCAGCGCCTCGCGCTCGCCCGGGCGCTCGTCATGGAGCCGGAAATCCTGCTGCTCGACGAGCCCCTGTCGAACCTCGACGCCAAGCTGCGCGAGAAAATGCGCTTCGAGCTCAAGCGCATCCAGCGCGAGCTTGGCCTGACCACGATCTACGTCACCCACGATCAGGGCGAGGCGCTGGCGCTGTCGCACGAAATCGCCGTGATGAGCGAGGGCCGGATCGTCCAGATCGGCTCGCCGCGCACGATCTACGAGCGGCCCGCCAACCGCTTCGTCGCCGACTTCATCGGCACGACCAATTTCATCGACGGCACGGTGCTTGGACACGACGACGCCACGAAACTCTATCGCGTGCGCACGCCCATCGGCGATCTGCTGGTGACCAGCGACGCGCCGCTCGCCGGCGGCGCTCCCGTCACGCTTTCGATTCGTCCCGAGGACGTGGAATTAACCGAGGACGCGGCCCCCGAGGACCGATTGATCAATCTGTCGTCGGGCATGGTTGACGCCAAGGTTTTCCTCGGCGATATCGTGGATTTCCAGGTCAAGGTTGGCGATGTCATGCTGCTTTCGCGGGCGCATCCCTCGCTGCGCACCCCGGTCGGCGACAAGATCAATATCCGCATGGACCCGCTGAAATGCGTGGCCCTGCCCGCGGAACCCGCCGTCGCCGCGCAAGCCGCCGCCTGAACCGAACCGCAACTAGGAGCGCCGCATGGCCAAGGACGCAAAAGTTTCCGACGATCTCGCCCAGAAATTCGCCACCGAGAAGGACACGCCCTATCTGCGCTGGGTGCGCGACGAGGGTCTGGACATCATCAGCGCGCACTACATCCGCAACCTGCGCACGGTCGAGCTGAAGCCCTGGGCGCGACGCGGCGGCAAGGGCGTCTTCATCAATCACGAGGCCTCCCGCACCTCGAACGATTGCTACGTCTGCGAAATCCCCACCGGCGGCAAGCTCGCGCCGCAGCGCCAGCTCTTCGAGGAAATGGTGCTCGTGCTGGAAGGCCGCGGTTCGACCTCGGTCTGGAACGACGCCGGCGCGCGCATCACCTTCGAATGGAAGGCCGGCGCGCTCTTCGCCATTCCACTGAACTGCTGGCACCAGCACTTCAACGGCTCGGGCACGGAGCCCGCGCGCTTCGTCTCCGTCACCAACGCGCCGCCGGTCATCAACCTGTATGAAGACACCCACTTCGTCTTCAACACGCCGCATGACTTCAAGGAGCGCTTCTCGGGCGAGCCGGACTATTTCGCCAACAAGGGCGAGCAGAAGGGCTTCCTGCTGACCACCAACTTCGTGCCGGACGCGCCGAACATCCCGCTTATCTCGGCCAAGGAGCGCGGCGCCGGCGGCGGCCACATCCGCTTCAACATGGCCAAGGGCTCGATGAACAGCCACATCTCGCAGTTCCCGATCGGCACCTACAAGAAGGGCCACGCGCATGGCCCCGGCGCCCACGTCATCATTCTCGGCGGTCAGGGCTATTCGCTGATGTGGCCGGAGGGCGAGGAGCCGCGCCGCTACGACTGGGAAATCGGCACCATGATCGTCCCGCCGAACATGTGGTTCCACCAGCACTTCAACACCGGCACGACGCCCTCGCGCTATCTGGCGTTCAAGCACGAGGTCGTGTCGATCCGCAATTCGCAGGGCGTGCCGAAGGCGTGGATCAGCAAGCGCGTCGGCGGCGACCAGATCGACTACGTCGACGAGAAGCCCGTCATCAAGACGATGTTCAAGGACGAACTCGCCAAGGTCGGCCTCGAGCCGAAAATGGACGAGGCCTACAAGACCGAACTCGAAACGCTGCCGCCGAAGGTCGCGTAATCGAATTGGGGCCGCCGGACCAACCGGCGGCCCTTTTTATTAACGGAGGAAAAATGGCCAGGAACGCCGTCGTCTCGGACGATCTCGCGGGCAAGTTCTCGACCGAAAAGGACACCCCGTATCTGGCGTTCGTGCGCGAGGAAGGCCTCGACGTCATCCCCGCCAATTACGTGCCCAATCTGCGCACGGTTGAGCTCAAGCCCTGGGCGCGGCGCGGCGGCAAGGGCGTCTATATCAATCACGACGCGTCTCGCACCTCGAACGACTGTTACGTCTGCGAAATCGCGCCCGGCGGCAAGCTGGTCCCCCAGCGCCAGCTCTACGAGGAAATGATCCTCGTTCTGGAAGGCCGCGGCTCGACGACGGTCTGGAACGACGCGGGCGCGCACATGACCTTCGAGTGGAAGGCCGGCGCCATTTTCGCGATTCCGCTCAACTGCTGGCATCAGCATTTCAACGGCTCGGGGCAGCAGCCCGCGCGCTATGTCGGCGTCACCTTCCTGCCGTCGGTGCTGAACATGTACGGCGACAAGGATTTCGTCTTCAACACGAAGTACGACTTCCTGAACCGCTTCAATGGCGAACCCGACTATTTCGCCGCCAAGGGCGAGCAGAAGGGCTTCCTTCTGACCACGAATTTCGTGCCGGACGCGGTCAATCTGCCGCTGATTTCCGCCAAGGAACGCGGCGCGGGCGGCGGCCACATCCGCTTCAACATGGCGCGCGGCTCGATGGCGAGCCACATCTCGCAATTCCCGGTCGGCACCTACAAGAAGGGCCACAAGCACGGCCCCGGCGCGCATGTCATCGTGCTCAGCGGCGAGGGCTATTCCCTCATGTGGACGGAGGGCGAGGAGCCCAGGCGCTACGACTGGCAGCCGGGCACCCTCATCGTGCCGCCGAACGCCACCTTTCATCAGCATTTCAACACGGGGCCGACGCCGGCCCGCTATCTGGCCTTCAAGCACTCCTCGCCGCGCAACGCTCAGGGCGTGCCGATGTCGTGGATCAGCAGCCGCGTCGGCGGCTATCAGATCGACTACGCCGACGAGACCAAGCGGCTGCGCGACATGTACGCCGAGGCGCTGGCCCGGCACGGGCTCAAGCCGAACATGGACGACGCCTACACGAAGGAACTGGAGACGCTGCCGCCCAAGATCGCCTGAAATCGAGGCGGTCGACGGCCCCTCTTGCCGCCCACGGGGCTTGTGCTACACGACCTTCACGAACCCCCAACGATGAGGATCAGTCGTGAGCGAACTCGAGCCGGCGGGCGCTGGCCACAACAGCAGCGCCATGGCCAAGGAAGAAGTGGTCTGGGAACGCTGGACCAAGAAGCGCGTCTTCGTCCGCGCGCTGGAAGGCACCTACGGCGAACTGGTGCGCGAACTGTTCAGCCAGCCGCGCGTCTATCCCACCCGCGACCACAAGTGGAAGGGCGGCCCCGGCCATTACGGCAAGAAGATCATCAACCCGCAGGCGGTCAAGGTGGCGCAGTCCATCGAAACCCACGTCGAGGTTTTCTCCCCCGGCGGCTACGGCCAGAAGCACGGCCACATGAACAGCGCCGTGTTCTTCGTGCTCAAGGGCAAGGGCCACGACGTGCACGACGGCAAGCGCTACGACTGGGAGGCGGGCGACGCCCTCATCGTCGAGAACGCCTGCGTGCATCAGCATTTCTCGGACGAACCCGACGATGAATGCATCACGCTCGTGATGAAGGCGAAACCGCTGTTTCTCTTCATGCACATGCTGTTTCAGAAGGTGGTCGATTTCCCGCCCAAGGACGCCACCGCCAAGCAGGCGGTTTACACCCCGCCCGCCGACCTGTGAGGGAAGCCATGTCCTTTATCGATCCGCGCGAACGCGCCGCCGCCCATCTCCAAACGCCCCATGTCGACTTCTACGCGGAAGCGTTGAAGGCCTCGGCGCAATTCCGCGACGACTACGAAGGTCGCATGAATATCGTCAAGGCGAGCGAAATGCCTTTCGAGCGCTCGCCGAACGGCCTGATCAAGCACATCATCAACGAGCGCATGAACACCAAGGAATGCTGCCTCGACATCTACATGCAGTTCCTGCCGGGCGGCAAAGCCTCCGGCACGCACCGCCATCTGTCGGAGGAAGTGTTCTATGTCGTCGAGGGCCACGGCTATGATCTCCATTGGGATCTGCGCTTCGACTGCCACGACAAGATGGAATTCGATTGGGAAACCGAGCCGAAGAAATTCGAATGGCAGGCCGGCGACTTCGTCTACATTCCGCCCTACTGCGCCCACAAGCACTTCAACGCCGACCCGACGCAGGAAGCCCGCATCATCGTCTGCAACAGCCGGATACTGAAGCCCATGGGCTTCGACTGGTTCGAGCAGATCGAGAACGCGGAAGGGTACTGAACCGCTGTCCCGCGGGATCAACATCAAGATGTCGTCGACGCGCGCCCTGTGCGCGGCGGCGCTGTGCGCGCTCGCCACGGGCGTTCGCGCGCAAGCGGCCGATGTCGCGACGCTGGCATCCTATACCGGCCCCGATCGCGCCGACAAGCTCGCCGAGGGCGCGCGGCGCGAGGGAACGCTGAATCTGTATTCCTCGCTGACGACCGAGGATCTTGGCGTCCTCGGCGCGGCCTTCGAGAAGAAATACGGCGTAAAGCCCACGTTCTGGCGCGCCAGCAACGAGGACATCCTGCAACGCGCCGTCGTCGAGGCGCGCGGCGGACGCCGCACCGTCGACCTTTACGAGACCGGCGCGGCGAGCCTCGAGGGACTGCGCCGGGAAAGCCTGCTGCAACCGGTTGTCTCGCCTGTCTTCGCCGAGTTGATGCCGCAGGCGACAGCGCCCGGCGCGTGGATCGGCACGCGCCTTCAGATCATCACGGCGGCTTACAACACCAATTCGGTGCGCGCGAGCGCGTTGCCCAAGTCCTATGCCGACCTCGCCGATCCCAGATGGAAGGGCAAGCTCACCATCGAGGCGGGCGACACGGATTGGCTGGCGACCCTTCTGACGGCGCTCGGCGAGGAGCCAGGCGAAAAGCTGCTGCGCCAGATCGTCGCCGCCAATGGCGTATCCGTCCGCAAGGGGCACACGCTGATCGCCAATCTCGTCGCCGCGGGCGAGGCGCCCGTGGCGATCACGACATACCTCTACAAGGTCAACCAGTTGAAGGCGTCCGGCGCGCCCATCGATTCATTCCAGCTTGACCCGACCGTGGCGCGCGTCGATGGCGTCGGTCTGGCCGCCGGCGCCCCGCATCCCAACGCCGCCCTTCTGTTCATGGACTTCATGCTGGGCGAGGGGCAGGCCATTCTTGCCGGTCGGGAATTTTTCCCGACCAACCTCAAGGCTGGCAAATCGCTCGACGGCATGAAGCTGGCCTTCAGCGACGCCGGCAAACAGCTCGACGAGAGCGAACGCTGGGAAAAACTCTACAACGACATTTTCGGCCGTCGTTCGCGCTGAACGCGGCCTTCACGGAGCGCGAACATGTGCGGCGAACTCGAAGACGATGGCCCGACGGATCTTGAACAGCGCCTGTTCGCGGCGTTTCTCGTCCACACGCGCCTGATGCTGAACGAGACGACCCGAAGCCGCCATGAAAGTGGCTCGGTCAGCGCCTACGCCGACCGGCTGATGGGCGACGCGCTCAACCGCGCGCGCCGCGACGCCGAGGCCGCCGACGCCGACAAGCGACAATCGATGTTCGCGGTGCAGCCGCTCGTCTTCGCCCGGCTCGCCGGCTTTCTCGCCTCCCACCTGCCGCTGAACGAAGACCCGCTGCGCAAGGTGATGGAAGCCATGATGCTCGGTTATGCCGACGCCGAGCGGCTGGGCGCGTCGTTGGCTCATGACCATGGCGACGGCGAAAGCCATCATCACTGAGTGCGTATAACCACCGACTGGCTCCGGCCGGGCGGTCGCGCTAGTCTACGATCTTAAATCGCCATGGAGACGCCCTTGTTACGCCTCGTTCGCGCCCTCGCCCGCTTCGACATGGTCGCCACGCTCGGCCTCGCGCTGCTTCTGCTGGCGGGCGTCGCAAGCGCGCGCGCCAACGACAAGGTCGCCGTCGGCATGCTGCGCTTCGTCTCGTCCGGCCCGCTGTTTCTGGCGATGGAGCGCGGCTATTTCCGCGATCAGGGCATCGACATCGAGCCGAAATTCTTCGAGGCCGCCCAACCCATTGCCGTCGCGGTCGTGTCTGGCGACATTGACTATGGCGCGACGGCCTTCACGGGCGGGTTCTTCAACCTCGCCGGCGCCGGCCAGCTCAAGATCATCGCCGCCCAGTCGAAGGAGGCGAAAGGCTACGAGGGCAACGCCATCCTCGTTTCGAACGCCGCTTGGGACAAGGGCTTCCGCGCACTCAAGGACTTCGGCGGCAAGAGCCTCGGCATTTCGCAGGTGGGCTCCTCGTTCCATTACCAGATTGGACAATTGGCCCGCGTCGCCGGCTTCGATCTCAAGACCGTGACGTTGCGACCCCTGCAATCCCTGCCGAACATGGTCGCCGCGCTGAAAGGCAATCAAGTCGACGCCATCATCATCGCGCCCCATCTCGCCAAGCCGCTGGTCAACGCCAACGAAGCGCATTTGCTGGGCTGGTATTCGGACTACGATGAATACCAGTTCGGTGGCCTGTTCACCGCGACCAAGACCGCGAAGGATCGACGGGAACTTACCCAGCGCTTCGTGCGCGCCTATCAGAAAGGCGCCGCCGATTACGCCGACGCCTTCATGAAAAAGGACGCCGCGGGCGCGCGCGTCTTCGACGCCGCGTCGGACGCCGCCGCGAAAATCATCACGAAATATGTTTATCCCGCGGAGGCCGAAGACAAGGGCGTCGCGCTGGTCAAGGCCTCCGCCTTCCCCGCCGACGCGCAAGCACGGCTCGACGTCTCCGACATCTACAATCAGATCGCCTGGATGAAGGCGGAAAAGCTCGTCGACGCCAAGGTCGATCCCGCGACGACGCTCGACCTTGAATTTGTCGACGGCCACTTCAATTTGCCCAAGTGACGCGCGACGCGGGCAAGGGCATGGTCGACGAACAGGGCAGGAAAAACTTTCGCTACGCGCTGGGGCCGGGGCTGATCACCGGCGCTTCCGACGACGATCCGAGCGGCATCGCCACATACTCGCAGGCCGGCGCCCAGTTTGGCTTCGGCATGTGCTGGGTCATGCTGTTCACGTTCCCGCTGATGGCCGCGATACAGGAAATCTGCGCGCGCATCGGCCGCGTCACCGGACAAGGCATCGCCGGCAATATTCGCGCGCATCACTCAAAAACGTTGCTGCGGATCATCGTCGGCCTGCTGTTGGTCGCCAACACGCTCAATCTCGGCGCCGATCTCGGCGCCATGGGTGACGCGTTGCGGTTGCTGATCGGCGGCTCGACGAAGGTCTATGTCGTGCTGTTCGCGGTTGGCTGCGCGCTGCTTGAGATTTTCTCGCGCTACGACCGATACAACAGCATCCTGAAATGGACGTCCGTCGCGCTGCTCGCCTATGTCGCGACAGCCTTCGCGGTCGACACGCCGTGGCGCGAGGTGGCCTGGAGCACCTTCCTGCCGAGCGTCACATGGAGCTCCGAATATATTGTCCTGCTCGTCGCCGTGCTCGGCACCACGATAACCCCCTACTGCTTTTTCTGGCAGTCATCGCAGGAAGCCGAGGACGAGCGCCTCGACCCCGACGCCCATCCGCTCATCGAGGACGCCTCGGACGCGCCAGCGCAGATCGCGCGACTGCGTTTCGATACGTGGTTCGGCATGGGCTATTCCAACATCATCAGCCTGTTCATCATGATCACCACGGCGGCGACGCTGCACGCCCATGGGATCACCGACATCCAGACCTCCGCGCAAGCGGCGGAAGCGCTGCGGCCGATCGCCGGCCCGCTGACCTTCGTGATCTTCTCGGCGGGCATCATCGGCATCGGCCTGCTGGCGGTGCCGGTGCTCGCGGGTTCCGCGGCCTATGCGCTCGGCGAGGCGCTGGAATGGCCGACGGGACTTGATCGTCTTCCGCTGGAGGCGCGGGCGTTCTACGGCGCCATCGTCGTTTCGACGCTTGTCGGCGTGGTGATCAACTTTCTCGACATCGATCCCATCAAGGCCTTGCTCTGGGCGGCGGTTCTGAACGGCGTCGTCGCGGCGCCGCTCATGGCCGTCATCATGTTCATGGCCTGCGAACGCAAGATCATGGGCGACTTCACGCTGCCGCCCGCGTTGAAACTCACGGGTTGGCTTTGCACCGGCGCGATGACCGTCGCCGTGGTCATCATGATTGGCGCGTCCGTTTTCGCCGCAGCCTAGCCGCCGCGACGCGGTGGACCGACACCGGACGGCGCGGGACTGTCGAGCGTATTCAGGAAAATCCGCAACTGCTCGAATTCCGTGCCCGTCATGGTCGCGGCTTCAAGCTCGCTCTGGCCGAGAGGCGCGCCATGGCTCGTGCGATAATGCCAGATGACGTCGTCGAGCGTCTTGACGTGCCCGTCATGGAAATACGGACCTGTCCGCGCGACGTTGCGCAGCGAAGGCGCCTTGAACGCGCCCTTGAGATCGTCGCCCTCGACGCGCGCGAATTCAAGCTCGGGGCATTGTCCGGGCCCCGCGTCGCTCCATTTGCCCAGACAGTTGAATTCATCGGCCATCGCCTTGCGCACGCCAATGGCGCGGCCATCCTCGGAATTCGCGGCCTGACGGTTCTGGCTACCGATATTGTGGAACGTGCCGTTGGTGAACAATGGCCCGTTGTGGCAGCGCAAACACTGGCTTTGCTCAACCGACAGAAACGCGCGCAGCCCCATTTCCTCGTCGAGGCTCAGCTTTTCCCCGGGCTTGGTCGGCTCTCGTCCTTCCAGCCTGGCTTGCACGTATCGATCAAAGCGTGACGGCTGGGGCGCCACGCGCCGCTCGAAGGCGGCGATCGCCTTGCCGATATTCACGAAAGCGCGCGTCACGCCCTCGACGTCGCCGGCGCCGGGCAAGTCGCCAAACACCGCGCGATAGCGGCGGCGGTAATCGGGATCGCGGCGCAGGACGCCAAGCGCCTTGTCGCGCGACAGATTCATCTCCAGCGGGTTTTCCATCGAGGCCAGCGCCTGCGACCACTGGCTGTCCTTGCGCCCATCCCAGAAGTACCAACCATTCCACGCCGCCCCGATGATCGTTGGCGCGTTGCGATCTGTAACGCCGACGCCCCGCGCGACCGGGCGACCATCGCTGAAGGCCTTCGCCGGTTCGTGGCACGAGGCGCAGGCGACCTTGCCATTGGAACTGAGGCGCTTGTCGTAGAACAGCAGTCGCCCGAACTCTGCGGCGCGCGGATCGTCGGCGTATTTGTTCGAGGGGTCGGGCGGCAAGGGTGGCAACCCGCCAATCCAGAGCGACCGCAACTGATCGATTTGCGCCGGCGACCAGTCGTCGGCGCGCGCCGATGGCTGGGCGGCGGCAAGCGCGACAAATGTGAGAAGTAGCCCGAGTTTTCTCATTTGACGTCAATTTCAAAATCGACGCGATCATGGCTTGCGCCCGCGCCAATGTCCAACCTCAGTCGCCAGCGCCCGGCCATGTCGAATTTGAGCCCCTCGATGCGGTAGTTCCCATTCTCCAGCGGCCCACGGGCGCGCGGCGAGGTCGGCATGAGCCGCCCCAGACCGGGAACCCGCGCCGCGACGGCGATGCCGTCCGGAATGGCCTTTCCGGCGCGGATCGGCGCGAAGTGAAGGTTGCAGTCCTGAAATCTGTTGAGAACGGGCGGGATGAACTGACACGACAATGTCACGCGATAGGCGCCCTTCTCGCTGACCTCGGGGCCGGCCGTCAGCGGTTCGGCATGGAGGCATGCGGTCTGGATCGCCAAAAGCGATAGCAAGAGCAAGGCTCGCCGCATGACACTCCCCCCTCGGCCCATCCGCGAGATATGCACTTGAAACAGGCGAGCGGCGCCTTGCGGCCCGCGCCTTGCGTCCACTACATATCTGGATGACTTACACCACGAATTCCAGCCCCTGCGAGACCCTGTCGCATGTCTGATCCGAAGACTTCCCAACACGCGCGCCTCATCATCGTGGGGTCGGGCCCCGCCGGCTACACGGCGGCGATCTATTCCGCGCGCGCCATGCTCGAGCCGGTGATGATCGCGGGGTTCGAGCCGGGCGGCCAGTTGATGATCACCACGGACGTCGAGAATTACCCCGGCTTCAAGGATGTGATCCAGGGGCCCTGGCTCATGGAGCAAATGAAGGCGCAGGCCGAACACGTGGGCGCGCGCCTCGTGTCGGACCATGTCGTCCGGGTCGATCTGGCCAAGCGGCCTTTCCGGCTGGAATGCGACAGCGGCGACGTCTGGACCTGCGACGCGCTGATCATCGCCACGGGCGCCAAGGCGCGCTGGCTGGGCATTCCCTCCGAGGAGGCGTTCAAGGGCTATGGCGTCAGCGCCTGCGCCACCTGCGACGGATTTTTCTATCGCGGCAAGGAAGTGGTGGTAGTCGGCGGCGGCAACACGGCGGTCGAGGAGGCTTTGTACCTGTCCCATCTCGCCTCGAAGGTCACCGTCGTCCATCGACGCGATGGGTTCCGCGCGGAAAAGATCCTTCAGGACCGGCTGCTGGCCAATCCCAAGGTCGAGGTGATCTGGAACGCGGCCATCGAGGAAATCACCGGCTCCCAGTCGCCGCCCTCCGTCACCGCCGTCCGTCTGCGCGACACCAGGACCGGTGCGATCACCGAACGGCGCACCGATGGCGTGTTCATCGCCATCGGCCATTCGCCGGCGTCCGAGGTATTCGCCGGACAGGTCGAGACCAAGGCCAACGGCTACATCCGAACGGCGCCGGATTCGACGGCGACCAACGTGCCCGGCGTCTTCGCCGCTGGCGATGTCGCCGACGACATCTACCGGCAGGCGGTCACGGCCGCCGGCATGGGCTGCATGGCGGCGCTCGAAGCCGAGAAGTTTCTGGCGGCGGCCGACAGCCATCGCGCCGCGCAAGGGTAATTCGGGGGATCGGACACCGGGCGTTCAAGCACGGGTCCGACGAGGAGGGGGCTGTGGACTGGGACAAGCTGCGGATTTTTCACGCGGTGGCGAACGCCGGTTCGTTCACCCACGCGGGCGACGCGCTCGGTCTGAGCCAGTCGGCCGTCAGCCGGCAGGTCAGCGCCCTTGAACAGGACTTGCAGGCGCCGCTGTTCCATCGCCATGCCCGCGGCCTGATCCTGACGGAACAGGGCGAGACCCTGTTTCGCGCGGTGCGAGACGTGTCCCAGAAGCTCGAGGCGACGCGTGTGCGCCTGTCGGACAGCCGCGTGCGTCCGCATGGCGAACTGCGCATCACGACCACCATGGGCATCGGCACCAACTGGCTCGCGCCCCGGCTGGGCGAGTTTCTGGAGCTTTATCCCGACGTCAACGTGAACGTGATTCTGTCGGACAATGACCTCGATCTGGGCATGCGCGAGGCCGATCTCGCCATCCGCGTCCGTGAACCCGTCCAGCCGGATCTGATCCGGCGACGCCTGTTCACAATGCATTTTCACGCCTACGCCTCGCCGCTCTACCTCAAGCGCAATGGGCAGCCGCGCGACCTCAACGATCTCGATCGGCATCGAATTCTTGTTTATGGCGTTTCGGCGGGCTCCTATCTGCAAAATATCAATTCGTTGCAGATGGCTGGACGCGATCAGAAATCCCCGCGCGCCGCGGCGATGACAATCAACAATCTGACGGCTGTCTGGCGCGCGGTTCAGGGCGGCGTCGGGATCGCCGTTCTGCCGGATTATCTGATGGCCGAGGGGTCCGATCTCGTCCGCATTCTGCCCGAGGCCGACATGCCCGAGCTCGACTGCTATCTGGTTTACGCGGAAGAACTGAAAAACGTCGCGCGCGTTCAGGTCTTTCGCGACTTTCTGGTCGCGACGGCGCAACGCTGGGATTATTGACGTAATAATGACCCTTTGCGTTGCGCGCATGGCTCCCATGCGCAAGCAACGTTTGCGGGTCGGGCGTTGCGGGCGGATATTGTTCCGACGGTTGCCGATTGCGGGCTCGCTCCCCCACCCTTCCAGGCGGGCTCGCGCGTATCTCCAGCCGATCCCTCTGAAGAGCCCGGCACCCCCCAAGCCGGGTGCGGCCGGGCGGCAACGCCCGGCCTTTTCTTTGGGTCGCCGCGGGCCAGCAGCTACCCGCCGTCATTAACGATATCGGCCTTACCCTCCCTTCGTCATATTCTCGCCCATTTCCAAGGCCCGTATGATTTACGGGGCGGTTGATCGGGGGCTTCGGAGGCCGCGCCCTTTTTTGTGCGTCGGTGCGAAGGAGTTTCGGATGAGGAATTCAATGAAATCGCTTGGCCCTTTATCGGGCGGTCTCATGTTGGCGCTTGCCGCCGCTTCGCCCGCCATTGCCACACAATGCCCCTCTGGCCAGATATTCCGCGTTTCCCTGAATATCTGCGCCCCAAAGGCGGCGAACCTCCAGTACCTCCATTCCGGCGGCCAGAAGCCGTCGAAACAGGCCCGCAAGACAATGTCCGACGAGGTGGCGACGCTGCGTCCCGCCTATGCCCCGACGGCGGAGCCCGACAGCGGCGAAACCGTCGTGGCCGCCGAGCCCGCGCCGGCTCCCGCGCTCGAAAAACCCTCGCCGTTCGGCGCCCTGCCTTCGTTGTCGAGCTTCCGGTAGGCGTCAGACGATCAGCCCCTTCATGGGGGCGACGCCCGAACTGTCGGGGAAAACGCGCGCGCCCAGCGCCGCCGCCGACAGGCCGAATTGATCCGCAAGCACGCCCTTCAGCACCGCGCGCAAATCCGTCGTCGCCCGCAAATCCCTGTTTTGCCAGAGATTAGCATCTGACAGCCCCGGCCAGTCGGCGATGACCCGCCCGCCCTTGACCGCGCCCCCGGCCAGAAAAGCAACCGTCCCGGTCCCGTGGTCGGTGCCAACCGTGCCGTTGATGCGCGCGGTGCGACCAAATTCCGTGATCGCGACAATGGTTGTCCCCGCCCAGGCCGCGCCCAAAGTCTGCTGAAAGGCCTCGAAGGCGCCATCGAGGCCGCCGAGCAACATGGCGAGACGTCCACCACCGCCGCCCTCGTTGGCGTGCGTGTCCCAGCCATCAATGGCGAGCGCGGCAATTCGTGGTCCATCCTCGGGGGCGAGCAGGCGCGCCACGCCCTCGGCCACCCGTCGCATGAGTTGCGCCTCGTTGCCGCCTTGCGGCCTGGCCTCGCCCATTTCACGCGCGGCGATTTTCTCGATGCCGAGACCCTGCGCCAGCGATGTCGCGAGCGCGGGATCGGTCTGGCGGTAGAGGTCCATCAGGCGGGTCGCGAGATCGTCGGCGGCCTGCGGCAAGCCGGTCGGCGCCCAGCCCACCACGGGCGCCCCGCCCCGCATGATCAGCGGCGTGACCGCGCCGACCCCGAGCCCACCCTTAAGGGCGGCGCGGTCGCCCTTGGGCAGTTCCGCGATGGCGCGGTTGAGCCAGCCGGACGAGGTATGGCCGGGGCCGGCAAAGCCGCTTTCCAGCACGTCCTGCCCGTCAAAATGAGAGCGGTCGCGGTAGGCCGTCGCGACGGCGTGAACGATCGCCGCCTGCCGTTCGCGAAACATCCGCGCGAAGACCGGCATGCCCGGATTGAGCGCGAAGAAAGGATCAAGCGCGAGCGCCGGATTGGGCCCGCCCGTCGACAGGGCGAGCGCGCCATGCAACCGGACATAATCGGGATCGCCAACCGGCGCGACGGCGGACAGACCGTCGAGCGCGCCCCGCAGGACGATCACGATAAGACGCTTGTCCGTCGCGCCGCCAGCGCGGGCTATTTTGGGCAGATAGGCGGCGCTGAAGGCCGCGCCGCCCGAAAGCAGCAAGCCGCGCCGGGACGTTCGGGGCAGCACGAGAGTCATAGAGCGATCCATGGTTACCTCCGTTGCATTTCCGGTGACATGAGCAGAAGGGCGAGCCCCTGCTGTTTCGTTTCCGCGCGGGCGACCGCTTCCCTTGTCGCGTCGGACGCGGCCGCGCCAAGGGCGTCCGCCAGCAGATCGCGTGGATCGGGCGGATCGCGCGTCTGGCGCGCGACCTGCGCGGCGATGTCGAGACGCAGCTTCATGCCTTCGGCCGACGCCCACGCCGCGACCGTGTCGGGAAAGCCATTTGGACCGGACGGCGACCACAAGGGTTGGCCCAACTGATTCAGCCCACCAAGCAGCGGGCCCGGATCCTCGGGAACCCGCCCCAACAGGCGCGTGGTCGCGATCAGATATTCCCAGGGATCGCGCACCTTGGTCAGGGGCGTGGACCAAGCCTCCTCGGACCGGACGAGCGCCAGCGTCACCGCTTTCAGATCGCCATCGGTTTTGCGGAACGTTTCGGCGAGCCGCGCGACGAGCGCGGGCGGCGGCGCATCGGCGATGAAATGGCTCGCGAGTTTGCGCGCGACGTGATCGGCGGTCGCCGGATGTCGAGCAATGTCGGCCAGCGCCGTCTCGCCCTGCTCCCGCCCGCCCTCGGGATAGGTCTTGCCGAGGAGGGGAAACGCGCCGGGCTCGTGCCAGTTCGGCACGAAGGCGAAGGTTCCCGGCGAACCGATGCGGCCCTCGCGCCCGGCGAAGGTCCAGCCCGTGATGATCCGGGCGAGGTTCGTGACATCGGCCTGCGTGTAGCCGGCGTTCACGCCGAGCGTATGCAGTTCAAGAATTTCGCGGGCGAGATTCTCGTTCAGGCCCTTTTTCTGGTTCAGCCCGGCGCGCGAATTAGGCCCCATGGATTGCTGGTTATCGAGATAAAACAACATGGCCGGATGCTGTTCGACCGCCTTCAGCATGTCGGCGAAACGACCGAGCGCGAAGGGACGGATCGCCTCGCGCTCGAAGGAGCCCGCCGTCACGCGAATAAAGGGCGCCTTGCTGACCGCGACCGCGAAATGGTTCGCCCAGAACGCCACGAGCCGTTCGTGAAAGCCGACGCTCGCCAAGGCGCCCGCGCGGACGCGCGCGAGGGCCTCGGCCCGAAAAACCCGTTGCGGAAAAGGCGTGGGCGCTGGCGGCGGCTTGGGCGCGACGACGCCATCCGCCGTCGCCGGCGCGGGCGTTGGGGCTGGCGGCGGCGCGGCGGCGCGCGCGGCTTTCTCCGCCTCCTGAAAGTCGTAGAGCCCCTTGAGAAGGTCCGCCGTGGGCTGAAGCTCCGCCGAGGCGGGCGCGGGGACTGGCTTCTCGATTTCCGCCATGACGAAGGCCCGCGGGTCCGCCGCCGCGCTGGAAAGGTAGACGGACGCCGCTCCACGCCCGCCAAGGCCAAAGCGATTCAGGGCGACAAGCAAGGGGTGAGGCGCCGTCATGATCGGACATCCATCGTTTCAGAACGCCATCCAGAGCACATCCAATCTGACCAGACGATGAACGCCAAGGCCCCGCCCACGCTTAACGTCCGTGAAAAGCTTACGCGTTAGGCTGTTTCCGTCGACCCCGGCGGACGCGGACACATGCACGAGATTTCCACACGATCCCTGACGGTGGCCTATTCGCTGGCGCTCGCCATCGTCGCCGCCCTGTCGTTTTTTTCGCACGTCACGATCAACAATATCCTGCACGAGCAGGAAGGGTCGGCGGCCATCATCAACATCAGCGGCCGTCAGCGCATGCTGTCGCAACGCATCGCCAGCTACGCCGCGCAGCACGCGCTTGGCGACCCCGAGGCGGCGGCGGAACTCACGGCGGCGTCGGACAGGTTCGAGCGCTATCATCGGACGCTGGCCCATGGCGACGACGCCCTGAAAATCCCGGCGCCGAGTTCGCCCGCGCTGATCGCCATCTACGCCAGCGATGGCGCCGGTCTCGACGCCGCCGCGACCGCCTTCGTGACGCGCGCGCGCCATCGCCGGGCTCGCGCCCGGTTCCGCGGCCCTCCGCGCCGATTTGACGCCGCTACTCGCCGACGCGCGCATGCCGCTGCTGGACTCGCTGGAGGACGTCGTCACCTTCCAGCAGCGCGCCAGCGAAAGGCAACTGTCCCGCCTCGAAACCCTGCAAACCGGATCGCTGATCGTCGTGCTCCTCACGCTCATCGCGGAAGCGATGGGCATCTTTCGGCCGATGGTGGCGAAAATCCAGCGCTACACGAGCGAACTGCTACGCATCGCCAACCGCGATCCGTTGACTGGCGCGCTCAATCGCAAGGGTTTCGCCGACCACGCCGCGAAGGAACTGTCGCGCGCGAACCGATACCGCAGGCCAACCTCTTTCCTCATGCTCGACGCGGATCGCTTCAAGCAGATCAATGATCTCCATGGCCACGGCGCGGGCGACGCCGCGCTGAGCGCCATCGCGAACGCGCTCGGCGAATGTCTGCGCCCCGCCGATTTTCTGGGCCGCTTGGGCGGCGAGGAATTCGGAATCTTGCTGCCCGAAACCAGCTTGCAAGGCGCCATCGCCGCGGCCGAGCGCATCCGCAAGCGCGTCGAGACGCTTCAGGTGAGTTCGAAAAGCGGGCCCTTCCAATGCACGGTCAGCATTGGCGCGACCGAGGTGGAGCCCGGCGCCGTCGATCTGAAATCAGCGATGGAACGCGCCGACGCGGCGCTCTATCGCGCCAAGGCCGAGGGTCGAAACCGCGTGATCGCGGCGGCGGCGCCGTCGTTCGAGGAAGCGGACTCGCCCGTCGTCGCCCACGCGAGCTGAGGTCGCGAAAAAAAATCGCATGAAGCGGGAATAAATCGCCCGCTGGAACGGTCTACCTCCCGCGTCGCCGTGACGCGCGATGGAGATCGACATGACCGACGAACAGAACAAGCGTGGACTTGACCGCCGCGGCGCGCTGGAATGCATGGCCTGGGCGGGAACGGGCCTGCTCTGGACGGTCGCGGGCGGCGTGCCGAAGGTGTCGCGCGTATTGGGCTCGACGGCGGCCTCGGCGCAGACGTCGGGCTTCACCTTCGCCCAGATTTCCGACAGCCATATCGGCTTCGACAAGCCCGCCAATCCCAATCCGGCCTCGACGCTCGAGGAAGCCATCGGCAAGGTCGTGTCCGCCAAGGATAAGCCGGCGTTCATGATCCACACGGGCGATATCACGCACCTGTCCAAACCGAAGGAATTCGACGACGCCGCGCGCATCATCGGCGCCTCGAAACTCGATGTTCACTACGTGCCCGGCGAGCATGACGTGATCGACGAGGACAACGGCAAGGCCTACATGGAGCGTTACGGCAAGAACGCCAAGGGCAAGGGCTGGTACGCCTTCGACCATCAGGGCGTGCACTTCGTCGGCCTCGTCAATGTCTTCGACCTCAAGGCCGGCGGCATGGGCAATCTGGGCGCGGAGCAGCTTGCGTGGCTTGAGGACGATCTCAAGGCCCGAACCGCCTCGACGCCCGTCGTGGTCTTCGCGCATATACCGCTCTGGACTGTTTACGGTGAATGGGGTTGGGGCACGGACGACGGTGTCCGCGCGCTTGATCTGCTGAAGCGCTTCGGCTCGGTGACCATTCTCAACGGGCACATTCACCAGATTTTCCAGAAGGTGGAAGGCAACGTCGCCTTTCACACCGCGCGCTCGACCGCCTTTCCGCAGGGTGAGCCGGGCAAGGCTCCCTCGGCGGGCCCCATGCTCGTGCCAGCGGACAAATTGCGCACGGTTCTTGGCGTCGCCAGCATAGTCGTGAAGCAGGGAACGCAGGCGCTCGCGATCACCGACACGCCGCTCGCCTGAGTTCGCCACGCGGTCGTCAAGCAATCATTTCATTGGAGACCATCATGATCATCGCCACGCCGCGCGCGGCTTTCTCGCGCGCGCTTTGCATCGCCCTCGCGCTCGGCTTCAACGCGGCCGCACACGCCGCCGAGGTCGTCGTCACCATCGACAATTTCGTGTTCAATCCCCCCGCTGTCACGATCAAGCCGGGCGACACCGTGACGTGGCGCAACGCGGATGACATCCCTCATTCCATCGTTTCGACCACGCCGGGCGCCTTCCGTTCGAAGGCGCTCGACACCGACGACAAGTTTTCCTTCACCTTCACGACGTCCGGGGCGTTTGAATATTTCTGTGGCCTTCATCCCCACATGAAGGCCATGATCACCGTCGCGCCCTGACGGGCGAAACGCCGGACCCATCGCGTGACCGACTCCCGCCGCGGACCATTCGCCGATCTCGTGCTGCCGCATCTCGACGGCGCCTATCGGCTCGCGCGCGGACTGACGGGCAACGCGGCGGACGCGGAGGATGTCGTGCAGGACGCATGCGAGCGCGCGCTCAAGGGTATCGGCGGTTATGCGGGCGGCGACGCGCGCGCGTGGCTGTTGGCGATCACGCGCAACGCCGCCTTCACCTTCATGGCGCGCAAGCGTCCCGGCAGCCTGCTTCTGACGAGCAATTCCGAGGAAGCCGAACGCGCCCTGGAGGACATGCCGGACGAAGCCGCCACGCCCGAGGCCAGCCTCATCGCGCGCGCCGACGCGGCGGCGCTGGAGCGCGCGCTGGCCAGCCTGCCCATCCCCTTCAGGGAAATCATCGTGCTACGCGAATATAACGACCTCAGCTATCGCGAGATCGCGGAGATGACCAAACTGCCCATCGGAACCGTCATGTCGCGCCTGGCGCGCGCGCGGGGCATGTTGCTGCGCGCGCTGATGCCCGACCGTCTTGGAAGGACCGCGCCGTGACGAATGACGCTGGCGAACACATCGATGAATTCACGCTGCACGCCGCGCTCGATGGCGAACTCGACGCCATCGCCACGATGCGGGTGGAACAAGCGCTCGCGGCGAACCCGGCCCTGGCCGCGCGATACGAGGCGCTGCGCGCGCTACGCGCCGCCATGCGCCAGTTCGCCGCGAACGATCGCGCGCCCGACGCCCTGCGTCAACGCATGGAGGCGATGGCGGGCGACGACGCGAGGCATGCGCCACCCATGGCATTGCCCCGCGAGACGCGGCGCTGGCGGCTATCGCTCGTCGCCGCGTTGCTGCTCGGATTGGCGGGCGGCGGCAGCGTCATGCAATTCGTCATGCGCGAAAAATCCGAACCGACGCGTCTCGCGATGCTGATGGTCGATGATCACCGTCGGGCCTTGCTGGCGCGCGAACCGATCGATGTCGCCTCGTCGGACCGACACACCGTCAAACCCTGGTTCGACGCGCGACTGGCGATTTCGCCGCCGGTGGTCGACCTTGCGGCGCAGGGAATCGAACTCGTCGGCGGGCGCGCCGATGTCGTGGAAGGAATCGTCGCGCCAACGCTCGTCTATCGCCAGCGCGAACATCTGATCAGCGTGACGGCCTTGCCCTCGCCGCGTTTCACAGCGACGCCGGCGGCCTTGTCCACGAGCGGCTATGAAGCGCTATCGTGGTCGGATCGGGTCTTTGTTTACTGGGCCGTGTCCGACTTGCCGCGCGCCGATCTCGACGCCTTCGCGCTGGTCTTTCAACGCGGCGCGACCGCCAACGAAAACGCGCGATAAGCTAGTCGTGCAAGCCCGGCAGCGGCGCGAAGAGTTCCTCCACCTTCACCTTGCGGGCGATCATGTCCTGCTGATGCAGGAAACGGATCATCGCCTCCAGCGAGGGGCGGTTCGGCTCGATCCCGCAAGGCCATGGATCACCACCCATAAGCGATTCGATCTCGTCGAATTCGGCGTTGTGCCAGGGGAACATGGTCGATTGGGTGATCGACACGCGCATCAGGTCGAGCGCGAATTCCTTCGCCTCCACGAAGGCGCGATACAGGCTGGAAGCGACCCAGGGATTGCGATCGTAAACCTCGCGCCGGATGCCAAGCAGATGCATGATGGGATGGATTTTCGTGCGCGCGTACATGTCGCGCTCGACCTCGCGATAATTCGGAAACAGGCGGACGATGTCGGGGTTCTTGCCGAAACCCGGCGGCCGGCGAGCCGGGATCATCGCGTCGATCTCGCCGCGCGCCAGCAACTCCGCGAGCGAATAAGGCGAGGTGTTTTCAACGAGATTGATGGGCTTGAGCAAGGGCCGCGTCACCGGCTGGCCGTGCGGCCCCGCCTTTTCAATCGCGCCCTGCACCCATTTGACGTTGGAAAAGTCGACGCCGAAATCGTTGTGGAGATGACCGCGGATGACCACGGCCGCCGTCTGCGTGTAAAGGCCCACGCCAATGCGCTTGCCCTCCAGATCCTTCGGCGTGCGAATACCCGCGTTCGCGTTGACGAAGACGAAGCCGTGGCGAAACACGCGCGAGGGGAAAATGGGCAGGGCGACGAAGCGATCCTCGCCCGCGTCGACCATGCGGATATATTCGGAAATCGACAATTCCGCGCAATCGAAGTCGCGCCCGCCAACGAAACGATCGAAGATTTCGCGCGACGCCTCGATGGGGATGTAATTTAGATCGATGCCCTCGGGCCGCACGTCGCCCGTGCGCAGCGCCTCGGTGCGGTCATACCGGCCACAGGCGAAGGTCAGCGGCAGTCTGTTCATGGCGTTCCCCGGCGTTTTGTTGGCGTCGATCAAGCCCGCATATAGGCGCGCGGCGCGACGGCAAGCAAGTCCACGACCGCCATGAAAAAAGGCGCATGGGTTGCCCCATGCGCCTTCCCGGGAAGTCGAGATTCGCCTTCAGCCCTTGAGCTGACGCGCCAGCTTCACGAGCGCCTCGAGATGCGCCTTGATGAAGTCGCGGCCCTGCTGGTCGATGAACTTGCCGTCGGCGTCGAACTTGGTGTGGCCGGCGCCGATCATCACCTGCGGCTGGTTGACGGCATATGCGTCAAGACCGACGAGAATGTTGCGCAGGTTGGACTGGGCGCGCGCCGTGCCGGCCGCGCCGCCCGCGACGCCGATAATGCCGACCGCCTTGTAGGCGAATGGCTGGCTCGGCGGACGCGAACACCAGTCGAGCGCGTTCTTCAGGGCCGGCGTGACGGCGTAGTTGTATTCCGGGCAGGAAATCAGGATGGCGTCGGCGGCCCTGACCTGCTCGCGCAGGCGATGCGGCGCCGGCGGATAGCCGCCATCGATCCGCAGATCCTCATTATACAGCGGCAAATCGCCGATTTCGACGATCTCGACGCTGACGCCGGCCGGGACCAGTTCGGCGGCGGCGTGCAGGGCGGCCGTGTTCAGGGACTTCTTGCGAAGGCTTCCGGAGAAGGCGACGATCTTGAATTGGCTCATGGATAGAACAACTCCAGGCGGGATTGGGAGAATTAACTCAATACGGCGGTTCCCGCGGCGAGGCAATCGGCCGCGCCCACGCCATTGACGAACGCGGCCCCGCCGTTCCAATCTTCGCGAAACATCGGGAGGAAGTGGATGCCGGATAACTGGGTCAATCTGAAATCGTGGCCTGAGCTCATCCTTGACAAGCTCGAGGACGCCGGCGTCGCCCGCATCACCCTCAATCGGCCCGAAAAGCGCAACTGCTGGAATGAAGCGATGTGCGACGCCTTTTTCGCGTCGCTGGAAATCGTGCGCGCCGACAAGGAGATCAAGGTGGTCATCACCCGCGGCGCCGGGCCCTGCTTTTCATCCGGCCTCGACCTGAACTTTCTCAAGGGCATGAGCGATGGCCCCCTGCTCGACTGGGACCGCGCCTCGCCCACCATCCGCCTCGCCGAGGCGCTGCGCGCCTTTCCGCGCATCATGATCGCGCAGGTGCACTCCTACTGCCTCGGCGGCGCGCTCGGCATCATGAATTGCCACGATCTCGTCTTCGCGGCTGAGGACGCGCAACTCGGCATGCCCGAAATCCTGCGCGGCAGCTTCGGCCAGCTTGTCACGTCAACGCTGCTGCATGGCGGCGTCCCCATCAAGAAACTGTCCTATATCGCGCTCGTCGGGCGCAATCTTTCGGGCGTCGAGGCCGACCAGCTTGGCATCGTGTCGATGGCCGTGCCCGCCGCGGAGCTTGAATCCCACACGCTCAAGATCGCCCGCGAGATCGGCTCGCGCCATCTGGCGCCGCTGGAGCATCACAAGATCACCGCGCAGATGGGACGCGATCTGTCCCTGTCGCAGGCGATCCAGCTCGACCAGTTGGTCGGGCAGCGATTGCGCCGGGCCATGGACCCGCTGGGCGACGTCAAGTCCTATCTGAACAGCCAGAAGGGCGGCCCCAACCTCGACTTCAAGCGCGACGACGTTTGAAGGCCGCGATCACAAAAAATTACGCCACGGAGCATCGGGCCATGTTGAAACGCGCCTTCGCGATCGCGGCGGCTTTATGCATGGCGGGCCCGGCCCTTGCCGCGGACGCCATCCGCGTCAACATCGGCCACACCAACGCGGCCGCCGACGTGGGGTTTTTCGTCGCCGACAAACGAGGCTATTTCCGCGACGAGGGCATCGAACCCAATTTCATCGCCTTCGATTCCGGCGCGCGCATGATCGCGCCCTTCGCGTCGGGCGAACTCGATGTTGGCGGCGGGGCGCCTTCCGCGGCGCTCTACAACGCCGTCGGCCGCGGCATTCGGGTCCGTATCGTCGCCGACAAAACCTCGACGCCGCCCGGTCGCCCGAGCCAGTCGCTCATGGTGCGCAAGGATCTCGTCGAAAGCGGCCGGTATAAATCCCTCAAGGATCTGAAGGGCCTGAAACTCGCGGGCGCCGCGCCGGGCTCCTCCGGCGATGGCACGGTCTACAAGATTTACGAGGAGACGGGCCTGCTGCCCGGCGACATCGAACGCGTTTACATGGGCTATCCGCAGCAATTGCTGGCGCTGGCGAACAAGGCCATCGACGCCGCCTTGCCCGCCGAGCCCACCGCGACGGAGATGGAAACGCGGGGCCTCGCCGTCCGCGCCATCGGCGACGACCGCATACACCCGAACCACCAGATTTCAACCGTGCTGTATTCGGCGCAATTCGCCGGGCGCAAGGAACTCGCGACGAGGTTCATGCGCGCCTATCTGCGCGGCCTGCGCGATTACAACGACGCCATCGAGAACGCCCACCTTGTCGGCGCTAAGGGCGAGGCCATCATCGCCATTCTCACCGAATACAGCACGATCAAGGACGCCGACGTCTACCGCCGCATGAGCGTCAACGCCTGCGATCCCGATGGGCGTCTCGATCTGCCGAGCATGCGCTACGACCTCGATGTCTTCCGCAAGGAAGGACTCATCGAGGCCAATGTCGCGGTCGAGGACGCGATCGACGGTTCGTTCGCCCGCGACGTGGTCGCCGAACTCGGCGCCTATCGCAAGAAGTAGCCGCGCCGGCTATTCCGCCGCGCGCCGCGCCGCCGCCGGCAAGGCGTCGAGATGCGCGAGCACGTCGGCGACATGCATGACATCGGCGTATTTGTGATGCAGGTCGAACAGGTTGACCTTGTGGCTCAGCATCGAGCGGTCATAGGTGCATTCCTCGACGAGCGTATTGTGGAAGCCATAGGAATAGGCGTCCACCGTCGAGGCGCGCACGCAACCCGACGTGCTCTCCCCGCAGATGATCAGGCTCTCGACGCGCAGTCGACGCAGGTGGGCGATCAGCGGCGTGCCGAAGAAGCCCGACGCGCGCTCCTTGTAGATGACCAACTCGCCGGGCTCGGGCTCGAGGCCCGGCTGGATTTCATAGAGGTTCTCGGTCTCGCGACCCATGCGCCGGTTGGTTGAATGCACGCCCGCCGTATCGGCGTGGCGGGTCGTGTAGATCACCGGCACGCCGGCGCGACGCGCTGCGGCGAAAAGCTTTTGCGTCGGCTCCATCGCCTTCCAGGCGTTTTCGCCACATGAGCCGGAGAACTGCCGGTTGACCTCCCGGACCGGCTTGTTGCCGCCCTGATAGGCCTTCTTGTAGAGATCGATCGCCAGCACCGCCGGACGCGGCCCGACGAAAACCTCGCGCCGGTAGGCCTCGTATATTTCAAGAATCTCGTCGTCGACGACATCCTTCCAGCAATAGTCCTCGAACTTGTCGACCATGGTTGCAATCCTCGCGTGACAACGGCGTTAATGATCGCCGAACGGAAGCATCATTCGTACCGGACGTTCTTGCTGAAGTCGTAGGTTTTGGCGATCGACGCCTTGTAACTTTGGCGAATGAACGAGCGATCCCGTTTCTCGTCGAACACCCATTCAAGAAACGCGCGTTGCGTGGCCCACGCGGCTTCCGCCGCCTCGCGCCGATAACGACCGGGCATGGTGTCGTTCAGCCAGCCATGGGGCGCCGCGCCGAAAATCTCGACATGAAAGCTCTTGCCATGCTTTTCCAGACTGCCGCGCAACTTGCGCACGCTGTCGACGGAAATGATGTGGTCCGTCTCGCCGAACATGCCGAGCACGGGGCAGTCCGCCTTGGCGATGAGATCGTCGAGCCCCACGGGATAGCGGGCGTTGACCTGCCACTCGCGTTCCTGCGCCGCGCCATACCAGACGAGCGCCGCGGAAATCTTGCGCTGCGCCGCGAGCACGATCGGATGACGCCCGGTCTGGCAGACGCCCATGACCGCGATACGCCCGAGATCGGCGCGTCGCTCCGTTTCCAGCGCCGCGATGGCGGCGTTCATGTATTCCACGGATTCCGGATCGGTCATGTCGTAACCGACGTCGCCGCGATGCAGCGCCGCCTGATCGGGATGCTTGAAGAAATAATCAGCCGCGACGCAGACAAAACCCTCCCTGGCGTGGCGGCGCGCGAGATCGCGCGTGTGTTCGACAAGACCATAGCGCTCGTGCAGGAGCACGATCACGGGATGCGGTCCCGCGCCCGCGGGGATGGCGATGAAGGCGGGCAGCCCGCCCGCGCAAACCACCGATCGCGTCTCGATATCCGACATGTCCCTTACTCCCGCTCGCATGGATTAAAGCGCGCGCCGCCGCCCCCTGTCAAAAGGCGCCGTGACGCGAAAACGGGCAGTCCGGACATGGCGCGCGCATGCCAAACGCGCCGGTTCCGGTCGGCTGGCGTTGGAACGCGAAAACGGCGACGAAGCTCTCGCTCCGCCGCCGTTGAATATTGCGCCAATGCGGGAAAAGGTCAGACCGCTTCCTTGAGTTCCTTGGCGGCGCGGAAGGCGACCTTCTTGCTGGCCTTGATCTTGATGGCCTCGCCAGTCGCGGGGTTGCGGCCCATGCGGGCGGCCCGCTTGCGAACCTGCAGAATGCCAAGACCGCCAATGCGGATGCGGGCGCCCTTCTTGAGGCTTTTGGTGACGTGCGTCACGAAGTCGTCGAGGATCGCGTTCGCCTGCTTCTTCGACAGTTCGTGCGTCTCGGAAATCGTGTTGGCGATGTGCTTCAGGGTAACGGTGTCCACTTTGGCTTTCGCGGCCTTGGGGGCGGCGGCCTTCGCGGGAGCGGCGGGTTTCACGGCCATGGGGTCCTCCTTGTTCGAATCAGAACCATTGAAAGAATACACCGCCGCCAAAGGAAAAATAAGCCCCCACGCGCTGTCATCGGCCGAAAAGACCATATAAACCGGGCTTATCTGACATCGCGCCCCCAAAACGCCTTGAAAGGCGGGATCAAACCCGCGACGGCGATTCGTCCTCGACGACATTTTCAAGGACGCCGACGCCGGAAACCGCGATCCGCAGGCGATCGCCGGGTTGTAGCCAACGAGGCGGATCGAACCGCGCGCCCGCGCCGGTGGGCGTCCCCGTTAGAATAATGTCGCCGGGCGCGAGGCTGGCGAACTGGGACAGATAGCTGATGAGAAAATCGAACGGCCAGATCATGTTGGCGGTCGTGTCGTCCTGCCGCAAATCGTCGTTCACCCAGGTCCGCACCCGAAGCGTTTCCCCGGCCGCGAGGGGCCGCGTGTCGATCCACGGGCCGATGGACCCGCTGCGGTCGAAATTCTTGCCCTGCGTGATGTTGAACCGGCCGTGCGTCATCCAGTCCCGCAACGTGCCCTCGTTGGCGATCGTCAGTCCAGCGATATGCGACGCCGCCCCGGCGCGCTCGATGTAGCGGCCCGGCTTTCCGATCACGAGCACGATTTCACCCTCGTAATCGAGTTGCTCGGAAACATGCGGACGAATGATCGCCTGACCATGGCCGACAAGCGATTCCGGCGTGCGCATGAAGACGTTTGGATATTTCGAGGGGGCGGCGACCTGCCCATATTCCTCGTTGCGCTTGCCGTAATTCACGCCGATGCAGAAAATCTTGCCGGGCCGGGCGAGCGGCGGCAAGAACGAGACTTCCTCGAATGGGAAATCCGCGCCGGCGCCATCGGCCGCCGACGCCGCGCGCGACCACGCGTTCGCCCGCGCCACGTCGTCGAGGGACGCGAACTCCGGCGCCAGACGATCCGTCAGGTCGACCACGCCGGTTTCGGAGGCGACGCCAAAACGCGCGCGCCCCCCGGCGAAAAAGCTCATGAACCGCATGCGCGCCCTCCCCAGCCCATGCACGCGATGGTTTCGAACGACGCGCGGCGGCTTGCCGCATTAGCGGCCGACGCTCGCGGGCGTCAAACGGAATCGCCTCTTCACGCCGCCCGTGGGCGCGTTGACAGGGCGCCGCCCCCTCCATAGGTTGCGCCGCGTCGCACGGTCGACCCGCTTCGGAAAGCTTATGAAAGCAGCCCCTTTTGAATATTCAAGGCCCAGCAGCGTCGCCGAGGCCTGCGAACTGCTGACCCGCGACGAGGACGCCCGCATCATCGCCGGCGGCCAGACGCTCGTGCCCATGATGGCCATGCGGTTGGCCCGCCCCACGCGGCTTGTCGACATCGCGCGCATTCCCGAGCTCGCCTTCATCCGCGACGACAGCGACGCCATCGTTGTCGGTGGCGCCACCCGTCAGGCGGCGCTGGAGCGCCACGCGTCCCTCGCCGCGCGCTTGCCGCTGCTGGCCCGCGCGCTCCCCTGGGTGGGCCACGCGGCCACCCGCAATCGCGGCACGGTGGGCGGCTCCATCGCCAACGCCGACCCAGCGGCGGAAATTCCGCTCGTGCTGGTGACATTGGACGGTTCGATCCGCGCGCGCTCGACGCGCGATGACAAGGTTATTGCGGCCGACGATCTGTTCGAGGGCCCCATGGCGACGGCGCTCGCGCTCGACGCCTGCCTGACCGAGGTCCGCTTCCCCACGTGGAGCCACGCGCGCATGGGCTCGGCCTTTCAGGAAATCAGCGCCCGCCATGGCGATTTCGCCTATGTGTCGGCGGCGGCGCAAGTCGCGCTCGACGGCGACGGCAAATGCGTCGCCTGCGCCATCGGCGTTGGCGGCGCGACAGCGGCGCCAACTCGTCTTAAGGCGGCCAGCGCCGCGCTCCTGGGCGGCCGTCTCGACGACGCCGCGACGCGCGAGGCCATCGCCGCCGAGATCGCGGCGCTCGACATCATGATCGACCCCCACGCCAGCCCCGCCTATCGCCGCCGCGTGGCCGTGACACTCGCCCACCGCGTCGTCATCGCCGCGCACGACGAAGCTCTTTCGAGGACGCCCGCATGAAGGTCAGCCTGACCGTTAACGGCGAGACGCGCGAGATTGACGCGGAGCCGCGCCTGACCCTGCTCGACGCCTTGCGCGATCATCTGCGTCTCACTGGCTGTCACACCGGCTGCGAGCACGGCGTTTGCGGCGCCTGCACGGTGCTCATCGATGGCGCGCCGGCGCGCGCCTGCCTGCTGTTCGCGGTGCAGGCCGACGGCCTTGAGATCACGACGATCGAAGGTCTCGCCCCGGCGCCCGGCGAGTTGAGCCTCGTGCAGGACGCCTTCTGCGAAACCCACGCGATGCAATGCGGTTATTGCACGCCCGGCATGGTGCTGACCGCTCACGCGCTGCTGCGCGACAATCCAGCGCCGACGCGCGACGCCATCGTCGACGCGATCTCGGGCAACATCTGTCGCTGCACCGGCTATGGCCAGATCGTCGAGGCGATTGAACTCGCCGCGCGACGCCTCGCCGGCTCGAACGCGCCGGCCAAGGGAGACGCGGCATGAACGCGCCCTCGAAATTCCGCTACATCTCGACAGACCGTCGCGTGCGCGAGGACCGCCGCTTCGTCGTCGGCAAGGGACGCTACATCGCCGATCTCGCGGCCGAGGGCATGTTGCATGTGGCGCTCGTGGCCTCCCAGCACGCGGCCGCGAACATCAAGTCCATCGACGCGTCGAAGGCGCTGGCCATGCCCGGCGTTCACGCGGTCATCGACGGCGCGGAACTCGCCGCGGCCAGCGAACCCTTGATGAACGGGCTGGATACGCCGAACGTGCGTCGCCACCCGCTCGCGGTCGGCGCCACGCGCTACATGGGCGAATGGGTCGCCGCCGTCGTCGCCGATACGCGCGCCCTGGCCGAGGACGCCGCCGAACTCGTGGAAGTCGAATACGAGGCCCTGCCCTTCGTTATCGACGCGGAGGAAGCCTACACGCCCGCCAGCACGCCTGTGCACCCGGCGCATGGATCGAACGTGTTGCTCGACCGCGTTTTCAACTGGGGCGACATCGACGAGCATTTCGCCGCCAGCGAACGTCAATTGTCGCTGCGCGTCACCTGGGGCCGCAACTCCACCGTGCCGATCGAGACCTTCGGCGTGCTCGCGCAATGGGATCCATGGGGCCAGGTGCTCGACGTGCGCGCCTCCATCCAGATGCCGAAATACGCCGATCAGATCGCCCGCGCCCTGCGCCTGCCCATGAACGGCGTGCGCGTGCATTACGATGTCGACGTCGGCGGCAGCTACGGCGTCAAGCGCGGCATCAAGCACAGCGTGCTTGTCGGCTATCTCGCCCGCAAGCTCGGCCGTCCCGTGCGCCTGATTGAGGACCGGCTGGAAAACATGCGCTCGGGCGACGCCCATGGCCCCGAACGCATTTTCGATATCGATGTCGCCTTCAACTCGGATGGCGTCATCAACAGCATGAAGATGCGCGCTCTGGACAATGCCGGCGCTTACGCCGGCCGCGCGCCCTTCCAGCTTGGCAAGCCGATTGGCGCCATCGTCGGCCCCTATCGCATCAAGAGCGTGCGCTATCACGCGGTCTCCGTCACCACCAACAAGGCGGTCGAGGAGGCGGTGCGCGGCTTTGGCCAGTCGCCGACCAATTACGCCATCGAAACCATGGTCGATCGCGTCGCCGAGGCCGTCGGTCTCGACAAGGTCGAGGTGCGCCGGCGCAATCTCATCCGCAAGGAGGAGTTTCCCTATCTTATCCCCAGCGGCACGCGCTACGACAGCGGCGACTATCACGCGGTGATCGACAAGACGCTCGCGCATGTCGGCTGGCGCGAACTCGTGGCCGAGCGCGATGCCCTGCGCGCGCGCGGCCTGCTGGCGGGCATCGGCATCGCAGCATGTCTTGAGCCGTCGGGCGGCAACTCGTCCTTCGAGCCCTTGCTGAACCCCAAGAACACCACGACGACTTGGATGGAATCCTGCCGTCTGAACGTCGACGCGCTCGGCACGGTCAACGTCGCCATCCACACGACGTCATCGGGACAGGGTCACGAAACCCTCGTCGCGACCGCGGTCGGCGAGGCGCTGGAAATCGACCCCGACAAAATCCGCGTGACACGACCAGATTCACTGTCGAGCCTGCCCGGCAACTCGCCCGTCGGCAGCCGCATGGCGATCATGCTGGGCGGCGCCGCCTTCCATGCCGCGCAAAAGCTGAAGGCGAAAATCGTCGCCATCGCCGCGCGCCGGCTGGGCTGCGCGCCCGAGGCGGCGGTCTATCGCGAGGGCGCGGTTTTCCATGGCGACCGCGAGGTATCATGGGACGATATCGTGACGATCGCCCACCGGCATTTCCACGAATTGCCGGAGGGCGCGGAACCTGGTCTCGAGTCGACCTACATCATGCAGACGCCGACGGGGCTGGAACTGCCGACCGCGGATGGCCGCGTGCAGATGTATCCCTGCCACTCGTTTGAATTCCATGTCGTGCTCGTCGTCATCGACCCCGACCTCGGCAAGCCCGAGTTGCGGCGCTACGTCATCGGCCACGATTGCGGCACGGTGATCAATCCGCACATCGTCAAGGGCATGACGCTGGGCGGCATCGCGCACGGCATCGGCGCGACGCTGCTCGAGGAATTCGTCTATGACGCCGAGGGCCAGATGATGAGCCAGAGCTTCATGGATTATCTGATGCCCTCGGCGCACGAAGTGCCGCGCGTCGAGATCGTGCATCACTGCACGCCCTCGCCGCTGACGGTCTTTGGCCAGAAGGGCTCGGGCGAATCCGGTTATCTCGGCGCGCCCGCGGCTGTCTCCGGCGCCATCAACGACGCGACGCGCCCGCTTGGCGTGCGCTTCAACAAGCTCCCCATTCGCGTCGGCGCCCTCGCCGACGCCGTCGCCGACGCGCGCGAACAACGGAAGGACAGCGCTCCATGATCATCGATTGCCACGCCCATATCGCGCCGCCGAGCCTGATGGCCGCGATTGAAAAGGAAGCCGCCTCGTTTCCCTCGCTGCGTCTGGTTCCCGACCCAGCCGGCGGCTTTGGCCTGTCGTTCGTCGGCGGCAAGGCGACGCGCCCCGTGGCCAAGCCCCTCAGCGACATCGACGCGCGCGTGAAGTGGATGGACGGTCAGAAGATCGAGCGTCAGGTCGCCGGCGGCTGGCTCGACATGTTCGGCTATGAATTGCCCGCCGAGGAAGGCCTGCGCTGGTCGCGCCTGATCAACGCGCATCTCGCCGAACTCGCGAAGACCAATTCGCGCTTCGTCGCCCTCGCCACCGTGCCCTTGCAGGATGGCGCGCGCGCCGCCGAGGTGCTGCGTGAGGCGCACGCCATGGGCCTGCCCGGCGCCATGATCGGCACGCAACCCAAGGGCGTTGGCGGCGTGCTCGACGATCCCTCGCTGGAGCCTTTCTGGAAGGCCGCCGACGAACTCGGCTCGGCGCTGTTCATTCACCCCGTGTTCGAGAGCGGCGACAAGCGCAACGCCGACTACGGCATGGCGAACGCCGTCGGTCGCATCACGGATACGCTCATCGCCGTGAGCCGTATCATCTACTCCGGCCACATCCTCAAGTACCGCAACGCCAAGGTCGTCGTGGGCATTGGCGGCGCCGCCCTGCCGTGGACGCTGGGCCGCCTGCAAAAGTCGTGGACGCTCGACAAGAGCCTCGGCAATCCCGCGGAAAGCCTCGCCGCGCTCTACTACGACACCATCGTGCATGACGCGCACACGCTGCGCTTCCTCGCCGACAAGGTGGGCGCGGGCCGCATCATGATGGGCTCGGACGCGCCATTCCCGATCGGCGACATGACGCCGATGGACGTGGTGCGCGACGCTGGCTTCACCGCGTCGGAAGCCGCCTCCATCAACGGCGGCCTCGCGCGCAGCCTGTTTGTGAAGTAACGCGCCGCCGCCCTCTCCCCGCGGGAGGGGGCGCGGACCATGAATCGGGATCAGCCATGACAAAGACCGAAGCACAAACCAGCGGCGACCGCGGTTATCGCGATCTGCACGATCACCTAGACGCCCTGCGCGACGCCGGTCTGCTCGTCACCGTCGATCGCCAGATCGACAAGGACAGCGAGTTGCACCCGCTGGTGCGCTGGCAATTCGTCGGCGGCATCGACGAGCCCGATCGCAAGGCGTTCCTGTTCACCAACATCGTCGATGGCCTTGGCCGCAAGCACGACATTCCCGTCGTCGTCGGCGCCATCGCGGCGAACCGCGAGATTTATTCCATCGGCATGGGCGCGCCCGTCGCCGACATCCAGAAAAAATGGGATCACGCCATCGCCAATCCCATCAAGCCGCGCGTGGTTGAAAACGCCGCTTGCCATGACGTCATCCACGAAGGGCGCGACCTCGTCGGCGAGGGCAATGGCCTCGACCGTCTGCCGATCCCCGTCTCGACGCCGGGTTTTGACTCCGCGCCGACGCTCACCGCGACGAATGTCGTCACGCACGATCCGGTGACCGGCGTGCAGAACATGGGCACCTATCGCTGCGCGCTGAAGGCGCCCGATCGCCTTGTCGTGCGCATGGCGACGCGCGTCGGCGGCGCCGGCGGCTATCAGCACTACCTCGCCCACAAGAAGCGCGGCGACAAGGAAATGCCCTGCGCCATCGTGCTGGGATGCCCGCCCTACGTGGCCTTCATGGGTCCGCAGAAGCTGCCCGTCGGCGTCGATGAACTCGATGTCGCCGGCGGCCTCGCGGGCGCGCCGATCAACATCGTCAAGGCGCGCACCGTCGATCTCATGGTGCCAGCCGAGTCCGAGGTCGTCATCGAGGGCTTCATCGACACCGAATATGTCGAGCCCGAGGCCCCCTTCGGCGAGTCGCACGGCCACGTGGCGCTCGAGGAATTCAACATGCCGATGCGGATCACCGCGATCACGCATCGCGCCAAGCCCGTCATTCCCTCCTACATCAGCCAGGTCGCGCCGAGCGAGTCGAGCGTCATCAAGCGCGTCGCCTACGAGCCGCTATTCCTGGCGCATCTGCGCGACGGCCTCGGCATCAAGGGCGTCAAGCGCGTGGCGCTGCACGAGCCGCTGACCGGCCTCCTGCGCGTCACCACCATCATCTGCGAGAAGGGCATGCCGCGCACCGAAATCTGGCGCGCGCTCTATGGCGCGGCCTTCTTCAAGGGCGACTGCGGCAAGATCTGCATCGCGGTGAACGATGATATCGATCCAGACAACGCCGACGCGCTGCTCTGGGCGCTGGCCTACCGCTCGAACCCGGTGACCGACGTGCGCACCGTTGAGTCCCGCGGTCAGGGTCACGGCCCCAAGCGCGAACATGGCGGCGAGGAAGACTCGACGCTGCTCATGGACGCCACCATGAAGTCGGACATGCCGCCGCTGGCGCTGCCGAAGAAGCCCTACATGGAAAAGACCAAGAAAATCTGGGAGGAATTGGGCCTTCCCGCGCTGCGTCCACAATCGCCGTGGTATGGCTACTCGCTCGGCGACTGGCTGCCGCAGTGGGACGAGGCGGCGGAGCGCTGCGCGACGGGCCACTATCTCGAAAACGGTCGCGTCAGCCTGCAACGCCAACGCAAGGGCCTCGTGCCCGAAACCAAGTTCAGGCCCGACGAGGATTAAGCTCGTCCGAGCCAAAGGAGGAACGCATGAGGATCGTCCACGCCCTGCGCGCAGGAGCCATGATGGCGGCGCTGGCCTTCGCCGCCAGCGCGTCGACCCCGGCGCTCGCGCTCGACAAGATTTCGATCGTCGTGTTCGGCGCGCCGTCGCTCGGCGCGCTGCTGCAACCGATCATCAAGGATCGCAAGCTCGACGCCAAATACGACCTCGACATCGACTTTCAGGAGCGGACGCCCGACGCCTACACGGCCCAATTCAACTCGGGTGAATTTCAGGTCGGCGGCAGCGCGGCCGTGCTGACCGTCGGCCTCGCCGACCTGCGTGGCGTGAAGGTGTCCTACCTCTTCAACCTCTTTGATTACTGGGGTGGACTCGTCACATCGCGCCCCGATATCAAGACCCTGAAGGATCTCGAGGGCAAGGACATCGCCGCTGCGCGCGGCACGACGAACTACATCATGTTCGACTGGCTCGCGCGTCAGCAGGGCCTCGATCTTTCCAAGGTGTCGGTCGTCAACACCGCGACGCCGGGCCTCGTGGGTTACGCGCTCGCCGACCGCGCCGCCGCTGTGCAATTGTGGGAGCCGGCCTACACGACGCTGAAATCGAAGAAACCCGACATCCGCGCCATCGATCTGCAAATCGCCGAGCGGTGGAAGGCCTTCGCCGGCAGCCCGAGCATTCCCTATCTCGGCGTCGCCGCCCACGTGGACTGGATCGAGAAGCATCGCCCGCTGATTCCGAAACTGTATGCAGCCTACAAGGAAGCCGCCGACTACCTCGTGGCCAACTCAGACGCCGCGGCGAAGCTGATCTCGCCCAAGGGAACGCCCGACGACCTCAAGGCCATCGCCGACCTCGTGCGCGCCAACGATCGCCTCGGCCTGAACATCAAATGGGCGTCGGAGCAGCGCAAGGAAATCAACTCCGTTTACGCGGCGGGCAAATCAACGGGCTTCCTGCCGGGCGATCCCGCGCCCGCGACCATTTTCGAAAAGCCCTGACGTGGCGACGGCGCGCGCCGGATTGATGTCCGTAGCGCTGCGCGCCGCGCAGGCGGCGGCGCCATTCCTGCTGCTCGCGGGCCTCTGGCAAATCGCGTCGCTGAACCTGCCGAAATTCCTGTTTCCCTCGCTCGTCGATGTATTCTGGCGTGTGTTGGGAATATTTCTCGACTGGTCCGAGTTCCGAAATGTCGTCGCGACCGTCGGCCGCATCGTGGCGGGTCTTGGCGGCGCCTTCGTCATTGGCGCCGTTCTCGCGCTGGCGATGAACCGCTCGCGCGCCGCTGATCGCTTCATCGGCCCGATCATGACTTTCTTTCAGGGCGTTCCCGCCCTGTCATGGGTCGTCTTCGCGATTATCTGGTTCCATGGCACGGAGCCGCGCATATTCTTCATCATGCTCGTGACCTCGCTGCCGGCGTTCGTATTTCAAGTTCTTGGCGCGTTGCGCGCGGTGCCGCGCGATCTCTTCGAGATGGTGCTGTCATTTCGCCCTAGCGGCGCGAAAATGTTCCTGCAACTTACCCTGCCAGCGATCCTTCCCGACATTCTCACCGCGTGGAAGGTCAATCTCGGCAACGCCTCGCGCGTCGTAGTCGTCGCCGAGCTTGTCGGCGCGACGGGTGGCGTTGGCTATGCCTTGCTGCAACAGCAACAGATATTCGACATGGCCGGCGCGCTCGCCTGGACGCTGCAACTCGTCATCTTCGTCCTGATCGCCCAGGGTTTCATCGGCATGGTGGAGACCCGCGCGTTCAAATATCGCGCGGTGTCGGAGCACGCCCTGTGAGCGACGCCGAGATCAGCTTCGATCACGTGACGAAGGAATTTCCGAAGCCCGACGGCGGCGGACTTTTCCGCGCGGTCGACGATGTCAGTCTCGCCATCGCGCCGGGCGAACTCATCGCGCTGCTAGGGAAGACCGGTTGCGGCAAGTCGACCATGTTCAACATGATCGCGGGCCTGACCGAGCCCAGCGCCGGCGTCCTGCGCGTCGCCGGGCGCGATCCCTTCGGCGATTTCAACTGGTTCCGCGGCAAGATCGCCATCGTATTCCAGAACGACCGACTGCTGCCCTGGCGCACGGCCATTGAGAATGTCGAGATTGGCCTTGAAATGCTCGGTGTGCCGACGGCTGAACGTCGCCAGCGCGCGCAGGCCTGGCTGACCCGCCTCGGCCTCGCGGGTCATGAACGGGATTATCCGCATGCGCTGTCGGGCGGCATGCGACAACGCGTCTCCATCGCGCGCGCCTTCGCCACCGACGCGAAATTCCTGTTGTGCGACGAACCCTTTTCCGCGCTCGATGAAATCACCGGTCAGCGCCTGCGCGAGGAATTCGGGACGCTGGTGCGCGAGAACGGCAAGACCGCGGTATTCATCACCCATTCGATTAACGAAGCGATCCAGCTCGCCGACCGCATCGTCGTTCTGCGCCGCCCCGCGCGCATCGCGATGGACGCGCGCGTGCCGCGCAACGCCTCGCCCACCGAACGCGACGATCTCCGATCGCGGGTCGAAGCCATATTGTCGGAATAGCGTCCGGCCGCTCCCCTTGCCACCCGCGCGGGCGGCGCTAAGGTCGGCGAGGTTCCGGAGGAAGCCATGGACTTTGCCTATTCACCCCGCGTGGAGGCGCTACGCGCCCAGCTCGACGCCTTCATGCGAAAGCATGTCCATCCCGTCGAAATGGAGTTCCAGCACGCGACCGAGAAGGGCCATCATCCCATGGCCATTCTCGATCCGATCAAGGCGGCGGCGCGAAGCGAAGGCCTGTGGAACCTTTTTCTGCCGGCGTTGCGCGACGACGAGCCGGGCACGCGGCTGACCAACCTCGAATACGCGCCGCTGGCGGAAATCATGGGCCGCGTGTTCTGGGCGTCGGAAGCGTTCAATTGCAGCGCGCCCGATACCGGCAACATGGAGATACTGCATCTTTTCGCCACGCCCGAGCAGCGCGAACGCTGGCTCGATCCACTTCTCAACGGCGAGATACGCTCCTGCATCGGCATTACCGAGCCCGACGTCGCGTCGTCCGATCCGACCAATCTTCAGACGACCATTCGCCGCGACGGCGATCACTACGTCATCAACGGGCGCAAGTGGTTCACCACCGGCGCGCTGCATCCGAACGTCCGCTTTTGCATCGTCATGGGCCTGTCCGACGAGCGACCGGAGGCCAATCCGCACGCGCGCCATTCGATGATCATCGTGCCGCTCGACACGCCCGGCGTCGAGATCGTCCGCAATCTGCCGATCATGCAGCACTATTCGGCCGAGGGTCACTGCGAGGTCGCCTACAATAATGTCCGCGTGCCCGCGGCCAACATGCTCGGCGAGGAAGGCAAGGGATTCGCGCTGGCGCAGGCGCGGCTCGGTCCCGGGCGCATCCATCATTGCATGCGCTCCATCGGCCAGTGCGAGGCCGCGCTCGACCTGATGTGCGCGCGCGCGCTGGAGCGCAAGGCCTTCGGCAAGGCGCTCGGCGATTACGCGAATATTCAGGACTGGATCGCCGAAAGCCGCATGGAGCTTGATCAGGCGCGACTATACGTGCTGCGCGCGGCGTGGATGATGGACCTGCATGGCAACAAATCCGCGCGCACGGAGGTGTCGGCGATCAAGGTCGTCGCGTCGCGCATGCAGACGCGCATTCTCGATCGCGCCATTCAGGTCTTCGGCGCCAAGGGCCTGACCAACGACACGCCGCTGGCCTTTCTCTGGACATGGGGGCGCGCGCTGCGTTTCATCGACGGGCCCGACGAGGTGCACACGCGCGTTGTCGCGCGCGCCGAATTGCGCAAGCACAAGGTCTGACGACATGGATTTCGCGCCGCTCATGCGAGGTCGTTGCGTGTTCATCACCGGCGCGTCGTCGGGCATCGGCGCCCATCTGGCGCGGCTTTGCGCGCGACTGGGCGCGAAGGTGGCGATCGCCGCGCGGCGCGTCGACGCGCTGCGCGAGCTGGAAAGCGAGCTGCGCGCGCTGGGCGCCGCCGACGCATTGGCGCTCGCGCTCGATGTCGCCGACGCCGACTCCGTCGAGGGCGTCATGCGCGCGGCGAGGCTGCAATTCGGCGCGCTCGATGTCGTCGTCAACAACGCCGGCATCGCGCCCGATGGCGCGGCCATCGACACGCCGATCGCGCGCTTCGACCAGGTTCTGGACGTGAACCTGCGCGGCGCCTACGCCGTCGCGACGGCCGCCGCGCGCGTCTGGCGCGAGGATCGGCGTGGCGGATCATTGATCAACATCGCTTCGATTCTCGGCCTGCGACAGGCGTCGGGCGTTTCGCCCTACGCGATTTCCAAGGCGGGCGTCGTGCAGATGACCAAGGTGCTCGCGCTTGAATGGGCGCGTCATGGCGTTCGCGTCAACGCGCTCGCGCCCGGCTATATCGACACGCCCATGACCAGCGACTTTTTCGCCACCGACATGGGTAAATCGATGATCGCGCGCATCCCCATGCGTCGCATCGGCAAGCCGGAAGACCTTGATGGTCCCTTTCTGCTGCTGGCGACCGAGGCTTCGGCGTTCATGACCGGCGCCATCATCCCCGTCGACGGCGGCCATCTCGTCAATTCGATGTAACGCGTCAGGCCGACGCGCGCGCCTTCTTGAAGTTCTGCCAGTCGGCGAGCGCGGCGTGCGCCTCGCGCGCCTGTTTCTCGATGAAGCCCGGCGGCTCCGTGCGCGTGGTTATTTCAAGCCGCAGGCCATTCGGATCGAAGAAATAGATCGACTGGATGAACTCGTGATCGACGACCCCGATGACATCGACGCCCGCCGCCTTCAGGCGCGCGTGAATGGCCTCGACATCGGCCATCGTGGGCACCTCCAGCGCGAGATGCTGAACCCACTTCGGGGTATTGGGCGAGGGCTTTGGCGTTTCACCCGCGCCAAGATCGAAAAACGCGACGTAGGAACCGTCGCCCATCTCGAAAAACAGATGCAGATAGGGGCCTGGATCGCCGGAGCTCGGCACCGACGCGACCTTCACGCAACTCGTCATCGGCAGGCCGAGAACATCCTCGTAGAACGCGCGGGTCTCCTCGGCGTCGCGACAGGGAAACGCGAAATGGAACATTTTTTCGATGGCGCGCGGCGCGGGCATGGGCTTCCTCCCAACGGAATTTCTTTTATTGAGCTTAGCGTTCCCTCGCGCGCGCCGCAACGCGCGCTTGTCGGCCCGATTGACGCGCGGCATACTCGACCGACTTAGACGGGATGGAGACGCGCGTGAGGGATTTCAAGGGCAAGGTCGCCGTGATCACGGGCGCCGCTTCCGGCATTGGCCTTGGCATGGCGCGCGTGTTCGGGCGCGAAGGCATGAAGGTCGCCATGCTCGATGTCAGGCGCGAACCACTTGATGCGGCGGTCGAGGATGTCCGCGGCCTGCAGATCAACGCCATCGGCGTCGAGACCGATGTTTCCGACGCCAGATCGGTCGAGGCGGCCGCCGCCCGTGTCGAAGCGGAATTCGGACGCGTCGATATTGTTTGCAACAACGCGGGCGTCCTCATCCACGACAAGGACATCATCGATATCTCGCCCGCCGAATGGGAATGGATCATCGGCGTCAATCTTCATGGCGTCATCAATGGCGTGCGCGCGTTTCTGCCGCGCATCCGCAAGCATGGCGAGGGCGGCCACATCGTCAATACCGCCTCCATCGGCGGCTTTCAGGTCGGCGCCGCCATGCGCACGCCCGCCTACGCGGTCACCAAGTTCGGCGTCGTCGCCGTTAGCGAGGGACTGCGCAACGAACTGACGGGCAGCAACATCGGCGTGAGCATTCTCGCGCCCGCCGCGACCGATACGGGCATCTACCGCTCGCCCCAGCACAAGCCGCAAAAATTCGGCGGGCCCGACGGCGGCCCCGATCCGACGCCCGAGGTGTTGCGCGCGGGCGCGCGGCCCGACCAGATTGGCCGCCGCGTGCTCGATGGCGTAAAGCACGGCGACTTCTATATATTCACGCACGTCGAGACGCGCGACTGGCTGCGCAAGCGCCATCAAGGCATCATCGATTCATTCGAATCCCTCGAACGTTTCGAGGCCGAGGTCGAGATGATCCCGCGCATGGGAACCTTTCCGGAGCAGCCGAAGTGACCGTTAATTTGTTCGATCTGACCGGCAGGGTCGCCTTCATCACCGGCGCGGCGAGCGGCCTTGGCTTCGCCATGGCCGAGGCTTTCGCCGAACAGGGCGCCATTGTCGTCATGGCCGACGTCGACACGGAAAACCTACGCCGCTCGGTCGGTCGATTGACGCAGGCTGGCTTCAACGCGGAAGGCGTTGAACTCGACGTGCGCCACCCCTTGCGCATTCGCGAGGCGATCAACGAAGTCGTCGCCAAATACGGAAAACTCGACATTTGTTGCTGCAACGCCGGCATTTCCGGCGGCCCGCCGTTTTCAAAACCCGAGGGCCAGATCGAGAATGTCGATCTCACCACGTGGGACAACGTGCTGAAGATCAATCAGACCGGCGTGTTCGCCACGATGCAGGCGGCCGCCGCCGTGATGAAGCCGCGCAAGAGCGGCCGCATCATCGTCACCTGCTCCATCTCGGGTCTCGTGACCGGCTCTATCTCTGGTTACACCTATTCGGCGACAAAGGCCGCCGTGATCCATCTGGTGCATCTGGCCGCGGTCGAACTCGCGCCCTACAACATCATGGTCAACGGCTTCGCGCCCGGACCATTCCTGACCAACATCGCTGGCGGTCGATTGTTCCGAGAGCCCGAGGTGGTCGAGTTCATGGCCGGCACAGTGCCGCTGAAGCGCATGGCCGACCCGAAGGAATTGAAGGGTCTTGCGTTGCTGCTGGCGTCCGACGCGTCGAGCTACATCACCGGCACGGTGATTCCGATCGACGGCGGCGCGACGGCGATGTGAGCGCGATCAGGCGGGTACGCCAATCCGCCTGATTTCCCAGCGCAACTCGACGCCCGAGTTGTCGCGCACGCGACGACGCACTTCCTCGCCAAGCCCCTCGATGTCGGCGGCTGTCGCGCCGCCGCGATTGATGAGGAAATTGCAGTGCATCGGGCTGACCTGCGCGTCGCCCATCACAAGGCCGCGACAGCCGGCGGCGTCGATGACCTTCCACGCGCTCAGCGGCTTCGGATTTGCGAAGGTGGAGCCGCCCGTCTTCTCGCGAATGGGCTGCGAAGCCTCGCGCGCCGCCGTGATGCGCGCCATCTCGGCTTCGATCTCCGCGGGCGCGCCCGCGCGACCCTGAAACAGCGCGCTGGTGAAGATCACGTCATCGGGCGCGTCGCTGTGGCGATAGGAAAAACCCATGTCCGCGTGGCCGAGGACGCGGATGGCGCCGTCGCGATCAACGCCGCGCGCCTCGATCAAAACGTCGGTGGTCTCGCCGCCGTGGGCGCCCGCGTTCATGCGCAACGCGCCGCCAATCGAGCCGGGAATGCCGCAGTAGAACGCCAGGCCATCGACGCCCGCCTCGGCGGCGGCGCGCGCGAGGCGCATGTCGGGAACCGCCGCGCCGACGCGCAGGCGATGGTCGGGCAAGACCGCAATTTCGCCGAACGGCTTGCCGCCGAGACGAATGACGACGCCGGGCACGCCGCCATCGCGCACGATCAGATTCGAACAAAGCCCGATGGAGGTCACGGGAATGTCGCGCGGCAAGCGCGACATGAAATAGGCGAGGTCATCCTCGTCCGCGGGCGAGAACAAAGCCTGCGCCGGGCCGCCCACGCGAAACCACGTATAGGGCGCGAGCGGCGCGTTGGCGCTCAGGCGCCCGCGCAAGTCCGGCGCGCGCGCGGCGATATCGCCGACGATGTCGGGAAAGCTCACGCCTTGACCCCGCCAAGCTGCTCCGGCAGCGCGTAGGCCCATTGCGTGATGTTGCCGGCGCCGAGGAACACCACGTAATCGCCGGGTTGGGCTAGCCCCTTCACCACCTCGGGCAAGGCCTCAGGCCCATCGAGCGCGATGGCGCTGCGGTGGCCATGCGCCTTGATGGCGGAGACGAGATGCTGCTTGTCGACGCCCTCGATCGGCTTCTCGCCGGCGGGATAGACATCCGCCACGATGACCGAGTCCGCGTCGTTGAAACAGGTCGCGAAATGTTCGAACAGGGATTGCAGGCGCGTGTAACGATGCGGCTGAACAATGGCGATAACGTTCGCCTTTGTGGAGGCGCGCGCCGCGCGCAGAACGGCGGATATCTCCACGGGATGATGCGCGTAATCGTCGAAGATCTGCGCGCCGAGCGCCTCGCCCGTGCGCGTGAAGCGCCGCTTGACGCCCCCGAAGCCCGCGAGCGCGGCGCGAATGGCGTCGACCGACATGCCGAGCTCGAACGCGACCGCGATGGCGGCGGTGGCGTTGAGCGCGTTGTGATGGCCAGGCATCGGCAGCACGATATCCTCGATATAGGTCGCCTTCGAAGCCTTGCGGTCGCGCACGATCACGTTGAAGCGGCTGACGCCGCCCGCGAGATTTACGTCGAGCAGGCGCACGTCGGCCTGCGGATTCTCGCCGTAGGTTATGACGCGGCGATCCTCGATGCGACCAACGAGTTCCTGCACGGTGGGATGATCGAGGCACATGACCGCGAAGCCGTAGAAGGGCAGGTTCTCGACGAGGTTGCGGAACGCCTCCTTCACCGCGTCGAAGGTCTTGAAATGATCGAGATGCTCGGGATCTATATTCGTGACGATGGCGACGTCGGCCGGCAATTTAAGAAACGTGCCGTCGCTTTCGTCCGCCTCGACGACCATCCATTCGCCCGCGCCCAATCGCGCGTTCGTGCCATAGGCGTTGATGATGCCGCCGTTGATGACGGTCGGATCGAAGCCGCCCTTGTCGAGCAGGGTCGCGACCATGGATGTCGTGGTTGTCTTGCCATGCGTGCCGGCGATGGCGACGCATTGCTTGAGCCGCATGAGCTCGGCCAGCATCTCGGCGCGACGCACGACCGGCAAACGCCTTTCGCGCGCCGCGAGCAATTCGGGATTATCGCGGCGGATGGCGGTCGAGGCCACGACCACGGCCGCCTCGCCAAGATTACCGGCGTGATGGCCGACAAAGACATCGGCGCCCTTGTCGCGCAGGCGCTTGACGTTGGCGCTGTCGCTGGCGTCCGAGCCCTGCACGCGATAGCCAAGGTTCAGCAAAACCTCGGCGATGCCGGACATGCCGATGCCGCCGATGCCGACGAAATGGATGGGACCCAGCTCGGCGGGCAGCTTCACGACAAAATTCTCCGTAATTACAAAGCGTTCGAAACGCGAACGACAAACTCGGCCAGTCGCGCGGCGGCGTCCGGCACGCCAAGAGCCCGCGCGGCGGCTGCGGCGTAGCGCATGGCGTCGGGATTGTCGAGCCGCTGGCCAATCTCCTCGGCGAGCCTTTGGGGCGTGAAATCCGCCTGCGGGATGACCGTCGCCGCGCCGACCGCGCCCAGAATGGCCGCGTTGGCCGCCTGATCCTGATCGAGCGCGCCGGGCAAGGGCACGAGAATGGAGTCGCGGCCGATGACCGCGAGTTCCGAAACGGTCGAGGCGCCCGCTCGTCCGACCACCAGATGCGCGGCGGCCATGCGCGCGGGCAAATCCTTGAAAAAGCTCTCGACCGTCGCTGGGACGCCAAGGCGCGCGTAGACATCGCGCACGCGCTGGAGATCCTCGGGACGCGCCTGCTGCGTGACACGCAGTCGCGCGCGCGCCGCGGGCGCGAGCAGCTCGATCGCCGCCGGCGCCACATCGCTCATCACGCGTGCGCCCTGCGACCCGCCCGTCACCAGAATTTCAATCGGCCCGTCGGCCGGCTCCGCATATGGCGCTCGCGCCGCCTCGATCACCGCGGGCCGCACGGGATTGCCGATATGCGTCGCCTTGGCGGCGATGGCGGGAGCGACGCCAGCGAGCCTGGGAAAGCCCGTGGCGATGGCGGTGGCGCGCGCGCTCAGAAATCGATTGGCGCGACCCATGACGGCGTTCTGCTCGTGGATGATCGTGACGAGCCCCGCCTGTTGCGCGGCCAGTAGCGGAGGCACGGTGGGATAACCGCCAAAGCCGACAACAGCCGATGGCTTGACGCGCTTGATGACTCCGCGCGCCACCCATACGCCGCGCGCCAGCGTCAGCCCGGCCTTCAGCTTGCCAAACGCCGACCCGCCCGAGGGCGTCGCGGCGGGAATGGCGTGGATCGCGTCGGCGGGGAAATCGGCGCCATATTTCAGCGCGCGGGAATCCGTCGCGAGTTCGACGCGCAAGCCACGCGCGCGCAGGGCGATTGCGAGCGACTCGGCGGGAAACAGATGACCACCCGTGCCACCGGCGGCGAGCAGGATCGGGCCACGATCACCCATTTTCAGGCGCCCAGCCGCGACATGATCTGCGATTTCGGCCGCTTGCGCGTGACCGCGATGAGAAAGCCCATCGTCAACGCCAGCGAGATCAGCGACGAACCGCCATAGGAAATGAAGGGCAGGGTCATGCCCTTGGCCGGCATCAGATGCACGTTGACCGCCATGTTGATCGCGCTTTGCAGGCCAAACAGCATGACGAGCCCCGCCGAGGCGAAACGGCAGAAGGAGTCCTCGTTGCGCATCGCCGAGCTCAGGCCACGCAACACGATGAAGCAGAAGAGCGCGACGATGCACAGACAGACAATGACGCCGAACTCCTCGCCCGTGACCGCCAGGATGAAATCGGTATGGCTATCGGGCAGAACCCGCTTGAGCGTGCCCTCGCCCGGTCCCTTGCCGAACCAGCCGCCGGAAATGAAACTTTCCATCGCGGTGTCGACCTGAAACGTGTCGCCCGGCGAGGCGCCCGACGCCGGCTCGATGAACTTCTCGATGCGCGCGCGAACGTGCGGCACGAATTGATACGCGAAGAAGGCGCCGGTGAGGCCAATGCCGCCAATGCCCGCGACCCACATCCAGTGCAGCCCGGCGGCGAAGAACAACGCGGCCCAGACCATGGACAACAACATGGTCTGCCCGAAATCGGGTTGCAGCATGAGCGGCCCGATGGTGCAGACAAGCAGGAAAATGGCCAGCGTGTTGCCAGGCATGTCGCGACGGCGGCCACCCTCCGAAAAAGCCCAGGCGGCCAGGACAATAAACGCCGGTTTGACGAATTCGGATGGCTGGACGCCAAGAATCCAGCGGCGCGCGCCCTTGACCTCGACGCCGTAAAAAAGCGCGAGAACGATCAGCGCCATGCCAACGAGGTAGACGATCAGCGCGCCACGACGCACAAACCGCGGAGACAGAAACGATGTCGCGATCATCAGCACGGCGGAGATCGCGAGATAGGCGACCTGACGATTGACGAAATAAAAGGCCGATCGGCCAAGGCGCTCGGCCTCGGGCGGCGAGCCCGCCATGGTGAGCACGAGACCCAGCACCATCAGCATGCCAATCGGCGCGAGAATCCAGCGGTCGATCGTCCACCACCAGTTGGCGATTGGCGATGTTTCGGCGCGAGACATCATGGCGTTATCTCCCCGGTGTTGTCATGCGCGCGACAAGCGCGCGCGAAAGATCGCGGAAGCGGTCGCCGCGGACCTCGAAATTCGGAAACTGATCGTAGGAGGCGCAAGCCGGCGACAGCAGGACAACGGGCTCGCGCGCGCTCGACGCCAACGCGTCGCGCGCCGCCCGCTCGATCGCCACGTCGAGCGTGCCACAGGATTCATGATCGACATCGCCGCCAAGCGCGCGCGCGAAATCCTCGCTCGAGGCGCCGATCAGATAAGCCTTGCGCACCTTGCCAAATAGGGGGCGCAGGGAGTCGATGCCGCCTTCCTTCGACTTGCCGCCGATGATCCAGAAAACATCATCGTAGGACAACAACGCCTTCTCGGCGGCGTCGGCGTTGGTGGCCTTTGAATCATTGACGAAGACAACGCGATCCAGCCGCGCCACTTCCTCCATGCGATGCGCGAGGCCCGGAAAGCTCTTCATCGCCGCGCCGATTTCATCATGAGGAATATCGAGCCATTCGCACGCGGCGAAGGCGGCCGCGGCGTTCTGACCATTATGCGCGCCGCGCAAGGCGCGCGCCTTGCGTAGATCGACCAGCGTTTCAACAAGCGACCATCCGGGGTTCAAGGCGATATCGCGCCGCAACTTGCCATCGTCGTAATGCACGATTTCGGAAACATCCGTCGGTGCATGCGATATGGCGACGGCGGCGGCGTCGCGCTCGCGCAGCCCGCGATAAATATTCGCGCAATACTCATCGTCGACGCCGACCACGGCGAATTCAGCGCCCGCGACAAGGCGCTCCTTCACCGCGGCATACGTATCCATGTCGCCATGACGATCGAGATGATCCGGCGTGAGGTTCAGCAAGACGCCGACGGAGGGCTCGATGGAAGGCGCGAGATCGATCTGGAACGATGAACACTCGATGACGTGCACGCGGTCCATCGCGGGCGGCTCGAGCGCGAGAACGGGCGTGCCGATATTGCCGCCGAGTTGCACATCGTGGCCCGCCTCGCGCAGGATGTGCGCGATCAGGGCGGTCGTGGTGGACTTGCCATTCGTGCCGGTGATGGCGACGAACGGCGCGTTGGGCGCCAACCGCGCGCGCTCGCGACAGAACAACTCGATATCGCCGATGACCTCGATGCCAACCGATCGCGCCTTGACGACCGTCCAGTGCGGCGCGGGATTCGTCAGCGGCACGCCGGGCGCCAGAATGAGCGCGCTGAACCTCGACCAGTCGGCCGCGGAAATATCAACGACCACGACTCCGGCGGCCATCGCCTTCGCGCGCGCCGCCTCGTTGTCGTCCCACGCGGAAACACGCGCGCCGCCCGCCTGCAGGGCGCGCGCCGTCGCCAGCCCCGAGCCGCCAAGGCCGAAGAGCGCGACATGTCGATCCGCGAAGGAGACGACAGGCGTCATCACCGCACCTTCAACGTTGCAAGCCCTATCAGCGCGAGCACGAAGGAGATGATCCAGAAGCGAATGACGATCTGTGGCTCGGACCAGCCCTTCTTTTCAAAATGATGATGGATCGGCGCCATCAGAAACACGCGACGGCCCGTGCGCTTGAACCAGAACACCTGAATGATGACCGACAGCGCCTCGACGACGAACAGACCGCCAACAACCGCCAGCACGATCTCGTGCTTCACGATGACGGCGATGGAGCCGATGAGCCCCCCAAGCGCGAGGGAACCCGTGTCGCCCATGAAGATTTGCGCGGGCGGCGCGTTGAACCACAGGAAGCCGAGACCGGCGCCGATCAGGGCGCCGCAAACGACCGCGAGTTCGCCCGCGCCAGACACATGGTTGATGCCGAGGTATGCCGCGAAAATCGAGTTGCCCGCGAGATAGGCGATGGTGGCGAACGTGCCGGCGGCGATCATCGAAGGCACGATGGCGAGGCCGTCGAGCCCGTCGGTCAGGTTCACCGCGTTGCCGGCGGCCACGATGATGAAGGCGCCGAAGGCGAGAAAGAAAAATCCGAGATCGCGGCCAAAGCCCGTGAAGAAGGGCACGACCAGCTTCGCCGCCGGCGCGTCGAAACGGAATGGAATGGTCAGCGCAGAAATCACATCGCCAAGCGAAGCAAGCGGCGGAGTCAGGCTGGCGCACATCATCAGATAGCAGGCAATGACGGCGATGCCCGCCTCAAGCGCGAGACGCGCCCGGCCCGAGAACCCGGCGTGCGTCTGGCGCGTCACCTTCAGATAGTCATCATAGAAGCCGATCGCGCCAAAGCCAAGCGTCACGAACATGACGATCCACACATAGGCGCTGCGCGGATTGGCCCACAGGATGGTCGAAACAACGAGGCCGGACAGAATCATCAGGCCGCCCATGGTGGGCGTGCCCTTCTTGGTGAGCAGGTGCGATTGCGGACCGTCCGCGCGAATGGGTTGCCCCTTGCCCTGCTTCAGCCGCAGGGAAGAGATGATCGTCGGGCCGAAAAAGAATACGAAGAACAGCGCGGTCGCGGTCGCGCCACCCGCGCGGAACGTGATGTAGCGAAACAGGTTCAGCGGACCGAACAGGTAGGAAAAATCGCTTAGATAGGTCAGCATCAAATCATCCTTCGTCGCCGGCACCATCGGCGGGCGCGGCGAATTTGGCCTTGAGCGCGGCGACGATCGGCCCCATGCGGCTTCCGTTCGACCCCTTCACCATGACGACGTCGCCGGCCCGGACCGTTTCGATCACGGCGGCTTCGATGTCCTTCGATTGATTGGCGTGAACGCCCCTGACGCCATCGGGCAAGGCGTCGAACAGTTCCTTCATCATCGGCCCGGCGGCGAACACCCGATCCACCTTGCCGGCCAGAACATCCGGCGCGAGGTCGCGATGCATGCGGGCCGCGTTGGGTCCAAGTTCCAGCATGTCGCCGATCACGCCGATGCGTCGCCCCTCGCCCGAGGGCTCCGCCGCGCCCAGCAAGGCGAGCGCCGCGCGCATCGACGTGGGATTGGCGTTGTAGCTCTCGTCGATGAGGGTGAAAGGCCCGTCGCCAGCGCTCAATTGCGTGCGTTGTCCCCGCCCGACGGGCGCCTCGAAGTCGCCGAGCGCGCGCGCCATGGCGTGGATATCCGCGCCGGCCGCCTCGGCCGCGAGCAGAACCGCCAGCGCGTTCATCGCGAGATGACGTCCAGGAGCCGCGAGCGCGAACACGATCTCCCGTCCCATGAAGGAGGCCCGCGCCTCGGCGCCGGTCGCCGTGGGCGCGTAACTCAGGAGTCTTGCGTCGGCGTCCTCGTGTTCGCCAAAACTTAGCACGGCGCCAACATGGCATTCGCCGGCCCGCGCGCGCAGCAGATCATGTTGCGCGATGTCGCGATTGATGATCGCCACGCCATCTGAATCGAGGCCGGAAAAGATTTCCGCCTTCGCCTCCGCGATGCCATCGATCGAGTCGAAATGCTCCAGATGAACCGGCGCGATGGTGGTGATCACGGCGACATGCGGTCGGACCATGGCGACGAGCGGCGTTATTTCGCCCGCGTGATTCATGCCGATCTCGAACACGGCGAATTGCGTGTCGGCGGGCATGCGCGCGAGCGTCAACGGCACGCCCCAGTGATTGTTGTAGGAGGCCGCCGACGCGTGGGTTTTTCCCGCCTTCGACAACGCAAGCCGCAACGCTTCCTTCGTGCCCGTCTTGCCGACCGAACCGGTGACGGCGATGATGCGCGCGCCCGTTCGCGCGCGCGCCGCGCGACCAAGATTTTCCATCGAGCGCAAGGTGTCATGAACGACATAAAGCGGCCCGAGCCCCTTCAATTCGGCGGCGCGCTCTTCCGCCACGACGGCCGCGGCGGCGCCCTTCTCGAAAGCCTTCGCGACATAGTCGTGCCCGTCGCTGTTGTCGCCCTTGATCGCGAAGAACAGATCGCCCGGCTGCAACGTGCGCGTATCGATGGAGACGCCATTGACGCCGGCGGGCACGCGACCATCGACGCGCGCCGAAAGCGGCGGCACCAACGCCAGGCCTGTCCACAGATGACCGCTCATGCACCCAGTTCCCTCAACGCGTTTCGCGCGGCCTCGTGATCGGAGAACGGCAGCACCGTATCGCCGACGATCTGACCGGTTTCATGGCCCTTGCCGGCGATGACGAGCGCGTCGCCCGGCGCCAGCATGGCGACGGCGGCTTTGATAGCGCGCGCGCGGTCGGCGATCTCGATGGCTCCTGGCGCCGCGGCGAGAATTTCCGAGCGTATCGTGGCGGAATTTTCCGAGCGCGGGTTGTCATCGGTCACGATGACCACGTCCGCCTCGCGCGCGGCGATGTCGCCCATGATGGCGCGCTTGCCCTTGTCGCGATCGCCGCCGCACCCGAACACCACGATGAGACGACCGGCCGCCGAAGCGCGCAACGCGCGCAACACTTTTTCAAGCGCGTCGGGCTTGTGGGCGTAATCAACATAGACGGGCGCGCCATGGCGCTCGCCAACGAGTTCGATGCGTCCCGGCGCGCCCGACAGATGTTCCAGCGCGGCGAATACCGCGACCGGATCGTCGCCCGTCGCCATGCAAAGACCCGCCGCGACAAGCGCGTTCGACGCCATGAAATCGCCCGCCAGTGGCAGACGCGCGTCAATGCGCTTCCCGGCGTGTTCAATCGTGATCAACGTCGTGGCGCCCATGGCGCGCGCATTCAACAGTCGAATGTCGTCGCCCTTGGCGCCCGTCGTGAACACGCGAAGCCCGCGCGCGCGCGCATGCGCGACGGCGCGTTCCGAGAAGTCGCCGTCGGCGTCGATGATCGCGGTTTGGCCGGGCGCGAGCAAGGCGTCGAACAGACGCATTTTCGCGGCGAAGTAATCATCGAGCGTCGCGTGATAATCGAGATGATCGCGGGAAAGGTTCGTGAAGGCGCCCGCGGCGAGCCGCACGCCATCGAGCCGGCGCTGATCGAGCCCGTGCGAGGAGGCCTCCATCGCCAGATGCGTAACGCCCTCGGCGGCGAGTTCGTCCAGCGTGCGATGCAACGTCACCGGATCGGGCGTGGTCAGCGAGCCATAGGTCGCGCCCGAGGGCTTGACGACGCCCGTGGTGCCGAGCGCCGCCGCCGCGTGGCCCAGCCGCGCCCAGATCTGGCGCGTGAACGCCGCGGTCGAAGTCTTGCCGCTCGTGCCGGTGATGGCCACGATGGTTGAAGGCTGGCGCTCGTAAAAGCGCGCGGCCGCCTTCGAAAGCGCGGCGCGAACATCCGCCACGCGCGCGACAATGGCGGGCGCGAGCGATGCGCGCGGTTCGTGCTCGGTGACCACGACGCCGGCGCCGGCGGCGACCGCCGCTGGCGCGAAGGACATTCCATCGGCCTTGACGCCCGGCACGGCGAAGAACGCAAAGCCCGGTTTGACGGCGCGGCTGTCCGCGGTCACGCCCGCAACCTCGCGCGCGCCATCCGTCGCGGAAAACGCGGCGTCGGGCAACAGATCGCGAAGCGAAATCGTCATTCAGTTACCCCTGACCGGGGGATTGGCCGCGGTGTAGCCAGCCTTCGCCAGCAGCGGGAATGGCATGGCCGGCGGATCGAGACGCGCCGGCAAATCGAGCATGTTGGCGACGCGCTCGATGATCGCGCCGGTCACGACGCCGGAATTATACGCCGCGGTATGATAGCCGCCATCCTTGGGCAAGCCCTGGGGATCGTCGTACAGCACCATGAACAGATATTTCGGCTTGTCGGCGGGCGCGATCGCCATGAAGGTCGTGAACACGCGATTGCTGGAGTAATGCCCGTGGATCAGCTTGTCGGCGGTTCCCGTCTTGCCGCCAACGAAATAGCCGCGGATGTTGGCGAGCTTCGCCGAGCCTTCGGTGGCGTTGATGCGCATGAGATAGCGCAGGGACTCGCTCGTTTCGGGGCGCACGACACGCGCGCCAAGGGCCTTTGCCGCGTCCTCGTCACGCCTGAGAAACGTCGGCGGAATAAGGGTTCCGCCATTCACCAGGCCGGCGACGGCCATCATCGCCTGCAAGGGCGCCACGCTGATGCCCTGACCAAAGGCGATGGTGATGGTGTTCAGCTCCGTCCAGCGCTTGGGGACGAGCGGCTCGGCGCTCTCGGGCAGTTCAGTTCGCAGGCGATCAAGCTGGCCCATCTTGCGCAGAAAGGCCTTGTGACCATCCACGCCAACCATCATCGCCATGCGCGCGGTGCCGATATTGGATGAATGGGTGAAGACCTCGGGCACGGTCAACATGCGATGTGTCGCGTGGTAATCATGAATGGTGAACCCGCCATAGCGAAGCGAGTCGCGCGCGTCGAGGCGCGAGTTGAGGTTCACCTTGCCCGCTTCCATCGCCATCGCGATGGAGATAGCCTTGAAGGTCGATCCCATTTCGTAACGACCGACGTTGAGGCGGTTGATGCGCGACAGATCGCGCGCGTCGTTTTGCTTGTCGTTGGGATTGTTGGGATCGAAATCGGGCAACGACGCGTAGGCGATCAACTCGCCCGTGTTCACGTCCATGATGGCCGCGGCGCCGGCCTGGGCCTTGTAACGCTCGATGCCCTTGGCGACCTCGTCGCGAATGGCGTGCGTCACGCGCAGATCGAGCGACAGCTTCACCGGCGCGAGGTCCGTCTGGTCGAGCCGGAATCCCGCCTGACTGAGATCTCCCAGCCCCTGCCCGTCGATGTATTTCTCGATGCCGGCGATGCCGATATTGTCGATGTCGGTGAAGCCGATCACATGGGCGCCGTCCGGCCCGTTGGGATAGATGCGCTTGTTCTCGGGCAGGAAGCTGATGCCGGGCAAGCCTAGGCGGAAAACCTCCTCGCGCTCCTTGGGCGAGATGCCCCGCTTGACCCACACGAAGCCCTTGCGCGAACCGAGGCGCTCGCGCAACTCGCGCGCGTTGACGTCGGGCAGAACCGCGGTGAGCAGTTCGACCGCCTCGTCCTTGTCGATGATGCGGCGCGGCTCGGCGAAGACCGACATGACCTTCACGTCGGTCGCGAGCACCTCGCCGTTGCGATCGACGATGTCGGGTCGCGCGCGCGAAACGGCTTCGGACGCCGCCCGGCGCAGGCTTTGCGGATCCGGCTTGAAACCGAGATAAACGAGCTTGCCGCCGATCGCGAGGAACACGGCGGTGAAACCGAACGCCACAAGGCGCAGGCGAACGCCGCTCTTGTCGAGCCGCGTATGCATCATGCCGCGCGCGATGTCGGCCAGCCGCCGCCACGCGCCGGGACGTTGCGCGGGCGCGGGCGCGATGACCGGTTCGACGACGGGGGCCGGCGCCCGATCAGGAAATTCAGTCTGCCCTTCCATGCAACTAACCTCGCGATCAACGATTGGACGACGGCGTCGACGAGCGCGGCGGCGCGCCCCGTTCGTCGCGCGGCGTCACGGTAGGTTCGGCCATGCCAAGCGATTCAAGCTTGCGGCCGATCATGTCTACCTTCGCCACGCGATCGGGCAATTCCGAGGCCTTGGCGAGTTGATCGACCGACACGGACTGATAGTCGAAAAATTTCTCCGTCAGGGCCTGCACGCGCTCGGGTCGCGACAGGCGGGCCCATTCGGCGCGCAGCATGCCGATCGAGTCGCGCTCGCGCTGGATGTCGTGTTTCGCCTTCTGGATATCGGCGGAATAGCGCATGGTTTCGTATTTGATCGAATAGGCGTAGCCCGCCGACCCCACGAGGGCCACGATGGCGAGCAGGTTCAGGTAGCGCGTGATCACGAGCGCCTCCGGGTGTTGGATTCGGGCAGTTCGGCCAACGCCTTCAGTTTGGCGTCGACGCCGCGCGATGGCGCGCCGGTGCGCGACGCGACGCGCAACTTGGCCGAGCGCGCCCGCGGATTGGCGGCGAGTTCCGCCTCGCCCGCGATTATGGGTTGTCGCGTCACGAGATCGAAGGTCGGCGTGGGCGCGGGTGGTTCGCCCGGCAACAGGCGCGAGCGCGCCTGTCCGCGGCCCGCGCGATCGGCGAGGAATTGCTTGACGATCCGGTCCTCGAGCGAATGAAAGCTCACCACCGCCAGCCGGCCGCCGGGCGCGAGCGCCTTCTCCGCGGCGACGAGACCGCGCACAAGCTGGCCCAGTTCGTCGTTCACCGCGATGCGCAGCGCCTGAAAGGCCCGCGTGGCCGGATGAATCTCGGTCGGCTTGTGGTGGATCACCCGACCCGCCAGTTCCGCGAGTTGTCGCGTGGTGTGGAAGGGCGTCGCGACACGATCGGCGACGATGGCGCGGGCAAGGCGTCGCGATTGCCGCTCCTCGCCGTAATAGAAGAAAATATTCGCGAGGGTCTCCTCGTCCGCGCCATTGACGATGTCGGCGGCGGAGGGGCCGGCGGATTCCATGCGCATGTCGAGCGGCCCGTCGAAGCGAAACGAAAAGCCCCGCTCGGCCTGATCGATTTGCATCGATGAAACGCCGATATCGAAGGTGACGCCGTCGAGCGCCGCGAAGCCGGCGTCGGGCGCGACCTTGTCGAGATCGGCGAAGCGGGCCTTTTCGAGCGTCAGCCTTCCCGCCATGTCGGCCACGAGTTCGGCGCCGCCCGCGATCGCGTCGGGATCGCGATCAAGCGCCAGCACGCGCGTTCCCGGCGTCGCCAGAATGGCGCGCGAATAGCCGCCGGCGCCGAACGTGCCATCGGCGTAGAGCCCGCCGGGACGCACGGCGAGCCCCGCCAGAACCTCCGCGAGGAGCACGGGATGGTGCCGGACCGGTCCGTCGGCGGCGCGAGACGTGTCATCGCCGCGATCCATGCTCATTCCCGTGCTCCACGAGGGCGCGGCGCCGACGCCGCGTATCCGGTTCCCAGTTCCCGCGTCAGCGCGCGCACCCGTTGTTCGGCCTCCTCCAGACGCGCGCGAAACCGGCCCGGCTCCCAGATCTGAAATTTGTGTCCCTGCCCGACGAAGGTCGCTTCCGAACCGATGCTGGCCCGCGCCAGCAAGCGCTCGGGCAAGACAATCCGCCCTTCGGTGTCGACCTTCAGCACGTCGCTGGTGCCCAGCAAGGCCGTCGAAAAGACATCGCGCTCCGGCGAATAGGGCGAAAGCGTCGCCAGCAAGCCGTCGATCTCCCGCAGCAGCGCATGGCCGCCACAGTCCAGCGCCTCCGCGTCGAGCGAGGGATGGACATAGAGCCCCTCGAACCCGTCGCGCGCCAGCACCGAGCGAAAGGACGCCGGGATCGAGACGCGACCCTTCGAGTCCAGCCGGTTGGTGAAATTCGAAACGTAGCGATCCACGATTGCCACCCAGCCAGCGGCCTTGGCGCCCCGCCGGTCCACGCAACGCCCCCCATCCGGCGAGGCGCGCGACACCGGTCATGCCCCGACCGCGAGGGCCAAAGAGCAACGGAAGCGACGCGTCTTTCAACGGGATGACTTGGGATAACATGGGCTTTTTTGGGCGTCAACGTGAATGCGAGTCAAAACGGGACGGATTCTCCCTGAGCGTGATTAGGCACTGTTAGGGTTAACGAATCGTTCAGATTCCCCCCGATTTCAGGACGTCGGGCGTCCCGTTCAAATTCGGGCGATGGGCTACCCGCCCCGGTCCGAAGCGGCTATATCGCGAGGACTGGCGCGCCGGCCGCGCCCCCTCGCCGACAGCCGCGAAGAGTCACATGCGACCGCCCAACGAACTCGATTTCTGGCGCGGCCTCGCCCTTGCGACAATCTTCATCGACCACGTCCCCGGCATCATTTTCGAGAACTACACGCTGCGCGCGGTGGCGATTTCGGACGCGGCGGAAATCTTCGTTTTTCTCGCGGGTTGGTCCATGCGGCTGCTGGTGTCGAGCCGGTCGGTTCGCCAGATGGACGGACTGCACCTGGTCCTGCGCCTGGAAGGACGCGCCTTCACGATTTTCGCCGCCCAGATCGTCATCACCGAGATCGCTCTCGCGATGACGGCGGCGGGCTCCCTGTTGCTGGAGAACCCTCTGATTCTGGAATGGAATAACGCCTCGGCCGTTTTCGAGGATCCGGTGGAGGCCCATCTCGGACTGGTCATGCTGAGCCATCAACTCGGCTATTTCGACATCCTGCCGCTCTACGTCGTGCTGATGGCCTTCGCCCCCATCGCGGTGCTCGTCGACAGATACTTTCCCCTGCTGCTCCTGCCCCTGTCGCTCGCGCTGTACGCCGCGACGCTGGCGACCGGCGTCAACATCCCGACCTGGCCGGTGGAAGGGCGCTGGTACTTCAACCCCATGGCGTGGCAGCTCAATTTCGTTCTGGGCTTCGCGCTGGCGGCGCCCCATGGTCTTGGCGGCTTCGTGCGCCGGCATCGCCTGGCCATGCGATGGGTCGCGGCGCCGCTGCTGCTCGCGGGGGTCACCGCGGCGCATTACAACTGGTCGCCGGACCCCCTCTCGTTGCCCGAGCCGCAGTTGTTCCTGATGTTCGACAAGACCTACGCCTCGCCCGCGCGCGTCATCGAGACGCTGGCGCTGGTGGCGCTCTTTGGCGGCCTTTATCCACATATCGCCGGCTGGTTCGGGCGCGCGACGGCGTTCTTTTCCATGCTTGGCCGCAATTCCCTCAATGTATTCTGCGTTGGATCGCTGTTAAGCTTGCTGGCGCAGTTCGTGCGTTTCACGCTCGGTGGCGGTTTCGGCATCGACGCGGGCGTGTTATTCGTGGCTGTCGGTTGCATGTATGTAACCGCATGGCTGAGCGAATGGAGGGACAGAGCAAGGCCATGAGAGGCATTTTCGCCGCGTTGGCGCTGTGCATGGCGATGCCGGTGGCGCTCGCGCAAGACGCCCCGCCTCCGTTGTCGCCCGAATGCGAGGCGCCCACGGCCGATATCGCTTCGCCCGCGCCCTTGCCCCATCTGGCCGAACGACTGGGTCAGAAGGCTCCGGCAATTCGCATTCTGGCGATTGGCTCCTCCTCGACCTGGGGCGTTGGAGCGTCCTCGCGCAAGAAGACCTATCCAGCCCTCCTGCGAGGCATTCTCGACAGCGCCCTCAAGGGCACCAAGGCGGAAATCATCAACCGCGGGGTTTCCGGCGAGGTCGCCCAGACGACAGCCGAACGGTTGCGCACGGCGGTGGCGCTCGACAAGCCCGACCTCGTCCTCTGGCAGGTTGGCACCAACGACGCGCTGGCGCGGGTCGACTCCGCCGGCTTCGAGGAAACCCTGCGCTCGACGATTTCCTGGCTCAAGGCGAGCGACATCGACGTGATGCTGGTCGGCCTGCAATACGCGCCCAAATTCGTGCGCGATGACAGCTATCTGACGATACGCGAGACCCTGAAGAAGGTGGCGGTCGCGGAGAACGTGCTCTACGTCCGCCGTTACGACGCCATGCAATTCATCGCCCGCCATCAGAACGGCGCGGACCTGATGTCGACCGACGATCTGCACCTCAACGATCTCGGCTATGAATGCATGGCCGAGCACATCGCCCGAGCGGTCATCGCTAACCTGTTCGTGCGCCGCCGCGACCTGCCCAAGCCCGCCCCGCCGGCGCCGCAACCCTGATCGGACGGGCCGCGTTTTAACGCTGGACCATGGCCGTCCTAACCGGCTAGAAGGCGATCAAATTCCCCTCGAAACAGGACTGGCGAGCCCGATGGCGCGGCAATTTATCTATCACATGGAAGGCCTGACCAAGGCCTGGCCCGGCGGCAAGAAGGTTCTCGAAAACGTCCATCTGTCCTTCTACCCGGACGCCAAGATCGGCGTGCTCGGCGTCAACGGCTCGGGCAAGTCGACCCTGCTCAAGATCATGGCCGGCATCGACAAGGAATTCACCGGCGAGGGCTGGGTGGCGGAAGGCGCCCGCGTCGGCTACCTGCCGCAGGAGCCCCAGCTCGATCCGACCCTGAACGTGCGCGGCAACGCCATGCTGGGCGTCAAGGCCAAGCAGGACATTCTCGACCGCTACAACGAACTCGCCATGAATTACTCGGACGAGACGGCGGACGAGATGACCCGCCTGCAGGACGAGATCGAGGCGCAGGGCCTCTGGGATCTGGACTCGCAGGTCGAGCAGGCGATGGACGCGCTCGGCTGCCCGCCCGACGACTGGGCCGTGGACAAGCTGTCGGGCGGCGAGCGCCGTCGCGTCGCGCTCTGCAAGCTGCTGCTCGAAAAGCCCGACCTGCTGCTGCTCGACGAACCAACCAACCATCTCGACGCCGAGACCGTGAACTGGCTCGAAGGCCACCTGCGCGAATATCCCGGCGCGATCCTGATCGTGACCCACGATCGCTACTTCCTCGACAACGTGACCGGCTGGATTCTGGAACTCGATCGCGGCCGCGGCATTCCCTACGAGGGCAACTACACCAAGTGGTTGCAGGCCAAGCAGAAACGCCTTCAGCAGGAAGCCAGCGAGGATAAGTCGCGCATCAAGGCCATCGAGCAGGAAGCCGAGTGGATCGCGGCCTCGCCGAAGGCCCGCCAGACGAAATCCAAGGCGCGCATCCAGCGTTACGAGGATCTCGTCGCCAAGCAGGAAGAGAAGACCTACTCGATCACGCAGATCATCATTCCCGTGGCGGAGCGCCTCGGCAACAACGTCATCGAGTTCGACGGCCTGTCGAAGGCCTTCGGCGACAAGCTGCTGATCGACAATCTTTCGTTCAAGCTGCCGCCGGGCGGCATCGTCGGCGTCATCGGACCGAACGGCGCGGGCAAGACCACGCTGTTCCGCATGATCACCGGCCAGGAAAAGCCCGATGGCGGCACGATCACGATCGGCGATTCCGTGCAGCTTGGCTACGTCGACCAGTCGCGCGACAGCCTCGACGACAAGAACAATGTCTGGGAGGAAATTTCCGGCGGCAACGACATCATCTATCTCGGCAAGCGCGAGATCAATTCCCGCGGCTATTGCTCGACCTTCAACTTCCGCGGCGCCGACCAGCAGAAGAAGGTCGGCATGCTCAGCGGCGGCGAGCGCAACCGCGTGCATCTCGCCAAGATGCTGAAAAGCGGCGCCAACGTGCTGCTGCTCGACGAACCGACCAACGATCTCGACGTGGAAACCCTGCGCGCGCTGGAAGACGCGCTCGCCGACTTCGCCGGCTGCGCGGTCATCATCTCGCATGATCGCTTCTTCCTCGACCGCATCGCGACGCATATGCTCGCCTTCGAGGGCGACAGCCACGTCGAATGGTTCGAGGGCAACTTCCAGGAATACGAGGAGGACAAGAAGCGCCGCCTCGGCGTGCAGGAGCTCATCCCCCACCGCATGAAGTACAAGAAGTTCTCGAGGTAATCCTAAACGATCTGTTGCCTCATGCGCGTCCAGCGCGTGAATGCATAGGCAAGCCCGCTGCGGCGCTAATCGCGCCGAGTGGCGTCATTTGACCTGCGAGCGCGGCGGTTAACGCCTCGCTCACCCGACCTTCTCGCTCAGCCACATCTTGATCAGCGATTGGTAGGGCACATCACGCTTGTTGGCCGCGATCTTGATCTGATCGAGCAAGCTCACGGACAGCCGCAAGGAAATCGAGGTCGTACTTGGCTTGAGATTGGGCAACCGCGCGCGCGTGGCCTTGCTCCAATCGAGATGCGCGGTCGAATCCGCGCGTTCCCAGTAGGCGCGCTCATCCGCCTCGCTCGCGAAGGATGGAACCGGCTTAAGAGTTTTTTTCATAAACCGCCCTTTCTTTCCGGTGCATGTCACGCGCGGAAATGACGCGTATCAACGAGCCTCCCCGTCGAAGGGTGAATGTGATGTGCAAACGCCGCCCTTCGTTGGTTTTGCCCAACGCATGGAAACGCGACTCCAAGCCGCCATGCCGATCATCATGGAGCAATAACAAAGGCTCGTTGAAGAAAACCTGTTCGGCCTCGGCCTGTCCAACGCCATGCTTGTCCACGCTCTTGCGGGCATTCCCGCTGTCCCAATCGACACCGGCGATAGCGGCAAGAACAATCATTTCTGTATACTATGGTAATATACAGGCTTGTCAAATTCATGATCCTTTTCGAGACAGGCCCATCCTTACGCAGCATCGAAACCCAAGACCTTGGCGAGCAGGAACTCATCCCGCGCCCCAAGACGTACAACGTGTTTTCGAGGTAATTGATGGCCCGCCCGTTCGCGCGAACGGGCGGCAAAATCGTCGCCGGCAACCGAACTGGCGCGGTAACCGATCCGGACTGGCGCGATTGTCGACTGATGCGGGCTCGCCGCCCGTGCTACTCTCCTCATCGACTCCCTGGATTCGCTCGCCGTGCGCCGCAAATATCACTTGCTCGACGTCTTCACCGACACGCCCTTCGCCGGCAATCCGCTGGCCGTTGTGGTCGACGCCGAGGGGCTCGACGCGCCGCGCATGCAGGCCATCGCCCGCGAATTCAACCTGTCGGAGACGGTGTTCCTGCTGGAGCCGCGCAATCCCGTCAACACGGCGCGCGCGCGCATCTTCACGCCCGTCGCGGAACTGCCCTTCGCCGGCCACCCGACCGTGGGGGCGGCGGCCCTCATCGCCAAATTGCGCGCGCCGGAACTGCTGGGGAGCGAGGACCTGATCGTCGTCATCGAGCAGCCGATCGGCGATATAACCTGCAACGTGCGCGGTCCGCGCGGCAAGCCGCTGCACGCGAGCTTCGATATCCCACGCCTGCCGACGCGCCTCGCCGACCCTGCGGATGCCGCGACCCTCGCCGCCGCGCTTTCTCTCGCGCCCGAGGACATCGGCTTTGACGCGCACCGCCCCTCGGTCTGGACGGCGGGCAATCCCTTTGCTTTCGTGCCGGTCGCCAATCGCGCGGCCATCGCGCGGGCGCGCGCCAATCCCGCGCTATTCGAGGCGACGTTTGGCGATTCCGTCGTCGGCGCGTTTCTTTACACGGCCGATTGCGAGCGCGAGGGCTCGGACGTTCACGCGCGGATGTTCGCGCCCGCCCAGGGCATCGCGGAGGATCCAGCCACCGGCTCGGCCGCCGCCGCTTTCGCCGGCGTCGCCACGGCGTGGGAGGCGCCCGAGGATGGCGTGCACGCCATCGTCATCGAGCAGGGTTTTGCAATGGGCCGTCCCAGCATCATTCAGCTCGGCGTCGATATCGTCGATGGCGCCATCGTCGCCGCGTCCGTCGGCGGCGCGGTGACACGCGTGGCGGAAGGAACGATCGAGGCATGAACGATCCGGCCATCGCGCTGCGCCCTGTCGATGATCTTGACGCCCACGTTATCCCGCGCGACTGGGCTTTCGCGCGCGACAATGCCGCGCGCGTCGAGGCGCATTGGCGAAGCCGCCTCGCGAGCAAGCCCGCCCTGTTCGACGGTCGGGTGATGCTCATGTCGCGCGCGGATTATGTCGTCGACGGCGGCAGGCGCGTCATGCGAAGCGCGCATTTCGAGACGAGTTTCTCCGCCTTCATGGCGTGGCGGGATTTCGGCTTTCCCGACGCCAGCGTTCGCAACTGCTTTTCCATGGCGGCGCTGCGCGGCGATGACGGCGGTTTCATCCTGGCCGAAATGGGCGCGCACACCTCGAACGCGGGCCAGATCTATTTTCCCGCCGGCACGCCGGACCCGCATGACGTTGTTGGCGATCGGCTCGATCTCGACGGCAGCGCGCGTCGAGAACTGGAGGAGGAAACCGGCCTGCGGGCCGACGAGGCGACGTTCGCTACCGACTGGCTGCTGGTGGACGCGGGACCGCGACTGGCCTGCATGAAGCTGGTGGAGGTCGGCGCGCCCGCCGACGAGGTCGCCGGCGAAATCAATCGCCGCATCGCCGCGCAGACCAGCGCGGAACTGGCTGGCGTGCGGGTCGTTCGCGACGCGCGCGACATCAATCCCGCGCGCATGCCCGCCTTTGTCGTCGCCTATTTGCGCCACATGTTCGCGGCGCGACCTGCCTAGCCGGGGTAGCCGTGCCGGCGCTTGGAAGCCTGCACCATCGCGCGCGCCTCGCCGTCGCGCCCCGCCTGGCAGGCCTCGGCGGCGCGGGCGATCTCGGCGGAAATCTCGGCGTATACCGTGTCGTTGACTTGCCCCATCTTGCGGTCGTTTTCCTGCACGGCCCGCCAGCGCGAAATATCGCCCGCGCAGCCGGAGCCCGCCGGCATCTGGAAATCCGACGGCGTGTAGCTCAACCGGGCGGCGGGCGGCGCGGCGGGTTGCGGCGGCGGCGCGCTCGAATTGCAAGCCGCGAGAAGCAGGCAGGAAAAAGCCAACGAAACCGTCCGAAAAATCACGCGCGAGTTCAAGGCGAAGCCTCCGCTTGAGCGAATCCTCGCGCGAACATGCGGGCAGCCCCGCGGCCCGGTCAAGCCGGCGTGAAGCGGCCCTCGTTTTTCCTTGCCCGTGCGTCCCAAAACCGCCATGTTCCCACGCGACTCCGCGATGCGGAACATCCATTCAACACGCCTCCCGGCGCCGATCGACGGAAAACCCTCGTGTCGCTTTTGACCCTTGCACGCAAGACGGCTCCCGCGGTCGCGATCGCGCTCGCGGCGTTGACCATTTCGTCGGTGGCCGAAGCCCGGCAAAATGTCGTTCTCTCTTCGCCCTTCGAGGTGGGCCCCAGCCCGGCCGGCAATTATCTCGCCGCGCTCGTCGCCGGCGCCGAAACCGACACGCTCGCGGCGGCCACCTATTTTCGCGAGGCCCTGCGTTACGATCCGCGCAATCGTGAACTGGCCGAACGCGCCTTTGGCGCGTCGCTCACCAATGGCAACATGCCCGAGGCGTTCATCCTGGGCAAACGCCTGATCAAGAGCGATCCGCGCAATGGATTGGCGCATCTCGCGCTGGCGACCAAGGCCATCAAGGCGCGTCAGTGGGACGCCGCGCGGCGCGAGATCGCCGCCAGCGGCGGGGGCGCGCGCGACGTGACCGCGCTGATGCTCAACGCCTGGATTCAGGCGGGCTCGGGCTCGACCGCCCGCGCGTTGGAAACGCTCGACAAACTCAAGGACCCCCGTTTCGCGCCCTTCCGCGATTTTCACGCGGGGCTCATCGCGGATCTCGCCGGCGCCACCAACGAGGCCGCCAAGCGCTTCAAGTCCGCCTACGATGGCGAGCACACGAGCCTGCGGGTGATCGACGCCTACGCGCGTTTCCAGGCCCGCCATGGCGACCGCGACGAGGCCCGCCGCGCCTATGAGGAATTCGGCAAGCTCGTGCCCCGTCATCCCATCATCGTGGCGGCGCTGAGCGATCTCGCGGCCGGAAAGACGCCCGAACCGCTCGTCGCCAACGCAGTCGCGGGCGCGGGCGAGGTGCTCTACGGGCTCGGCGCCTCGGGCGGTCAGGCGAACGATTCCCTTGCCAGCATGATCTATCTGCGGTTGGGACTTTTCCTCGCGCCCGACAACGGCCTGGCGATCGCCACCCTGGCGGATTCCTACGAGCGGTTGAAGCAATACGAGCGCGCCGTCGATATCTACAACTCCATGCCCGAGCGCTCGCCCCTGCGCGCCAACGCGGACATCCAGACGGCGCTCATCCTCGAGGCCATGGGGCGCTCGGACGATTCGCTCGCGCATCTGAAGGCCATCGTCGCCGAGAAGCCGGGCGATATTGAATCGACCATCGCGCTCGCCAACCTGTATCGCGCGCGCAAGCAATGGCCCGAGGCCGCCAGCGCCTATTCGAAGGCGCTTGACCTCATCGGCGCGCCCACCGCGTCCGACTGGACCCTGTTCTATTCGCGCGGCATCGCCTACGAGCGCTCCAAGCAGTGGCCGCTGGCCGAGACGGACTTCAAGAAGGCGCTGGAACTCAAGCCGGATCAACCGCAGGTGCTGAACTACCTCGGCTATTCGTGGGTGGATCAGGGCCTCAACCTCGACGAGGCCTTCCGCCTGCTGCGCAAAGCCGTCGACGCGACGCGCGGCGATGGCTACATCGTCGATAGCCTCGGGTGGGCCTATTACAAGCTGGGGCGCTACGACGACGCGCGCCGCGAGCTCGAAACCGCCATTGAATTGAAGCCCGGCGATCCCGTCATCAACGATCATCTCGGCGACATCTACTGGAAGGTCGGCCGCAAGCTCGAGGCGACCTTCCAATGGAACCACGCGCGCGACCTCAAGCCCGAGCCTGATGATCTCGAACGCATCCTGAAGAAGATCGCCAACGGGCTCGACGACGACGCCAAGCCCGCCCCGACGAAGGATGGCGGCTGAACGCGGGAGCGCGCGTGGATGTATCTGCCGAGGCCGCACCGTGTCGAGGATCGCGCGCTTCAGCATGACTTCATTCGCGCGAATCCGTTGGGCCTGCTGGTCACCAACGGCCCCGGCGGCCTGATCGCCAATCCCCTGCCCTTCCATCTTGACGCGAAGGCCGGCGACGCCGGCGTCCTTTGCGCGCACATGGCGCGCGCCAACCCGCAATGGCGCGAGATCGGGGCGATCAAGGAAGCGCTGATCGTGTTCCAGAATCCGGGCGTTTACGTCACGCCATCCTGGTATCCGAGCAAGCGCGAAACCCATGAAGTCGTGCCGACGTGGAACTACGTCTGCGTGCAGGCGCGCGGCCCCATGCGCGTGATCGAGGACCGCACCTGGCTGCACGCGCGGATCGACGAAATGACGGCGGCGCGCGAGGCCGGCCGCGCGGCGCCATGGTCGCCATCGGACGCCCCGGCCGACTTCATCGAGCGCATGATCGACGCCGTTGTCGGCGTCGAAATGACGATCGAGCGGCTCGATGGAAAATGGAAAACCAGTCAGAACCGCTCGCGCGCCGACCGCGAAGGCGTGGTCGAGGGCCTGCGCGCGGACGGCGACGCGGCGGCGCTCCACATGGCCGATCTGGTCCAGCGGACGGGCGAGACGCGATGATCAGGGAACGCGCGCCCGCCAAGATCAACCTGACCCTGCACGTCATCGGCCGTCGCCCCGATGGCTATCACGAACTCGAAAGCCTCGTGGCGTTCACCGGCGTCGCCGACGCGCTGACGCTTGAACCCGCGGATGCGCTGACGCTCTCCGTTGGTGGACCGACGGGCGTCGCCGCGGGCGCCATCGACGACAATCTGGTGATCAAGGCCGCGCGCGCCCTCGCCGGGCGCGTGGAGTGCGTCGCCCCCGCCGCCTTCGCGCTGACGAAACGTTTGCCGGTCGCCGCGGGCGTTGGCGGCGGTTCGTCCGACGCCGCGGCGGCATTGCGCCTGCTGGCGCGCGCGAACGGCATCGCGCTTGACGATCCGCGCCTGATGGCGGCGGCGCGCTCGGTCGGCGCCGATGTGCCTGTTTGCGTCGAGGCGCGCGCGCGCATGATGGGCGGCGTCGGCGAGCAACTCGGCCTCGCGCTGAAACTGCCGCCGCTGTTCGCCGTGCTGGTCAACCCCGGCGTCGCCGTTGAAACGCGCGCCGTTTTCACGCGCATGGGGCTGCGCGACGGGGAAGCTAGCGGCTTTGGTAAACACCCCGAAATCGTCGACGCCATGTCTTTCGAACAGTTGCTCGCGGCGCTGCGCAAGGGCCGCAACGACATGGAGGACGCCGCCATCGTCATCGCGCCCGTCATCTCCGACGCGCTGGCGGTGATAGCGGCGGCGCGCGGCTGTCGCCTCGCGCGCATGTCGGGCTCCGGCGCCACCTGTTTCGGTCTGTTCGAGACCTGCGCGAGCGCGGCGAAGGCGGCGAAGGTCATCCGTCGCGATCATCCCGGCTGGTGGGCGCGCGCGACGATCCTGCGCTGATCGATTCAGGCCACGTCGACGAGCGTATCGGCCAGCAATCGCGGCGCGTCGACCATGACATCGTGGCCAGCGGGCAGCGTCATGACATTCCAGCCCGGACGCTGTCGGCATTTTTCCATGGCGAGATCGAAACTCTCGCTGGGATACAGACCCGCGCGAATGTAGCTCTTGCGCGCGACCTTCTCGCGCGCGCCGCTCAGGCGCAGCACGCCCGGCCAGACGCCATTCGGCTGGGGCGTCATGAGCGAATCCACCCAGGCGACATCCTCGGACGCCTGCACGCGGAAATAGGACGCGGGCGGCGCGGCGCGGCCGGGTTCGCCGCGCGCGATGGCCGCCTCGATATCGGCGCGCACCGCGGGATTGATCATCGCCAGACGATCGTCGCCGTCGTCGGGCGCGAAGGCGTCGAGAAACACGAAGGACGACAGCTTGTCGTGGATCGCCTCGGCGACGAGCGAGATCACGAAGCCGCCGTAGGAATGGCCGACGAGACAAACATCGTCGAGCCCCTCCCACCTGATGAGATTGATGATGTCGTCGGCGTGGGTTTGCAGCGTGATGTCACGCGACAGCAGATGCGAGCGATCCGCGAGGCCAGTCAGGGTCGGCGTGTAAACAAGATGGCCGCGCGCGCGCAGAATGTCGGCGACGCGCCGCCAGCACCAGCCGCCATGCCAGGCGCCGTGAACCAGTACGAATGTCTTGCGCGCGTCGCTCATGTCGCCTCCCTGTCGTCGCCGCAGGAAAGCACGGGACCGGACGAAGCGCTAGACCGAAATCTGCGTGCCGATTTCGACGACGCGACCCGTGGGAATATGGAAGTATTCGCTCGCGTCGGTCGCGTTATGCGCCATCAGGATGAACAGGTCATCCTGCCATCGCGGCATGTTGCTCTTGGCCGCGATCTTGATGGAGCGTCGCGACAGGAAGAACGACGTCGACATGATGTCGTATTTCCAACCGAGCTTGCGACACTGCCCGAGTCCCTTGGGCACGTTGGGATCGTCCATGTAGCCGAAGGTCATGAACACCCGCGAGAAGTGCTCGTTGATCGGCTCCAGCCGCACGCGCTGCTCGCTTGGCACGCGCGGCACGTCGGCGGAAATAACCGTCAGCATCACGTTCTTCTCGTGCAGCACCTTGTAGTGCTTGAGCGAGTGCAGCAAGGCGCCCGGCGTCGTGTCGGGATCGCTCGTCAGAAAGACGGCCGTGCCCTGCACGAGATGCGGCGGCTTCTTGTCGAGGCGTTGCACGAGTTCGGCGAGCGGCACGTCGTCGCGTCGCGTCTTCTGAAAAAGGATTCCGGTGCCGCGGGTCCACGTCCACATGGAGACCATGAACATGCCGGCGATGCCGAGCGGCACATAGCCGCCCTCGACGATCTTCAGCATGTTGGCGCCGAAGAACACGAGATCGACCGTCAGGAAGGGAACGATCAGCAACAACGCGCCCCAGATCGGCCATTTCCAGTGACGCCAGGCGACGATGAAAGTGAGGCAAACGGTCACCACCATCGTGCCCGTGACCGATATGCCGTAGGCCGTCGCGAGCTTGTCCGATGAGCCGAACAGCACCGTGATCATCAACACGCCGATCAGGATGAGATTATTGACCTGCGGCATGTAGATCTGCCCCTCGGTCGATTCCGAGGTGTGACGGATTTCGAGCCGCGGCAACAGCTTCAACTGGATCGCCTGTCGCGTCAGCGAATAGGCGCCGGTGATGACCGCCTGACTGGCGATGATCGTGGCCAGCGTCGCCAGAATGACAATCCCGGGCAGCGCCCATTCGGGGTAAAGGCGGAAGAAGGGATTCTCCAGCGACTTCGGATCGCCGAGCACCAGCGCGCCCTGCCCCAGATAGTTGATCGTCAGCGCCGGAAAGACGAGGAATATCCACGCCGACTGAATGGGCTTGCGACCGAAATGACCGAGATCCGCGTAGAGCGCCTCGGCGCCCGTCACCGCGAGGAAGACGGCGCCCAGCGCGACAAGGCCGATCATGCCATGCGTCGCGAGGAACTTGATCGCGTAATAGGGATTGACGCTGATGACGACCATCGGGTCATGGATCAGTTGCAGCGCGCCGCCAACGGCCATCACGCCCATCCAGACGATCATGACGGGACCGAACCACGCCGCCACGCTCGCCGTGCCGCGCCGCTGGGCCGCGAACAGGGCGATGATGATCACCACCGTGATCACGAGAATGAACGGATCGAAACGCGGCGTGATGAGCTTGAGGCCTTCCACCGCCGACAGAACCGAAATGGCCGGCGTGATCATGGCGTCGCCAAAGAACAGCGCGGCGCCCGCGACGCCCAGAAGGAAGATGAGCCGGGTCTGCCCGCCCATGGCGCGTTGCGCCAGCGCCATCAACGAAAGCGTGCCGCCCTCGCCCTGATTGTCGGCGCGCAGCAGGATGGTCACGTATTTCAGCGTGACGATGATGGTCAGCGCCCAGAGGATGAGCGACAGAACGCCCAGCACATCGTCGCGCACAATACCGTTTTGCGTGCCGCCGGCGGCCGTGATGGCCTCGCGCAGGGCGTACAGGGGGCTGGTTCCGATATCGCCGTAGACAACGCCCACGCAGCCGATGAACAAGGCCCAGAAATAGTTCTTGCCATGATCGACGTGACCGCCGTTCGTGGGCTCCGGGGTGGACATGGTGGGTTTATTTGTCGCGGCGGCGTCGGCTTGGGCTGGTTGCCCATTGGAACCGAAGGCCATGTGTGCTCGCAAAACTAAAACCGCGCAAATCGGCGGCCGCGGGCGAGGCTTCTACGCTGGTTGCGATGCACAAACAAGCGGATTCTGAACAATATGGCGAAAGCGTGGACCGCCCGCGGCGAAAGGTGAAATTCGCCTTCTCCAACAGCGCCTTGCGGATAAAGAGCGATTAATGGACGCGGCTGACGCAGAACTCGACGACGTCCAGCAAGGCGCGTTTCCACGCCGAGGCCGGGAACAGTTCAAGGGCGTCGCGCGCCATGGCGCCATAATGGCGGGCGCGCTCGACGGTGTCCTCGATCGCCCTATGCCGTCGCATCGTCGCGAAGGCCGTGTCGAGATCGCCGTCGCGCACATCGCCCTTCTCGAGCGTGCGCCGCCAGAAGTCGCGTTCCGCGTCAGTGCCCCGGCGGAACGACAGAACCACCGGCAGGGTAATCTTGCCCTCGCGGAAATCATCGCCAACGTTCTTGCCCAGTTTCGCGGACGAACCACCGTAATCGAGCGCGTCGTCGATGAGCTGGAAGGCGATTCCAAGATTGGAGCCATAGCTGCGACAGGCGGCGATTTCGGCCTTCGCCCGGTTGGCGAGAATGGGTCCGACCTCGCAGGCGGCCGCGAAGAGCGCGGCGGTCTTGGCGCGGATGACCGCGAGATAGGCGTCCTCGGTGGTTTCGGTGTCCTTGGCGGCGGCGAGCTGCATGACTTCGCCTTCCGCGATGATGGCGGCGGCCGAGGAAAGCACGTCGAGGCACGCCAGCGAACCCACCTCGACCATCATCTTGAACGCCTGCCCCAGCAGGAAGTCGCCGACGAGCACGCTGGCCTCGTTGCCCCACACCATGCGCGCGGCGGCCTTGCCGCGGCGCATGTCGCTCTGGTCGACGACGTCATCGTGCAACAGCGTCGCCGTGTGCATGAACTCCACGGAGGCGGCCAGTTTAATGTGGCCCTCGCCATCGTAATCGCACAGGCCCGCGGTCGCGAGCGTCAACATGGGACGCAATCGCTTGCCGCCGGAGGAAATCAGATGATTGGCCACCTCGGGGATCATCGTCACGTCCGACCCCGTTCGCGACAGGATGGTCTTGTTGACCCGCTCCATATCGGCGGCGCTCAGGCCGACAATGCCGGCGAGACCCGCTTCCTTCGACTTTTCCTCGAGGGGAACCACAACGCCCAAAACATGCATCCTTGCGCGATCAAACGCGGCGCAACATAAGGCGCGGGACGGCGCCGGGCAAGTGTTGGGGCCCGCCTTGCGCGCCGCGACGGCCCGTGCGAGCCTTTTTGATCGCGCGTGTCGCAAGCAAATCCGGATCACAGGTGATCGAAATCCTCCGCACGAACGATCTGGTGTTGATATCGCTCGTGGAAGCCATCCTGACCGGCGAGCGCGTGCGCTATTTTGTCGCCGACCGGCACATGAGCGCGCTGGAGGGCGCGATCGGCATGCTGCCGCGCAGAATTCTCGTCGACGCCCAGCAGGAATCGCGCGCGCGCCGGTTACTCGCCGAAGCGGGACTTGAGGCGGAACTGCGACCAGCCGATTCCCATGACGCCTGACAATCCAACCACGCTGGACCATTTTCTGGACGGCGCGCTCGCGCTGCGCCAGCCATTGGCCGGGCATCGCTCGGGAACCGACGCGATCCTGCTGGCGGCGACGGTCGCCCCGATGTCAGGCAACCTGATCGATCTCGGATCGGGCGTCGGCGCCGCGGGCCTCGCCGTCGCGACGCGCCTGCCCAGCGTCAATGTGACGCTGGTCGAGATAGACCCCGCGCTCGCCGGACTGGCGGCCGCCAATATCCTTGAAAACCGCCTCGGTCAGCGGGCGCGGGCGGTGATCTGCGACGCCCTGTCCGCGCCGGCGCGACGGGCCGTCGGGTTGGCCGACGCCACGGCGGATATCGTCATCTGCAATCCGCCCTGGCTGACGCCCGGTCGCGCCCGCGCATCGCCGGACGCCAGCCGCGCGCTGGCCCATGTCGCGCGGGGCGAGGCGGGCGTCTTCGACTGGTTACGCGCGACGGCCGCGCTGCTGCGCCCCGACGGACGCATGGCGATGATCCACCGCGCCGACGCGCTCGCCGATCTGCTGGCGGCATGCGCGGGACGGTTCGGCGATCTGGCGATCCTGCCCATCCATCCACGGGCGGACGCGCCGGCCATCCGCGTTATCGTCGCGGGGCGGAAGGGCAGCCGCGCGCCAACGCGGATTTTTCCCGGCCTCGTGTTGCACGGGGCCGACGGGGCGTTCACGCCGCGCGCCGACGCCTTGATGCGCGGCGCGGACGGTGTCGACCTCGTTTGAGGTCGCGCCAAACGAAAACGCCGACCCGAGGGCCGGCGTCCGCGCGGACGGGGTTTCGAAAAATTACTTCTTCGTCGCCTGAATGCTGTTGATGATCTTGGAAAGACCATCCGCGTTGTTCTTTTCGCCCTCGTCCGACGCCCAGTAGGTGATCATCAGGACGTTCTTCTCGGAAACGGTGATGACGGAAACGCTGACGTTCGTCGGCCCGTCGGAGTCCTTGCCCTTGAAGCCGAGTTCAAAACCCTTGAGCCCGTTGACGGTGAAGTCGCTCTCCTTCTGGGAGTCCTTGTCGATGGTGATTCCCTTCTCGTCGAAGAACTTGAAGGCTTCCACCGTGGCGGCCTTCACGTCGACCAGATCGGCGGCCTCGATGGCGACATAAACCAGTTCGTCCTTCGAGGTGACCTCGATGCCATCGTCGAGATCGTCCACTTCCCACGAATCGGGCAGGGAAACGGTCGCTATCGGATCCTCATCGGGAATCGGATAGGTCTTGGCTTGCGCCATTGCAGGGAGGGCGAGCGCCAGCAAGGCGGCGAATATCAAGGATTTCATGCGACCCTCCAAAGACAGCGCTCTTCATTCAGCGCTTATGGTGCGCTGCACAATATGACAGCATTTTGTTTTCTGGCAATCCCTTGCGCGGGCGACCAACAGGTTTATTGAACCCCCGCGGCGCCGGGCGCCCCGGCGATTTCCCCTCGCCCGACATTTCATCTAGTTTGCCGCCCGAATTCATCAGTCACGGACAATCCATGTCGCCTTCCCTCGATCCCACGCGCTCATTTCAGGGACTCATTCTCACCCTGCAACGTTTCTGGGCGGAAAAGGGCTGCGTCATCCTGCAACCCTACGACATGGAGGTCGGCGCCGGCACCTTCCATCCGGCGACGACGCTGCGCTCGCTGGGCCCCAAGCCCTGGCGCGCCGCCTATGTCCAGCCTTCGCGTCGGCCGAAGGATGGCCGCTATGGCGAAAACCCCAATCGCCTCCAGCATTACTACCAGTATCAGGTCATCCTGAAGCCCTCGCCGCCCGACCTGCAGGAGCTGTACCTCGCCTCCCTCAAGGCCATCGGCGTCGACGCCGCCCTGCACGACATCCGTTTCGTCGAGGACGATTGGGAAAGCCCAACGCTCGGCGCCTGGGGCCTTGGCTGGGAATGCTGGTGCGACGGGATGGAAGTCAGCCAGTTCACCTATTTCCAGCAGGTGGCGGGCGTGGAATGCGCGCCGGTCTCGGGCGAACTGACCTACGGCCTCGAACGCCTCGCCATGTACGTGCAGGGCGTCGAGAACGTCTACGACCTCAATTTCAACGGCCTCGAGGGCGCGGAAAAAATCACCTACGGCGATGTCTTCAAGCAGGCCGAACAGGAATATTCCCGCCACAACTTCGAGCATGCCGACACGGCCCTGCTGTTCCAGCACTTCAAGGACGCGGAAGCCGAATGCAAGGCGCTGCTGGAAAAGGGCGACCGCGGCGAGCGGCACGACATGGTCCTGCCCGCCTATGACCAGTGCATCAAGGCCTCGCACAGGTTCAACCTGCTCGACGCGCGCGGCGTGATCTCCGTCACCGAGCGCCAGAGCTACATCCTGCGCGTGCGCGAACTGGCGAAGGCCTGCGGCGCGGCGTGGCTGAAGACGGAAGGCGGCGGCGCGTCCGCCTGAGACCGCGATGCTCGACCGCTTCTACCTGATCGTTGATTCCACCGACTGGCTGCGCCGCCTGCTGCCCTGCGGCGCGCGGCTCGTCCAGTTGCGGATCAAGGACGCGCCGGAATCGCGCCTGCGCGCGGAAATCGCCGCGGCGAAAGCCCTTTGCGCGGCGGCCGGCGCGCAGCTCGTGGTCAATGATTACTGGCGGCTCGCCATCGACGCGGGCTGCGATTTCATCCACCTCGGACAGGAAGACCTCGACGACGCCGACCTGCCGGCCATCCGCCGCGCCGGCCTCAAACTCGGCGTCAGCACACACGACGGCGCCGAACTCGACCGCGCCCTGTCGGTCGATCCCGATTACGTCGCGCTCGGGCCAGTCTATCCGACCACGTTGAAGCAACTGACCGTGGCGCCGCAGGGCGTCGAACCCGTCCGCCGCTGGCGCAAGGCGCTCGGCGCGCGCCCGCTGGTCGCCATCGGCGGCATCACGCTGGAGCGCGCGCCAGACGTGCTGGCGGCTGGCGCTGATTCCATCGCCCTGTCGACAGACGTGCTCGGGGCGCCCGACCCCGAAGGCCGCGCCCGCCAATGGGTCGCGGCGACGCGCCGGGCCGCCTGACCGCGCCGACTTGCGCAACCGCCCGGCTTTGCGCCAAAGTGAAGCCGACGCCGGGCCTGACTCAGGGCGCCGGCAACGTCATGTCAAACGAGAGGAAACCGCATGTCGCACCCCACCGTCGCCCAGAAGGCCCCCTATCCCGTCGAGGTCGAGGCCGGCAAAAACTACTTCTGGTGTTCCTGCGGCCTGTCGAGCAAGCAGCCCTTCTGCGACGGCTCGCACAAGACGACCGACATGACCCCCGTTAAGTACACCGCGACCACCGACGGCAAGGTCTATTTCTGCGGTTGCAAGCACGCCATCAACAAGCCGCTCTGCGACGGCACGCACGGCAAGCTCTGAGCCCGCGGCGCCCGGCCCGCGCCATCGGCGCGCGGCGGGGTGACATTCGTTCCGGGCTCGACTAACTAGCCCATCGAGCCCGGAACCCAGATAGATGCCTGAACTCCTACTTGAACTGTTCTCCGAGGAAATTCCCGCGCGCATGCAGGCGCAGGCGGCGGCCGACCTCAAGAAACTCGTCACCGACGCGCTGGTCGCGCGCGGCGTGCTCTACGAGGGCGCGGCCGCCTTCGCGACGCCCCGCCGTCTCGCCCTGCACATCGCCGGCCTGCCCGCCCGCCAGCCCGACACGCGCGAGGAGCGCAAGGGTCCGCGCGTTGGCTCGCCCGAACAGGCCTTGCAGGGCTTTCTGAAAAGCGCCGGCCTCGCCAGCATCGATCAGGCGAAGATCGAGAAAGACCCCAAGGGCAAGGGCGAGTTCTACATCGCCATCATCGAGCGGGCCGGCAGGCCGACGCTCGACGTGCTGGCGGAAATCCTGCCGCCGATCATCAAGAGCTTCCCCTGGCCGAAATCCATGCGCTGGGGCGCGGCCTCCACGCGCTCGGATTCGCTGCGCTGGGTGCGCCCGCTGCATTCAATTCTCGCGACCTTCGGCCCCGAGACCGAGGCGCCGGAGGTCGTGCCCTTCGAGGTCGACGGGATCGTCGCCGGCAAGACCACGCGCGGCCACCGCTTCATGGCGCCGGGCGAAATCAGCGTCCGCCGCTTCGACGATTACGTTCCCGCGCTTGAGAAGGCGAAGGTCGTGCTCGACCCGGCGCGCCGACGCGACATCATCCTGCATGACGCGAGGGATCTGGCCTTCGCCAGCGGGTTGGAGCTGGTCGAGGACGAGGGCCTGTTCGACGAGGTCGCCGGCCTCGTCGAATGGCCTGTCGCGCTGATGGGCGAATTCGACGAAGCCTTCCTCGACATTCCCGCCGAGGTCATTCGCGCCACCATTCGCGCCAACCAGAAATGCTTCGTGCTGCGCAAGCCCGACGGCAAGCTGGCGAACAAGTTCATTCTGGTGTCGAACATTCTCGCCACCGATGGCGGCAAGGCCATCGCGGCGGGCAATGGCCGCGTCGTGCGCGCCCGCCTGTCGGACGCGCTGTATTTCTGGCAGACCGACCAGAAGCCCCTGCCCGACTTCGCCGACAAGGGCAGCCTGCTCGACCAGCGCATGGCGAAATTGCGCGCGCTGAACATCGTGTTCCACGAGAAGCTCGGCACGCAGGGCGAGCGCGTCGATCGCATCAAGGCGCTGGCGCGGGAACTCGCGCCGCTCGTCGGCGCCAACGCCGACGACGCCGCGCGCGCCGCCGAACTCTGCAAGGCCGACCTGATGACGGAAGTCGTCGGCGAATTTCCGGAGACGCAGGGCCTCATGGGCCGCCGTTACGCGGAATTGCAGGGCGAGAAGCACGATGTCTGCGTCGCCATCGAGGATCACTACAAGCCGCAGGGCCCGAGCGATCGCATCCCCACGAACCCCGTCGCCATCGCCGTCGCGCTCGCCGACAAGATCGACACGCTCGTCGGCTTCTGGGCCATCGACGAAAAGCCGACGGGCTCGAAAGACCCCTACGCGCTGCGCCGCGCGGCCCTGGGCGTGATCAGGATTATCCGAGCGAACAACGTTAGATTTTCGTTGCTGAGCGTAAGCGCCAAGTCTATCGCGCTCATAACTGTCGCCACATATCTGCGTTGGGTTAAATCAAAAATAAATCAGGAAGAACTTTTAGAAAAATTAGGCGTTTCGAAAGCGACCATTGATGTCGTGCATAACGAAATATCAGAGTCTTTAGGACATAACCGAGGCCAACAGCTTGCTGAAGAAACTGGTGGCAGAGCATACGAAATATGTTCTGACTTGATGGGATTTTTTGCCGAAAGATTGAAAGTTCAACTTCGGCAGGAAGGCACCGCACATGAACATGTCGATGCTGTTTTCGCCCAGCTTCAAGATCAATCAAGTCCAGCGCGAAGCGATCTCCTGATGATCACGCGCCGCGTCGAGGCTCTCGGCCAATTCCTCGACACCGACGACGGCAAGAACCTGCTCGCCGGCTACAAGCGCGCGGCCAACATTCTGCGCGCCGAGGAAAAGAAGGAGAAGGACGGCGGCAAGGCCTTCCTTGAACCGCACGCGCCGAGCCTGCGATCCGAGCCCGAGGAAAGCCGCCTCGCGCTTGAAATCGAACGCGCCGCGAAGAACGCGAAAAAGCATGTCGCCGACGAGGACTTCGAGGGCGCCATGCGCGCGCTGTCGCATCTGCGCGAGCCGGTCGACCAGTTCTTCGTCGCCGTCACCGTCAACGACGCGGACCCCGCGCGCCGCCTCAACCGCCTGCGCATCCTCAACGAGTTGCGCGCGGCGATGCATGTCGTCGCCGACTTCTCGAAAATCGCGGGCTGACGCGACCGCACGATCGTTCGCAATAGCGTTGAATTCGACGCGAATGCGAACGACGCCGTGAACTCGCGGTAAGCCCTGTCGCCGCGCGATGGTTTCCCGATTGTAAGCCTCGTGCGATGGTCGGATCAGGGTGGCGTTAACGCTCCCGCCGCCTCGAATGGATTCCCGCCTGAATGTCCGAACGCCCGCGCAATCCGATTTTCCCGCGTGGCGCGAGGGTGGAGCGGGCGGCGGATTTCGCCGTGGCCTTGCTGCCGGCCGCCCTGTTCATCTTTTCACTTTTGTTTTTCGGGCTCTGACGCGGCTATTCGACGTCGAGCGGCTCGGTTCCCCGCGGCTTGCCGTCGGCGCCGAGCGCGATCTTCTCGATGCGCGCCTCGGCGCTTTTCAGCAGCGTGTCGCAATGCTTCTTGAGCGCCTCGCCGCGCTCGTAGAGCTTGATGGAATCCTCGAGCCCGACCTGCCCCTTTTCGAGCTGGTCGACGATCTTCTCGAGTTCCGCCAGCGCGGTTTCGAAGGGAACCGCCTTCAGATCGGTTTTCGCGTCGGCCAAGGCCCCGTCCTTCCGCTCGTTGAACTCAATCCGCCTTGATGCCGTTGTCGCGGATGACCGCGCCCCAGATTTTTTCCTGCTCGCGGAAGAAAGCGCCGAAGTCCTCGGGCCCCTTCGCCAGCACCTGCACCTGCTGGCTTTCCTTGAGCACCTTGGCGACGGCGGGGTCGGCCAGCGTCTCGCGCAAATCCTTGACGTAGCGGTCGACCATGTCGCGCGGCGTCTTGGCCGGCGCGAACACGCCCCACCACGACAGGGCGACGAAATCGGGGAAGCCGGCTTCCTTCGCCATGGGCGTTTCGGCGAGGTTGGGCAGGCGGGCGTCGCCCGTCTGCAACAGCGGGCGCAGCGCGCCGGCGCTGACCTGCGGCGACACCAGCGCCGCCGAGCCGATGATCATGTCGACCTGCCCGCCGAGCGCCGCGTTCATCGACGGCCCGCCGCCGTTGTAGGGCACGTGGGTCATCTTGAAGTCGCCCTTGCGCTCCAGCAGCGTCATGCCGAGATGGCCAAGGCTACCGTTGCCGATGGTGGCGAAGGTCAGCGTCTCCGGCTTGGCCTTGGCGGCGGCTATCACCTCGGCGAAGCTCTTGTAGGGCTTGGCCGTCGAGCAGGCGACGACCATCGGCGTCACGCCGATGAGCATGACGGGATCGAGATCCTTGTCGATGTCGAAGGGCAGCTTGCGCAGCGACGAGAGCGCCGCGTGGGAGTCGAACACGTTGAGCCAGGTGAGACCGTCGGGCGCGCTGCGCGCCACGAAGGCGGCGCCGATGGCGCTGTCGCCGCCGGGCCGGTTCTCGACGATGAGATTGGCGCCGAGGCGGCGTTGCAGGCCCTCCTGCGTCAGGCGGGCGATGGCGTCCGTCGAGCCGCCGGGCGCGAAGGGCACGATGACCTTGATTGTCTGGCCATCGGGCCAGCCCGCCGCTTGCGCCCGGCCCGCGAGCGCGAGCGGCGCGGCGAGCGCGCCGGCGATGGTCTGGCGGCGGGTCAAAAGGGTCATGGCGTCCTCCGGAGGGCGGTCATTGAAGGGTTAGATATGAACAATGGGGTCGGGCGTGTAAATGGGGCTTTCGGGTGGGGGCGGGGCATGAGCGTGAAGCCCTAAGTGTCTGTCCGGAGAGATCATGCTGGATTGCATAGCTTTCTGAGCATAAGCCTTATTGACGCGAGGCGCAGGAACGCGAGCGCTCTTCGGTTGAGA
>CAIOVE010000104.1 GCA_903861645.1 uncultured Hyphomicrobiales bacterium
CGAGGCCGAGCGCTTCCGTGTTGGATACGCCGGGCTGGATCGGCGCGCCGCCCGTGACCGTCGAGGCGCTGGATTGCAGCCAGTCGCTCATCACGAGGATCAGTTCAATCGCGACAATGACGCCGACAAGCGCGCCCACGGGGAGATATTGCAGAAAACCCTGCTTCAATTCGGCGAAGTCGACATCGAGCATCATGACGACGAAGAGGAACAGAACCGCGACCGCGCCCACATAGACGACCACGAGGATCATCGCGAGGAATTCAGCGCCCAGCAGCAGGAACAGGCCAGCGGCGTTGACGAAGGTCAGGATCAGGAACAGCACGGAATGCACGGGATTGCGCGCGGCGATGACCATGAAGGCCGACGCGATCATCACGATCGAGAAGAGCCAGAAGAAGGCGGCGGCCAGTGTCATCGTATGTCCTCGTTCACGGTCGCCGACCCGGGGGCAGCGACCCGTTGATCACCGATAGGGAGCATCGAGCGCGATATTGCGCGCGAGTTCCCGCTCCCAGCGCGCGCCGTTATCGAGCAGTCGCTGCTTGTCGTAATAAAGCTCCTCGCGGGTCTCGACCGCGAAGGCCTGATTGGGCCCCTCGACGATCGCGTCGACCGGGCAAGCCTCCTGGCACATGCCGCAGTAGATGCACTTGACCATGTCGATGTCGTAACGGGTCGTGCGACGCGTGCCATCGTTGCGGCGCGGGCCCGCCTCGATGGTGATGGCCTGCGCGGGGCAGATCGCCTCGCACAGCTTGCAGGCGATGCATCGCTCCTCGCCGTTGGGATAGCGGCGCAATGCATGCTCGCCGCGGAAGCGCGGCGAAATCGGGTTGCGTTCATGCGGGAAGTTGATCGTCGCCTTTGGCCGGAAGAAATAGCGCATAGACATGAAGAAGGCGCCGATGAATTCCGACAGGAACAGGGACTTCGCGGCCTGATCGAGTTTCATCGCGCGCCTCCTTCCGAACCAAGAGCCGTTCCCAGCGCAAAGCCGAGGGCCGGCAACACGAGGAACGAAAAACCAGCGAGCATGTTGCGCAACACACGGTAACGGCGACCCACGAAATCAACGCCAGGCAGATCGCCGCCCTCGTCCATCTCACGCGCCAGCACGCGCCTGATGACGCGCAGCACGATAACGAAATCAGCCGCGCCCATGGCGAGGCCGCCGATGGCGCCCGTGACGCCGGGATGAGACAGGGCCATCAGCCGATGCCTCCGGTCTGCGCAATCTTGACGACGGCGGCAACGACAACGACCATCACCAGCGAGATCGGCAAAAATACCTTCCAGCCGAGACGCATCAACTGATCGTAGCGATAGCGCGGCACGAAGGCCTTAACCATCGCGAACATGAAAAACACGAGGCTCGACTTGAGCACGAACCAGACCACGCCGGGAATCCAGGTGAACGGCGCGTAGGGCAGCAGCGGCAGCCAGCCCCCGAGGAACAGGATCGTCGTCATGGCGCACATGGTGACGATGGCCACGTATTCGCCGAGCATGAACATCATGTAGGGCGTCGAGGAATATTCGACCATGAAACCGGCGACGAGTTCGGACTCCGCCTCGACGAGATCGAAGGGAGGGCGGTTGGTTTCCGCCAGCGCCGAGATGAAGAAGATCACCGCCATGGGCAGCAGGCGCAGCCAGTACCAGCCGAGCACGCCGAATTTGGTGTCCTGCGCGCGAACGATGTCCGACAGATTGAGCGACCCCACGCACAGCAGCACGGTGATGATCACGAAGCCGATGGAGACTTCGTAGCTGACCATCTGCGCGGCGGAACGCAACGCCGAGAGAAATGGATACTTCGAATTCGAGGCCCAGCCGGCCATGATCACGCCGTAAACGCCGAGCGACGAGATGGCGAAGATGTAGAGAATGCCGACGTTGATGTCGGCGACCGCCCAGCCATCGGCGAGCGGCACCACCGCCCACGCCGACAGCGCGAGGAAACCCGTGACCAGCGGCGCCAGAATAAAGACGCCCTTGTTGGCGCCCGCCGGAATAATCGGCTCCTTGACCACGAACTTGATCATGTCGGCGAAGGTCTGGAACAGACCCCACGGCCCCACCACGTTGGGGCCGCGTCGCAGTTGCACCGCCGCCCAGATCTTGCGATCCGCATAAACGACATAGGCGACATAAACGAGCACCGCGACGACCACCGCGAGGCTCTTCAGCAGCATGATCAGAACGGGAAGCACCCAGCCGTCGGTCATCATCGTCGTCCTATTCCGCCGCCTGCCGCGCGCGACCGCGCGCCAGCGCCGAGCATTGCGCCATCACCGCGGAGGCGCGCGCGATGGGATTGGTCAGATAGAAATCGCCGACCGCGTTGGCGAAAGCCGCCTTGCCCGGCGAAGCCGTCGACAGGAAGGCCATGTCCAGCGCCGGGCTTTCGGGTATGGCGTCGACAAGCGCGAACATCGGATGGGCGCGATAAAGGGCGACGCGCAAAGCGTTGAGCGAGTCGAAGGGCAACTTGTGGCCGATCGCCTCGGACAGCGCGCGAAGGATCGCCCAGTCCTCGCGGGCGGCGCCGGGCGGAAACGCGGCGCGATCGCCAAGCTGCACGCGCCCCTCGGTGTTGACCCAGGTTCCCGATTTCTCGGTGTAGGCGGCGCCGGGCAGGATGACGTCGGCGCGATGCGCGCCCGCGTCGCCATGGCTGCCCTGATAGATCACGAAGGGACCGGGCGCGATCTGGATTTCATCGGCGCCGAGATTGAACAACACGTCGACGCCGCCCTTCGCCATGGCGCTGGCGTCAAGACCGCCCGCGCCCGGCGTGAAGCCGAGATCGAGCGCGCCGACGCGCGCCGCGGCGGTGTGCAGCACGCAGAGGCCGTTCCATCCATCGCGCGCGCCAAGGCGCGCGGCGAGTGCGAGAATAGCCGCGCCATCCTCGCGGGCGAGCGCGCCCTGACCAACGATGACCAGCGGCTTTTTGGCCTTGGAGAAGATATCGCCAAAGCCCTTGCCCGCGGCGACATCCGCGAGCGTTTCGGGGCCGGCGCCGAGATACTGCGCGGCGTAAGTGAGATCAGCCGCTTCGCCGATCAGGCCAATCGGGAAGGCGCCGCGCAGGAAGCGCTTGCGGATGCGCGCGTTGAGAACGGCGGCCTCGCGGCGGGGATTCGAGCCAACGATCAGCAGGGCGTCGGCGTCCTCGATGCCCGCGATGGTCGCGTTGAAAATGTAGGACGCGCGCCCTAGTTTCGGGTCGAGCCGCGCGCCATCCTGACGGCCATCGACGTTGGGCGAGCCAATCGATTCCATCAGCGACTTGAGCGCGAAGATTTCCTCGACGCTGGCGAGATCGCCGGCGATGGCGCCGATCCTGGCCGGGGGCGTCGCCTTCACCTTCGCGGCGATGGCGGCGAAGGCTTCCTGCCATGTGGCCGGGCGCAACTTGCCGTTCTCGCGCAGATAGGGACGATCAAGGCGCTGGGTCTTCAAACCGTCGACGATCTGTCGCGTCTTGTCGGAAATCCATTCCTCGTTCACCGCTTCGTTGACGCGCGGCAGAATACGCATGACCTCGCGGCCGCGCGTGTCGACACGGATCGCCGACCCCACCGCGTCCATGACGTCGATGGTCTGCGTCTTCTGCAATTCCCACGAGCGCGCGCGGAAGCTCTGCGGCGCCGGCAACAGCGCGCCGACCGGGCAGAGATCGGCGATGTTGCCCTGCAACTCGGAGGTCATCGCGCTTTCGAGATAGGTGGTGATCTCCATGTCCTCGCCGCGGCCGATGGCGCCCATGTCGCCGGTGCCGGCGACTTCCGCGGTGAAGCGCACGCAGCGCGTGCAATGGATGCAACGGTTCATCGAGGTCTTGACGAGCGGCCCGATGTATTTGTCCTCGACGGCGCGCTTGTTCTCGCCATAGCGGGAACTGTCGACGCCGAAGGCCATCGCCTGATCCTGCAGGTCGCATTCGCCACCCTGATCGCAGATCGGGCAATCGAGCGGATGGTTGATGAGCAGGAATTCCATCACGCCTTCGCGCGCCTTCTTCACCATCGGCGTGTTGGTGAACATGGCCGGCGGCTCGCCATTGGGGCCGGGGCGCAGATCGCGCACGGACATGGCGCAGGACGCCTGGGGCTTCGGCGGTCCGCCCTTCACCTCGATGAGGCACATGCGGCAATTGCCGGCGATCGACAGACGTTCATGGAAACAGAAGCGCGGAATTTCCGCGCCCGCCTGCTCGCACGCCTGCAACAGCGTGTACTCGGGCGGTACGTCGATTTCCTTGCCGTCGACAAGAACCTTGGTCATGCGCCCTACTCCGCCGCCACTTTGACCGCATCTATGTGCGGGTTGGCGGCGTATTGATCGATGCGTTTCTCGATCTCGCCGCGGAAATGGGTGATCAGTCCCTGGATCGGCCACGCCGCGGCGTCACCCAGCGCGCAGATCGTGTGACCCTCGATGCGTGTCGAGACGTCGAGCAGCATGTCGATCTCGCGCTTCTGCGCGCGACCCTCGACCATGCGCTCCATCACGCGATACATCCAGCCCGTGCCCTCTCGGCACGGCGTGCACTGGCCGCAGCTCTCGTGCTTGTAGAAATACGACAGGCGCGCGATCGCCCGGATGATGTCGGTCGACTTGTCCATCACGATGACGGCTGCGGTGCCAAGACCGGACCGCAGCTTGCCCAGACTGTCGAAATCCATCGGGCAGTCGATGATCTGGGCCGCCGGCACGCAGCGCACCGACGAACCGCCGGGAATGACGGCGAGCAGATTGTCCCAACCGCCGCGCACGCCGCCGCAATGCCGGTCGATCAATTCCCGGAAGGGGATCGACATGGCTTCCTCGACATTGCAGGGCTTGTTGACGTGGCCGGAAATGCAGAAAAGCTTGGTGCCGGCGTTGTTCTTCGCGCCAAAGCTCGAAAACCACGCCGCGCCGCGACGCAGGATCGTTGGCGCCACGGCGATCGACTCGACGTTGTTGACCGTCGTCGGGCAGCCATAAAGCCCCATGTTGGCGGGAAATGGCGGCTTCAGCCGCGGCATGCCCTTCTTGCCTTCGAGGCTTTCGAGCAGGGCGGTTTCCTCGCCGCAGATATAGGCGCCGGCGCCGTGATGCACGTAGAGGTCGAAGGGCCAGCCGTGCACGTTGTTCTTGCCGATGAGGTTGGCCGCGTAGGCCTCGTCGACGGCCGCCTGCAGGCGCTCGCGCTCCAGAATATATTCGCCGCGCACGTAGATGTAGCAGGCGTGCGCGCCCATCGCGAAGGAGGCGATCAGGCAGCCCTCGATCAGCAGATGCGGATCGTTGCGCATGATTTCCCGGTCCTTGCAGGTGCCAGGCTCGGATTCGTCGGCGTTGACGACGAGATAGGAGGGCCTGTTGGGATCGGGCTTGGGCATGAACGACCATTTGAGGCCGGTCGGAAAGCCCGCGCCGCCGCGGCCGCGCAGGCCCGACGCCTTCATCTCGTTGATGACCCAGTCCTTGCCGGCGTCGATCAGCGTTTTCGTGTTGTCCCACGCGCCGCGCTTGCGGGCCGCGTCGAGACCCGGCGACTGGAAGCCGTAGAGGTTGGTGAAGATGCGGTCCTTGTCGGCGAGCATGCCCGTCCTCACTTCTTCGCTTGCGCGGCGGCGGCGGCCGCTGCCGCGACCGACTCGGCGACGCGCTGGTTGAAGGCGCCAACCAGCGACCCATCGTAAAGCGCCGGGTCGAGCAGGGTCGGCCCTTTGCCGGGCTCGGGCTCCGACGACACGCGGCCCGTCTGCGAGCCCTTCCTGACCGGACGACCGGCGGCGAGATCGTCGAGCAACTTGCCGAAGCTCTCCGGCGTCAGGTCTTCGTAATAATCGTCGTTGATCTGCACCATCGGCGCGTTGCAGCAGGCGCCGAGACACTCGACCTCCAGCCAGGCGAAATTGCCGTCGGCGCTGACCTTCCGTTGCGGACCAATCCGATCCCCGCAGACCTTGGCGATGTCGCCCGAGCCGCGCAGCATGCAGGGCGTCGTGCCGCAGAGCTGCACGAAATACTTGCCCACGGGCTCCAGATTGAACATCGAGTAGAAGGTCGCGATTTCGAGCGCGCGGATGTAGGGCATGCCCAGCATCTCCGCGACCTTTTCGATCGCGGGCTTCGGCAACCAGTAGTCATGCTGCGCCTGCGCGCGCCACAACAGCGGAATGATCGCCGAGGCCTGCCGGCCCGGCGGATATTTGGCGATTTCCCGCGCCGCCCAAGCCTCGTTCTCGGGCGTGAAGGCGAAGGTCGCCGGTTGGTTTTCCGCAAGCCTGCGAACGCTCATGTCATTTTCCAGTATTCTGGCGCTGACGGGCGACCGCCAGGCCAAACAGCATGAAAGGAACGATAAAACAGCCGCTCCAGAGCATCTGGATCGTATCCTCGCGCGTCATCCAAAAGGGCTCGCGCTGGGACAGCATGTCGAAAAGAAAGCGGCTGACGACGAACAGCACGAGGGCCGCCGGCACCAGACGCAAAATTTCGCGCACGCGCTCGGGCATCAGCGATCGACCTCCCCGAACACAATGTCGATGGAGCCGAGAATGGCGCTGACGTCGGCCAGCATGTGCTTGCGGCAGAGGAGGTCCATGCCCTGCAAATGAGCAAAGCCGGGCGCGCGGATCTTGCAGCGGTATGGCTTGTCGGTGCCATCGGCCACGAGATAGACGCCGAACTCGCCCTTCGGCGCCTCGACGGCGGCGTAAACCTCGCCAGCGGGCACCTTGAAGCCCTCGGTGTAGAGCTTGAAGTGATGGATGAGAGCCTCCATCGAGCGCTTCATCTCGCCGCGCTTGGGCGGCACCACCTTGTTGTTGACGGCGGAAACCGGTCCACCGCCATCGGCGCGCGACAGCTTCTCGACGCACTGCTTCATGATGCGGACGGACTGGCGCATTTCCTCCATGCGCACGACCTGACGCGCGTAGCAGTCGCCATGCTTGCCGATGGGAATGTCGAATTCCATTTCCTCGTAGCATTCATAGGGCTGCGCGCGGCGCAAATCCCACGCGGCGCCCGAGCCGCGCAACACCGGGCCGGAGAAGCCCCATTTCCAGCATTCCTCCAGCGTCACGATACCGATATCGACATTGCGCTGCTTGAAGATGCGGTTCTCGATGAAAAGATTCTCGAGATCGTCGCATACCTTCAGGAACGGATCGCACCAGGCGTCGATGTCGGCGATCAGTCGCGGCGGCAAGTCCTGATGCACGCCGCCGGGACGGAAGTAGTTGGCGTGCATGCGCGCGCCGCAGGCGCGTTCATAAAACACCATCAGCTTCTCGCGTTCCTCGAAGCCCCACAGCGGCGGGGTCAGCGCGCCGACGTCCATGGCCTGCGTGGTGACGTTGAGAAGATGCGAGAGGATGCGACCAATCTCGGAATAGAGCACGCGGATCAACTGACCGCGGCGCGGCACTTCCAGACCCAGCAGCTTCTCGATCGCCAGACAGAAGGCATGCTCCTGATTCATCGGCGCGCAATAGTCGAGCCGGTCGAAATAGGCGACGTCCTGCGCGTAGGTACGCGCTTCCATCAACTTCTCGGTGCCGCGATGCAGCAGGCCGATGTGCGGATCGACGCGCTCGACGACCTCGCCATCGAGCTCGAGCACGAGGCGCAGCACGCCGTGCGCGGCGGGATGCTGCGGGCCGAAGTTGATCGAGAAATTGCGCTGGGCGGGTTGTTCGGTCATCGGTCGCGTCCTCAGCCCTTCGCCTTCTCATCGCCGGGAATGACGTATTCCGTCCCTTCCCAAGGCGAAAGGAAATCGAACTGCCGATATTCCTGATTGAGCTTCACGGGTTCGTAGACGACGCGCTTCTCCTCGTCGTCGTAACGCACCTCGACGAAGCCGGTCATCGGGAAATCCTTGCGCAGCGGATGCCCCTCGAAACCATAATCCGTGAGGATGCGACGCAAGTCGGGGTGGCCGGTGAACAGCACGCCGAAGAGATCGTAGGTCTCGCGCTCGAACCAGTTGGCGGCGGGGAAAACATCGACCGCTGAGGCGATGGTCTCGCCGTCGCCGACCGCCGCCTTGACGCGCACGCGCCGGTTATGGCGCGGCGACAGCAGGTGATAAACAACGTCGAAACGCTTCTCGCGCGATGGATAATCAGTCGCCGTGATGTCGATGAAGCAGATGAACAGGCAGCCGGGATCGTCGCGCAGCCAGGTCAGGGTCTCGACAATGCGGCCGGCGTCGACGACGAGATTGAGCTCGCCGAAGGCAACATCGAAGCCCGCGACGGCGACGGGCAGCGCGGCGGCGATGGCCGTTCCAAGGGCGTTCAGCGAGTCATCCATCTCAACAGTCCCTTACCGCTCGATCGTGCCCAGACGGCGAATCTTCTTCTGCAACAGCAGCACGCCATAGAGCAGCGCCTCGGCGGTCGGCGGACAGCCGGGAACGTAGATATCGACCGGGACGATCCGGTCGCAGCCGCGCACAACCGAATAGGAATAGTGGTAATAGCCGCCGCCGTTGGCGCAGGAGCCCATGGAGATCACGTAACGCGGCTCGGGCATCTGGTCGTAGACCTTGCGGAGCGCCGGAGCCATCTTGTTGGTCAGCGTGCCAGCGACGATCATCACGTCGGACTGGCGCGGCGAGGCGCGCGGCGCGAAGCCGAATCGCTCGGCGTCATAGCGCGGCATGGACATCTGCATCATCTCGACCGCGCAGCAGGCGAGACCGAAGGTCATCCACATCAACGAGCCCGTACGGGCCCAGTTGATGAGGTCGTCGGTGGCCGTGACGATGAAACCCTTGTCGGCGAGCTGGTCGTTGATCCCCAGAAAATAGGGATCATTCGCGCCCACGGGCTTGCCCGTGCCGGGATCGATTATGCCGCGCGGCGCGGGGGCGACGAGAGGATCGGTCAATCCCATTCGAGGGCTCCTTTTTTCCACTCGTAGACAAAGCCGATGGTCAGCACGGCCAGAAAGCCCATCATCGACCAGAAGCCGAGGGCGCCCACGTCCTTGAAGGCGACCGCCCAGGGAAACAGAAAAGCGACCTCAAGGTCGAAAATGATGAACAGCAGCGACACGAGGTAGAAACGGACGTCGAACTTCATGCGGGCGTCGTCGAAGGCGTTGAAACCGCATTCGTAGGCCGCGAGCTTCTCGGAATCGGGGGCCTTGAAGGCCAGAATGAAGGGGGCCACGACAAGGGCGCCAGCGATGACGCCGGAAACGGCCATGAATATGACCAGCGGCAGGTAGGATTCGAGCAGCGATGGCATCAATACATCCGGTCTGTCGGGGCGCCGGGGCCAGACGCGCGAAACGCCAGTTGGGTTTCGGTCACGCTCGCCGAAAGGCTGGAGGAGGACTATCGCAGCGCACCCAAAGGCGCAAGTTGAACTGTCGGGCTATCCCACCGCCATCCAGCCAAGGCGATAGGCCAGAATGCCTATCGCCGCGCCAGCGGCGATGACCCATAGGGGATTGCGCTTGTAGGCGACCATGAAGGCCGCGGCGCCAATCGTCAGGGCGATCCCAACCACGTCATGGTCGGCGGCGCGGGCGGTCACTAGTCCAGAAGAAACCGTCAGTCCGACAACGATCGGCGAGAGGCTGGTCTTGACCGCCTTGATCCATGTAACGTCCTTGCGTCCTTCGAGAAAGCGCCCCGCCACGAAGGCCAGCACGCTGGTCGGGCCGAGAATCGCGATGGTCGAGGCAAGCAGCCCCGCGAGACCGGCGACCTGCCATCCTATGAAGCTGATGAACAGCATGTTCGGCCCTGGCGCGAGCTGCGACAGAACCACCGAGTGGATGAAGCCCTCGTCCGTCATCAAATGCAGATTGGTGACGATCTGCCGATGAAACTCGGGAATCAGCGCGCTGGGACCGCCGATGGCGAAGAGCGCCACGGTGGAAAAGGTCGAAAAGAGAACCCAGACGACACCGCTCACGCGCGCCTCCCGCCATAAATGGCCCAGAGGACCGAAAGTGGCGCGATGGTCACGATCACCGCCCAGATTGGCGCGCGGAGCACGCCCACCAGCACGAAGGTCGCCACGCCAGCCAGCGCCGAGGCGATTGTCGGGTTCACCCCCTTGGCGAGCCGGGCGGCCGTGCCAAAGATCAGCCCCGCGGCGACGGAGCCTCCCCCGGTAATGGCCGCCTGCACGTCGGGCAGGTAGGCGTACCGGTCGTAAACCAGCGCGATGACCAGCAGCAGGCCCAGCGGCGCGAGCAGCAGCGAGGCAAGGCAGACCAGCGAGCCGAGCGGACCGTGGTTTCGATCGCCCAGCATGACCGAGGCGTTGAGGATATTGCCGCCCGGCAACACGGCGCAGACGCCAAAAAGCTCGACAAAGTCCTTGGCGCTCAACCACTTGCGCTGTTCGACCATGACGTATTGAGCGCTTTGAGCAATGCCGCCGAAACCCATCAGGCCAATGATCAGGAAGCCCGAGGCGAGATTCCACAGGGACAGACGCGGGCTTGAGGCTCCGGTTTCCGGCGGCGATTGTGACAACGGCGGGATTTCCTTGCGACAAATAGGCGCGGTCGACGGCGCGCGTTCCCGCCGCTGTCTAAACACTGCGGACGCGGATGCAAGAACCCCGACGAAAAATCCTGTTTTTCGATCAGTGAATCGCGCCAAGATATTTCGCGACGGCGAACAGCAGCGCGACCGGGACCATCAGAACAAGGGCATAGGCCGGATGGGGATCCTTGCCACCGCTCCCCGGGCAGCCGCCGCGTTCGCAGATCATGGCTCTTCTCCGATGCCAACGTGGCCTCGCCGCCACGCGGCGTGACCGTTCTTGCGCAACTGGCAGGCCGGGCATTCGCCGCAGCCGCGCCCCCATTCATGCACGGGCTCGACCTGCCCCAGATAGCAGGTCAGCGTTTGCGACCGGATGACCTCGACCAGCCGCTCCCCGCCCAATTGGTCTGCAAGGGCCCAGACGCCGGCCTTGTCGATCCACATGAGCGGCGTTTCCAGCACGAAGCGCTTGTCCATGGCCAGATTCAGCGTCACCTGCATCGCCTTGATCGTATCGTCGCGACAATCGGGATAGCCGGAAAAGTCCGTCTCGCACATGCCGCCAACGATGCGACGCAGCCCCCTGCGATAAGCCAGCGCGCCGGCGAAGCTCAGAAAGACGATGTTCCGGCCCGGAACGAATGTATTCGGCAGGCCGTTGGCGTCCATTTCGAGCGCCACGTCGCGGGTGAGCGCGGTGGCGGATATTTCCCCGAGGGACGCCAGATTGATCATGTGATCATCGCCGAGCCGCGAGGCCCACGCGGGATTCAGGCCGGCGAGCCGCGCGCGAATGCGCGCCCGAAAATCCAGCTCCACGCGATGCCGCTGGCCGTAATCGAATCCCACCGTTTCCACGCGAGCGAAACGGTCCAGCGCCCATGCGAGGCAGGTCGCCGAATCCTGCCCGCCCGAGAGCAGCACCAGCGCGCCATTGTCGCCGCCCACGTCGGCGCCGCGATCCGACACGTTATTTCACCAGGAGCTTGCGGTATTTCTCGACCTCGCGCGGCACGAAATCATGCACCCAGGCCGGTGAAAACTCGTCGCCCGAGGCCGGCAAGACCGCCAGTTCGGCAAAGCGCTTGCGCAGATTATCGCTCGCCACCGCCTTGCGCAGCGCCGCGTTCAGCACGCCGATCATCGCTTCCGGCGTGCCCTTGGGCGCGAAGAACGCGTTCCAGCCCTCGGCCTGAAAATCGGGAATGCCGGCTTCCGCGCCTGTCGGCACATCCGGTAGCTGGGCCAACCGCGTGGCGGACGACACCACGAGTCCGCGCACGCGCTTGTCCTGAATGGCGGGCGCGACCGACGAGGCGGCGTCGCAGACGCCATCGACGTGCCCGCCCATGAGGTCGGTCAGGGCCGGGCCGCCGCCGCGATAGCTGACGAGAGTCACGTCGATATGCGCGGCCTGCACAAAGCTCTGGCAAATCAGATAATTCGACGATCCCACGCCGGCATGGCCAAGCGAGACCTTGCCCGGATTCTTGCGGGCGTAATCGAGAAATTCCGCCGGCGTGGCGGCGGGAAAATCGTTGCGCAGCGCGATGACCGGCGAAGTCTTGGCGATCAACCCGATGGAGGCGAAGGAATCCGGCGTGAACTGCACGTCGGAATTGGTCCAGTAAACGGCGGCGTTGGTTCCGGCGTTGCCGATGACGAACGTGTAGCCATCGGGCGTGGCGCGCGCCGCCTTGGCGAGCGCGATGGCCCCGCCGGCGCCGCCGATGTTCTCGATGATGATGCTCTGGCCGAGGATGCGACCCATTTCGTCCGCGGTGATGCGAGCGATGACGTCGGACGAACCACCCGGCGCGAAGGGCACGATCAGGTCGATCGATTTCGACGGATAGGCGGTTTGCGCGCCCGCGCCCGCGACGAGGGAAAGTGTCGCGGCGAGCGCCAGAAAAGAAGATTTCATCATCGTTGTTTTCCAAAATCGGTCATTCGGCCGCCACGCGGCCCTCGCCGTCGAGCAAACCGGCCTCGATCAGGGCGACGCGGATGCGAGCGCGCTCGGCGTCCTCGATGCGCACGAGCGGCGGGCGCACGACGGCGCGCGGCATGAGGCCCAGCATGACGAGCGCCTCCTTCATGCGGTTGTGCATGTCGACGAAGGGCGCGTCATAGAAAACCCGCGCGAGCGGATAGATGCGGTCGTTGAGACGGCGGGCCTCGACGAGATCATTCGCCTGCACGGCGCGGAACAGGCGCGCCTGCAAATCGGCGATCACGCTGCCGCTGCCCGACAACAGACCGCGGCATCCGAGCACAAGCGAACTGAACAGCCACGCGCTGTTGGTCGAGAGCACGTTCACGGAACGCGGCAGTGCGTGCAGGGTCCGCACGTGCCATTCGTGCTGCTGCACGACGGGGGTCCAGTCCTTGATGGCGCGAATCGTCGGCACGGCGTCCAGCAACTTCAGCAGCGTGTCTGGCGGATAGCCCTGCCCGCTGGCGAGCGGGTACTGGAAAACAATGATGGGCAGGCTCGACGCGTCGGCGATGCATTTGAAATGCGCGATGACCATCGCCGGATTCTGACCCATGGTGAACGGTCCCGGCGGAAACGCCAGCAGCGCCGACGCGCCGCCCGCCTCGGCCGCGCGGGCGATGCGTCCGGCCTCCAGACTGCCGTCGGCCCACACGCCATGCACGATCGGCAGGCGGTCGCCGAGCGTATCGGCCGTGATCTCCATCACGCGGCGTTGTTCCTCGAAGGTGCACGAGGCGACCTCCGTCGAATGGGCGTTGATCGTCACCGCCGACAGACCCTCGACCGCGCCGACATGCCTGAGATGCGCGCGGAAAGCTGGTTCATCGATCGAGAAATCGTTGTGAAACGGCAGCAATACGGCTGGAATGACGCCCTCGGGAACAAAATCGGCGTGACGGGTCATGGATACGTTTCCTCCGTGGCGACCGCGCGCGAACGCGCCACCCGGGCGGGGCGATCGCCTGACAGCATCACTAATGGGAATTGTGGAAAATGGCGAGAGAGACGGGACTTGAACCCGCGACCTCCGGCGTGACAGGCCGGCGCTCTAACCAACTGAGCTACTCCCCCGCGTGGGGCCTCGGCGCGATCCCTCGCGGCGAGTTGCGGTCGGATAAGGCAGTGTCGGGCGCAAGTCAAGCGAGTGCTCGGCCTACCCCGTTCAGAACTTCTCGCCCGCCAATCGCCAGCGTCGCAATTCGGTCGGCGTGACAATGTGGATGTCATCGGGACTGACCCGCTCGGCCGTCGCGATCAGATCGCGGCTGACCCCCATGGAAGCGGCGTAATTCGACAATTGCGCGACAAAATCCGGCGTGCCCAGCTTGCGCCACGTGCGCGTTTCCAGCGTCGTCATATCGCGTTCGCTCTCGTCGAAGGACATCCTGTGGATGCCCACCAGGGAGGATGGCGGCACGACCCGCTTACGCCCCCCCATGAAGGCGTAGACGCAAGCCGAGAAACAGCGGCCCGCCGGAACCGCCATCCCGCCGGCGTCGGCGCCCGACCCCAGTCGGATCAGGCGCGCGACCACCGCCGCGACTCCCGTCTTGCGGAACATCTCGCCAAGTCGCATCGAGGCGGCGACGGAGCCGCCGGGCGAATGCAGGAAGACGATGCTGCGCATGCGATCGTCGTTGATGTGGCTTTTGACGAAATCCAGAAACTCGCGCGGCGTCGACGACGTGATCTCGCCGACCGCGCTGATGACCTCGGGACATTTGGAGCCGCATGACGCGCCATCGCCAAAGGGCACGAGCTCGAAGGTCATCCTGTCGGCGCTGGCGCGCGTCACGCCGCCCGAAAGCGCCGCCAGAAGCGCTACCGCGAACAATCCGAATCGCTTCGACATGAAATCATCCAACGCGGCGCCGGGCCTTCGGCTCATTCCTAGCCCGAATTGCCCCAGGCTTAAAGCAATCCCCGCGCCGCTGAACAATCATGGTTTCTTGCCAGCGGCGGCGAGACCGCGCAGGTAATAGCTTTCATCCACATAGGCAGCCATGTTTTCGAGGCGCGCGTCGCGTCCCTCCGTTTCCGCACGCGTTTCCAGCATGTTGCGGAACCCGGCCTGATCAAGTTTCGCGTCCGGCGTGAAGCCGAATCCGGGGTCGGTGACCTGACCGTAGGTGACTTCGGCGACGCTCGGGGCGAGCTTGAGCTTGCGTACCAGCATTTCGATGACGGCTGGCTTGTGCGCGGGATCGGCGATCCAGCGCAGCGATTCGACGTAGCCGGCGACATAGGCCTCGACCACATCCGGGTGAGCCACGGCGAAGGCGCGTTGCAGAAACGCGCCGCCCGCCTGATACGGGCCGAGCAGATCGACCATCCGGCCGAGGCTTTTCATGCCCCGCAGCAAGGCCTCGGAGGAAAACGGCGGGTTCATCACCGCGCCCGCGTATTCATCCGAATCCATCAGCGCGCGAAACCGCAGCGACGCGTTGCCGATGGGCTTGATCTTGTAGTCGACATCCAGCTTCAGCCCGGCGCGCGCCAGCAATTTGCGCGCTTGCAGGGCATAGGCGGTGTTCGGCGCGTCGACGACCAGCGTCTTGCCGCGAAAGTCGGCGAAGGAATTGATGTTGGCGCGCGCGATGAAATCATTCATGCCGCTTTCGCCGCCCATGACGATGATCACGTCCTGACCCGCGAGAATCATTGCGAGCGCGTTGTCGACCGCCGATTGCACGATATCGATTTTGCCCGTGGCGAGTTTCTCGCGCTGGGCGTCGGAACTGACGGTTTCGTCGATGGAGAGCTTCAGGCCATGGCGCTCGAAGACGCCGTTTTCCGCGCCCAGCCAGAGCGGCAAGGCCTTGGCGTTGGGGAAGGAACTCACCGCCAGCGGTCGAAGCTCCGCGGCGAGCGCGAGCCCCGCCGACAGAATCAGCGCGCCGAAAGCGGCGATGCCGCGCCTAAGTCCTTTGGTCATTCAGCCTCCCCGCCCCGACGCGCGCGGGGCTGATCATTCGAGGGCGGCGCGCGCCCTCGCCACCAGAGCATCGGGCGTCGCGTAGAGCTTGTCCACCCGCGACTTGAATTCCTCGCCGCTCATCGGATTGATCGGCAATTGGCCGCGCTCGGCCTCGGCGAGAAAATCGGCATCCTTCATGGTCGCGTCGAAGGCCCGACGCAGCGTTTCAAGCCGCGCGGCCGGCACGTCGGGAGGGGTGATGTAGGGCCGACCGAATTCCATCTGGTCGAATATCAGTTCCAGCGCGCCGCGCGTGTCGGCGTCCATCGGCGTGTCCCAAAGGTTTTGCACGCCGCGCCGGTTCTGCTCGGGGTCGCCGGGCGGCGCGGCGATCTGGCCGAAGACGACGACATCGCCACGCTCGACCCATTGGCCGAAGGTGGGCGCGAAACTCGACCACTGGATGCCGCACGTGCCCTGCACCTCGCCCTTCTCGACCGCCTGCATGGCCTCCTTGGAGCCGGGATAGCCGGTGACGATCTCGAATTTCGTTCCCAAAATCCTGTTGAGGACCGCTGGATACTGGCGAATCGACGAGGTCCAGCCGGCGCCGCCGACGATGAGCTTTTTCGTCATCACATCGGCCCACGACCGCACACCCGCGTCCTTGCGGGCGAAGCAGACGATGGTCTCGCGGTTGGCGCTGCCGATAAAGCCGAAGCGCCGCGAATCGTAGCGGGCCTTGGCGCGATCGCCGATCAGCGGCTCGACGATGGCGCCGGTGAAAACCGCGCCGAAGCTGGAGCCGTCGCGCGGCAGATTGGAATAGAGCTGGTTGGCCGCCGTGAGGCTGCCGGCGCCGTCAAGCAGGCGCGGCACGATCAATGGCGCGCCGGGAATATGCTTGCCGATGTGATGCGCCAGCACGTTGGCGTAGAGGCCATAGCCGCCGCCCGCCGCGGCGCCGATCAGAAACTCCACCTTTCTGCCGGCTTGAAAGGCGTCCGTTTCCGCCGCGCGGACGGCGGAGGCGCCGGCGCACAGCGCCAGCGCGGCAAGCGTGGCGGCGATCGGCCGTTCAGCGGGGATCATGGATTTCGGCGTCCTTCTTGATGTTGAGACGCCGGCATTCCTCGTCGCTGAAATCGCTGTCGCACTTGAAGCCAACCGCGCGGATGCCCGCCATGGCGCAGAGATCGTCGACCTCGTTGACATCGCCGGTAACGCCAAGCGCGCCGACGATCTCGCCATGCTCGTCGCGGATCAACTGCCCGCCAGCCTCCAGAAAGATCGGGCCATCGGAAATGGCGCGCAGGGTCTCCATGAACAACGGCTTTTCGCGCGCCTTCTGCAACACCTGACGCGACGAGCGGTGCATGGCGAGCGCGGCGAAGGCCTTGCCGCGCGCGATCTCGAAGCGCTTGATCGAGGCGCCGTCCTGCTTGAGGAAGGCCCTCACCTGCCCGCCCGCGTCGAGCACGATGGCGGCAAGCGCGTGGGCGCGCATCTCGCGCGCCCGGGCGAAGGTGTTCTGGATGATCCCCAGCGCCTGATCCATGGTCATCGCGCGCATATTCGTCCTCCGGCGTTCGATCAAACCCGATGATAGGCGGCATGGGTATCCCATGCGACGCGCCGTAGAAAGCGCGCGATTTCCGGATCTAGCTCGGCGTCGTAGGCGAGCGGCTCGGGCGACCGCCCGAACAGCCCCGCGTAAATGGTCGCCGCGCCGAGATAGGTGCCAGCCAGACTCGGGTGGCGCTTGTCGGGCGCGTGCAGCACGAGGTCGGGTCGCGCGGCAAGCGCCCGCGCGAACGCGAGGCCGGTGGGAATCACGAGGCAATCGTTCGCCTCGCCGGCGCGCGCGTAGGCCGCCGCCAGTCCGTCGATCATGTCGGGCTTGTCGGCATAGGCCCAGGACATGACGAGGGCCGGCGCGGCGCCGTGCTCGCGCACCGTGGCGCAATGCCGGGCGCAGAACGCGTCAAAGGCTGGCGCCAGTTGCGGATGGATGGGGCTCTGGCTGCCATCCATCATCAGCGCGACGTCGAACAGGCGGTCGAGCTTGTTGAAGACGACATTATTGTCGGCGTCGAAGGAAAAGGCGCCAATGGCGCCGGGGCGGAAGTAGCTGGCGACGTCGTGCCAGTCGAGCCCGGCGCCGCTGATGGCCACCAGCGTGGAGCGCCACTTGTGGGCGGGATCGGCGGCGGCGACGAATTGGGTCACGTGGCCGTTCATGCCGTTGTTGTAATAAAAGAAGCTGTTGCCGATGTAGATGGCGGAGACCGGTCGCTCGACGCCGGTGGTGGATTGTGCTGGCACGGACCGCTCGCTCGGGTTGGGGATGGGGCGCGCCCCGCGGCGCCGCCCGATCATACCGCCGCCCGGCGCCGCGCCACCAGCGCCAAACGGCGTATCGACAGACCGCTGGCCCATGCCATAAGAAAAACCGTTGGTTGAGGTATCCATCGAGTACGGTCACATGTCCCATCCGGAACGCTTCCTGCTCGCGGGCGTCATGGGTTTCCCCGTGATGCATTCGCGCTCGCCCATGCTGCACAATTACTGGTTTGCCCAGCACAAGCTGGCGGGAACCTACGTGCCGCTGGAAATCCGCCCGGAGCGGCTGGAGGCGGCGTTGCGCGCCCTGCCCGCGCTGGGCTTCGCCGGATGCAACCTGACCATTCCCCACAAGGAAACCGCGTTCCGCTTCGTCGACGCGGTCGATGAGACCGCCCGCAAGATCGGCGCGATCTCCTGCGTGACCGTGCAACCCGACGGCTCGCTGCATGGCGGCAACAACGACAGCTACGGCTTCGCCGAGGGCCTGCTGGAGGCCTGCCCCGACTGGCGGGCGGACGCCGGCCCCGCCGTGATCATCGGCGCGGGCGGCGCGGCGCGGGCCGTCGCGCACGCGCTCGGCCAACGTGGCGCGCGCGAAATCCGCCTCGTCAACCGCACCCGCGCGCGGGCCGCGACGCTCGCCGCCGACATGGGCGGGCCCATCAACGTGCTCGGCTGGGAGGATCGCCACGCCGCGCTCACCGGCGCGGCGCTGCTCGTCAATACGACGAGCCAGGGCATGGTGGGCTACCCGCCGCTTGAACTCGACCTCGCCGCCCTGCCCGCCGCGGCCATCGTCAGCGACGTCATCTATATTCCCGGCGAGACGCCCCTGCTCGCCGCCGCCCGCCTGCGCGGCCATCGCACCGTCAACGGGCTCGGCATGTTGCTGCATCAGGCGCGGCCCGCGTGGCGCGCGTGGTTCGGCGTCGACCCGCAGGTGACGCCGGAAATGCGCCGGTTGATCGAAGCCACGATCTGACGCATCAAGAGCGACAACAACTCAAAGGGAGGACTGAATGCTGCCCGCCGACATCGATCCGGACTCGCGTTGCCGCCTGCCCCTCGTCAAGCGCGAGACGCTCGACGAGGCCGGCAAGAAAATCTTTGACATGCACACCGACCCCAAGGGCGGCACGATCCGCGGCCTCAAGGGCCCCGGCGGCATCGGCCTGCACAGCCCGGCGCTGGCGCATCTCAACCGGCCCGTCGGTCGCTACCTGCGCTTCGAGGCGCCGGAATCCCCGCGCATCCGCGAGACGGCGATCCTCATCACCGCGCGCGAATGCGACAGCAAGTTTGAATGGGCGGCGCACGAGCCGGAAGCGCTGAGCGTCGGCGTGCCGGCCGCGGTGATCGACGTCATCAAGCACGGGAAGTCGACCGCCGGCCTCGACGACACCGACCAGATCATCATCGAACTCGGCCGCGAGGCATTCGGCAAGCGCAAGGTGTCGTCGGAGACCTACGCGCGCGCCTTCAAGCGCTTCGGCGCGAAGGGCCTCGTCGATCTCGTAGCGCTGATGGGCAATTACGCGTCGACCGCGATGCTGCTGACCGTGTTCGACATGCAGCTCGACGACGGCCCGGACGTGGCGCAACTGCCGGTAGGGTGAGTGGCGAGTAGGGCGTGGGGCGTCGTTGATTTTTTGACGTGCCCATCGTCATGCAAAAATCGCGGCGCTATCCCTTCTCCCGCAAGCGGGAGAAGGGATAGCGCCTAAGATCCTACAGTTTCGACCTGTAGTGATCCCACGTCTTCTTGAACAGCGAGCGCGTCCACAGTTTCTCTCGGCACAGGCGCTGTTCCTCCTCCGAGAAAACATAGGGCGTTCCCAATTGGCTCGCCATGTACTGACGCTCGGAGTTTTCCTCGAGATAAATGGCGAGGGTGAAGGCCTCGACGACATCGGAGCCGACGACTGTCACGCCATGGGACTTCAACAGGATCGACGGGCCCGAGCCCAACGCTTGCGCCAGTTGCTCGCCCATGGGCTTGGTGTTGATGGAGTTCGGGCTGTCGAACAACGGGATATCGCCGAGCAGCACGCCCTGCGCGAAAACCGGCTTGTAGGGCGTGCCGGTCATCGACAGATAGGTCGACCAGCGCGGATGCGTATGCACGACGGCGTTGACCTCGGGGCGCGCGCGATAGATTTCCGAGTGGAGATGAAACTCCAGCGGCGGCGGCACGTTGCCGTCGAGCGGCTTGCCGTCCATGTCGATGGCGATGATGTCGGCCTCGGTCAGCGCGCCGCGCACGGAGGGGCCCGAATTGATCAGCAGGCGGTTCGGCCCGACGCGCGCGGAAAAGTGGCCGTTGTAATCGACCACGTTGGCGCGCTCCAGCATGCGGATGGCGTCGGTGAGCTGCGTTCTGGCTTCGGCTTCGGCGAGCATGTGTTGATCTCCAATCGGTTCGGCGCGACGCCGGTCTGACATTCGCCGCGCGTTATTGGCGAATTGGTCGCGCGGCGACAATTCTGGCGGGGATGAGGAAGGTATCGGTGCGCTGGGCGCCTAGCTGACAAGGCCCGTCGGGCTGCTTGCGCAAACAGGGCGCCCATTGGAAGGAGACAAGCGCCTTTCGCGCCAGTTTCCGGCCCGCGGGCAAGTCAATCTGAAACGCGAACGAGGTTTCGCCGATCAAGCCGCGGCGCGGGAAGCCGCCGCCACGCGTCCGCCTGCTGTCGCCGACGAAACTCCCCTGACAGCCAACGACGGGGGGCTGGGCGCCCTCGCAAATATCCGCGCGATTGCCATTCGCGCCAACGACGTCGCCGGCCCCCGCGAGCGCGGCGCCCCGGACATAAAGATTGCCAATCGCCGGCCGCCGCGCGGCGAAACAGACTATCATCGCCACTTGCGATACCGGGTCGCCGGACGTTTGCAGGATTACCTCGCGCGGATAGATCGGCGCGCGGTGGAAATGAACGCGCGAGGCGCACGCTTCCGGTTTCAGGGTCGGGATGGATTCCGCGCGAGCGACCGACGCGGCGAAACCGCAAGCGAGCACGGCCAGCATCAAGCCACGCATATGATCGTTCCTCGCGCTGTCGCGGCGGGTCTCAACGCCCGACGCGCATTTTCCACAATTCCCACGGGCGGCCGGTGACGTTCAGATTCACCGCGTCGGCGAGGCGTCCCTCTTCCTTATCGAGCGCGGCCAATGGCGCGCCGCCGGAAATGATGGTCGCCTGAATCTGCAAGCGCGCGTTCACCTCCGTGTAGACGGCGCGGAACACCGCGTGTTGCAGGCTTGGGCCCACGGCGACGGAGCCATGGGCGCGCATCAGGCAGATCGGCTTGTCGCCAAGCGTCGCGGCGAGCGCGCGACCCTTGTCGGAATTGCCGATGAGCATGTCGGTCGCGCCGTATTTTTCGCGGATGTCGAAAACCGGCACGCCCCCGGCGATGAAGGCGGCGTTGTGATACATGGCGCGCATCTGGTTCGGCACGAGGCTGAAGGGCACGACCGAGGGCGAGTGCGAATGCACGATGGACATCACATCGGGCCGCGCGCGGAAAATCTCGCCATGGATGAAGCGCTCCAGAAAGCCGCTGCGGCCTTGTGGATCAATCGCGTCGCCGTCGAGATCGAACTCCATGATGTCGTCGGCCTCGACCAGCGCGGGCGCGCGCGAGCGCGACATCAGGAAGCGGTCGGGCGCGTTGGGATGTCGCACGGAAAGGTGGCCGAAGGCGTCGAACACGCCCTGATCGGCGCAGATGCGGCTGGCGGTGGCGATCTCCTCGCACAATTCGCGCGGCACGGGGCCGCCGGACTTCGAGGGCTGTTTGCCGCCGGCGCCGAGGTCGGCGGGCGCGCAGCAGGCGCAGGTGAACAGACGCATGTTTCCTCCAGGGGATCGCATTCGGCGGCACATTAGCGGAGGCCGCGGCGCCGCGCCAGACGCGCGGGCCATTGCCAACGGCCGCGCGAGGCGACATGTTTCGGGCAAAGGGGAGGATACTAATGCCGCGATTTGCAGGCGCGCGTCCGGGGCCGTTCGCTGTTTTCGCCATGGCCATCGCCGCGTTTTGCGCCATGCCCGCGGCCGCTTCGGCGCAGGATGTCGAGGCCTTCTATCGCGGGCGCACGATCAATCTCATCGTCCCCTCCGCCGGCGGCGGCATTTTCGAGTTGAGTTCGCAACTCGTGGCGCGCCATCTCGGCAAGTACATTCCCGGGCGCCCCTCCATCGTCGTGCAGACGCAGCCGGGCACCAGCGGCATCGCGCTCGCCAACCGCTTTGCCTCGGGCTCGGACCGCGACGGCGCGACGATCGCCTTCATGAGTCGCGCGGCGCCGCAGTTCCCCATGATCGGCGACCGCAACGCCCATTACGACTCGCTGAAATTCACCTGGCTCGGCTCGATTTCGAGCTACGCCAACGACGCCTACCTCTTCGTGCTCAATTCCGACTTTCCGGCCAAATCGGTCGAAGATCTGCGCAAGCCCGGCCCGGCGACGCCCATCGGCGGCAATCGTACGGGCTCGGCGACGGTGACATTCGCGCTGCTGGCGCGCGACGTGCTCAAGCTCAACATTCAGGTCGTGCGCGGGTTTCCCGGCGCGGCGGAGGTCATGCTCGCCATGCAGCGCCGCGAGTTGGAGGGCGTCGCCTCCGACCTCAGCGCCTTCACCGGCGGCGGCGGCATGCGCGACATGTGGAACGGCGGCAAGGTTCGACCCGTCGTGCAGTTTGGCCGGCTGACGCGCCTTGCCTCGCTGCCGGACGTGCCCACGGGTCGAGAGCTTGCCGCGTCCGCCGACGACCGCGCGCTGATCGAGTTCGCCGAAATGCCCTTCTTCATGGCGCTGCCCTTCGCCGCGCCCGCCGGCATTCCCGAGGATCGCGCCCGCGCGCTGCAAGCGGCATTTCTAAAAATGGTCGCCGATCCGGACTTCCTCGAGGACGCGAAACGGATCAATATCGACATCAGCGCGATCGATGGCGAGGCAATCAAAAAGCTCATCGCCGAGGCCGCGAAGACGCCGCCCGATGTTCTGGCGCGCTTCAAGGCCATGGTCGGGGACTAGGAGACATCAACATGCGCATCCGTCACATCGCCATCGCCAGCGACCATCCGGGCAAGGCGGCCGACTTCTACACCAGCCAGTTCGGGTTCAAGGAGTTGCGCCGGTTCGGCATGGACCCCGCCAACCCGGACGTGGCGCGGCGACCGTCCGGCGCCTTCCTGACCGACGGCCACATCAACATCGCCATCCTGAAGTTCAACGACGACCAACTCGGCAAGGGCCTCGATTATCTTGGCCTGCATCACTTCGGCGTCGTGGTCGAGGACACGGAGGCCTGGATGGCGAAATTCGAGAAAATGGGGCTGGAGCGCGTGCCCTACGATCCACCGCCGGGCAGTCAGGCGGAAATCAAGTATCGCGGCCCGGACGGCGTCGTCTTCGACATCACCGACCACCCCTGGGAAGGCAGCGGAAGCGATTGAAGGGAATCGCTTTTCCCCGGCCCGGCAAATTAGGCGCTTGCATTACGCAATTGCGAAGATACTATGACGCATCGCAGCAATCGCTTCCCTCAAGCTTATCAAGCCAAGGGGAAGCGCTCCAGCCATGGAGGCAACGATGATCACGGGTCAGCGGGTTCGCGTGCGCACGTCTTCCCATGTCGCGCGCGACTGGAAAATCCCCTCGGATTCACAGGGCGTTGTCGTTTGCAGCTATCGCCTGTTCACGCGTGGCCGATTGGGACAGGAGCGGCTTGATGTACGCTTCACGCCCAACACGATGATCTGGGGGCGACCAGCCGACGGTTTCGAGGTCGTCGAGGACGACAAGTAGCCATCGCGCGAGTTTTGCCCGCGGCGCGCCCCGATCCGTCGACGCGCGTTTTCCACTCGACGCGTCAAGGTTAACGTTTTTCAATCGTCCTCAAGTTCAAGCATTTAGCCAAACTCCACGCACGCGGGATAAGCATTTCGCGTGGGTTTGGGAAAATGCGATGTCCTTTAACGAACGACGCCTCGGCGAACGCGAGCCGATCAACCTCGATGGCCAATTGGTATTGCGCGATGGTCGCGCCGTCGAGGTGACGATCCTCGATGTATCGAGCACGGGCGCGCGCTTTCAAACTCCCGCCAGCGGGCGCGTGCCCACGGATTTCGTCACCCTGCGCCTGCCGCCGGACAATCGCGAGGTGCGCGCGATTTTCGTGCGATATTTCGCCAAGACGGCCAGCGTCAGATTCATGGATGACGCGACGTTTAAAAAATCGATTCAACCGCCCGTCACCGTCGCGAGCGCGCGCATGTCGCTGGCGCAATTACGTCTCCTGCTTCCCGAACAGTCGGAATAAGCACATCCGGCGAAACGATCGAGCGCGCATCGCCGATTGTTGCACGGAAGGCACACGAAGCGCGTCGCCGAGCGTGTCATGCCGTTGTCAGAGTGCTGTCATATCCAGCCCCTAAACACGCTCGTGAAGAAACTCTTCACATCATCCTTCTCGGGGGCTCAATGTCTGATTATTCGAATGGCGCCTTCGCGCGCCGACGCCTGCGCTTCGCTGGCGTGTCGCTCGTAGCGCTGACGCTCGGCACAAGCGCCGCATTCGCGCAGAGCGTCGATGTTGGCACGGTCGAAGGCAATGTCGCGCCAGCGCCGCGCGCGGCTCCGGCGAACGCCAACGGCGGATTGCCGCTGTCGAGCGATCAGGCCATCGGCGGCGCGGCGCCCATCGGTTCCGCGCCCGCGCTGGCGCCGTCGCAGGCGTCGCTCAACTCGTTTCAGCCCGGCTCGACGATCAGCGACAAGGTGCTGAAGGACATCGTCAAGCCGAGCTCCGATTACAACGAAGCCGCGAAATTCACGCCCGGCTATTACTCCAACAACACCAACGGTCCGCTGGGCGATTCAAAGTCGGGTTGGCGCGGCTTCGCCGACGGGCAGTTCAACATCACCTTCGACGGCGTGCCCTTCGGCGACGCCAACGATCCGAGCCATCATTCGGCGGCTTATTTCCCCGGCGCCTTTCTAGGCAAGGTGATCGTCGACCGCGGTCCGGGCGGCGCATCGCAGGCGGGCTACGCCTCGTTCGGCGGCACCTTGTCGCTCTATTCGAGGGAGCTGTCGGATCACTTTGGCGGTTCGGTGGAAGGCTCGTTCGGACAGCTCGGCACCTACACGGGCGCCGTGACGGCGCAGTCCGGACTTGTTGGCGGCGACACGCGCGCCATGGTTCAATATTCCTATCAGAAGACCGACGGCTGGCTTCAGCTCGGTCATGTCGACACGAACAATTTCCTTCTCAAGGTCGAGAAGAAAATGGGCGACGTGACGGCGACATTCTTCTCGACCGTCGGCTTTGAAAACTACAACAACGTCAACTCGATCACCTGGGCGCAGTGGCAGAAATATGGCCAAACCTATGGTCAGGTGAACCGCAATCCGGCGACGCAGCAATTCGTCGGCTACAACAATTCCCAGAAGCGCACGGATCTCGAGTACATCGACCTCAAGGGCGACATGCTCGGATTCCATTTCCACAACAAGGCCTACACCTACTCGTACTGGTATCCATCGTTGCAGAACAACGGCGCGGACCAGACGAACGAGACGACGCCCGGCACGATCACCTCGGTGACGATCACCAACCCCGCGTCGGGTTGCACGGGCGGCCTCGCGACCTGCAAAACCACGATCAAGTTTGGCGGCATCGGCGCGACGGACGTAACGGGTTACGTGAAGTTCAACAACTATCGCGCCTATGGCGATCTGTTCGATGTCAGCAAGGATGTCAACGCCGGCTTCGCCAGCGGCCAACTGCGCCTTGGCGCCTGGGTCGAGCATGTCGACAACGGCCGTTATCAGCAATACATCGACTACACGACGGGCGTGAACTACGGCAATCTGCCGGCGACGATCAGCTCCGCTGGCGGCGCTACGGCGCAGCAGCAGGCGATTGATCTCGTCAGCGCGTCCTTCAAGTTGTCGCTCAACTCGCACATCACCAACTACCAGCCCTATATCGAGTATGAGTGGAAGCCGATCGAGAACCTTTCGATCACGCCCGGATTCAAATACGAGGCGATCACGCGCGACCATGATGGTCTCGTGAACCAGACGACGCTGCAACCGGTGTCGTTCACGCACACCTACACCAAGAGCCTGCCGTTCCTGTCGGCGCGTTATCGCCTGACGCCGGAACTGACGGTTTATGGTCAGGCGTCGCAGGGCTTCCTGATCCCCACCGTGTCGGCCTATTACGTCTACGACAACGCGTTCAACAGCAACACGCTGGCGCCGGAGGAAACGACGAACTACCAGATCGGCGCGACCTACAAGTCGAAGCTGTTCACGGCGGCGATCGACGCCTACCAGATCACCGCCAAGAACTTCCCGATCACGACGACCGCGGCGGATGGTTCGCAGTTCTACGTCAACGCCGGCACGGCGCGGTATCAGGGCGTCGAAGCCGAGGGCACCTTCGCCTTCGGGCAATTACTTGGTCCGGGCTTCGGCAACGGTCTTGGCGCCTACGCCAGCGCCGCGCTTTCGGACGCCAAGTTCATCGCCGGCCCGAGCAATGGCTTCGCCGTGCCGAACGCGCCGAAATACACGCTGGCGGGCGGCCTCGTTTACGACGATGGCACGTACTTCGGCTCGTTGCTGCACAAGGTCACGGGCGACCAGTACGGCAGCGGCGGTCAAGTGGCCGCGTCGGCCACGGTCAACCCCTTGCTGAACAAGATCGCCGCCTATGACTCGACGGATTTCGTCATGGGCATCCGCAGCGATGTTCTGCAGAAGATGGGCTTCGGCAAGAAGGCCGAATTCAAACTTGGCGTCAGCAACATCTTCGATCACCGCGCGCTGACGGATGTCAGCGGCAAACCGGCGACGCTGACCGCGGCCAACCCGGCGAACGCGCTGAACTACAGCTTTCAGGCGGGCCGGTTCATCTACGCCGGCTTGAAAGTCGATTTCTAGCCTTTCATAGCCGACAGGCGGTTTCAAAAAACAATTCGGGAGGCTCGGGACACATCCTGAGCCTCCTTGCGTCCGCGACACAGTCAAAAGGTCACCGGTTCATGGACAGCGTCCATCTTTCGCCCATTGAATTTTTTCAGCAGGCCGGCCCCGTCGGCAAGGCCGTCATCATTCTTCTCATTGCCGCCTCGATCTGGTGCTGGGTGCTAATCATCGAGGGCATCGTTGGCGTCGCGCGCATGGGTGGCGCGCTACGGCGCTGGCGACGCGGGGAGGACGCGCGCTTGTTTGCGCCGCTGCTCGAAGCGGGACAGGCGGCCTCCGCTCGCGTGATTCCCGATGAAGGCACGAGCGAGATTCGCCAGCGCGTCGTCGAAGCCATGAATCGCGCCGCGCGCGGGGTCATCAAGAACACCGAGGGCGGCATGGCGAACCTCGCCGTCATCGCTTCCGTCGCGCCATTCATCGGACTCTTCGGCACGGTATGGGGCATCATGGCGAGCTTCAGCGCCATCGCCGCCGCGAAGGACACGTCGCTCGCGGTTGTCGCGCCGGGCATCGCGGAAGCGCTCGCCACGACGGCCGTCGGCCTCGCGGCGGCCATTCCCGCCTCGATCGGCTACACGCGTCTGGGTTCCGCGGTGAGTTCCTCCGCGCAGGAACTCGCCGGCCTCATCGAGGAACGCGCCGTCGATCTCGTGTCGCGCGCGCCATCAAGCAAGCAGGCCATCGAAACAGTTTCAAAGAAGGAAGCCGCGTAATGGCGTTTTCATCCCAATCGCAAGGCGGCGGCGCCGGATTGCATCGTCCGCTCGCCGACATCAACGTCACGCCACTCGTGGATGTGATGCTCGTGCTGCTGATCGTTTTCATGATCACGGCGCCCATGCTGGCGCAGGGCCTCAAGGTCGACCTGCCGCAGGCGAAAGCGAGCCAGCCGGTCAACCCCAAAGAACCCATCGTCGTTTCCGTGACGAAGGAAGGCCATGTGGCGGTCGGCGCCGACGAGGTCGACATGGCGGACCTCGTGGGACTGCTGCTCGGCAAGGCCGAGGGCGACCGCTCGCGCACCATACAGCTGCGCGCCGACCGCGAATCCAGCTACGGCGCGATCATCGGCGTCATTGATACGCTGGCGTCGAACGGCATGGTCCATATCGCGCTGATTTCCGATGCCAAGGCCAGGCCAGCGGCGGCCATCGCGAACAACCGCGGCGCGGACCAGACGGCCGCCATCAGCGCCGCCGCGCCCGTGAGCGCGTCGGTCCGGTGAGCATGGCGACGGCTTCGCTCCGCCCCGGCGCGGTCGCGGCCTCGCCGTGGTTGAGGCCCCTCGCGATAGCGGCCGTCACCGCGGTCCATGTTGGCGCGCTGACCTTCGTGACAATGCCCAGGCCTGAACTACCCTCGCCGGTTGAATCCATTGAACTCAGCCTCGCGCCGCCGCAAGGCGATCTCAATCCCGATACGCCCGACGCCGCGCCCGACAGCATGGCGCAGGCGGAGGTTCCACCCGACACGCGTCCGCCCGACCCGGCGCCCGATCCGGAGCCGCCGCCGCCGGAGATGACGGAGCCGCCGCCTCCCGACACCCCGCCGCCCCCGGTGGAAGCGCCCCCGCCCCTCGTCGAGCCGCCGCCCCCCGCCGCCGCCGAACCGCCCAAGGTCGAGGCGCCGGACGCCGTGGTCATCCCGCAAGCGCCCAAGCCGCCGCCGCCCAAGCCGCGTGTCGTCAAGCGCGTCGAAAAGCCGAAGCCCGAGATCAAGAAGATCGCGAAACCACGACCGCCCGCGCCTTCCTCGGCCGCCAGCGCGCGCGCGGGCGTGCGTACAGAGCAAACCGGCGCGGCCTCGCGCGCCTCCTATTCAGCGAAGGTCAACGCGGCCATTCGCGCGCATTTCAGCACGCCGCCAGCCACGGGAACGACGGTGGTGAGCTTCGTTGTCGGCGCATCCGGCGGCATGTCGTCGGCATCCGTGGCGAGTTCATCCGGCAATGGAGCGCTGGACGCCTTCGCCGTGCGTGTGGTGCGATCGGCGCATCCCGGTCCACCGCCGGGCGGCGGCGGCTTCTTTGGTCAGATCACCATTCGCGGCAATTGACGCTGCATGCAATTCGAGCCCGGATCGCATCGCGATCCGGGCTCGATGTTTCAACGGAAGCGAAAAACGCGTCCTCGATCGTCTCAGTTCGTGCACTGCGCCGCGAAATTGTAGGGCAGATGTTCCGGCCAGACACCCGTCGAGCGCGCCTGCGAATAGGCGCTCGCGCAGTCGGACTCGGTGAGATGCGGACGCTCGATCCCGTCGCTCGCCGCGTGGATCCGCGAAGCGTCGCGGGCCACCCGAGCCAGGCAATTCTGCTTGATCTTTTCGCAGGTCAGCGTGGCGCTCGTCGGGCCATCGGCGTAGGCGGCCGTGGCGCTCATCATCGTCAAGGCGGCGAATGCGGCGACGACGATGGCGGCGCCAGCGCGTCTTGTCTGTGTTTTAACGTCGTGTTCCCGTGGATACTTCATGGACCCGTTCCTTCATGGCGGCGATCTGATCGCGCGCGATAATCGGCGATGTTGAAGACGCGGCTAGTTGGTGAGTCGCACTTTCGCGTTGGCCTGCGCCGCGGTCGTGCAGTTCCAGGTGAACTGCGAGGCCTGAGCGGTCGGACCCGAGACGATGAAATCGTTCGCGTTGAAGTCGTCGATGCGACCAAGCGTGCCACCCCACGTGCCGCCGGGCACGCCGCACTTGCCGGCGTTGTTCGCGGCGATCTGGATGTCGGCGAAGCCGAATGTCGCCGCCAGACCCGTCGAACCATCGATGTCATCATCGGAGTCGTAGGCGACCGTGACAGAATAGGCGCCCGTCGTGATCAAGACATAGTTGGCGGAACTGCCGGCGACGCCGGGTTGCCCGACAACGACCTTCACCGTCACGCCCTGACTCGCGTCCGACAGATAGGTGTTGGTGCCCGATTGCGCGGGATAGGCGACACCGTCGATGGTGATCGCGCCGGCCCAGGCCTCGCCCGTTTGAACCGTGCCGTACCAGCCAACCGAGGTCAGAGTCGGCGAGATGGAGACGACATGCGTGCCGGCGAGGATGCTGACCTTGTAGTATTCGCTCCACGACGAATTGCCCGTGCAATTCGCGTTGATCTGGAAGTTCGCGTCGCTCAGTGTCTGTCCGATGAGTTCTTGAATCGAATGAATCGTTTGTGATTCAAGAGAGGCGACCTGATTCGGAGGGGTCGCTGATGTGGACCAACGAAAATCGCGCGCGTTATGATCGAAGCCGTTTGCGCTATCCCAGC
>CAIOVE010000105.1 GCA_903861645.1 uncultured Hyphomicrobiales bacterium
GGGGCGCCTTGCGCGCGTTTGCCGCGGCGCCCGCCACGCCCTGCGCGCTGGCCGGCGTTGTCGCCGCCGCCGCGCCGCCCGCGACAGCGGCGCCCTTCAGAAATCCGCGTCGATCGAGACCTCGATTGCCAGACATGATGAACTCCCTTTTGAATCCGTTGAAAATCGTATGGGTCCGGTGGCGCCTTACTTCACGCCCATGCCCATCAGCAGGGGCAGATCCTTCGCCGCCGGCGAGGCCGGTTGCGCCTTGAGATAGGCGTAGATGTCGGCCGCCGTCTTCTCCGGCATGATGGCGGCCTCGTATGGCGCCATTTCCGCGGCGGGCTTGCGTAGCTGATTGAGGAATGCCTCGAACGGCAGCGCCGTGCGCGACAGTTTTGGTCCGGTCAGGGCGGCGCCATTGCCGCCAACGCCGTGGCATTGATAGCAGCCGTCCGACAGGAAATGCTTTTCGCCATTCTTGATGTCGCCCGCGGGGGCGGCGTCCTGCGCTAGCGCCGCGCCGGAGAACAGCGCGAACGCGGCAAGGGATGAAATCGTCTTGAACATATCGATGTCTCCTAGCCGCGCGGCTGCATGACGGCGTCGATGAGCACGGGTTGTCCGGCCTTGACGGCCTCGACACCCTTCTTGATCGCCGCGTTCAGATCCTTGGGGTCGGTGATCGGTCCGATGCCGACGGCGCCATAGCCGTTCGCGAGCTTGGCGTAGTCGATGTTCGGATTGTCGATCGTCGTGCCGATATGCGCGTTCTCGACGTCGCGGTTGTGGCGGTTGGCCATGCGCTGCAAGTGCATGACCTCCTGATGATAGGCGCGATTGTTCTGGATGATCGCGAGATAGGGGATCTTGTGATGCGCGGCGGTCCACAGCGTGTGCGGCGCCATGTTGAAATTGCCATCGCCGATGATGGCGATCGGCAGTCGTCCGCCCGCGTCGCGATGCGCCAGCGCCGCGCCGAGCGCGCCCACCGGCTCATAGCCGACGCCCGAGCCGCCGGACGAGCCGATGTACTGATAATGTTTTTCCATCGGCCACAGTCGGTGCTGCCAGTTGCCGGAATAGTTGTTGGGCGTCGTGAAGGCCCAGTCCTCGTTCTTAACGACGTTCCACAACTCGGCGAAGAGCCGCGCGCCGCTGATGGGGTTCGCGTCCCATGTCAGCGCCGCGTCGGCGCGGGCGCGATCCGCGATGCCCTTGTAGGCGTCCTTCAGCTTTTGTCCGCGCGCCTCGATCGCCGATTTGCGCGCGTCGACTTCCCTGAGGACCGCTTCGGTCAGATAGGGTAAAGTCGCCTGCGCGTCGGCGGTGATGTAGAGGTCCGCCGGGCTGTAGCGCTGGAAGTCCTGATAGTTGGCGCGCACCATGAGGTCGTGCGTCGACAGGCAGATGATCTTGGCGGTCGGCTTCACCTTGAGACCGGTGTGGCGCTCAAGTTGATCCGTCATCTTGTTGAGCTGACCGTAGAGATCGAGCGGCTCGAGCGAGAGCACGCAATCGGCCTGCGCCAGCAAGGCGCCACCGCGGGCCGACTGGCAGAGGTAATGCGTCGTCGGCATGTTCATGCGGTTCTGTTGGTCGATCACCGGCGCCTGCAAGGCTTCCGCCAGTTTGACCAGCGCGTCCATGCCGGCCTGCGAGCGCGCGTAACGATCAACCAGAATGACCGGGTTCTCCGCGGCCACCAGCATTTTGGCGGCTTCGCGCAAGGCGTTGGGATCGCCCACGGTCTGCGTGCCGACGTTGAGTTTCGGGATCGACAGCTTGGCGTTCGCCGCCTTCGACAGCTCCATGTCCTGCAACTTGCCGTCGGCGGTGATCAGCACCGGCGCCAGCGGCTGCGCGCAGGCCAGCGAATAGGCGCGCACGGACGATTCCGCGAAGCTCTGCAGCGACCACGGATAATCATCCCACTTGACGAAATCGCGCACCGTCGCCGCGCCGTCCTGCACCGTGTGCATCCATTCGACGCCGGGGCGGCGATCCTCGACCGGGCCGGCGCTGGCGGTGAA
>CAIOVE010000106.1 GCA_903861645.1 uncultured Hyphomicrobiales bacterium
CCCTCCGGCGATGAGGTAGACGATCAACTTGAGGTTGCGCTTGCTGCGATAGCCTTTTGCCTTGCGTTTGGCGGCCTGGACGTTTCCGTTGATGGCTTCCAGCAGGCCGTTCGATATCCTGCTTGTGATCGACCGCAAGATTTCATCAGCCTTGCCCATGATCGTTCGCGCGGCCTTGATCATTGGTTTGAGTTCGGAAGTCTCGACCCACGCATGCCATCTGTTGAGGAACTTGCGTGCGCTCGTGACGCTCGGGCATTTGAACAGGTCCTGCAAATTCAGGCGTATCTGCCAGGCCTGCATCGTGTCGAGGTTGGCGGCTTCCAGCTTGACGAGCGAAGCCTTCTCTTCGTCGGTAAGGTTTTGTAGGTTCTTCAGCCACAGGTATCGCGTGCCCTTGATCCAGTCGCTGGTCCTGGCCTCGCCGCGCCGGACCTCGTCAACCGCGTCATTGACCAGCTTGACGACATGGAACTTGTCGAAGGTGATTTTGGCGTTGGGGAAATTCGATTTGACGCCGGCGATGAAGGCCGCGCCCATGTCTATCGAGGCGTCGGTGATGTTGTCCTTCTTGCCGCCGTGCTTTTCCAGAAACGTCGAGAAGGCCGCAACCGTCGCAGCGTCCTTGCCATCGGCGACGAAGATCACCTTGCGACGGGCGATGTCCACGAACAAACTGATGTAATCGTGGCCGCGTCGCGCAGAGGTTTCATCCGCCGCGATTTGCGTCACATGGGTGAGATCGAGCGCGTCGACGGCTTTCGAAATGTAATGATCGAGCACGCGCCAAATGCGCGTGTCATGCTCATCGACGATTTGCCCGACATTGGCGACCGGCATCGTCTTGGCCATCGTCAACAAGAATGCCTCGAATAAAAGCGTGAACCCCGAACCCGGCCGCCCCCACGGAAGAGAAACCTGTTTCACGCCGCATTTCTCACAGGCAGCGCGCGGAACGCGCGCGTGCAAAACCGTTTTGTGCTGAAAGAAATTCAGATGACGCCATTGCTTTTCCTTGGCGTCGTGGACTGTGCATCCCGCCGCCCCGCAGGACGAGCAGGCAAACCGGCTGCCCGGCGAAAAGTCGATGTGAAGATCAAGCTGTTTCAGATCGGCGTCGAACTCCGACCGGCTGACAACCCAAGGCGCGGAAAGCCCGAGCGCCGCCTGAAAAAGATCCGTGTCACGCATGCATCAGAAAATACGCGGAGCCAGCGGAAACCAAAATATCCAACTTCCGGTTACAGCCCTTACCCACACGATTCAGCGAAGAGCCTGATTTTGGCCAGGCACTTACGCCTCGGTTGACGGACCCGAGCATAAAACAATCCATCTAATTCGTGGGCCATGGGCCGTCATAAATTGAATCTACAATTTGCCCTAGCGAAAGATTACCTAAGGATACTGCGTCTGCTTGAATGTTGAGAGGGCTGCAAATGAACTCCCCAAAGGCGCGTCCCGCAGTATCTGGAATCCACCGGAATCCATCGAAATGCCAAACGCTCTTCTGGATTCCGGATCGCGATTCGCGCGTCCGGAATGACACCCGCCCTTAAGCTGCTCTCAAATCTTGATCGGATGCGCGCGCGCGACTTCCTCATTGAGGTCCGCGCCCCAGCCGGGCCGGTCGGGCACGGTGAAGACGCCATTCTCGACGCGATTGGCGTGGGTCAGCAACTGGCTGCGCCAAGGCGTTTCGTCGTCGTCATATTCCAGCACTCGAAAATTCGGAATGACGGCGCAGAAATGCGCGCTCATCAGCGAGCCCAGCGGACCATGCGAATTATGAGCGGCGACGTTCACCTCGTAAGAATCCAGCAACGCCGCCATCTTCACGGATTCCATCATGCCGTTGAACACGACATCG
>CAIOVE010000107.1 GCA_903861645.1 uncultured Hyphomicrobiales bacterium
ACAGGCGCCATGTCAAAGGGGCGCGCGACGAGGAGATAACCCTCGCCGTAAGGATCGCGATTGGCGAGTGACGGGCGATTGATCATGGCGTCGTTAACCAACTCCACCACGCCATCGAAAATAATTCTCGCGGCTCCAACCCACTTTCCGCTTTCGAGAACAGCACAAGCCTTGCCCGCCTCCAGAGGGTAAGCGCTTTCGCGATCGCCTATGCGGCGAGGCTTGACACTTTTCGGAAGCTCCACGGCATGAGGTCCTCGATGCGGCCTTGTAGATGGCCGTCGAGAATGGCTTGCAGCGTTTCCGCGATGTAGGCGACTGGATTGACGTCATTCAGCTTGCACGTCGCGACGATCGAGGCGAGCAACGCCCAGTTTTCAGCTCCAACCTCATGGCCCGCGAATAACGCATTTTTGCGAGTCAGAGCCACCGGTCTGATCGCGTTCTCGACGGGGTTCGTGTCCAGTTCGAGGCGACCATCCTCGAGGAATCTCGTCAGACCATTCCAGTGGTTCAGCGCGTAACGGATGTCGATGGCGAGCGTGGAGCCCGACGGGATCAGCGACAGTTGCTTTTCGAACCATGGCTTCAAGGCTTCAACGATTGGGGCGGAAAGCCGTTTACGGGCTGTCAGCCGCGCCTCAGGCGCATGGCCGCGCACATCCGCCTCGACGGCATAAAGCGCCGCGATGTGCCGGATCGCGGCTTCCGCGATCGGGGATTTCGTGTTGCGAAAGAGCTTGACGAACCTGCGCCGCAGATGGCTCCAGCAATGCACCAGCGTCCACGGACCTTCCTCGCGCCGAAGCCTCGTCAGAATCTCGTATCCGTCATATCCGTCGCATTGCAGAAGCCGCCCATGGTAGCCCCGCAAGAACTGTTCGGCATATGCGCCGCTTCTTCCTGGCGCGTACCGGAACAACACCACCGGCGGACCTTGCCCGCCGTGGCTACGATCATCGGAGGCAATCGCCCAGAAGTAGCCCTTCTTCGTTCGTCCGCGCCCGGGATCGAGAACTGGCGCCGTCGTCTCGTCCATGAAGAGGCGGTCCGCCGCGGCCAGATATTTCGACATATGACTGGCGATCGGCTGGAGATGAAAGCAGGCGCGCCCCGCCCAGTTGCCCAGCGTCGCGCGATCCAGCGCGATCCCCTGTCGGGCGTAAATTCCGGCTTGCCGATAAAACGGCAGATGATCCCCAAACTTGGCGACGATCACCTGGGCGATGAGAGCCTCGGTTGGCAGCCCGGCGGGAACGACATGCTCGGGGGCATGGGCCTGAGCGACCGCGCCCGAACAATGCCGGCACGCGTATTTGGGGCGGCGCGTCACCAGTACGCGGAACTGCGCTGGAATTACATCGAGCCGTTCGGAAACATCCTCGCCGATCCTCGTCATCGGACCACACCCGCAAGGACACGTTGTGCTGGGCGGTTCGATGACCCGTTCCACGCGCGGCAGATGCGCGGGCAATTGACCGCGGTTGCCATTGCGGGGACAATTCGCGCGTCCCGCCTTTCCATTGATGACCGCTTCGGCCTTTTCCTGCGCGGCGTCGAGAATGCCCTGCGCGATCTCCACGTCTTCTATCGGAAGATTGTACTGATCTGGCGTCAGCTTCTCGGACTTCGAGCCGAACTTGTCGCGACGTAAATCGGTTACGATGTTTTCCAACCTGCGACGGGCTTCCTCGGAGGCGGCGAGAGCCTCTTTGTGCTCGGCGAGCGCGGCCTGGGATTGCGCCAAAAGCGCTTTCAGGGCCGCATTTTCTTTCGCCAGGGAGCCGGAGTTCATGCGTGAATGCAATCATAAATCGACCGGCTTCGCCACGTTAAAAACGCATCCGAGTCAATCCGCCGCAGTCATCCCGCGAGTTCCGGACGACGCGCGCTCTCGGGCCGTACCGACCGCCAATCGAGCCCTTCGAACAGCGTGGCGAACTGGGCTGGTGATAAGCGCATGACGCCGTCTCGGATCCCCGGCCAGACAAACTTCGCGCCCTCAAGTCGCTTGTGCGCGAGCACGAGCCCGGTTCGATCCCAAACCAGAATCTTGATGCGATCCGCCCGCTTTGACCTGAACACGAAGACCGCGCCGCTGAACGGATCGAGCCCGAACATTTGCTGGACAATCGCCGACAGGCCATCATGCCCTTTCCGAAAGTCGACCGGCCGCGTGGCGACGTAGATCGGTTGTCCAACGCCAGGCGCCATCATGACGCGGCGCGAACCGCGCGGAATATCCGAGCCAGAAGTGCCTCGTTCACATCCGATCCAACCCGGACCACGACATCGCCAATCGTTACCTCGATCATATCGGCGGCGGCATCGGTCTTCGCGCTGTCGTCGATGGCCAAGGGAACGAATACCGGCGCCATGTCTGCTTGCGAGGCGGCCACGCATGCGTTCCGAAAACGGCGCCGCCAATCGTAAACCTGCCAGCGGGTGACACCATGCTGGCGCGCGACCTCCGCCACGACGGCGCCGGGCGCGAAACTCTCGCTGGCGATCCGCGCCTTCTCGATGTCCGTCCGCGAACGCCGACCAGTTGGACCAGCAATCACATCAAGCCGACCAGCAAAGCCCCCTTGTGAGACGTCCAATTGGACGTCCATTTTGA
>CAIOVE010000108.1 GCA_903861645.1 uncultured Hyphomicrobiales bacterium
GGCGGCGACCGTCGACCGTCTGGACGACAGCGTATCGTCCCTGAAGGGTCTCGGGCAAGGCTGGCCGTGGGTCGAACAGGATGATTTCCCCATCGCGAAACCGGGGGTACTGGGAATCGCCGCGCACGACGAGGGCGCCGAAACGCGCGAGCCCGCCCCCCGATCCGACGGAGCGCTGATCGCCGGTCGCCGTTCGCGCGCTTGCCAAACAGGCGCGTCGGGGCCAAGCTGGGATCAAATCGAACGCCGCGCCACGGCGCGAAAAACAACGCGTCGACATGGAGGAAACACCGATGAGCGAGCACGACGAAGGTCGGCGATCATTCCTGAAAAAATCGGCCGCGGGCGTTGGCGTCGTCGCCGGCGCGGCCCTGCCCGGCGAGGCGCTGGCGCGGTCGCGTCATCGCCACGATCATGAACACGCCGCGACACCGGCGAAGGCGCATGGCGCGACGGAAAATCGCGGCGCGTTTTTCAGCGAGGACGAGGCGGCGACCGTCGCAGCCTATGCCGAGCGCATCATGCCCGGCACGCCCGGCATGGCTGGCGCCACCGACGCGAATGTCGTGAATTACATCGACCTCGCGCTCGCGGGCGCCTACGCGGACCAACAGGAGTTCTATCGCCACGGCCTCGCGGCGCTCGACGCCCACAGCAACGCGACGTTCAAGGAATCCTTCCTTTACCTCAAGCCCGCCCAGCAGGACGCGGTGATCGGCGCGCTCGAGGAAGGCAAGGCCACGGGCTTTTCGTGGCCAACGGCGCAAGCCTTATTCAACACCCTGCGCACGCACATCATGGAGGGCATGTTCTCCGACCCCATCTACGGCGGCAACCGTGACTTCGTCGGCTGGAAACTCGTCGGGTTCCCCGGCGCGCAGCGGCTCTACACAACCGCCGACATGAGCGGCAAGGAAGCCTTCAACCGCGCGACCATCGGCCTGCAGGCCGTCGCCAAGACGACGAACCGGAGGGGTTGAGCGATGGCCACCGAAAAAGCGGATGTCGTGATCGTGGGCGTTGGCGCCTCGGGCGGCATCATCGCCGCCGAACTCGCCAAGGCCGGCATGAAGGTCATTGGCCTCGAACGCGGCCCCAAGCTGTCGACGGCGAATTTCCAGTCGCTCGACGAACTACGTTATTTCCAGCGGCAGGAATCCCGACCGCATCCCAAAAAGCAGCCCGTGACCTGGCGCGCCAACGCCAGCGGCCGCGCGACGCCCATCGCCTCGCAGAACAACGGCAATCAGGCCGGCGGCGGCACCGTGCATTACGGCACGCTGTCGTGGCGGTTTCACGAGGACGATTTCCGCGTGCGCTCGCACAACACCGAGCGTTACGGCGCGTCCGCGATTCCGGAGGATTCGTCCGTCATCGACTGGCCGATCGGCTACGCCGATCTCGAACCCTACTACGACCGCGCCGAATATGAGCTCGGCGTTTCCGGCAAGGCCGGCAACATCGGCGGCAAGAAGATCGAGGGCGGCAATGTCTTCGAGGCGCCGCGCAAGCGCGACTATCCCATGCCCGCGCTGTTTGTCGATCAGGCCGGCAAGATATTCGAGGAGGGCGCGAAAAAGCTCGGCTATCATCCCTTCGCCTCGCCGCGCGCGATCACGTCGGAGCCCTACAATGGCCGCCCGGCCTGCACCTATTGCACGTTCTGCCAGTCGTTCGGCTGTTTCGTCGGCGCGAAATCCAGCATCATGGTCACCAAGTTGCCGGAGGCGGAAGCGACGAACAACTTCAAGCTGATCACCGGCGCGATGGTCAACAAGGTCAACACCGACGGCGCCGGACGCGCCACCGGCGTGAACTATCTCGGCATCGACGGCTCCGAAAACACCGTCGAAGCGGACATCGTCATTCTCGGCGGCTTCATCTACGACAACGTGCGCCTGCTGCTTCTGTCAAAGACCGAAAAGCATCCCAACGGTCTCGGCAACGGCTCCGGTCATGTCGGCAAGCATCTGATGGCGCATATCGGCGCGCGCGCCTTCACCATCTACGACGACCGGCGCGTCAACATCTTCATGGGACCGAGCGCGCAGCGCCACACGATCGATGACTTCAACGCCGACAACTTCGATCATGCCGGCCTTGGCTTCATCCGCGGCGCGCAGATTTCCGTGCATCCCGCCGATCTCGAGGCGGGGCCGATCGGCACGGCGATGAGCCTCATCCCGCCGCCCGGCACGCCGCGCTGGGGCGCGGGCTATCGCGACTTCCTCGCGAAATACTACACGCGCTTCGCCGCGGTGAACGCACAGACCGAGCATCTGCCCTACGCGAGCAACATGATCGATCTCGATCCCAATGTGCGCGACATGTATGGCCTGCCCGCGCCGCGCCTGACCTATGACTGGCGCTCGCCCAACGAAAAGAAGCGCATCGAGTTTCTGTCGGCCAAGCTGCTCGAACTCGGCAAGGCGATGGGCGCCTCGAAGGTCTGGCTCGGCAATCTCAGCCCCGGCTCGCCCGGCGCCCACCATCAGGGCGGCGCGCGCATGGGCGCCGATCCGCGCGATTCCGTCGTCAACTCCTATGGGCAGACCTGGGATATTCCCAACCTGTTCATCGTCGGCAGCGCCACGCATCCGACGATGAGCGGGTTCAACCCGACGCTGACGATTCAGGCGCTCGCCTATCGCACGGCGGAAGCCATCGCGACGCGGTATCGCAAGAGCCCTGGCCCGCTAGTCTAGCGAACGGGCCAGCACCCAGGCGAGATCGCCGATGGGGCGCGCCTTCGCGCCCATTTCGGCGGCGCGCGCATCGGCGGCGTTGCCATCGAGCGCGCGCTTGCCGACGCCTTGCAGAATGGCGGCGAGGCGAAACATGTTGAAGACGATATAGACATCCCAGCCGGCGGGGACGGGACGCCCGACGCGCGCGAAATAGGCGGCGACGTAATCGCGCTCGGGGGGAATGCCAAGCGCAGCGATATCAACATCCGCGAGACCGCGAAAAAGATCGCCGCCAAGCCGCCAAGCCATGACCTGATAGGCGAAATCGGCGTTGGGATCGCCGAGCGTCGACAATTCCCAATCGAGGATCGCCAGCACGCGCGGCTGCGTTGGATGGAAAATGAAATTGTCGAGCCGCGGGTCGCCATGAACGATCCGCGTTTCGCCCTCGGGGGGAAGATGCGAGGGCAGCCATTCGATCAGGCGATCCATGGATTCGATGCGTTGCGTTTCCGAGGCGCGATACTGGCTCGACCAGCGGGCGACCTGCCGCGCCATGTAGCCGCCGGCGCGCGCGTAATCGCCAAGCCCCACGGCGGCGGGTTCGACGGCGTGAAGATCGGCCATCGCGCGGTTGAGGCCATCGTAGATCGCGGCGCGCTCGCCGGGCGGCATGCCCGGCAACGACGGATCCCAGAACACGCGGCCCTCGACGAAGGCCATGACGAAAAACGCCACGCCGATGACGGCGACATCCTCGCAAAGGCCGAGCATGGCGGGCACGGGCGCGGCGGCGCCGGCAAGCGCCTTCATCACGCGATATTCGCGCTCGACCGCGTGCGCGCTGGGCAGCAGCGTTCCATAGGGCTTGCGCCTGAGCACATAGGCGCCCGACGCCGCCATGATCCGATAGGTGGGATTTGACTGGCCGCCGCTGAATTTCTCCAGCGTGAAGGGACCGCGAAAGCCCTCCACATTGTCCTTCAGCCAGTCGTCGAGGCGCGCCAGTCGCCCTGCGTCCAATGGAAGCGGATCGCGACCCGGCGCCTCGTTTTGCTGCATCATCGGCAACCCCGCTCCCCATCGGCCCAATTTCGCGACATTCCGCCTGAATTTTGGCGTTCGCGGCGCGCGACGCCAAGGCTACCTTTCTCGCGGAGGGTAAGTCCACGCCATCAGGTGCGCCATGATCATCTACACGCCGCCGAAGCCCGCGACATCGATTCCCGTGATCGACATTTCCGGCGCGCTGACACGCGACGACGACGCCCGCGCGGCGGCCGCCCAGGCCATTCACCGCGCCTGTCGCGAGACCGGCTTTTTCTACATCGCCGGACATGGCGTGCCCGCCGATCTGATCGCGGCGCAATTCGCCGCGGCGCGCGCCTTCTTCGACATGCCGCTCGACGACAAGCTCGCGATTCACATGAAAAATTCGCCGACGACGGCGGGTTACGAACCCGTCGGCGGACAGATTCTCGACAGTCAGGACGCCACCGCCGAAAAGGCGCCGCCCGACCTGAAGGAGAGTTACTATTGCGGTCTCGACCTGCCGGACGATCATCCGTGGGCGATGAAAAAGCAACGCGGGCTCGGCCACAACCAATGGCCCGACCTGCCGGGATTCCGCGCGCAAACCATGGCCTATTACAGCGCGATGCGGGCGCTCGGCGACGAGGTGCTGTCGTTGATCGCGCTGTCGCTGGAACTGCCCGAGGACTGGTTCAGGCCGCATTTTGACTGGCCCGGCGCGACGATGCGTTTCATCAAATATCCACCGCAGCCCGCCAACGCCGCCTATAACCAGATCGGCGCGGGCGCACACACGGACTGGGGCGGCGTCACCATACTCGCGCAGGACGACGCGGGCGGCCTCGAGGTGCGCAACATCGCGGGCGAATGGCTGGAAGCCACGCCCATTGCCGGCACGTTCGTCATCAATCTCGGCGATCTCATGGCGCGCTGGACCAACCGCGTCTATCTGTCGAACATGCATCGCGTGAAGAACAACATGAGTGGCGGCGATCGCTATTCGCTGCCCTTCTTCTACAGTCCACGCGGCGACGCGGTGATCGAGCCGATACCGACCTGCGTCAACGCGCAATATCCGCGCGCCTATGCCGCCTGCACCTGCGCCGAGCACATGCTCGAAATGTTCCGTCGCTCCTACGGCTATCTGCCGGCGGCCTGAGATGACCCAACCCGCCCGCGTCGCCTATGTGAATGTTCTCGCGCGCGACAATGTCGCGTTGGCCTCGTTCTATCAGCATGTGTTCGGCTTTCCCGAAATCGAAAGCCATCGCTCGCCGATCTATCGTTGCCTCGACGCGGGCGGCATGGAACTCGGCTTCAACGCCGACGAGGCCTATGAGCTGCTGGGCATCGGCGACCGACGACCGTCTGGAGCGTCGCCCGTCCGTGTCTATTTCACCATCGAGGTGGGCGCGCCAGAAGACGTCGACGCAGCCGCCGCGCGCGCCGCGACAAATGGCGGCGCCGTGATCAAGCCGCCCTACACCACCTATTACAACGCGCGTCAGGCCGTGCTCGAGGATCCCGAGGGCAACGTGTTTCGCGTCAATCATCGCATGGGTCCGCGACAACCCGCCGCGGAAATCGCGAATCCGCCGTGGAAGCAGGCGCCCTGAGAGCTCCACGACGCTCGAAACCGCTCATTAATTCATCAATCGTCGAGCATGTGCCCGCTTGCCGCGCGGGAATGTCCCCTCGATGGCCAAGCGCGCCGCTTTCTGCACATGGCACGTGCATTGCTTTGATCCAGACGAGATTTGTCTGGAGGCACCATGAACGCGCGTAAAGTTTTTCGTCTCGCCGCCGCCGCCGTTATCGCGGCTGGTTTCGTGGTGCCGGCGCATGCCGCCGACAAGCTGACATTCATGAACGACTGGCTGCCGGGCGGCGACAAGGCCTTGCCTTTCTACGCAAAGCAGAAGGGTTTCTTCGAGGCCGAGGGCCTCGACGTGACCGTGCAGAGCGCGCGCGGATCGTCGGAAGGCATCACCAAGATCGCGACAGGCACCGCCGATGTCGGCTCGGGCGGGCTCGCCGCGCTGTTGCAAGCGCGCGCGGAAACGGGCGTGCCGGTTTCCGCCGTGCTCGGCGTGTTCACCGTGCAGCCCGACGCGATCTTCACGGCCGAGGGTTCGGGCATCGATTCTCTCAAGGGCGTCGAGGGCAAGAAGGTTGCGACCGCGACCTTCACCTCCTCCAACGTGATCTGGCCGCTGATCCTGCAAGCCGAAAAGATCGATCCGGCGAAGGTGACTCTGCTCAAGGTTGATCCGGGCGCGCTCGCGCCGATGCTCGCCACCGGTCAGGTCGACGCGACCATCAACTGGTCGACGGCGTCGCCGCCCTTCGTCAAGGCGCTCGCCGCCACCGGCAAGAAGCTGAAGATTCTGCCCTGGTCGGCCGCAGGCTTCGACGGCTACGGCTATTCGGTGTTCGTCTCCGACAAGCTGATCGCCGAAAAGCCCGATGTCGTCCGCCGTTTCGTCAAGGCCTATGTCGCCGCCGCGAAGGCCGCGCTGAAGGATCCCAAGGACGTCGCCAAGACCATGAAGGCGGTCTTCCCCGAAATGGACGAGGCGCTGGTCGAGGAACAGTTCATGACCATCGTGCCGCTGATCGAGAACGACATCACCAAGGCGGAAGGCTTCGGCACGCTCGACAAGACGCGCCTCGCCAAGACATGGGAATGGACCGCGAAGGCGCAGAACACGCCGCTCGACAAGCTCGACCCGGAAAAGGTCGTCAATCGCTCGTTCCTGGCGAAGTAGGCGCGAAGCCAACGGAGCCGGCGGGCGGAACCATTCGCTCGCCGCTCCTCGATTCACTCGGGCGTCCGATTGCCCGCTCCGTGGAGCGACTTCCACGACCGGTTCAGGAACGCGTCGATGTCCGATACGCCTCCCGTCATTTCCTTCAGCGGCGTCGATCAGGTCTTCACGCGCGATGACAGGACCACCGTCACGGCGCTGAAGGATCTGAACTTCACCGTTGGCCGACATGAATTCGTCGCCGTGCTCGGCCCCTCGGGCTGCGGCAAGTCGACGCTGTTGCGCCTGATCGCGGGGCTTGTTTTTCCGACCCGCGGCAAGGTCGACATCTACGGCCAGCAAGTCGTCGAACCGCGCGACGAGATTGGGATCGTCTTCCAGCGGCCGACGTTGCTGCCGTGGTTCAACGTGCTGGGGAACGTGACGTTTCCCTTCCGCCACAAATACGGTCGCGTGACCGAGGCCGAAAAGGCGCGCGCGCATGAATTGCTGAAACTCGTCGATCTCGAACAGTTCGCGACCTCCAGCATCGATCAGCTTTCGGGCGGCATGCAGCAACGCGTCGCCATCGCCCGCGCGCTGCTGCTCGACCCCGACATCATGCTCATGGACGAACCCTTCTCCGCGCTCGACGCGCTGACGCGCGACGAGATGAGCTTCGAGCTGTTGCGCATCTGGACCGAGCGACCGAAGACCGTGCTGTTCATCACCCATTCGATTCCCGAGGCGGTGCTGCTCGCCGACCGCATCATCGTCATGTCGCCGCGGCCCGGCGCGGTGCGTGAAATCCTCGACGTGCCGCTGCCGCGCCCACGTTCCTTCGATTCACTTTCGGACCCGCGCTTCAATGCCCTCGCCAACCATATCCGCTCCCGCCTCTTCGCCCGTCATGCCGCCTGAGGCCGCGACCGCCGGCCCCACGCCGGGCCAGCGCGCGCGGGCGCTGGGCTTTCGCTTCGCGCCGGCGCTGGCCTTCATCGGCCTGTTGATTGTCTGGGAAGTCGGCTGCCGCGTGTTCAAGGTGCCGACCTTCCTGTTGCCGACGCCAACCATGATCATCGCCGGCGCGCGCGAACAATCGCTGTCGATCTGGACCGTGAATTTGTGGGCGACGCTACGGGTCGCGCTGATGGGCTACATGGTGTCGATCGTCGTCGCCATTCCCATGGCGATGGCGCTCGCTTCGTCGAAGCTGCTGGCGCGCACGCTCTATCCGATGATCGTCGTGGTGCATTCCATGCCCATTGTCGCCATCGCGCCAATCATCGTGGTGACGCTCGGCGCCTCCGATCTGCCGCGCGTGGTCATCACCTTCCTGATCACCTTCTTTCCCATCGTAGTGACAACGACAGCCGGCCTGCTGGCGACGCCGGAGGAACTGATCGAACTCTCGCGTTCGCTGCGCGCCGACCGCGCCCGCGAGATGCTCAACATCCGGCTGCCGTTCGCGCTGCCCTATATTTTCAGCGCGTTGAAAATCTCGACCACGCTGTCCGTCGTCGGCGCCGTGGTGGCGGAGTTCGTCGCCGCCGAACACGGGCTCGGCTATTTCATCCAGTTCGCGACGTCGTTCTTCAAGATCAACCAGAGTTTCGCGGCGCTCATCCTGCTGGTGACGATCAGCCTGGCGTTTTTCCAGTTCGTCGGCATGTTGCAGCGGGTCTTCGCGCCGTGGTCGCTGCCAAAGTCGGAGCGGTGACCGCCGCCCGATCCCTTCCCTTCCGGGCGATTCCATCCTAGCAAGGGCTCCCATGCCGCGAGGAGCCCCGTCCATGCCCAATTGCATCATCGTGGAAACGCACGACAAGGTCGGGCTCATCCGCCTGAACCGTCCGCAGGCGCTCAACGCCCTCAACGCCGAACTCATGGCCGAGACCAACGCCGCGCTCGACGCCTTCGAGGCGGACGCCGCCATCGGCTGCGTCGTGATCACCGGGTCCGAAAAGGCCTTCGCGGCGGGCGCCGACATCAAGGAAATGCAATCAAAGACCTACATGGAGGTCTATCTGGAGGATTTCATCGCCAAATGGGATCCGGTGGGCCAGCGCCGCAAGCCGCTGATCGCGGCGGTCGCCGGTTTCGCGCTCGGCGGTGGCTGCGAACTCGCGATGATGTGCGATTTCATCATCGCCGCCGACACGGCGAAATTCGGCCAGCCCGAAATAAATCTCGGCGTCATTCCCGGCGCTGGCGGCACGCAACGCCTGACCCGCTTCGTCGGCAAGTCCAAGGCGATGGACATGTGCCTGACCGGCCGCATGATGGACGCCGCCGAGGCAGAGCGCTGCGGGCTCGTCTCGCGGGTCGTCCCCGCCGCCGATCTGATGGCCGAGGCGATGAAGGCCGCCGCCACGATCGCCGCGAAATCGCGCCCCTCCGTGCTGATGGCCAAGGAATGCGTCAACAGCGCCTTCGAGACGACGCTAGCCGAGGGCATGAAGTTCGAGCGGCGCGTGTTTCATTCCCTCTTCGCCACCAACGACCAGAAGGAAGGCATGGCCGCCTTCGCCGAAAAGCGCGCGCCCAAGTTCACCAACAGCTGAGCCTTCCATGAAAGCCCCCATCCGCGGCGTCGTCGCCGCCATCGCCACGCCGGTGACCGCCGAGCGCAAGCCCGACATCTCGCGCTTTCTCAAGCTCGCGCGCCATCTGCTGGACAGCGGTTGCGACGGGCTGAACGTGCTGGGCACAACCGGCGAGGCGACGTCCTTTTCGCGCGCCCAGCGCATGGAAGTGATGCTCGCGGCCGCGCGAACGCTCGATCCTTCGCGCCTGATGGTCGGCACGGGCGCGGCCTCGCTCGACGACGCGGTCGCGTTGACGCGCTTCGCGGGCGAACTCGGCTTTGGCGCGGCGCTCGTCCTGCCGCCATTCTATTACAAGGGCGTCGGCGACGAGGGCGTCATCGCCTATATCGAGGCGCTTGTTGCTGGCGGCGCCGCCGCGCCCTCGCCGATCTTCCTCTATCACTACCCCGCGCTGTCGGGCGTGCCCTACACGCCAGAACTGGTGGCGCGGCTGATCGAACGCTTCCCCGATCGCGTCACGGGATTGAAGGATTCATCCGGCGATCTCGCCTATGAGCGCGCGCTGGCCACGCGCCATCGCGGCTTCGCGGTATTCCCGGCCAACGAGGCGACGCTACTCGAAGGCCGCGGCGGACTTTTCGCCGGCTGCATCTCGGCCACGGCGAATCTCAACGCGGACCTTTGCGCCCGCGCGTGGCGCGACGGCGACGCGGCGGCGCTCGACGCGGCCATGCGCATCCGCAAGCTGTTCGACGGCAAGCCGCTGGTCGCCGGCGTCAAGGCCGGCCTCGCGGCCCTGCACGGCGACCCGGCGCTCGCCGCGCCCATGCCGCCCCTGACCGCGTGGAGCGAGGCGGACGCCGCCGCGCTGGCGCGCGACATGGCGGCGGCGCGGGCGCATGGCTGATCTTGTTCAGGTCACGCCGTTCGCCTTCGCCTGCCTGGTCTGCGCGGCTGGCGTCGCCGGCTTCATCGACGCCATCGCCGGCGGCGGCGGTCTGATCACCGTGCCGGCCATGGCGCTGGCCGGGCTCGATCCCGTCACCGCCATCGCGACGAACAAGCTGCAATCGAGCTTCGGCTCGGGCTCGGCGGCCCTGTCCTTCGCGCGGGCGGGTCATCTGCTGTGGCGCGACATCGCGTTGATCGCGCCACTGGCCGCGGTCGGCGCCGTGATCGGCGCGTCGCTGTTGTCGCGCGCGCCGATCGCGGCCATCGCCGACGCCCTGCCGGTCATGCTGGCGGCGATGGGCTGCTATTTCGCCCTGTCGCCGCGCATCTCCAACGAGGGCTCGCGCGCGCGCATGGCGCCGGGCGTGTTCCTCGCCACGATCGTGCCGTTGATCGGCTGTTATGACGGCGTCTTCGGGCCGGGCACGGGATCGTTCTTCATGCTGGCCTTCGTGGGTCTGCGCGGCATGGGCCTCGTGCCCGCCACGGCGCGCACGAAGGCCGCGAATTTCGCCTCGAATGTCGCTGGACTGGCGACGCTCGCCTCGTCCGGCCATGTCATCTGGACGCTTGGCCTCGCCATGGGCGCCGGGCAATTTCTCGGCGCGTGGCTTGGCGCGCGCGCGGCGATGCGAATTGGCGCGCGACTGATCAAGCCGTTGCTGATCGTCATCAGCCTGACATTGGCGAGCCGACTTGCGTGGGACCGGTGGCCCATTCTACATGCGTTCTGGCAATAACCGGGAAAGCCCGGAGGGAGGAACGATGAACAAACTGTCGCGCGCGCTGATGATCGCGCTTGGCGTCGCTGGTTCGGCGGGCGAGGGTCGCGCGCAATCGGTCGCCGATTTTTACCGCGGCAAGACCGTCACCGTGCTGATCGGCGTCAGCGCCGGCGGCGAATACGACCTGCTCGCGCGGCTCGTCAGCCGGTTCATCGGCAAGCACATTCCCGGCAATCCCACCGTCGTGCCGCAGAACATGACCGGCGCCGGCGGCATCACCGAGGCGAATTATCTCTACAATGTCGCGCCCAAGGATGGCACGTTCATCGGCATGGTGCAGAACGCGCTGCCGACCATGCAGGCGGTCGGCGTGCCCGGTCCGCAATTCGATTCCTCGAAATTCAACTGGATCGGCTCGATCGCGCCCACCGTCGAGACGCTGGCCTTGTGGCACACGAGCGGCGTGACGACCATCGAGCAGGCGCGCGAAAAGGAGGTCATCATCGGCGCCGTCGGCCGCGGCGGCATTACGTACACGTTTCCGCTGATGCTGAACCAGTTCGCCGGCACGAAATTCAAGATCGTCGTTGGTTATCCCGGCGGCAACGACGTCAATCTGGCGATGGAGCGTGGCGAGGCCGCGGGCCGCAACAACACATGGTCGAGCTGGAAAATCACCAAGAAGGACTGGCTGGCTCAAAAGAAGATTTCGATCCTCGCCTACGAGGGGCCCAAGCCCGCCGATCTCAATGGCGTGCCCTCGTTGCAGGAACTCGCCACCAACGACGCCGACCGGCAGGTCATTCGCCTCGTCGCGGCTGGCACACGCTTCGGTCGCCCGCTCGCCGCGGCGCCCGGCGTTCCCGCCGATCGCGTGGCCGCGCTGCGCGAGGCCTTCATGGCGACCATGAAAGACCCCGAATTCCTCAAGGAAGCCGCGACGAACGATATCGACGTCGATCCCGTCGACGGCGAGACGATGCGCAAGGTCGCCGAGGAGTTGATCGCCGCGCCCAAGGCGATCAAGGATCGCGCGCGTCCCCTCGTGGAATGATCAATCGAGAATCTGGCCGCCATCATAGCTGGCGGCCATGCGGCCGAGCATGACCCGGAAGGCATCGCTCGCGATCAGCTTTTCGTAATAGGCGCGCAACGTCGGCGCCTCGATTCCGTCGAGGCGCGAACGCGCGTCGGCGAAGGCGGCGGGAAAGAGCCGCCCGATGACGCGCGCGCGATCCTCCGCCGTCAACGCGGCGCCGGGATCGCCCGCCTCGCCGTGCATGACGAGGTCAAGCAGCAGGTCGCGATCAAGCCGCGGCGCGCGCGCCAGAAAGGCGCCGACAAGATCCGTGGCGAAGGCGTGATCAGGATGGTCGTCGCGAAACGGCGCGCGATTGGTGTGACCGAGATGCGGCACGGCGAGCCACTCGGCCTTCTCGCGCGGGAAACGCGCGAGAATATCGGTCGCCTCGCGCGCCACATACCAGCGATTCAGCCCATCGAAGAGCGTGAATTCATAGTCTTGCGCGAGGAGATGAGGCTCCCACGCGCTCCAGTTTTCATCCATGGTACCCGGCGCCAGCGCCTCGCAAACGACCACGCGCGGACGCCACCGCGTCCAGTCACCGCCCGCCAGCACGTCGCCTTCGGCGCCTTCAACGTCGACTTTCAGAAAATCAATCGCGCCCACGTCATGCGCGGCGCAGATCGACGCCAGCGTCTTCATCGGCACGCGGCGCGTCTGGTAGCCAACGCCGAACTGTCCCGCGCGGCCGGCGACCTCCGGCAGGACGCTGGAAAATCCATGCAGGCGGTCGACGACGTGGAATTCGATCTCGCCCGCCGAACGGCCCAGCGCGCAGCATTCGCGGATATCGCGCGGGCGCGTCTGTTCGTAGAGCGCGCAGAGTTCCGATTGTGGCTCGACGACAACGCCGCGCCAGCCACGCAGATAAAACCAGCACGACGCATTGTCCGCGACCGGATGGCCAGCGCCAACGTCAATGTAGAATCCGGCGGGCTCGTCGCCGAAGACAAGCGCGAGGTGATAATCCTCGAGATGCTGGGCGTAGGACAGGTCCATGTGCGTTTCCCTTCTCGCGAACCGGCAAATTATGGATCGAATGAGTCGACAATGCGAACGCGCCCGCGATGGCGAAAAAGGTTGATTTCACCAGCCGCATCGTGAATTCTCATTCCAGAAAATTTTCCGGGAGGAATGCCTTGTCCGTGCTGGCCAATCCGCGCGAGTCCTTCAAATCGCCCGAGCCCGTGGCGCGCCCCCGCAATGTCGCGCTCATCGGCGCCTCGGAACGCGCGTCATGGCCCCGCCAGATTCATGGCCTGCTGCGGAATTCAGGCTTCGCCGGCAAGGTTTATCCCGTCAATCCGCGCCAGACCGAGGTGTGGGGCGAGACATGCTATCCCGACATCGCCTCGCTGCCCGAGCGCGTCGATCACGCGCTGATCATCGTACCCGCGCCGGCGGTGCTCGACGTGCTCGAAACCGGTGTCGCCAATGGCCTGAAAAGCTGCACCATCTACGCGGGCAACATTGGCGAGGGCGCGAATCCGGAAGTCATCGCGCGCGGCGTGGCGCTGCGCGCGCTGGTCGAGCGCACGGGCCTCGTGGTCAACGGGCCCAACTGCATGGGCGGCAATTCGCTGCGCGACCGGTTCTTCGGCTATCCCAATCCCGAGCTGTTGAATATTCCCATCGGCCACGTGTCCTGCGTGTCGCAATCGGGCGGCACGTTGCAGTTCCTCGTGCAGTCGGCGGCGGCGCGTGGCGTCAAATTCTCGACAATGTTTTCCAGCGGCAACGAGATCGATCTCGATCTCGCCGATTTCGTCAACTATCTCGTCGACGACGAACACACGCGCGTCATCGCGCTGTTCATCGAGGGCATTCGCCGTCCCGCCGTGTTCATGCGCGCCGCCGCCCGCGCTCTGGCGGCGGGCAAGCCCATCGTCGCCATCAAGACGGGCAAGTCGCTCAAGTCGCGCGAGGCTTCGCTGTCGCACACGGGCGCAATCGCCGGCGACTACGAGGTCTTCACGGCCATGTGCGAGCGATATGGCATTGTCGCCTGTCATTCGCTCGACGACATGGTCGAGACCTTGCTCGCGTTCGAGCCGTGCCGCTGGCCGAAGGGCAATCGCGTCGGCTGGGTGACGACATCGGGTGGCACGGTCGACCTGCTGCACGATTATATCGAGGAAATTCCGGTGACATCGGCGCCGGAATTCAGCGAGGCGACGAAGGCGGCGATCCGCCATCTCGTGCCCGCCGAACTCGCCATCAAGAATCCGCTCGACGCCGGCATTCCCACGACCGACGCCAACGCGGCGGAAATGTGCATCGCCGTCGCCAACGATCCAAATGTCGACATTCTCGCATGGGCGCAGACGCTGCCCAGCGGCAAGCGCAGCCCCGATATCGCGACGCTCAAGACCATCCTCGCGGCCACCGACAAGCCGGTTATCGCCTTCGCGCGCATGAACTACATGTTCCCGAAGGAAGGCCTCGATTTTCAGGACGCGGTTGGTTACCCGTTCCTGCAGGCGCTGCCGCCGACCATTCGCGCGCTGGGCGCGCTGGCCTTTTATGGCGCGCGCGCGGGCCGCCGCATCGACGCCCTGCCCGCGCCCAAGGGTTCGGCGGACAACGTCGCCGGGGACAATCTCGCCGCGACCCTCGCGCGTCACGGCGTCACATCGCCGAAAAGCGCCTTCGCGACATCGGCGGCTGAGGCGGCCGCGGCGACACGGATCGGTTTTCCCGTCGCGCTGAAAATCGTCGCGCCTGATTTCACCCACAAGACCGAAATCGGCGGGGTGAAGCTCAATCTGAAAAGCGCCGCCGACGTGGAAACCGCGGCGACCGAACTCGCGACGTCGCTGCGCGCCCACGCGCCCGGCGCGGCGATCGACGGGTATCTCGTTCAGGAAATGGCCGCTGGCGTGGAGGTGATCGTCGGCGCGCGCAACGACCCGCTGTATGGCCCCGTGCTTTTGCTCGGCGCGGGCGGCGTCATGGTCGAACTCGTCAAGGATATCGCCTTCCGGCTGTTGCCGGTCGGCGAGGCCGACGTTCGCGCCATGCTCGATGAACTCAAGGTGAGCAAATTGCTGGCGGGATGGCGCGGGGCGCCGCGCGCCGACGTCGAGGCGCTGGTCTCGGCCGTGGTCGGCCTTGGCGCCTTCTTCCTCGATCATCGTCATGTCATCGACGACATCGAGATCAATCCGATCATCGTCGCGCCCGCGGGCCGCGGCGTCCGCGCCGTCGACATACGCGTCGTCGGGCGCCAACCGTAACAGGGAAACATCATGGATTTCACGCTGCCCGAGGAACTGCGCATGATGCGCGAGAACATCCGTCGCTACGTCGACCGGGAGATGATCCCGATCGAACGCGAGACGGTGACGGAGCACGAGGAGCTGCGGCCCGGCGCGCTGGAGAAATTCCAGGGTGGCATGAAGAAGCTTGGCCTCTGGATGTTCGACGTGCCCGAGGAGCATGGCGGACAGGGGCTTGGCATTCTCGCGCGCTGCATCATCTGGGAGGAGCTGGCGCGCACCATCGCCATTCCCGCGCGCCATTCGAGCATCACCGGCCCCAGCGTGCGCGCGATTCTCTACGAACTGCCGGAGGACATGAAGGAGAAATATCTTTATCCCGTCCTGCGTGGCGAAAAGACCTGCTGCTTTGGCCAGACCGAGCCCGACGCGGGCTCCGACCCCGGCTCCATGCGCACGACGGCGACGCGCGATGGCGACCACTATGTCATCAACGGCGTGAAGCGGTTCATCACCGGCGCCGCGCACGCGTCCTTCATCCAGTTGATGGCCGCGACCGATCGCTCGAAGGGCTCGAAGGGCGGTATTTCCTGCTTCCTCGTCGACATGGACACGCCCGGCGTGAAGATCACGGCGCGTTACCAGACCATGATGGGGGACCGCCCCTGCGAGATCGTGTTCGACAACGTGCGCGTGCCCGCCACCCAGCGCGTCGGCGCGGAGGGCGAGGGCTTCAAGTTCGGTCAGAAATGGCTGGGCGTTGGCCGACTGCATCATGGCGCGCGCGCGCTCGGCGTCGCCGAGCGCTGTCTCGAAATGGCCGCGAGCTATTCGAAGCAGCGCGTCACCTTCGGCCAGCCGCTGTCGCAGCGGCAATCCATCCAGTTCATGCTGGTCGATTCCTACGTCGAGCTGAAGGCCGCGCGGCTGATGGTGTGGGAGGCCGCCTGCAAGATGGACAAGGGCGAGGATGTTCGCAACGACTGCTACATCGCGAAAATGTACGCCGACGAGATGGCGTTCCGCGTGGCCGATCGCTGCATGCAGATTCACGGCGGCATCGCGCTGACGACGGACCTGCCGATCGAGCGCATGTGGCGGCAGCAGCGCTCCTATCGCATCACCGAGGGCGCGACCGAGGTGATGAAAATGGTGATCGCGCGCCACGTCCTGAAATCCTACTGACCGGAGAGCCGTCGTGCGCGCGCTGAAATTGGCCCTTCTCTGCTGTGCGCTGGCGACCGCCGCCGCGCGCGCCGACGAGGTAGAGGAATTCTATCGCGGCAAGACGATTCAGTTCATCATCCGCTCGGCCGCGGGCGGCGGCGGATATGATTCATACGCGCGCCTGCTGGGGCGACACATAGGCCGGCATATTCCCGGCAATCCGCGCGTGTTGCCGATCAACATGCCCGGCGGCGGCGGCATCGTGGCGGCCAATTACGTGGCGAAGGTCGCGCCGAAGGACGGCACGATTCTCACCATCGTCGGACAAGGCCTCGTCGCCGATCAGGCGCTCGGCGTCAACAAAAGCCTGCAAGCCGACCTGCGGACATTCAACTGGATCGGCAACATGAGCGACTCCAACCAGATCCTCGCGGTCTGGCGAACGTCGCCCGCCATGACCTTCGAGGAAGCGCGCGCGCGCGAGATCACCATCGGCACGACGCAGGCGGGCTCCATCTCGCAGCAACTCACCGCCTTCTACAACAACGTGCTGGGCGCGCGGTTGAAGATCGTTTTCGGCTATCCCGACGGGCACGATGTCGATCTCGCGATGGAGCGCGGCGAAATCGATGGCCGCGGCACGAACACATGGGCCTCGTATATTTCAGTCACGCCGCATTACGTGACGGAGAAGCTCATCATTCCCATTCTGCAGGTCGGCCTGCGCAAGGATCCGGCCCTGCCCGACACGCCCTTGTTGCGCGATCTCGCGCGCACGCCGGCGGACCAGCCGTTGCTCGATTTCCTGTCGGAGGCGGTCGCCGTCGGACGCCCCATCGCCACGACGCCGGGCGTTCCGGGCGCGCGCGTCGCCGCGCTTAGACGCGCCTTCGACGAAACGTTGAAGGATCCCGAATTCATCCGCGAGGCGGCGGTCGAGCGGGCGGAAATCAGCCCCATGACCGGCGCGGAACTCGCGCGCCTCGTCGACGACCTCATCGCCGCGCCAGACGACATCAAGGCGCGGGTCAAGGTCGCCATCGAGCCGCGGCCGCTCGACCTGCGCGCCGCGGTCGGCGTCAAAACAACGGATGGCAAGGAATGAGCGTCATCCCGCAACTCGCGCGCTTCGTCCGCGAGGCGTCGCTGGCGCGACTGCCAATGGGCGAGCAGGCGATGGCCCGCCGTCATGTCGCGGATGCCGCGATCGCCGGCGTCGCCGGCGCGCGCACGCACGAGGCCGCCGCCTTTCGCGACCTTGGCGCGGGTGGCGACGACGACGCCATCGCCGTCGCCGCGACGATCGTTCGACATTCCGAGGTGGACGACATTCATCTGCCGTCCTGCACGACGCCGAGTTCGGTGGCGGTTCCCGTCGCGTTGATGCTCGCCGCCGAACTCGGCGATATCGATCCCGCGCGCGTCGCCGACGCCATATGGGTCGGGACCGAACTAGTAACGCGCTTTGGCGTCGCCATCGATGGCGCGAACGCGCTTTATCGCGGCGTGTGGCCCACCTGCGTCGGCGCGCCGCTCGGCGTCGCCGCGGTCGCGGCGCGTCTATGGGGGCTCGATCAGGCGACCACGGAACACGCGCTGTCCCTGTCGCTGATGTTGATGGGCGGGCGCACGGGCAAGTTTTCGGGTTCGCTCTCGGGCCGTTGGGTTCTCTTCATGGGCGCCATCGGCGAGGGCATGCGCGCCGCGCGCGCGGCGCGCGCCGGCTTTTGCGGCGACGCGACGTTGCTGGACGGCCCATGGCTCGAAAAAGCGCAGGGCATGCCCGCCGACATGGCGAAGCTGGTCGATGGCCTCGGCGCGACGAGCATCTATCCCGCGTTGAGCATGAAACCGTTTTGCACGGCGCGGCAGGCGCTGGGGCCGACTGACGCCTTCATGGCGCTGCTTGACGAGGGGCTCGATCCCCGCGCGGTGGAGTCCGTTGTGGTTCGCGTTCCGCAAACCTACGCCGGCATGATCTCGCAGCGGGTCGATCCCGCCAATCGACTGTCGGGTTTCGTCAGCGCGGGTTTCCAGATGGGGCTCGCCGCGTTCCGGCGCGATCATCTGTGGGATCTCGATCGTTCCGCCGTGATGAACGATCCAAACGCCCTCGCCTTCGCCGCGCGGGTGAGCGTCTTCGCCGATTCCGCCTTGCAGGCGGACTATCCGCGGCGCTGGCCCGCCATCATCGAGGTCCGCGTCGGCGACGCGGTTATCGAGCGCGCGGCGATGGCGGTCACGGGCGACCCCGACCGCCGCCTCGACGACGCCGCGGTCATCGACAAGGGGCGCCGCCTGCTGACGCCGCTCATGGGCGAGGCGCAGGCGAGCCAAACGGTCGACGCGGCGATGGCGGGGCTGACCAGCCCTTCGCATTGCGAGAGACTGGTCGCCATGTTTCGCGCCGCGATGGGCTGAGCCCATCGATCATTCGTAGATCGGAATGTTCTTCACCGGCTTGGTGTCGAGCCCGAAGAAACGCGCCGCGTTGCCACCGAGGATGGCGCGCTTCGTCTGCTCGTTCAGGAAGGGCAGATCGTGGATCACGCCCGGCAGGTCGAAATCCCAGTGCGGATAATCCGACGACCAGACGAGTTGCGTGTCCGCCTTGATCATCTTGAACGTCGCCTCGAGAATCGAGGGATCGTCGGGCATTTCCATCGGCTGCGACGAATAGAACATCTCGCGCATGTATTCGCTCGGCTTGCGCTTGAGCGAGGGACAGTCCGACGTCCGCATCTTGTAGGAGTGATCAAGCCGCTGCATCAGCGCGTAGGCCCATGTCAGGCCGCTTTCGATCCACATGACCTTCAGCTTGGGGAAGCGCTCGGGCAGGCCGTTCACCACCCAGTTCGTCATGTGCACCATGTTGAACCACATGAAGCCCAGCGCGTGCACGGCGATGAACCGATTGGTGAGCGACAGCGACTGATCGCTCCAGTTGTAGGCGGCGTGGAAAGAGATCGGCTTGCCCATTTCCTCGAGCAAGCGATAGGTCTTCATATAGGCGTTGTCATGCACCGGCTTGTAGCGCGGCGCGGTGACCATGAAGCCGACAACGCCCTTCTTGTCGCCGAAATCCTTGACCATCTGGTAGGTCGCGTCGGGATCGTTGAAGGGCAGGTACAGCATCGAGACGATGCGCGGCTCGTGCGCCAGAATGCGCTCGCACAGCCAGCGATTGTAGGCGCGGCTCATCGCCACCTCGATCTCGACCTGCGGATGCGTGCCGAGAAACAGCATCGGCGTCGGGAAGAGGCAGGTGTAATCGACGCCCATGGCGTCCATCCAGCGCAACGTCGTCGTGATGTCGCGATGCTTGCCGCTCTCGACCTTTTCCTTGCCGCGCAGCCAGTGGCGGGTGATGCGGCCGCCGATGTCCTGATAGCCGACCGAGCCGCCAAGCATGGAGGAACGACCGCCGCGCTTGGCCGATTCAAGCGCCTGACGCCGGATGACCGGGCTTTCGATGTAGCTGAAAACCTCGCCGTAGGATTCGCTTTCGTAGTGGTGCGCGTCGACGTCGACGATCAGGAAGTCCTGATAGTTGCGCTTGCGCGCGGCGATGGCCGCGTTCCGCAGCGCGTCGCTCGAATGATATTCGTCGAATCGGACTTCCCGCGGCTCGCCGGGGGGAACGTGCGTGTTCATGAAACTCTCCCGCGCTCAGGCGATGACGAAAATGTCGTCGCCGCGCTGGACGACTTCGTATTTGCGGAGCCGTTGCTTGCGGTCGCCGATGCAGACGCCGGTCTTCATGTCGTACTCCCAGCCATGCCAGGGACAGACGAAGTGCATCTCGTTCTCGTCGAACACCTGCCCCTGATAGGTCTTGTCCTCGGCGATCACATCGACCACGAGCGGCATGATCAATCCCTCGCAGGCGGGGCCGCCCGAATGCAGGCAGATGTTCGAATAGGCGTAATAGGCGCCGCCCTGCTGGAAGACGCCGATCTCGCCACGCTCGCCGCGCACGATCCGGCGGTCGCCGTCCTTGAGTTGCGCCGCCTTGGCGACAAATATTTCCGTCATGCCTTGCTCCAGGGCTCCCGATGATCCGCGTCGCGGGCGGGCGACGCGTGGTTTGAGGTGGATTTGCGCCTAGTCGTTCGCCTCGTCAATACCGGCGCGCGCTCACAACCGGTCTTGCAGGAACCGCAGCAGGCGCGGCGCGAAAAAGCCGGGCACGCTGCCGGGTTCCTCGATGGGGTCGGTGTACCAGAAGTGTCCCGAGCCCTGCATGACGATGCGCCGCGCGTAGTTGCCGTTCTGCTTGAGCGCGACGAGGAAATCGTCCGACTGGCGCCGATCGACGATGTCGTCCTCCGTGCCGTGGGTCATGAAGAACGAGACGCCGCTGTTGTCGCGCGTGACATAGCTCATCGGCGAGGCCTCGAAATAAGCCTTGCGATCGTCCATCGGCTTGAAGCCGAGATATTTTTCCACGATCTGGTCGTAGGGGCGATGGACGAGGTCGTGGTTCCATTGCTGGACCATGTCGAACACGCCATAGGCGGGAATGATGGCCTTTACCTTCGCGCTGACCGATGCGTAGGGATCGTCGGCGTAGGCGCCGCGGAAATTCGGATGATCGGCGGCCAGACCCGCCAACGCCGCCAGGTGGCCGCCAGCGGAATCGCCGGTGAGCGCGATGCGATCGGGATCGACCTTGATCGCCGCGCCCTTCGAGCGCGCCCATTGCACGGCGGCGCGCGTGTCGTTCACCGATTCCGGATACATTTTCCGGCCGGCCGCCGCGAGGCGATAGTCGATGGAAAAGACCACGTATCCACGCTGGGCGAGCCATGGTCCCCAATACTGGTAGGAACTCTTGCTGCCGCCCTGCCAGCCGGCGCCATGCACCGCGACAACGGCGGGATATTTGCCGGGCGCGCTTGGCGTGTAGAGATCGCCCAGCAGGGAGACGCCGTCGTGCTTGCCGTATTCCACGTTGCGTTGCAGATCGAATCCGCCGGTCTGCGCGCGGGCCGGGACCATGGCCCCCGCCAGGGCCGCGACGGCGGCGATCAATAGTCCACGACAAATCCCGCGCGTTGCGTGCATGGCGTCCTCCCCGATTTTGCGTCATGCTAACGGGGAGGGACGCGGCTTGTCCAATGCGCTTCTACTCGCCCGCCAGCCGCAATCCCGGCGCGCCTGAATCACTGGCGCGCAGGCGACGTTCATTGTCGGCGATGTAATCGCGGGTGACGGGAACCGCGTCGACCGATTTGCAAAGCTGAAACTGGAAGATCGCGAGATCGCCGACGCGGAACGCCGCCTCGCAGCCGGCGAGATAGAATTCCCACATGCGCGCGAAACGCTCGTCATGGATGGCGACGGCCTCGGCCCGCCGCGCCATGAAACGCTCGCGCCACGCCTTGAGCGTTTCCGCGTAATGCAGCCGGAGGATTTCGATGTCGGCGACAATCAGGCCGGCGCGCTCGATCGCCGGCAGAACCTCCGACATCGACGGCGTATAGCCGCCGGGAAAGATGTATTTGGTGATCCACGGATTGGTGACGACGGGCGGCCCGACCTTGCCGATGGTGTGGATCAACGCCACGCCATCGTTGGTCAACGCCCGCGCGACCTTGCGGAAATATGTTTCATAAAAGCCGACGCCGACATGCTCGAACATGCCGACCGACACCACGCGGTCATAGGTTTCGGGCGTGTCGCGGTAATCCTGAAACTGGAAGTCGATCCGGTCCGCGAGGCCGGCGTCGCGGGCGCGGTCGCGCGCGATCGCGAGTTGCTCCCTCGACAGGGTGACGCCGGTGACGCTCGCCCCGGCGTGGCTGGCAAGATAAAGCGCCAGCCCACCCCAACCGCAGCCGATGTCGAGCACACGCTGGCCGGGCTCGACCATCAACTTGGCGGCGATGTGCCGTTTTTTCGCGAGTTGCGCCTCCTCCAGCGTGGCGTCCGGCCGCTCATAATAGGCGCAGGAATACTGCCGGTCGGAATCGAGGAAGAGATCATAAAGTCGCGGATCGATGTCGTAATGATGCTGAACGTTGCGCGCCGCGCGGCCGGGCGTGTTGAGCTGGGTCAGGCGTCTGACCAGCGCGCGCAGAAAGCGGGCGGGCTTCACCCAGAAGGAATCGTCCTGTCCCTTGAGATTGTCCGCGCAGATGAGAAGGACGTCGCGTATGTCGCCGTTCTCGATCGTCGCCAGCCCTTCCATGTAGAGTTCGCCAAAGGCGAGCTCGGGATCGCGCAGGAGCCGCCACTGGGCGGCCTCGGTGGCGAATTTGATCCTGACCGGGTCGCCCGCGCCATCGCCGATGGCGAACCGCCGGCCCGAAGCCGTTTCAACCTCGATATGTCCACGTCTGATAATGCGTCGAAAGACAAACTCCAGAATAGCGTCCATGGCCGCCTCGCGAGTCAGCGCGAACCGGGCCCGGCCCCTCAACGAACCCGGATTGCCCAAAGATTTCCTGATAATGGCGGGTTGGTCAAGCTTGGCCGGGCGGGACGGACTGGCGGTGGGGCGGAATTGATCCAGCGCAGGGCGCGCGCCCTTCGAGATTTGCAATTTAAGCCCATCGGCGCTTGAACCCGTCGGTGGGACTTTTGGTCGCCTCGCGATTCGACGGGCGAGCCGATATATGGTGAGATACTGGCGGTCTCGGGGAGGCCGTCGGCGCGCGCTCCGCTCCGGCGGAGAGGCTAGAGGATGCAGACTGATGGATCGCGGTCCGATGAATTATGATGCGTTTTTCGATGCGGCCATTTCGGGCCTGAAAACCGAACAACGGTACCGTGTTTTCGCCAATCTCGAACGCGACGCCCGGCGATTTCCCTATGCGACCTGGCGCCCCGACGGGCCCGACGCCCCCGCGCGCGAGGTCGCCATCTGGTGTTCAAATGACTATCTGACCATGGGCGGCCACGACAAGGTGATCGAGGCCGTGGTCGACGCGGCCCGGCGGCATGGCGCGGGCGCCGGCGGCACGCGCAACATTTCGGGCACGCATCATCCCATCGTGGAGCTTGAGACCGAACTGGCCGATCTGCACCACAAGGAATCAGCCCTCGCCTTCACCTCCGGCTGGATTTCCAATCTGGCGGCGATTTCCACCATCGCCCAGTTGCTGCCGAACTGCCTGATCATTTCCGACGCGCTCAACCACAATTCGATGATCGAGGGCGTCCGGCGCTCGGGTTGCGAAAAGGTCGTGTTCCGTCACAACGACATGGCGCATCTCGAGGAACTGCTGAAGGCGGCGGGCGACCGCGCCAAGCTGGTGGTGTTCGAGAGTCTCTATTCGATGGACGGCGATATCGCCCCGGTCGCGCGGATCGCCGAACTCGCCAGGCAATACAACGCGTTCACCTATGTCGACGAAGTCCACGCGGTTGGCATGTACGGTCCGCGCGGCGGCGGCATCTGCGAGCGCGAAGGCGTCATGGACCAGATCGATGTCATCGAGGGCACGCTGGCCAAGGGGTTTGGCACGCTGGGCGGCTACATCGCCGCCAAGGCCAACATCATCGACGCCGTTCGCTCCTTCGCGCCTTCCTTCATCTTCACGACGACCCTGCCCCCGACCGTCGCGGCGGGCGCCTGCGCGGCCGTCCGGCATCTGAAGTCGTCGGGCGAGGAGCGCGCCCGGCATCAGCGTCAGGCGGCGCTGACCAAGCACGCGCTGTCCGCCGCCGGCCTGCCGGTGATGGAAAATCCGTCGCATATCGTGCCGCTGATGGTCGGCGACGCCGACCTCTGCAAGAAGGCGAGCGACCTGCTGCTGGAGCGTCATTCGATCTACATCCAGCCGATCAACTATCCGACCGTCGCCGTCGGCACGGAGCGCCTGCGCATCACGCCGACGCCGCGCCACACGGACGAGCAGATCGGCCAATTGGTCGAGGCGCTGGTCGATGTCTGGCATACGCTCAGGCTGCCGTTCAATTCGGCCGAGATCGTGCCGCTGCGCCTGCCGGAAACCGGGCGCGAGCATTGTGTTTATCCGGAAATGAAGCGCGCCGCCGAATAGGCGACGCGGCGTCGATCACGCGACCGGCTTTTCCGCCTTCTTGCTGAAGCGCGCCCAGAGGATGGGCACGCCGATGTTCAGCATGAAGAAGCGCGCCAGATGGTGCGCGGCGACGTAGAACGGGTCCAGCCCCAGCGCCATGGCGAGCACGGTCATCGCCTCGAAGCCACCGGGCGAATAGGCCAGAAACGTCACGCCGAAGGGCAGCCCGAGCAACGCGGAAACCGTCGCGGCGAAGGCGGCCGACACCAGCATCGCCGCGCCGATCGACGCCAGCATGCTGGGCCCCTCGCGCAGCAGGCGACCCCAGTCGAACCCAACGAAGCGCGAGCCCGTCCAGCAGCCGATCAGCACCTGACCGGAAATGAGGAAAAACGTCGGCGCGCGGCCCGTGGCGAAGCCGGAGGCGTGAAACGCGCCCGAGGCGAACATGGCGCCCAGCATCATGCCGCCGGCGATCTTGAGCCGCGTGAAGGCATAGCCGACAAGACCACCCACGAGGCACTCGACCAGAAACACGAAGGGTGGATCGGCGACGCGCGCGGTGATCGAGGTCAGCGCCACGCCGGATTCCGCCACGAACATCGGCACCAGCGCGACAAGGAAAAACACGCGGAACATCTGCGCGGCGACGACGCGCGGCGCGTTGGCCCGGCTCGTCATGACAATCGACAGGATATAGGCCATCGCGCCGGGGATGGCGGCGAGCACCGCCGTCTCGCGATCCCAGCGCGAGAAACGCATGGAAATCAACGCCGACGCCGCCGTCATGGCCACAACGCAGATCATCATGCCGATGACGCTGACCGGATAAGCGAGGATGTTGCGCAGCGTGTCGAGCGTCACCGAGGCGCCGATGGACACGCCCGCCATCAGCATGGCCGCGTAGCGCAGCGGTGTTCCCAACTGGCCTATAAATCGTGACCCGACGCCGGGAAACGCGCCCACGAGGGCCAATAGCGCCATCGCGCCAGACATGGAGCCAGCGGGTATGCCGACCTGCATGAAGGCAAGCCCGCCGACCGCGCCTATGGCGATGGTCGAGGCCTGCCGGGACACCGGCGCTTCTTCGAAAAAGCTTCGCGATTTCGAGGCGATGACAGTGCCCTTCCCAATCCAACAACGTCGCGCGCGCCGGCTTAGACCACGCGGCGTCGGGAACGGGCAAGACAAAGTTCCCGCGCGCGGCGATCCGTCCCTATCGCGCCAGCCAGGCGCGGATTCGCTCGACCGCCTCGGCGATCCGCCGGGGGTCGCGCGCGAAGCAAATGCGCACGTAGGGTTCGGCTCCCGCGCCGAAGGCGGTTCCGGGCGCGACGCCGACACGCGCCTCGTCGAGAAGGCGCACGGCAAGGTCGCGTCCATCGTCGTGGCCATCGAAGGCGCAGAACAGATAGAAGGACGCCCCGGGGCGCGCGAAGCGCACGCCTTCCATCGCGGCCAGTCCATCGCACAGGATTTGCCGACTGGCGGCCATGCGGGCGAGTTGCTCCTCGAGGAAGCGCTCGCCATCGTCGAGCGCGGCGATGGCCGCGCGCTGGATGGGCGCCGGCACGCCCGACGTTGAATACTGGATCAGGTTTTCGATCACCGGCCCCAGCGATGGCGGCGCCTCGATCCAGCCCACGCGCAGGCCGGTCATGGCCCAGTTCTTCGACAGGGTTTGAACGAAGAGAACGCGATCATCCGGCTCCATGACGTCATGGAACGAGGGCGCGCGCGGCCCGTCGAAGACAAGGCGTCCGTATATTTCGTCGGCGACGATCCACAGGCCATGCAGACGGGCGAGTTCGAGCAGGCGCTCGAGATCGGCGCGGCTCGCCGTCCATCCGGTGGGATTGGCGGGCGAATTGACAACAATGGCGCGGGTCTTGGGGCCAATGGCCGAGGCCAGCCGGTCGTGATCGAGCAGCCAGGCGGCGGCCCCATCCACGTTCGTGAAGGTCAGGGGAACCTCGATCGGCTCGGCGCCCGCCGCCGACAGCGCGCCGGCGAAATTCGGCCAGGCGGGGGTCGGCACGATGACTTCAGTGTCCGGCCCCGCGACCAGCCGCAGGGCGATCTGCAATGCGTGCATGCCGCCGACCGTAACCGAGAATTGCTCGGCGGCGAAACGCGGCCCAGCCATGTCCGCCCGGCCATAGTGCCGATTCATGTAACGGGCGATGGCGGTGCGCAATTCGGGCAGGCCGCGCTGCGGGGAATAAAATGTCTCGCCCAGGTCGAGCGAGCGACGCGCCGCCTCGCGCGCGAAGGTTGGCGTCGGCAGATCACCTTCGCCCACCCACAGGGGAATGACGTCGCCACGCCCCCGGCCCAGATTAAAAAGTTCGACGATGCCGCTCGTCGCCGGGGCCAACGCCTCCGGTCTGAGACTGGCAAGGAGATGATCGTCAACGTTATTCGAGGTCATTCGTCGCGAAAACCATGTCATTCATATGATCCGCCTCGTGAATACCGCATGAAAAACACGAGGAGCCATTCCATCTCGTGAAACGATTCAAGCGAGACGGCTTATTTATCGGGAAGAATTGCGCTTGAATCTCGTAAAGAAATTATTTTTCATGTGAAAACTTCGCAATTGTAAACATTGCGGCAAGCGGTCGTGGAGGATATCGAAGATCGCCCGGGCGACAGCGCGCCGCCCGGGTCGAGCCTTCCCGGATTACTTGTTGACGAGGGCGTCGCGGATTTCCTGCAACAAGACCTCGGAGCGCGGCGGCGGCGGGGGCGCCGAGGGCGCGGCGGCTTCGGCCTTCTTCAGCGTGTTCATCGCGCGCACGGCGAGGAACAGCACGAAGGCGACGATCAGGAAGTTCACCACGACGGTCAGGAAGCTGCCGTAGGCGAAAACCGCGCCCTGCTTCTTGGCTTCCGCCAGCACGGGCGAATTGACCGCCTTCGAAAGGCCCAGAAAATAATTGGAGAAATCGAGGCCGCCAAAAATGGCGCCGACGATCGGCATGATGATGTCGTTGACGAGCGAATCGACGATCTTGCCGAAGGCGCCGCCGATGATCACGCCGATGGCGAGATCGACGACGTTGCCCTTGAGAGCAAATTCCTTGAATTCCTTGAGCATTGGCAATCCTTACATTCAAATGTCCGGCGCGTCGATCGGAGCCTAACCTATCGTAAACCGCCATTCGCAGGCATAATCCCGCGATTGCCATTTGTCATCCTTGAAATCAAAGAAGAAATACGGACTTAACCGGATGGCGGCGGGATTGGACCGCGAGGCGTCGAAGGCTTGGATTGTCGAAGGCTTGGGTTGTCGAAGGCTTGGGTTGAATGATCGCTGGCTGGATCGCGGTGCTGACCGCGCTGCTTTATCTTTGCGCGCTCTTCGCGGTCGCGCATTACGCCGATACGTCCGGACGTCGCGTCGTGTCGGGGCGCGCCCGGCCCTACATCTACGCGCTGACGCTTGGCGTCTACTGCACGTCCTGGACGTTTTTCGGGTCGGTCGGCCTCGCCTCGTCCCATGGCTTCGACTTCCTGCCGACCTATCTCGGACCGATCATCGTATTCGGGCTCGGCTATCCCTTTCTCACGCGGTTGGCCCGCCTCGCCCACGCCCAGAACATCACCTCCGTCGCCGATTTCGTCGCGGCCCGGTATGGCAAGTCCGGCCCCGTCGCGGCGCTGGTGGCGGCGATCGCGGTGATCGGCGTCGTGCCCTACATCGCGCTGCAACTGAAGGCGATCTCGCAATCGCTGACGACCGTGCTCGACTCGCTGGAAAGCGGCCACGTCGTCGTCAACGCGCACGCCGCCGGCAACGTATCCGTGGGCGTCGCCATCGTGCTGGCGGGTTTCGCCATGGCCTTCGGCACGCGCCACATCGAGGCGACGGAACATCAGGACGGGCTGATCTTCGCCATCGCGACGGAGTCGGTCGTCAAGCTGCTGGCCTTTCTCGTTGTCGGCGCTTTCGTCACCTGGGGCATGTATGACGGCCTCGGCGATCTCGCGACGCGCTTCATCGCCAACCCCGCCGCCCGGCGCGCCTTCGAGCAGCCGCCGGACTTGGGCTATTGGGCGGTGAACATCCTGCTAGCGGCGAGCTGCGTGCTCATGCTGCCGCGCCAGTTTCACGTGGCGATCGTCGAGAACCGCGACGAGCGCGACATCCGGCGCGCGGCCTGGGTGTTTCCCCTCTATCTCGTGGCGATCAACCTGTTCGTCATTCCGCTCGTGGTCGCGGGCCAGCTTGTGTTTCCCGACGGCTCGATTGATCGCGACATGACCGTGCTCGCCTTGCCCTTGCAGGCGGGCTCGCCGGCGATCGCGCTGATCACCATGGTCGGCGGGCTTTCGGCGGCGACGGCGATGGTCATTGTCGAATGCGTGGCGCTGTCGATCATGGTCTCGAACGACCTCGTCATGCCGCTGTTCCTGCGCGGCGCGGGCGCGCCGGGCGTCATCGCCCGCCGGCCCGGCGCGGCGATCCTGTTCGTGCGGCGCTTCGCCATCGTGCTGATGCTGTCGCTTGGCTATCTGTACCTGCGGGTCTCCAGCGAGGCGGCGCTGGTGTCGATCGGCCTGTTGTCCTTCGCCGCCATCGCGCAGATCGCGCCGGCGTTCCTCGGCGGTCTGTTCTGGCGGCGGGCGACGGCGCGCGGCGCCATGGGCGGCCTCGCCGCCGGCATGATCGTCTGGGCCTATACGCTGCTCGTCCCGACCCTGGAGCCGAATTCGGCGTTGATCGCCGCGCTGATGCGCCATGGTCCGGCCGGCGTCGGCTGGCTGCGCCCGGAGGCGATGTTCGGCCTGCAACTGCCCTCGCTCGTGCATGGCGTCATCGTCAGCCTCACCGCGAACGTGCTGGCCTATGTCGTTCTGTCGTATTCCCGCGCGCCGACCTCCATCGAACAGGTGCAGGCCGAGGTATTCGTCGGCGAAGGGCACGCGCCGAGCGGCGCGGCGCCCCGGCCCTGGCGCGCCTCCGTGACCCTCGCCGAACTTGAATCCACCGTCGCCCTCTATCTCGGCGCGGAGCCGACGCGCCGGCTGTTCGATGGTTTCCTCGCCTCGCGGGGCCTGTCGCGCGCGCCGGGCGTCGAGGCGGACATCCATCTGTTCCGCTTCGCCGAGCATCAATTGGCGGCCGCCATCGGCGCCGCCTCGTCGCGACTGGCGCTCTCGCTGTTGCTGCGGCGACGCACACTGTCTCGCGAGGCGGCGTTCCGCCTGATCGACGACGCCTCGGCGGCCCTGCAGTACAACCGCGACATGCTCCAACAGGCGCTCGATTTCGCGCGTCAGGGCATCACCGTGCTCGATCGCGACATGCGCCTGATCTGCTGGAACCGCGAGTTCCGCGACATATTCGACCTGCCCGGCGACAAGCTGCGCGTCGGCGTCGGTTTCGAGGACATCGTGCGACACAACGCCGAGCGCGGCTTTTACGGGCCGGGCGACGCCCGCCAGATTCTCGACGCGCGCTTCAAGGCGCTGATCGACGTGGGCGAGCCCTCGCGCCTGCGCCTGCGGCACTCCGGCGAGGTGATCGAAATCCGCTCGGCGCGCATGCCGGATGGCGGCCTGGTGACGACCTACACCGACATCACGGAAACGGTCGAGGCGGAGGAGGCGTTGGCCGCCACCAACGAAACGCTGGAGCAACGCGTCCGCGAGCGCACGGAGGAATTGCTTCGGCTGAACGCGGAGCTGGCGCGCGCCAAGGCCGGGGCCGACGAGGCCAACCTGTCGAAAACGCGCTTTCTCGCCGCGGCGAGCCACGACATCCTGCAACCGCTCAACGCGGCGCGCCTCTATGCGACAAGTCTCGTGGAACGCATCGGCGCCGCGCCGCGCGCGGGCGCGGAGTCGGGTCTCGCGCGCAACCTCGACGCGTCGCTCGAATCCGTCGAGGATATTCTGACAGCGCTGCTGGAGATTTCGCGGCTGGACGCGGGCGCGATGAAAGTCGAGCTATCGAGCTTCCCGGTCGAGGACATCCTCGGCCAGTTGCGCATCGAGTTCGAGCCGATCGCGCGCGAGAAGGGCCTGTCGATCCGTTTCGCGCCCTGCTCGCTGACCGTTCGCTCGGACCGGCGACTGTTGCGCCGGGTTCTGCAAAACCTGATCGCCAACGCCATCAAATACTCGGCCGCGGGGCGCGTGCTGATCGGCTGCCGACGTCGCGGCGCGATGCTGGAAATCCAGGTGCTCGACATGGGCCAGGGGATCCCCGCCGACAAGCAGGCGATCGTATTCCGCGAATTCGAGCGCCTGTCGAACGCCGCGGGCGTGGCGCCGGGCATTGGTCTCGGCCTTTCCATCGTCGACCGCATCAGCAAGGTGCTCGATCACCCGGTGCGGCTGCGCTCCGTCGCCGGGCGCGGTTCGCTGTTCTCGGTCGCCGCGCCCGTCGCCGCCCCCGCGCCCGTCGTGGCGCTCGATCCACGCGCCTTCCCCGCCGCGCGCGCGCCGCTGGCCGGACTGCGCGTCGTGGCCATCGACAACGATCCGCGCATCCTCGAGGGCATGAACGCGCTTCTGACCGGCTGGGGGTGCCGGACCATCGTCGCCGCCGGCCTCGCGGAGGCGCGGGTCGCCATCGCCGCCGCGGGCGCGCCGCCGGACGTGGTGATCGCCGATTTCCACCTCGACGAGCTCGACGGCCTCGCCGCCATCGTCGGGCTGCGCGCCGATCACGGACAAGACCTGCCGGCCGCCCTCGTGACCGCCGATCGCTCGGCGGAGGTGCGCGAACAGGCCGAACAGCGCGGGGTGAGGCTGCTCAACAAGCCGGTCAAGCCGGCGGCCCTGCGCGCCCTGCTGTCGCAATGGCGCATCGCGCGAAGCGCGGCCGCGGAATGACGAAAGCCCGCGATTCGTCGTTTCCGTTCACCGTCGCGCCATCATGGCGCGAAGATCGCGTGACATCGTCGCGCGGGCCGGGTTAGAAGCCTCGCCATGATCCGTTCCGCTCTCATGAATGTCATGACCGCCGCCGCCCTCAAGGCGGGCCGCGGCCTCAAGCGCGACTTCGGCGAGGTTGAAAACCTCGTCGTCTCGCTCAAGGGAACTGGCGATTTCGTCAGCGCCGCGGACCAGCGCGCCGAGGAGGTTCTGTATCAGGAACTGTCCAAGGCCCGTCCCGGCTACGGCTTCCTGATGGAGGAAGGCGGCGAGGTCGTCGGCGCCGACAAGAGCCATCGCTGGCTCGTCGACCCGCTCGACGGCACGACCAACTTCCTGCACGGATTGCCGATTTTCGCCATTTCCATCGCGCTGGAGCGCGAGGGACAACTGGTCGCCGGCCTCGTCTACAACCCGGCGACCGACGATATGTATATCGCCGAAAAGGGTCAGGGCGCCTGGCATAACAACCGCCGCCTGCGCGTCTCGCCGCGCGCCTCGATCTCCGAGGCGCTGGTCGCCTGCGGCATCCCGCATCTCGGCAAGGCCCAGCAGCATCCGCGCTTCAAGCTCGAACTCGCCGCCGTCATGGCCCGCGCGATGGGCGTGCGCCGGCTCGGCGCCGCGTCGCTCGACCTCGCCTACACGGCCGCCGGTCGTTTCGACGCCTATTGGGAACGTGACCTCAAGCCGTGGGACGTCGCGGCGGGCATCGTGCTCGTGCGCGAGGCCGGCGGCTTCGTCTCCGACCTCGATGACCGCGACGAGATGCTGGCCAAGGGCGACATCTGCGCCGGCAACGACGCCATGCGCCGGACCCTGCTGTCGCTGATCAGGGCGGCCTGAGCCACTCGCCTCGCGTCGGGGTCGCTCAGAAAGCGCCCGCCACCGTCAACCTGACCGACAGCGGTTCGACGGGGTGGAAAACACGATCCATCACGCCATTTTGGCAGACCGCGGCCGGAACCGTCTGGACGGGAAAGCAGGCCGAGAAAAGATTGTCGGTCTTGATCAACGAGCCATAGGCGTAGCTGATCTGATCCGATCTTGAATTGGTCAGATTGAATCCGTCGAGCTGTATGCGCCAGCCGTTCTCGAACCTGTAACCTACGTTCGCGTTCAACAGACCCGTCGCGGGCGACCAAAACGCGCCATCCTCCGTCAGGGGCCGCGGCCCGAAATAACGGTAGCGCACGCCGGCGAACCAGCCGGTTTTTTCTCCCAGCGCGATCCCGAGCGTGGCCACGGCGCCCGCCGCGCCGGGCACGTTGAAGCCCGGCGCGTTGCCAATCTGGGCTTGCGGATAACCGGCAAGCGACGCGTAGGTCGCCGCCTGCGCCGCGTCGAAGCGCGTGAAACGTGCGCTCGACGTCGCAAGATCGGCCTCGATCGAAAGCCAAGGCAGGGGGCGATAGTCGTTCGTCCATTCGACGCCCATGCGCCGCGTTGGACCGCTCGGCGATGTATCGCCCGCATCTCCCGAGAATACATTCTCGGACTCCGCGTCCAGCACGAAAAACGAGATCGAGCTTTCGAGCTTGTCGATGAATTTCGTCCGCGCGCCAATCTCGGCGCCCTTGGTTCGCACAAGAAAGGGCGATGCATTCAGAGGCGTCGTCGGATCGTTCGGTGCCTCCTTGATGGTCACGCCGCGCGCGTCATTGCTATGAAAGCCATAGCCGGCGTTGATGAAAAACTCGGTCTTGGCGAAAGGCCCGAACACCAGCGACAGCTTTGGGCTGCCCATGACCGCCGTTGCGGCGCCGGAATTGGCCGGATCGAATATGGAATTGACATTCGCCGTATAGAGGTCGCCACGCCAGCCTATGGTCGAACGGAACCAGTCGTTCCAGTGAATAGTGTTTTGGGCGTAAACCCCGATGCTGTTTTCCTTGACCAAATCAGTGCGAATATTCGACAGGAACTGACGCTGGAATGTATTGGTCAGCGCAACCTTGATGTCGTCGGCCCGCCCCTGAACCCCGAACGTGGTCTCCATCGGCAATGAGCCAAACGTGCTATTTATGGTGTGCGAGGCATTGAATCCCGCCATCGTTCGCAAATCATGCTGGTGAAACTGGTCGCCGTTGACGGGATCGCTCAGATTGAATTCAAAATTATTGTAAAGATTGAGACTGCTCCTGACGGCGTAAACATCAACGCGAGAGGCGCCACTCGCATCGGTTCGCGCCCAGCGCCCCGAAATGGAATAGCGCCAGTCGTTTCCGCCATCCGTGGGATAGAGCGCGCCGTAAAGCCCGATCAACCCCGATGCAACAGCGCGCGCCGGTATCTGATCCGTAGAGTTCCACTTGTTGGAGTAGGCCATGCCCGTGATGGAAAATCCATTTTCGGAATCGCCCTGGCTATAGCGAAGGACGCCATTGAGATTTTGCATGTCATCGGGATTCGTCCAGGGCCCGTTGTAGGCGCCCACCTCGCCGGCGATCAGCAAGTTGCCCTCGCCGATCTTCGCCGAGCCGATGCCCAGGACGCGTCGATAGCCGAAGCTACCGACGGTTACTTGCGCCATCGGCTTGTCAATGAAATTGACGAGATCGATGCTGAGCGCGCCCGCCGAGGCAAAATCCCCCTGATTGGCGAAATAGGGACCCTTCCGCACGTTGACGTTGCCAACAAGCTCGGGGATCAGGAAGTTCATGTCCGAATAACCCTGTCCATGCGCGTGGGTGCGCATGTTCATGGGCATGCCATCCATGGTGATCGCGAGGTCGGTCCCGTGATCGAGGTTGAACCCCCGAAGAAAATACTGATTCGCCTTGCCCTCGCCGCTGTGCTGCGTGACGATCAGTCCCGGAGTCGCCTCCAGCGCCTCGGCGGGGCGCGTGTACTGCCGTTTCGCCAGATCGTCGCCCGTCAGATTTTTCTCGCTCGCGGCCTGCGTCGGCCCTTCGCCGGGGCGCTCGGCGATGACATCGATGATCGGGATAGCTGTAATCTCTTGCGCCAGGCCGGGCAGCATCGCTCCCGACCAGACGGCCAACGCGGCCAGCAAGATTTTCAGGACCGATGAACGCGGCCCATCGCCGTTTCCCAAACCCGACGCCGTCCGCTCAAGACCCATCACCCCCCAGACACAAACGCGCGGCATGTTTCAAACCTATACGTAAGCTGATTGATAGTTTTTTTCATACTTTCCGTTTGTATGAAGTCAATGGAGAATTTGCTTACAACGCTTGGACTCCGGCCTGATTGGCGCGGGCGACGCGATCCACTAGGTTCACGTCGCCGGCCGCGCCGTCGGCGCAACCGGGTGCTTCATGGCCGGCGAAACACTTTCTCCACGGCTGACGCCGCCGCGCGTTTTCCTCGCGCGCATGCTCGTTTTCATCATCCTCGCCGCGTTTCTGGCGCTGATCCTTTATCGGCAGATCGCCATCGCCTTCATGGCGAATCCCGGCCTGAACGGGTTGATTCTTGGCGTGCTGGCGATCGGTATCCTGCTCTCCCTGCGGCAGGTGGCGCGGCTTTTTCCTGAAACGCGATGGGTCAACGCGATGGCGGGCGGCGGCGCGCCGCCGGCCCGCGCGCCCGTGCTGCTCGCCCCCGTGGCCGCCATTCTTGGCGAGAGCCTCGGCGGACGTGGCATCTCCACCGCCACCCTGCGCGCCATTCTGGATTCCATCGGCACTCGGCTGGACGAATCCCGCGAGATCGCCCGCTACATCACGGGGCTGCTGGTGTTTCTCGGCCTGCTCGGCACGTTCTGGGGCCTTCTGGAAACCGTCGGCTCGATTGGCGGGGTCATCAAGTCCATGCAGACGGGCGCGGACGCGGCAGTGATGTTCGACGACCTGAAGAATGGGCTCGCCGCGCCGATCGCGGGCATGTCGATTTCCTTCACCTCCTCGCTGTTTGGCCTCGCCGGCTCGCTGGTGGTGGGCTTTCTCGACCTGCAGGCGGGTCAGGCGCAGAACCGTTTCTACATCGAGCTTGAGGACCTGCTGTCGCTGAACGTCGCGGACGCGCCCGTCGCGATCGTCGAGCGCGCGGCGCCGGGCGAGCCGCCGATCCCCAACGAGGGCGCCAAGGCGGCGACCGTCGCCATGGCCAATCTGGCGGAGGGCATTCAGGGCCTCGTGCAGCACATGCGCAAGGAACAGCAGATGATCCGCGACTGGGTCGAGGCGCAGGCCGAGCAGCAGAAGGATATCAAGAAGCTGCTTGAGCGGATCGCCGCCGAGGCGGAGCGCCGCTGATGGCGCTCGGCCGGGCCCGCCGCGGCGCGCGCGGCTTCGATTACTGGCCGGGTTTCGTCGACGCCCTGTCGACCATGCTGCTCGCGATGATCTTCCTGCTGTCGGTTTTCATGCTGGCGCAGTTCTTTCTGTCGCGCGAGGTCACCGGCAAGGACACGGCGCTGCTCAAGCTCAATCGGCAGATCGAGGAGCTGACCGCCCTGCTGGCGCTTGAGCGCGCCCAGACAGCCGACGCGCGCTCGTCCCTTTCGGCGCTGAACGTCACGCTGGAAACCGCCCGGGCCGACAAGGCCCGGCTGGAAGGCTTGCTGGCCACGGGGGCCTTGGCCGCCGCCGACGCGGGCGGACAGGCCAGCGCGGCCACCGCCGCGCTCGACGCGGAAAAACAGATTTCGGCGCGGGCGCAGGCGCAGGTCGACATTCTCAACCAGCAGATCGCGGCCCTGCGCCGGCAACTCGCCGCGCTGGAAGACGCCCTCAACGCCTCGGAACAGCGCGACCGTGAAAGCCAGACGCAGATCGCCGATCTCGGTTCGCGCCTGAACGTGGCGCTCGCCCGAACGGTGCAGGAACTCTCCCGCTACCGGTCGGATTTCTTCGGCCGGCTGCGCGAGATTCTCGGCTCCCGGCCAGGCGTGCGCGTCGTCGGCGACCGCTTCGTTTTCGACAGCGAGGTGTTGTTTGATTCAGGCCGCGCCGAGGTGAAGGCCGCTGGCAAGGCTCAAATGGACCAGTTGGCCGGCGCCATCGCCGATCTCGAACGCGAAATACCGCCGGAGATCCCGTGGGTGCTGCGCGTGGATGGCCATACGGACAAGCGGCCCGTCGCCGGTCAGTTCAAGTCCAACTGGGAACTGTCGAGCGCCCGCGCCATCGCCGTGGTGCAGTATCTCATCGCGAGGGGCGTCTCGCCGCAACATCTGGTCGCGGCGGGCTTTGGCGAATTCCAGCCCATCGACGACGGCGACGGCGACGAGGCCCTGCGCAAGAACCGCCGTATAGAGCTGAAACTCACGGAACGGTGACGGGTGAAACCGGGGCTTCGCCCGTCGTTGACGCCGACTAGCGGCAGAAACGACGCGGCCCGTAGGGGGTTGGCCGAACGACGCAACGCGGCGCGTAATAGCGGCGCATATTGGGCTCGCAACGGCCGAAACGGTTGGGATGCGCGTAGGGGCCGCAACCGCCCGAGGCCAGCGCGACAAGGTCGCCTTCCGCCGGGGCGGCGCCAAGGGGCATCGCCGAGGCGTTCGCCGCGCCGAGCACGCCGAGGCTGGCCATGGCGATGCCGAACAACATGTTTTTCACAAGTTTCCTCCGAATCACGTTTCAATACCGGAAAAAGCTAGCAGATCGCGGCGACGCCAAATATGCATTTTAGATATGTGAATTATATAAAAATACGTATTTATATTGAATTTAGGGACATTCGAGCCTACATGCAGCTCACCTGAAGGAGTTCAACATGGGTCGGATCGGTCTTTTCGCGGCGTCGCTTGGTTTGGCGGCCGGTGTTTTTTCCGCCGCGGCGAGCGCGCAGACAACCGCGCGCGTCGGGATCATTCCCGTGCTGGGCGTCACGCCAATCCTCGTCGTCGACAAGGAGGGCTGGGCGAAGGAAGCCGGCTTCGACCTCAAGTTCTCGACGTTCGAATCCGGCCCGCTGATGATTCAGGCGCTCGCCTCCGGCACGCTCGACATTTACGTCGCCGGCGTCGCGCCGCTGGGCGTGGCGCGCTCCAAGGGAATCGACGTTCGCGTGGTGACCTCGACCGCGGTCGAGGAAATGACCGTCGCCGCCGGGCCAAAACTGTCGCCCTTCTTCAAGGACGGCGTCGCGCCGGCCAAGGCGCTGGCCGATTTCCGCGCCGCCACGGGCAAGGCGGCGCGTTTCGCCACCCAGCCGCCGGGCTCGGTGCCCCATACGACGCTCGTCCACTGGCTGACGCAAACGATCAAGGCCGACAAGGCGGATTACGAGGTGCTGCCCATGGGCATCGACGCCACGCAGCAGGCCCTTCTGGCGGGCGCGGCCGATGGCGCGGCCATTCGCGAGCCGACCGACACGATCGTTCAGGCGCGCAATCCCAACATCAAGATCGTCGCCCTCGGCGGCGAGATGTTCGAGCATCAGCCCGGCACGGTCGTCGCGGTGTCCGGCGCCTTTCTGGCGAAGAATCCGGATGGCGTGCAGAAGCTCGTCAACGCGCTTGTGAAGGCCGACGACCTGATCAAGACGAACCCCAAGCGCGTCGCGCCCTACGTGGAGGCGGCGCTCGGCAAGGGCATCATCGATCTGGCCACGATCGAGAAGGCGCTGGCCTCGCCCGCCTCGAAATTCACCGCCGATCCGCGGGTGATCGTCGACGCCACGGCGAAGATGCAGGCCTATCAGGTCTCCATCGGCACGCTCGACAAGGACGTGCCGCTCGACGGGCTTTTCGATCCATCCTTCTACGAAAAGGCCACGCGCAAGTAATCGTGGAGCCAAGCCCATGCGTTTGACGCGAACCCTGGCGTTACTCGGCGCGCTCATCTGCGGCGGCGCGGGCGCGCAAGCCCAAGCGGTCAAGGTTCGCGTCGCCTACGTGCCCGTCGTCGGCGCGGCGCCCATGCTCGTGCTCGACGCCGCCGGCTGGGCGCGCGAGGCGGGCCTCGACATCGCGCTGACCAAATTCGACTCCGGACCGCCGGCGATTTCCGGCCTCGCGTCGGGCGCGATCGACGCGCTGGCGATCGGCCTCGCGCCCATCGCCGTCGCCCGCGCCAAGGGTCTCGACGTGCGCGTCGTATCGGCGATGGCGAATGGCGGCTCGGCCTTCGTGGCGACGCCGGGATTGCAACAGGCGTTCGACGCCGAGGCGGGAGATCCGGCGCGGGCCTTCGCCGCGTTCCGCGCGCGCAACGGGCGCGCCGCGAAACTCGCCACGACACCGCCCGGCGGCGTGCCCAACGTCGCCCTCAATCACTGGCTGTTCCGGCTCAACGCCGTGGCGCGCGCGGACGTGCAAATCGTGCCGCTCGGCATCGACGCCATCCAGCAGGCAATCCTGACGGGCGCGGTCGATGGCGCGACAGTGCTCGAACCCGCCCTGACCATCGCGCTGGGGCGCGACCCGCGCCTGAAAGCGCTGGCGACCGCCAGCGAGATGTTCAAGGATATTCCCGGCGTCGCGCTGGCGGTCTCGGGCGCCTTTTCGGGCGCGCATCCCGAGGCCGTCGACAAGATCGTGGCGCTGGTTGCGCGCGCCAGCGCCTTTTTCGTCGCCGACCGGACGGCCGCCGTCGCCTATGTCCAGCCTGTTCTGGGCGGCGGACTTGTCGACAAGAGCGTCATCGCCAAGGCGTTGGCGTCCAACGCCACGACCTTCGTCGCCGATCCCCGGATCATCGCCGAACCAGCGCGGCGCATGTTCGAGTATCAGGCCGAAATCGGCGATTTCGACAAGGCGCCGTCGACCGACGGGTTGATCGACTCCTCCGTCTTCGTCCGCGTCTCCGGTCGCTGAAGAACCGCGGTCGTCACTTGCAGGGCTGGATTTCCAGCGTCGGCAAGGCGTTGCAATCATAGGCGGGTCGAGCCGCGGCCGGGACCGGCGCGCCGCCGAGCAACGCGCAGGCGAGCAAAGCGACGCCCATGCCGAACAGGACATAACCGGGATTGAACCAAGCCGTCCCCGCGCGACGGCCATGGCCGCGCGCGTATTCCCGCTCCATATCGCGCGCGTGGAGGCTTTCGACAAACGACATATCCGTTCCTTTCAGTCCGGGAAAACGATCTCATCCTGTCGTCGGGAGAGCGACGAACGATGTGTCGCCGCGCACGCCGCGAAACCACATGAAGCGATTTCCACGCCAGCCGACGCGCGCCGACCATTTGACTTGCCGACACGACCGTTGTTTGACACCACGCTGATCGGGCCCCATCGGGGGCTCATGGTTTTGATGCGAGGAAATATGCGTTTCGCCGGCGTCGCGGCCATGGCCGCCGCACTTCTGACGGGCCTGCCCCACGCGGGCGCGCGAGCGCAATCCGTCGAGGATTTCTACAAGGGCAAGACCGTTCAGGTGATGATCGGTTACGGCGTGGGCGGAACGGACGATCTGTGGGCCCGGTTGATCGCCAAGTATTTGCCGCTGCATCTGCCCGGCAAGCCGACGGCGGTGGCGACCAACGTGCCCGGCGCGGGCAGCCTGCTGCTCGCCAACCAGATTTACAACACACAGCCGAAGGACGGCACGGTCATCGGCCTGTTCAACCGCGGCGTTCCCTTCGAGCCGCTGCTGGGCGGACAGGGCACCCGCTTCGATCCGGCGAAGTTCAATTACATCGGCAGTCCCGACCTCGATACGCTGGTCTGCGCGGTGCGCGCCGACGCGCCGGTCCAGACGCTCGCCGATCTCAAGACGAAGGAACTGATCGTTGGCGGCACGGGTTCGGGCGCCGACAGCCAGACCTATCCCGAATTCCTGACCAACCTGCTGGGCCTGCGCATGAAGCTCGTGCAGGGCTATCCCGGCTCGCGCGACATTCTGCTGGCGGTCGAGCGCAACGAGGTGCAGGGCGGTTGCGTCAGCTATGACACGATCGCGCGCGACGCCAATTTCCGCGACGGCAAGACGCGCATCCTCTTCCAGGCCGCGCCCAAGGCCGATCCGCGCATCAACGCGCCCTCGGTCGTCGACCTCGCCGACACCGATCAGACCCGGCAGGCGCTCGCTCTGTTCCTGCGGCGTCAGCAGGTGGGTCGTCCCTTCGCGGCGCCGCCCGGCGTGCCGCCCGCCCGCGTCGAGGCGCTGCGCGCCGCCTTCGCCGACGCCATGAACGACCCGGCCTTCAAGGCCGACGCCGAGCAGGCCAAGCTGAACGCCCGCTATGTGTCGCCGGCGGAGATCGGCCAGGTGCTCGCCGACGCCTACAAGGCGACGCCTGACGTCGTCGCGCTGACGAAAAAGGCGTTCGGGCGCTGAAACGCCCGTTCGCGGGCGTTTTGCCCGTTGTATTCCCGACGGCGGACTGGTATTGAGCCGCCGCATACGTTCCCGAATGCTGGCCCGGCGCCGGCCCGCCGAGAGGCGGAGTTCGCGCGATCAACGCGCGATGTCGGCATGAGGGAGCGATCATCAACACCAACCCGCCGGCGCATGCCCCACAGGGGCCCTTCAGGAGAACATATGTCCGCTACTTCCACGAGCTTCGCGCCGTCGCGCGATGATTTCGCCGCCATGCTGAATGAGTCCTTCGGCGAGGACGAAGCCCTCGAGGGGCAGGTAATCAAGGGTCTTGTCGTCGCCATCGAGAAGGATGTCGCCGTCATCGACATCGGTCTGAAGACCGAGGGGCGCGTGGCGCTCAAGGAATTCATGGGCCCCGGCCGCGACCAGGTTCTGAAGGTCGGCGACACCGTCGAGGTCTATCTGGAGCGCGTCGAGAACGCGCTGGGCGAGGCGGTCATCTCGCGCGACAAGGCGCGTCGCGAGGAAAGCTGGGTCAAGCTTGAGCGCGCGTTCGAGGCCAAGGAAAAGGTCGAGGGCATCATCTTCAATCAGGTCAAGGGCGGCTTCACCGTCGATCTCGACGGCGCCGTGGCCTTCCTGCCGCGCTCGCAGGTCGATATTCGTCCGGTGCGCGACGTCGCCCCGCTGATGGGCACGCCGACCCAGTTCGAAATCCTCAAGATGGATCGTCGCCGCGGCAACATCGTCGTGTCGCGCCGCACCGTTCTCGAGGAGAGCCGCGCCGAGCAGCGTCACGAGATCGTCGCCAACCTCGAGGAAGGCCAGGTCATCGACGGCGTGGTCAAGAACATCACCGATTACGGCGCGTTCGTCGACCTCGGCGGCATCGACGGCCTGCTGCACGTCACCGATATCGCGTGGCGTCGCGTGAACCACCCGAGCGAGGCCCTCAACATCGGCCAGACCGTGAAGGTGCGGATCATCAAGATCAACCACGACACGCACCGCATCTCGCTGGGCATGAAGCAGTTGCTCGACGATCCGTGGCAGGGCATCGAGGCCAAGTACCCGATCAACTCGCGCTTCCATGGCCGCGTGACCAACATCACCGACTACGGCGCGTTCGTCGAGCTCGAGGCCGGCATCGAGGGACTCATCCACGTCTCCGAAATGTCCTGGACCAAGAAGAACGTGCATCCCGGCAAGATCGTTTCGACGAGCCAGGAAGTCGACGTTCAGGTGCTCGAGGTCGATCCGGTCAAGCGCCGTATTTCGCTCGGCCTCAAGCAGACCCTGCGCAACCCGTGGGAAGTCTTCGCCGAAACCCACCCCGTCGGCTCGATCGTCGAGGGCGAGGTCAAGAACAAGACCGAGTTCGGTCTGTTCATCGGTCTCGAGGGCGATGTCGACGGCATGGTCCACCTCTCCGATCTCGACTGGAAGAAGCCGGGCGAGCAGGCGATCGAGGACTTCAAGAAGGGCGACATGGTCAAGGCGCAGGTTCTCGACGTCGACGTCGAGAAAGAGCGCATCTCGCTGGGCGTCAAGCAGCTCAACGGGGCCGATCCCTTCCAGCAGAAGGCCGAGGGCGAGGGCGACATCCGCAAGGGTTCCGTCGTCACCTGCGAGGTGATCGCGGTCAAGGAAGGCGGCATCGACGTCAAGATCGTCGGCACCGAGCTCGAGACCTTCATCAAGCGCAACGAACTGGCCCGCGACCGCGGCGACCAGCGCGCCGAGCGTTTCGCCGTGGGCGAAAAGGTCGACGCGCGCGTCATCCTGTTCGACCGCAAGGCGCGCAAGGTGTCCGTGTCGATCAAGGCGCTGGAAATCTCGGAAGAGAAGGAAGCCATCGCGCAGTACGGCTCGGCCGACTCCGGCGCGTCGCTGGGCGACATTCTCGGCGCGGCCCTCAAGGCTCGCGACACGACCAAGAAGTAACCGGACGGCCCCTTCGGGCGCTTCCGCGACCACTGAAAAGGCCCGCTCGCGCGGGCCTTTTTATTTTGACGTCGCGATGGGATATGCTCCGCGCCTGAACCGGGATCGGGACGCGCATGACACATCTGGCCGACGCCACCGCCGATTATCTCGTCGACCGCCGCCGCTTGCGGCGCAAGATCACCTTCTGGCGGGTCGCGGCCGCGCTGGCGATCATCGCGGCGCTGGTCGTCGGGGTCTGGCGCCTGTCGGGCGCGGGCGTCGGCGGCGGGTTGACGCCGCATATCGCGCGCGTCGCCATCGAGGGCGTCATCACCGGCGACCGCGAAACGCTCAAGCTCATCGACGACGTCGCCGCCTCGCACGCAACCGCCGTGTTGCTGACGATCGAAAGTCCGGGCGGCACGACGACCGGTTCGGAGATTCTCTACGATCACATCCGCCGGCTCGCGGCCCGAAAGCCCGTGGTCGCCGTCGTCGGCAACATGGCGGCTTCCGGCGCCTATATCGCCGCCATCGGCGCGGACCGCATCGTCGCCCACGGCAATTCGCTGGTGGGCTCGATCGGCGTGCTGTTCCAGTTTCCCAACGTGTCGAAACTGCTGAACACGGTGGGCGTCGAGATGGAATCGGTGAAATCGTCGCCGCTCAAGGCGGCGCCCAACGGCATGGAGCCGACGAGCCCCGAGGCGCGCGCGGCGCTGGCGGCGCTGGTCGCCGATTCCTTCGACTGGTTCAAGGGGCTGGTGCGCGAGCGACGCGGCATGACCGACGCGGAACTCGGGGCCGTGGCGGATGGTCGCGTGTTCAGCGGCCGGCAGGCCGTTCCACTCAAGCTGATCGACGCCATCGGCGGCGAGCGCGAGGCGGTCGCCTGGCTCGAGGAGACCAGGGGAATCGCCAAAAGCCTGCCAATCCGCGACTGGCGACGGGGGCGCTCGTTCGAGCGACTGGGCATTCTGGGCTCCTCGGCCCGGCTGATCGGCGCTCTTGGCTTTCCCGAAATTTCGCAAATCGCCGAACGATTGGAAAATATTGAACGGATACGGGAGCTTGACGGTCTCGTGGCGGTTTGGCAGGCTCCATCCTCGCGTTGAATCGATGTTTCAATGATCAACGCGCCCATTGGGGTGGAAGGATATTTTTTAGATGATTAAATCGGAGCTAGTTCAAAGGATCGCCGAGCGCAATCCGCATCTGTATTTGCGCGATGTCGAGAAAATCGTGAACGCGATCCTCGATGAAATCACGGCCGCGCTGAGCGAGGGCCATCGCGTCGAATTGCGCGGCTTTGGCGCCTTCTCCGTCAAGAAACGCAACGCGCGACAAGGACGCAATCCGCGGACGGGCGCCAAGGTCGCGGTTGACGAAAAGGTTGTTCCGTTCTTCAAGACCGGCAAGGAAATGCGCGAGCGTCTCAACCTGGACGCCTGACGGCGAGGGCCGGCCCGATCAGGGCCGGCGACGTCGCTCAACGCATGGGGGCCAGCATGAAAACCTTTCTCAAGTGGCTGATCATCACCCCCATCGCGCTGGCGATCCTCGCGTTCGCGATCATGAATCGCCAGAACGTGCCGGTCATTCTCGATCCGTTCGGCTCGGACATTCCCGGACTGCGCTTCGAGGCGCCGCTGTTTTTCGTCATGTTCCTGTGCGGCGCGCTAGGCGTGCTGGCGGGCGGGTTCGTCACATGGATCGGTCAGGGCAAGCACCGCCGGGCGGCGCGCGAGGCGCGCGCGGAAGTCGCGCGGCTGCGGGCCATGGCGCCACCCGCCAATGTCGTCGCCCTACCGCCGCCCGGCGCCAATCGCGCGGCCTGAGCGATCGGGAACATGTCCCTCCTCATCAAGATTTGCGGTCTATCGACGGCCGACACGCTCGACGCCGCGCTCGACGCGGGCGCTGATATGGTCGGCTTCGTGTTTTTCCCGCCCAGCCCAAGACACCTGTCGCTCGAGCGCGCGCGCGAGCTTGGCGCGCGCGTCGACGGCCGGGCGCTCAAGGTGGCGCTGAGCGTTGACGCCGACGACGCGACGCTGGCGGCCAGCATCGAAGCGCTTGGCCCGGACATTCTGCAACTACACGGCAAGGAAATGCCCGAGCGCGTCGCCGACGTACGCCGCCGCTTCGGCCTGCCGGTGATGAAGGCGCTGGGCGTGTCCGAGGCGGCCGATCTCGCCGCCATCGACCGCTACGTGGGCGCGGCCGACCGCGTGCTGCTCGACGCAAAGCCGCCGAAGGGCGCGACACGGCCGGGCGGCAACGCGAAAGCCTTCGACTGGCGCATTCTCGCCGGCGCCGCCATCAAGACGCCCTGGATGCTGTCGGGTGGACTCGACCCCGCCAACGTCGCGGAAGCCATCGCGATCACCGGCGCGCCGGGCATCGACGTCTCCTCCGGCGTCGAATCCGCGCCCGGCGTGAAGGATCGCGGCTTGATCACGGATTTCGTGAGGCGCGCGCGGGCGGCGCGCGCTCGTTAAACGCTTGGAACCCCGCTCAACTCGGCCTAAAAGGGCGCCATCATTGGAGCGCGCGCGTTGAAACCTGTTCCTCCCAATTCGTTCCGGGCCGGCCCGGACGCCACCGGCCATTTCGGCATTTTCGGCGGACGCTTCGTCGCGGAAACGCTGATGCCGCTGATCCTCCAACTGGAAAAGGCCTACGCCGAGGCCAAGGCCGATCCGGCCTTTCACGCCGAACTCGCGCATCTGGCGACCCATTACGTCGGCCGCCCGAGCCCGCTCTATTTCGCCGAGCGCATGACGGAGCATTGCGGCGGCGCGAAAATCTATTTCAAGCGCGACGAGCTCAACCACACCGGCGCGCACAAGATCAACAATGTTCTCGGCCAGATCCTGCTCGCCCGCCGCATGGGCAAGAAGCGCATCATCGCGGAAACGGGCGCGGGCCAGCATGGCGTGGCGACGGCGACCGCCTGCGCCAAATACGGCCTTGAATGCATCGTCTACATGGGCGCGGTCGACGTCGAGCGTCAGAAGCCCAACGTGTTCCGCATGAAGATGCTCGGCGCGACGGTGGTGCCCGTGCAATCGGGCGCGCGCACGCTGAAGGACGCCATGAACGAGGCGCTGCGCGACTGGGTGACCAATGTCGCCGACACGTTCTACTGCATCGGCACCGCGGCCGGACCACATCCCTATCCCGCGATGGTGCGCGACTTCCAGTGCGTGATCGGCAATGAAACGCGCGAGCAGATGCAACAGGCAGAGGGCCGCCTGCCGGATTCGCTCGTCGCCTGCATCGGCGGCGGCTCGAACGCCATCGGCCTGTTCCATCCCTTCCTCGACGATCCTTCCGTCGAGATTTACGGCGTCGAGGCGGCGGGCCATGGGCTCGACGTGCCCGATGGCCATTGCGCCTCGCTCGCGGGCGGTCGCCCCGGCGTATTGCATGGCAACCGCACCTATCTGCTGATGGACGACGATGGCCAGATTCTCGAGGGCCATTCGATCTCCGCCGGTCTCGATTATCCCGGCATCGGGCCGGAGCATTCGTGGCTGAAGGAAACCGGGCGCGTCACCTATCTGTCGGCGACCGACAAGGAAGCGTTGGCGGCCTTCCAGCTCTGCTGCAAGCTCGAGGGCATCATTCCCGCGCTCGAACCCTCGCACGCACTCGCCAAGGTGCTGACGCTGGCGCCGACCAAGCCGCGCGATCATCTGATGGTGATGAATCTCTGCGGCCGCGGCGACAAGGACATCTTCAACGTCGCCGAGCATCTCGGCGGCATGTGAGGATCAGTCGCCGCGCGCGGCCAGCGCGCGCAGCGGACCATTGCTCATACTGTATTGCGACGCGCCGCCGGCGCGCGGCGAGAAGCCGAGCTTGCGATAAAACAGATCGGCGGGCGCGTTGCCGACCGCGGCGCCAACGGTGAGCCGCTCGCGGCCATCGTCGAGCGCCTCGCGCGCGACTGCCTTCATCAAGGCCTCGCCGACGCCGGAACGCCTGCGACCTGGATCGACAAAGACCTGATCGATATGCCGCGCCCCACCGCGATCCGTCGCCCCGGCGCGGTCATAGGTCAGCGCGAAGCCGACGGGCGCGCCGCCCATCAGCGCCAGCGTCACGCTTCCCTGTCGGTCCGGGCCAAGGCAATCCTCGCTCAAATGCCGCGCGGTCACGCTGCCTTCGTCGCCATGGAAATCCGCGAGCGCGCGCGCCATGGCGGCGACGGCGATAACATCGCCGGCGGTCATCGCGCGAATGACGAGAGCGTCGGTCCCCGGGGCGGGGGTCAAACCGGGATCACGAGCAGGGTGTCGACCCGTCGCAAATCCAGAATGGCGACTCGTTCCCTGAACCGCAGCGCGCCATCGACCTCGACAATCAGGTCGAGATACTTGCCACAGGCGAACACCATGCTCTCGCCATCCGACATGGTTCGGATGATCGAGAAATTGCTGCGGGCCCGCCAGCCCGCGCCCTCGCGGCGCAGGATGCGCAGCGCGCTCGTCGAATGGCAGTACACATGCGGCTCGAAGATGTTCGCGGTGCGCATCGCCGTGACGCGGTCGGCGAGCATGGCCGAGCCGTCGCAATACATAAGCGCCAGCGGCAGGCCGAGTTCGTGATTCTCCCGCGTTTGCACGCGATAGAGCGCGTCGTCGGTGAACAGCGCCGGCAGTTCCTCCAGCCGGTCATCGTCGATGACATGCGCGTAGGCCGCGCACAGCGCCTCGACGCGCGCGCGCAACACGAGATCGGCGTCCAGATCATGGCTCACGGTCAGATTCCCATGCATTCGCGCCATCCCTTCCAGAAGCCTCGGACGGCGGCCTCCGTCACGCGCGAGCCCTGACTGGGCTCGATGCCGCGGCCGCCCATCGGCATGATCGAGCGCGCCGTCGGATCGGCCTTCGCCGCGCGCTGCACCCAGCCGCCAACACAACCATCCTCCATCGAGATGAGCCCCGCAGGGCCAACGAGATTGTTTACCTTGAGGCGCAGCTCCGCCATGTCGGCGTCGTCGTCCTCGAAGCCGAGCACGGTCCAGATGAGTTCACTGCGGTCGACGCCGCGCGGGATCAACTGACGCACGGCGAGCGCGTTGAGAATTTGCTGCACGACCAGCGTCGGAAACACCGTCTGGATGGAGTTGGTGACGAGATCGCCCAGTTCCAGCGTGTGTTGCATCATGGTCGAATCGCGCAGCTTGTAGGACTCGCTCATTGAGCGGACCTTTTCCTTGCCGATGTGATCGTCGGCCAGCGCCTCGCGCTGGGTATAGCTGAGGTGATGCCAGCCGCTGTCGCTCAGCTTGATGCCGCCGCCCATGGTCGGGCGCACGACGCCGAACGTGTTGTGGAACAGGTGCAACAGGCTCGCGTGATAGGAGTCCTTGTTGTTCTCGGCGTAGAGCTTCCAGTTATTGGGCAGTATCTGGCTGTGATAGCCGAGCACCCTGAGCGGCTTGATCAGCACCCGGTCGATCGAGGCGATGAGTTCGGCGCCGATGTAATCGGCGAAGGCCGGCATCGCCGCGCTGAACGTGCCGAAGACAAGCCCGCGATGGATATCCACGCGCAGACGTTGAAGGCCATGATCCTTCTGGTCGAAGTCGTCGCGCAGGCCGCCCTTGCCACCGACGCCGCGCTTGAACGCGACGCCCGTGAGATTGCCGGCGAGATCATAGACCCAGTTGTGATAGACGCAGGTCAGTTCGCGCACGTTGCCGCGCGGCTTGAAACAGACTAGCGCCCCCTTGTGCGCGCAGCGATTGACCATCGCGTTGACGGCGCCATCGGCGTCGCGAACCAGAATGATCGGCGCGTCGCCGACAAACGTGGTCTTGAAATCGCCGGGGTTCGGGATCTCCGCCTCGAGGCCGAGGAAGTTCCACGTCGGCCCGCGGAAAATCCGCTCCTGTTCGAGGGCGTAAAGATCGCGGTCGGTATAGACGCCATAGGGCACGCTCGACACGTCGGCGTCGGGCCAGGCGAAGGGCGCCGGTCGTCCCGTTTGCTGATCATCCATCGCGTGTCTCCCCTTCGCGCGACCGCGCGCGAGCGTTCTACCGCATCGCCAGCGCCGGGCAAGCACCCGACGGTTTCAGACGGGCGCGCCCTCGCAGGTGCAGAAAAACGGCGCGTGGCGACCGCCGACCCGACGAACGCCCAGCGCCGGCGCCTTACGCAAATGGGCCGGCATCAACAGCACGTCGCCGCCGGCGACACGCTCGATCAATTCCTTGCGGGTCGTGGCGGATTGAACGGGATCGTCGCAGACAAAGGTCGACCACTCAGGATGGGAAACCTGCACGGGCGAATGCAGCGCGTCGCCGCACAACAGCAAGTCCGGCCCGTCGGCGCGATGTAACTCGAGTCCTATCTGGCCGACCGAATGGCCGGCGAGCGACACGATGGAAGCGCCATCGACAAAGCGGTCGCCGGGCGAGACGGTCGTGTAGAGACCGGCCTCCAGCACCGGCGCGACGCTGTCGCGATAGGAGCCATGATTGACGTCGGGATCACGCCCCGCCTGATCGCGCCAATGGGAAAATTCCGTCGCGCCGACGAGATAGCGCGCGTTGGGAAAGGTCGGAACCCAGCGGCCGTTTTCCAGCCGCGTGTTCCAGCCAACGTGATCGGCGTGCAGGTGCGTGCAGAAAACGAAATCAATGTCGGCGGCCTTGAAGCCCGCGGTGGCGAGCTTTTCGAGAAAGCCGGTGTTCTCGCGCCGGTTCCAGTGCGGTCGGTCGGGGCGCGCCTTGTGTTCGCCGATGCAGGCGTCGACGAGCACGTTGGCGCCGCCGATGTTCACGACGTGGCTCTGAATGGCCAGCCGCACCATGCCTTTTTCATAGTCGACGTGGGTGGAGTCGAAGAGCGCGCGCTCGTCCTCGATCGCCGCCATCGAACCCTCGGGAAAGAACATCGTCAGCGACATGTCGACGGGGTCGAGGTCGATGATCTTGTGCACGGGCGCGTCGGCCATCTCGGACTCCTGTTGGCGGCAAGGTTGACGCGCAGGCTATCGCGCGCGCGAACGGATGCAAGCCGCGCGCCCTTTCCATGGGCGCGGCGAGGGGCTAGCCTGCACCCGAAACAATTCCGGGAGCGAACCGCCGCCATGACGTCAGTCCTTTTTTCCCCGCTTGATCTCGGCCCCGTGCGCGTGCCCAACCGCATCGCCATCGCGCCGATGTGCCAGTATTCCGCCACCGACGGCTGCGCGACGGACTGGCACCTGCAACTCGTCATGAATTACGCCATGTCCGGGGCGGCGACGGTCATTCTGGAGGCGACGGGCGTGACGCGCGAGGGGCGCATCTCGCACGGGTGTCTTGGCCTTTATTCCGACGCCTGCGAATACGCGCTCGGGCGCGTGCTGCACGCCGCGCGCGCCGTGGCGCTTCCGGGCACGAAATTCGGCATCCAGCTCGCGCACGCCGGCCGCAAGGCCTCGACCCATGTGAACTGGATGGGCAGCGGACCCTTGCGCGCGGGCGAAAGCCCCTGGCGCACCATCGCGCCCTCGCCGCTGCCCTATGGCGAGAACTGGCACGTGCCGACGGAACTCGACGACGCGGAAATCAACGCCACCATCGACGCCTTCGCGCAGGCGACGCGGCGCGCGGTCCGGCTCGGCTTCGACATCATCGAAGTGCACGCCGCGCATGGATATCTCATCCACGAATTTCACAGCCCCATCGCCAACAAGCGCACGGACAAATGGGGCGGCGACGCGGAAAGGCGGCTGCGCTTTCCCATGGCGGTGGCGGAGGCCGTGCGGGCCGAGGCGCCGCGCGGGGTGGCGCTCGGCGCGCGCATCACCGGCACGGATTATCTCGAGGATGGGCTGAAGGTCGAGGACGCCGTGCGCATCGCCGCCGAACTCAAGAAGCGCGATTACGATTTCGTCTGCGTGAGCTCGGGCAATATCGTGCTGGGCGGCCGCCCCGCCAGCGGCGTCGCCTTCAACGTGCCCAACGCGGCGCGCGTGCGCGCGGAGGCGGGCATCGTCACCCGCACCGCGGGCCTCATCGCGGAACCGCGGCAGGCCGAGGAGATCGTCGCGACGCGCGGCGTCGACCAGATCGCCATCGCGCGCGCGCAGATCGACGATCCGCGCTGGGGCTGGCGCGCGGCGGAAAAGCTCGGCGTCAAGCTGGAGTTGCCGCCACAGATGCGACGCGTGACAACAGGCCAATGGGCGGGTCTGCAACTGGTGCGACCGCAAGGGTAACTGGCAGGCATATCCCGCAAGAACTAGGACATGATGGAAATGCCAATCTTTGAATTTGCCAAAACCGGCATTACACCACTTAGTACCGCGACGTTTAGTGCGGCGGGCATTCTGGAACGCCGTGATTTGCAACGTCTTTTGCGAGACAAAATTGAGGTCATTTCACCTGGCACATTGGTGATTGCCGAAGAATTTGGTGATTGGGAAGACTCAAAGCGCAGAATTGACCTATTGGGAATCGATCCCGATGCTAAGCTGGTCGTTATTGAACTTAAGCGGACCGACGACGGCGGGCACATGGAATTACAGGCTATCCGTTACGCCTCCATGGTTTCAACAATGACATTCGATCGAGCAGTCGAGATTTTTGAACGGTTTCTCCAGGATCAGGGCAAAAACGATTTAGATGCTCGAACTACGATCCTTGAGCATCTTGATTTGGATGCGCCAGACGAAGACCAGTTTGCTCAAGATGAGAGCTGGCCCGGCGTATCTACACAGCCCGATAAGTGGATTTTCTGCCTGACAACCGCGAGCGTTGGCTCGCGAATCAGGAGAGATCATGAAGAGGCGAGCACGCAGAAACCACACAGCGGCGTTCAAGGCGAAGGTGGCTTTGGCGGCTTTCAAGGGCGACAAGACGCTGGCCGAGCTGGCGCA